>NZ_JACIHD010000013.1:0-179164 GCF_014198235.1 Bradyrhizobium sp. ERR14 | reverse complement strand
TCGCCTTCGGATGCGCCCTCGTCGGCCATCGACTTCTTCGGCGCGGCCTTCTCCTTGGCGGGCTTTGCTTCCTTGGCGGCGGGCGCGGGCGCTTCAGCGGCCGGCGCGGGCTCGGCCTTGGCTTCAGCCTTGGCAACGGGCGCGGGCGCCGGCGCTTCGATCGCGGTCTCGCGGAAGGCGCGCTCGAGCTCGTCGAGCGAGACTTCGCCCGGACGCAGCGGGCGCTCCAGGGTCTGCTCGATCAGCGACCCCGTGGTCATGTTTGCCGGCGCAGCAGCGGCAACCGGTGCTTCCGGCGCCAGCGGCGGGGCCTCAGTGACGGGAGCAGCGGTACCTGCCGCCATTGCCGCCATGCCCTGCTCGACCATCGCTTCCAGCTTGTCGATGAGATCGCGGTCGGTCCCCTCCGGCTCGGCTTCGGTGGCTTCCAGGCCGGCCAAAATTTCCTTGATGCGGTCGATCGAGGACAGGATCACCGTCACCGCCTGCCCCGTCACCGGCATGCCGTCACGGAATTTGCCCATCAACGTCTCGCCGGCATGCGCCAGCGCTTCCAGCCGCGGCAATCCGAGGAAGCCGCAGGTGCCCTTGATGGTGTGGACCAGGCGGAAGATGTTATCCAGGATCTTGGCGTTGTTCGGCTCCTGCTCGAACTTCACCAACTGGTTGTCGACGGTGTCCAGGCTCTCGCTGGTCTCCGTCAAAAACTCCCGCAACAGATCATCCATGAAAACAGGCCTTCATACAGGGCGGGCACGCACGAATTGTGATGCGCCTATTCGGAATGGGGCCAGCTTCACCGCAAAGCGTTTAATATTGGTTGAGTATGTGCAAAAGAACGGAACCAACAAAGAGATAAGGCGCTCCGGACAAGCCGAAGCGCCTCGTAAAGATTTGATTAAGATGCCGAGCGCGCTGCGCGCGTTTACGAAGCGGTAATGATGATGGCTTCGCCTTCCGGCTTGAGCGTCACGGTGAGACCGCAGGCCTGCGCCAGCAGCCGCGTATAGTAAGGCTGGATCGCATGCGCATCCGCAGCAGGGCCGCGCTCGCCGCTCAGCAGCTCGGAGATGTTCTGCGGCAGACGCGCATTATGTCCGGTCGCGGTGATGCGAAAGCTCATCGTCTCGCCCTCGCCGATCGGGTCGATCGTCAGCATGCCGCCGCGCGGGATCGTGTGCTGGGACACGACCAGCATGTTGAGCAGCAGCTTGACGCGATTCTTCGGCAGCAGGAGCCGCGGCAGATTCCAGGTGATCGAGCACTTGCCATCCTCGATGTGGCCGCGCGCCATGGTCTGGGCATCGCCGAGATCGATCTGCGCGCCGGAGGAGCCGGCGGCGCCGAAGGCGAGACGGCAGAACTGGAGCCGGGCGGAGGCGGTCTTGGCGCTCTTGCGAATCAGGTCGAGCGCGAATTCGCGATCTTCCGGCTTGGGATCGTCGTCGAGCACTTCGAGCCCGTTGACGATGGCGCCGACGGGGCTGATGAGATCGTGGCAGACCCGCGAGCACAATAGTGCTGCGAGTTCGAGCATATCGGGAGCAGTAGCGGTCGCGGGCGACGAGGCGTCAGACATATAAAGGGGTCCTGGAGGGTTCCTGAAATGCACGGCGCTGGACGCCGCGAATCACGCATGCTTGACGGATGCTGCGGGTTCTAACATTCGCCAGCCCGTGGCAGCTAGCTTGCGATAGGTTCGAAGCGGCCATAAAGGGCGGCGGGCGAATCAACTGAGGGGGACGAGACTTGCTGACGAATGAGGCACACAGGTGAGGATCATCGACGCCGAGGCCGCATCCCGGTTGATGGAGCCGCTCACCGCGCTGGTGGTGAAGGCGGGCGAGGCGATCCTCAGCGTCAACCGCGCGGCGATGCGGATCGACGGCAAGCAGGACGGCTCGCCGGTCACCGAGGCGGACCTTGCCGCCGACCATATCATCGCGGACGGCCTGGCCCAGCTTGCGGGCGACGTTCCGACCTTGTCGGAAGAGCGGACCGAGCTCGCCTCGCCCTCGTTTGATGGCAGCTTCTTCCTGATCGACCCGCTCGACGGCACCAAGGAGTTCGTCGCCGGTCGCGACGAGTTCACCGTCAACCTCGCTTTGGTGACATCAGGCGTGCCGCTGCTGGGCATCGTCAGCGCGCCCGCGCTCGGCCTGCTCTGGCGCGGCATCGTCGGCCGCGGCGCCGAGCGCGTGAGCTTTGACGGCGCTACCATCGGTGCGGCCGAGCCGATCCACACCCGCAAGCTGCCGGCGCAAGGCGAGCCCTGGATCGCGGCGGTGAGCCGCTCGCACGGCGATCCCAGGAGCGAAGCGTTCATCGATAACAGGCCCAACGCCGTCAGGCGGATGGTCGGCTCGGCGGTGAAATTCGGCCGGATCGCGGAAGGCAGCGCCGACATCTACCCCCGCTTCGGGCCCACTTGTGAATGGGACGTCGGGGCCGGCTCTGCGGTCGTGACCGCGGCCGGCGGCAAGGTGACCGACGGCAAGGGCGGCGAGCTCCGCTTCGGCGAACGGCACGCCAGCGGCTTCATCATCCCGGAGTTCATCGCCTGGGGCGACCCGCAGGCGGCCAGACTCTGAAGGCTGCTACTGACCGAGCCTGTCCTGAAGGGCGGGCCAGCGTTTGCCGACCTCATAGAGGAACCGCTCGGGATTGGCGGCGAAGGCGTCGCGATTGGCCTCCCGGCTGAACAGATAGAGCCGCTGCGCCACGATCGCGAAGAAGCGGGGATTGCCGGCGACGGTGACCCCGCGGGCGATATCGGCGGGGTCGTAGCCGCCGAATTGCGGCCCATAGATTTCGGGATAGGCCAGGAAGGAAGCGCGGTTGCCCTCGTTGCGGAAGCGCCAGACCGCACCCCAGAGGTTCGCCTCGAACTCCGCCGTGCCCCGCAAGGCCCGGCCATCGACGAAATAGGCGACGGGGTCGAACCCTTCGATGGCGACGCCGGTGAAGCGGTTGACGACGACCCGCTCGGTGGTGGCGGCCCCGGCCGGCGTGACCGGGCCGGTGACCCATAGGCCCGACAGCAGGCAGACGAGGAGGCCGATCAAGGCAATTCCGGGGCGCAAAGGGCTATCTTCCTGCCGTTGTGCCGTCATAGTTGCTGCGGATAACATCCGAGTCGAGGGGACATCCGGCGCAACCTAGAGCCTCGCCTGTTGGCGTCAGGTTAAGGAAGCGACCGGTTTCGGTACCAGGGGTTCTTTTATGACTTTCGCATCACGCCTTGCTGCGCTCGCGCTTGCCGCGATGGTCGGCTGGATCGTGCCGGCCTCCGCCCAGCAGGCGCCGCCGCCCAATCTGCCGCCGCCGCAGCGGACCCCGACGCCCAGCACCTACGGGCCGGACGAGCTCGTCGGCGCCGGGCACCGTTTCTTCGGCAACGTCTCGCGCGGGCTCGCCTCGATCATCGAGAAGGCGATCAGCCAATGGGGCCTGCCCAACGGCTATATCCTGGGTGAGGAAGGTTCCGGCGCGTTCGTCGCCGGCCTGCGCTACGGCGAAGGCACGCTCTACACCAAGAACGCCGGCGACTTGCGCGTCTACTGGCAGGGCCCCTCGCTCGGCTTCGACTGGGGCGGCGACGGCGCGCGCACCATGACGCTGGTCTATAACCTGCCCGCCACCAACGCGATCTACCAGCGCTTCGCCGGCCTCGACGGCTCGGCCTACATCATCGGCGGCTTCGGCATGACGGCGCTCACCGCCAACAACATCGTGCTGGTGCCGATCCGGTCCGGGCTCGGCCTCAGGCTAGGCGCCAATATCGGCTATCTCAAATACACGCCGCGTGCGACCTGGAACCCATTCTAGGGTTTTCCTCTCCCATCGGGCTTACGGATCAAGGTTAACGACAGGCCGGGGCTGGCTTTTTGCCGGGCCGCCATGGCATGGTCGTTGGTGAATTTTTCCTTAAGCTTGGGAGTTCTGCCCCATGGTCGAACCGATCATGTACCTGGCGATCGGTTTCCTGCTTTCGATGCTGTGCGGGCTCGCGATCGTGCCGCTCGTGCATAACCGCGCCGTGCGCCTAACCACGCGCCGGTTGGAGGCCGCAACGCCGCTGTCGATGGCCGAGATCCAGGCCGACAAGGACCAGCTCCGCGCCGAATTCGCCATGTCGGCGCGGCGGCTCGAGATGAGCGTCGACCAGCTCAAGAACAAGACCACGAGCCAGCTCGCCGAGCTCGGCAAGAAGAGCGACGCCATCAACCGCATGAAGATCGAGCTCGGCGAGAAGAACGCCACGATCTTCGCGCTGGAGGCGCGCGAGAAGGCGGTGAAGGAGCAGCTCCGCGCCACCGAAGAGGAATTCAACGCCAAGACCGAAGCCCTGCGCGCCGCCGAGAATGCCCTGACCGACAAGCAGAACGAGCTCGCCAAGATCAACTCCGAACTGTCCGACCGCTCGATGATGGCGGAGAGCCGCCAGGTCGAGCTGGTCGCGGTGCGCGCCCAGATCGAGGAATTGAAGAACCGCGTCGGCGATGCCGAGAAGGAATTTGCCGCCACCCAAGCGCGCCTCGCGCAGGAGCGGACCGAATCCGAGACCGCCTCGCGCGAGCTCGGCGATGCCCGCGGCCGGGTCGAGAATCTGAGCCAGCGGGTCACCGAGCTCGATCGCCAGCTGATCGGACAGGTGAAGGAGGCCGAGATGCTGTCGGGCCGCGTCGCCGACCTCGAGGGACGGCTCGCGACGCAAGGCAAGCTGCTCGCCGAGCGCGACTATGAGAACAACCAGCTCCGCCAGGCCCATGAGGGCGATGAGCGCACCATCAAGGAGCTGCGCGTCCAGATCGCGGCCTTGAGCGGCGGCAAATCCTCGGCCGCCATGGAAGCGCTGCGCGCGGAAAAGACCGCGCTCGAGGAGCAGCTGCGCACCGCCCGCGACGAGCGCGCCAAACTCCAGCGCGACATCAACGCGATCCAGCAGCAGGCGGAAAGCTCCTGGGCGACCGAGCGCATGGAGAATGCGCTGCTCCGCGAGCGCATCAACGACATCGCCGCCGAGGTGGCGAAACTCGCGATGCAGCTCGAAGGCCCGAACTCGCCGATCGAGGCGCTGCTGGCGGCCGAGGCCGGCCAGCCGCCGAAGCCGGCGCCACGCCCGGCCAACGACGCCGCGACCAACGGCGCGGCCGCAGGCAGCCTGCCCGAAGGCGGCGGAACGTTGGCCGAGCGGATCCGGGCGCTGCAGGCCCACGCCTCCCGCGCCCGCCAGCAGGGCGCGTAAGCGGCCCGAAATCCGCCCTCCCTTGCGAATTTGCGCGACCGGCCAAGGTTTTCCGCCCCCGCGGCGCCTGGAAACTTGACACCTTAAGCCCGCACTTCTAAATCGCGGGCTCCGATGCGCCGGCCGGCCGAACAGGTCCGGCCGTCTGCATGATGGTCCCGGGCGCATAGCTCAGCGGGAGAGCGTTCCCTTCACACGGGAGAGGTCCAAGGTTCGATCCCTTGTGCGCCCACCATTAAGACCTCTGTTATTCCACCTATTTTGTATTTCGTCCGCGAGCCTATTCGGCAGTTGCAGGCACGGAAGAGTAGAACTCAGCGGCAACAAGCGGGCAATGACCGGGGATTCTGTTCACCCCGCGTTCTGGACCTAGAGCAGCTTGGCTCCCGCCTCTTCATCCCACTCCAGTTCGCATAGCACCTCGGTATGGACCGACGTCTCCGCGGTAAAGCAGTTGGCATTCTGGGTCATAAGTCTCCGAGCCGCCTCCTCTGCTTTCGCTTTGGAATCGCAGCGCTCACTGAGGCTTGCGATCACTTCTCCAGTTCGTTGAACCGCATCCCATCGTAGTATCTCCACAAAGCGCATTACCAGACACCCCGACCTGTGCGTCGGCGAATCTGGATCTCGTGATAGCGATCAGCCGCCGCGGCAATCCCGAGTCACAGCGGCCCACCCGCTTCGATCTTGGCGTTCTCGCGCACCTCAAACGCGGCGCCCTTCAGAGCAGGCTCGCTTAGCCATTGAAGCTTGTTGGCGATGCTAATCAAGCTCGTCCTGATCTCTCGGATCCTCTCCTTGGCCTCGTATGTCACTTTAGGAGGCGTAGGAGCTGCCGCTTGCGCTCGAACTACCCGGGGTTTGCTCGCCTGCTTGCGCCGCCAAATATCATCGGGGATGGCGTCGAGATCCTCCTTGGAGAGCGTCCAGCGGTTCTCACGCTCGCACTTCTCGCGATTTAGTTTAGGAGCGAGATCAACGATCGTCGTCTGCGGCTGCTTGAGGGCCTTATCGAGCGCCATTCCGGTCTCAAACGCGGCAAATCCGGATGCCACAAGGTCTTTATGTACCTGTCCGTTCTCGTCGAACGTCAGACAGCTTCCTTGAGCCCTCTCTATCCGAACTGGCTTCCGTCGTTTTCGAGGATGACGTCCGCGACCCTCTGTCTCGC
Source organism: Bradyrhizobium sp. ERR14 (assembly GCF_014198235.1). Lineage (NCBI taxonomy): Bacteria > Pseudomonadati > Pseudomonadota > Alphaproteobacteria > Hyphomicrobiales > Nitrobacteraceae > Bradyrhizobium > Bradyrhizobium sp. ERR14. Next base: position 172,745 of record NZ_JACIHD010000013.1, on the reverse strand, counting down.
GCCGGCATACTGCGGCATTGCGTCCTGGCCGCGGATCAGCCCCATCATGACGCGCTGCGAGATCGCTAGAAGCCCGTCCTGGGCGAACAGATAAAAGCGAATTGACAAACCCATGCGTGTCACCGTTTCACGGAAGGCCGATGCTCTCGTGACATCGCTCTACCAATCAAGAGCTATTGCGTTGGATATTTCCGAACGTTCTAGCCGCGCCCTACTGGGCGTGAAATCGGAGCGCTTCAAAGCAAGCGTCTTTGACCGGGTGTTTAACCCGCTGCGCTCCCGTCTCGTGGATTGCGCCAGCGACATTGACCGACGGAAAAGACTATTCCCACACGATTTTTTACTTGACCAGCACAAGCTGCTTAGACACGCTAGGGATGTATGGGGGGACAAGCTCGCTTACGTGGGTGAGCTCGACAAATTTCGTCAGTAAGACTTTTTTAGTTTGCGAAGTCATTTAAGTTGGGCGGGGACAACGATGCGCGCGGTGAATTGGGCCCTCTGTATTTTGACGGCGGGGCTTGGAGGTTGTTCATTTTATCCCATACCCGACGACGTCGGCTATTCAAAGACTGAGGACATCGTCCGCTATGCTCGTTGCGAGATGAGGTCCGCAGTCATCAACTACATGCTTGCCAAAGAACTCATCGATCTTCCAGCTACTCCCGAACGGATTGCAACACAGATTGCCGCAGCGAGCGGAGAGTCGAAGAAACTCCTAACAAGCTTGAGCCCAAAGCAGAAGGTGTTGCTCCGAAAGATAGCAAAAGTCGCGGTGGTTTACGCGTTCGACTTCGATATCAGGGAGCGTAACATCTCCGGCGCCAGTGCAGCATTTAATCTTCCCTGGATGACGTCAAATGTGCTGGACGCCGGGGCTTCCGCATCGCTCGATCTGACGCGCCAAGGTCACCGTGTATTCACCTCGGAGGACACTTGGGACGAACTGCTCACCAATCGCGAGCGGTGTCTCGGGGTTTTTGAACAGCCAGAAAATCCAGCAAACTTCATCTATCCGTTAACAGGGGCGATCGGAGTGGGACGCGTTGTCGAGACTTTCATCGATATCGAACAGCAAGGGGGTGCTAAGGACAGCTTTGTCGACACACTGACCTTTACGACAGAGGCCGGTGGAGGCGCTGGCGCCGCGGTAAGACTGGAGCCCGTGCCTAATCAGTTCCGGCCTGTGGCGGCGACTGCCGGCATCGGCGCGTCGCGACTGGACATTCACAAACTGACGCTTAGTCTCGTGTTTCCCCGTTTGGATCCGCCGTCAGAGGGGGGAATCAAAAATGTTGTGCGTTTTGACGGAGACCTAAACGCGCCATTCTTGCGGCCTGCGCCTTGGCGAGCGCGCTACAACCTTTGCGTCCAGGATGCCCGCACAAGAGAGAACACATTTAAGCAGCTGCGTCTCACTGATCCCGTTGTCTATTGCATCACTTACGCTGACGAATTTGCACCCCAATATGGCCGCCAGCCACAGCGCACAATTGCGGTAACCTTGACGCAAGGCGCCAACTTGGCACCTGGGCCTGGCGGAGTAGAACAAGGGAAGCGCAGGAAGACGGACGATGAACGCGAGCCGCGAGAGCGGATACAATCGCGCCCTAACCGCCCTGCCGGCCTTCTACCTTTCTGAAGTTAAGACAGAGCAGCAGCTCAAACCGTAAGCCCAACCCGAATTGTTTATTCTAGGAATTTTGATCGAGCGACATTCGAGGAGAGTGAAGATGCTAGTCCGCGCATTGTTGATCGTTGGATTGGCTGCAGCGGCTTCGAGCGGGGCGTTTGCCCAAGCGGCACCCGCAGCGGTGCCGTCTTGCGATCCGCCTGGCACGATGGAACTTCAGGTCACCTTACGCCCACAAAAGACGGGTATGTGGTGCTGGGCGGCAAGCGGTCAGATGGTCATGGAGTATCTAGGAAAGTCGGTCGAGCAATGCATTCAGGCGAACCATCGTCTGCACCGCAGCGACTGCTGCAATTCCCCGACACCCGACGAATGTGTTTCAGGCGGTTGGCCGGAGTTCGAGAGATACGGATTTCAATTCAAGCGTACAAACGGCACTCCGTTGACTTGGAATCAGCTGCGCAGTCAGCTTGCCGCCAAGAAGGCAGGCGAGCCTTGCAGCTTCACGCCTTTCGCCTTCAGTTGGCGCTGGATCGGGAATGGTGGCCATATGATGGTCGCAACGGGCTACACCACGACGCCCGATGGAAAGAACTACGTCCATGTCAACGATCCATGGGAACCGAATATCGGAGCGACTCGGACAATCCTCTACGAGGTCTACGATCAGCTTCCAGGTGATCACACCCATTGGGACGACTTCTATGACATTCGCTAACACGGTAGCTCTGTCGAGCATCCTCGTCCTTGCCGCGGCGCCAGCCATATCACAGGACGCCAAACTGCAAACTGCAGCACCTGCCGCGGCCACTTCCGCTGCGGCCCAATCCCTCGACACTTTCCGCTCGATCTCGAACGCTCCGACGCAGTTCAAGACACTTGGTCTTGACGCTCCCGGTGACGCCTCCCACGCTTCGATCGGAGACCCAGTTGCCGACTACATGATCGGGCTTGATCCTCTACGGGAGTGGGACGGCGGCGATCCCATGAAGCTGCTGCGTCCGACGGGCCAGTTTGTTTATTCGATCACCGTCGATGGAAAGACCAAATCCTCCGTCACTATCGCAGAGGTAAAAGGGGAATGGGTCGCTGCAGCGTTCGGAACGCCAAACGAGGCACGTGCCCGCAGCGATATAAAAGCGAACTCGACCGCGCAAGCACCTGGCGGCACCAAGGATTTTGCGCAGGTACGCGTGCCCGCTTTGCGCACAACGTTTGTGGCCCTCCAAGCAAATGACGGCCTCGTCCTGACGTCCTTGACGTCACGTCCTGAATTTGGCCTTGAGCCTGGAAAGTGGGAGTCCGCATCAACGGTACTGAGGCGCTTGCAGCCATTTGCGAGACGAATTGATCCGAACCTGCCAAACTGATCATTTCTCGCGTTTTTGCGGCCCGCTCGCCGCAAGTCGTGGAGCCGCACGGCGGCCTATTCGGTTGAGGGGTAGAAGAAATTGGCGTTCTAATATGGTGGTGACGGAGGTACAGGATCACGCGATAGCCGCGCGAATGGCGCTCATCGTCGGTTCAGACCGGTTCGATCACCTTTTTGAGCGGTCCGGTTCGACGGAGTGGACGGTGATATCCTTTATGTCTACGCCCGGGACGAGAACGCAGCGGCGCAGATCGAGGGCGAGTTCGCGCTGCAGATTCAATCATAGCTTCCAAAGATACTCGAGCGTCAGATCAATGTAGTGCTCGTGCTGCCGCAGCACTCCTGAAATCTGACCTGTAGCTGTCGACAGGCTTTCCCGGAACAGGTGGACAAGATCGACCTGCACATTTGCGAATCCCTGCCCTGTGTTAACCGCTCGGAACGAGCAGAAGGGCGGAAGGATTCGTCCCGGCAGGAACACTCGATGCTGATGACGAAGGAAAGACCGCGGGCGATACGCGCGTTGCGTGGATGGGCACTGAGCGTGCTGCAGGAGGCCGACGCCATCCGCGAGTGCGAGGCGCACGGATGGGCGCAAGACCGTGCCGACCCGCATGCGCGCGAGCGCGCCTTCCAGATCGCCCGCCAGTATCCTCCGGTCGGAGTGGCGCCTTTACCGAACCCTGGTTTGGCTCGTCAGGCAAGACAGGAGCAGGACGGCATGATCTGAAGAGAGGCGCGCGTTCTAATGAGCCATCAGGACAGGCAGCTGCGCATGCTCCATGATATAGCTGGTCGCCCCGCCGAATATCATTTGCCGCAAGCGGGTGCGTGTGAAGGCTCCCTTGATCAAGAGGTCGCAGCCTTCAGCTCTGCAGGCATCGAGCACTGCCTGTCCGGTATCACGATTCTCCAGTTCAACCGTTCTCGCCTGCGCTGCAATGTCATTGTACCGCAGTTGCTGGAGGATCTGATCGGCAGACGGTCCTGGTACCGCTTGGCCGCCAACGACGGTTAGGACTGATACCCTTTCGGCCAGACGAAGCAACGGCATGGCAAATGCGTTGGCCCGAGCTTGCTCGGTACTCCCGTTCCAGTGGATCATGATGTTTGTTGCGACGCTTCTCGGTGCATTCGATGGCACAAGTAGAACGGGCCTGCCGCTCTCGAACAGCGCGGACTCAATCGCGCGGCGGTGAGGGCCCGCAGCATCAATGTCAGACCGTGCCATCACGATCAGATCGAAGGCGCGCCCGTAACTTCCGACAAAGTCTTCGCCCTCAGGCGCGCTCTCCAGCCAGCCGAAGCACGGTCGACCCGATCCGGCAGGGGATCGAGGAACATCGTGCTTCAGCATGAATGCTTCGAAAAAGTCGCGCATGTCGTTCAATTCGGCTTCGCTCTTCACTTCATACGTATCTAACAGAATGCCGGTGGCCAATTCCGCGGCTAGATATTGCGGGATGCCGAACCGGAGCGGAAAGCCTTCGATATAGGCGCCGGTACGTTGCGCAAGGCGTACGGCGACATCGAGCGTGGATGTCATCATCGGAATATTCTGAAGCGGGACCAAGAGCGTCTTCATTTTCGACCTCCGGTGTTTGCAGTGAGCAGTGACGCAGGATGCCTAGTTTCGCTTGAATTGATGCCTACGATAATTTCACTTCGCGTCGTTCCGGTTGTCATCAACAATGCTTGCGGTCATGCGACCTGCTCAAGCCTCGCATCGATCTCCTGGCGAAGCGCCGCGAAGTCGATTGGCTTGGTCAACAGGTCGGCTGCGCCGTTCGCCAGCGCCTTGCGCCTGGTCTCGGCGTCACCATAGGCCGTGATCATGATGACCGGTACATCGGGGCGGGCCGAGCGCACGATAGGCAGCAGCTCCAGCCCGCTCATTCCGGGCATGTTGATGTCGGACAGGATCAGAATCAGGGTTGCATCCTCTGTCTCGGCCGCGCGCTGCAACGCCAGCGGTGCCGACGGTACAAATTCCATGCGAAAACGACCGCAGCGCAGATCGCGCCGAAACTGCTGGCGGAACAGCACCTCTACATCGGGCTCGTCGTCAACCACCATTATGAAGACGCTCAACTTCTGCCTCCGGTCTGCAATGGCGCCGCCAGCCTACGCGGCAGCCTGATGATGAACTCCGTATAATCGCCGGGCTCGGTATCGACCTCGATGCTGCCGCCGTGCTGTTTCACGATGATGTCGTGGCAGATTGAAAGGCCAAGGCCAGTTCCTTCGCCTGCGGGCTTGGTCGTGAAGAATGGGTTGAATATCTTCTCTCTCACGTCGGCCGGGATGCCGGCGCCATTGTCGCGAATCCGGATCTCGACGGCGCCGCCGAGGTTTGTGGTCGTCGCGCGCAGCCTTGGCTCGAAGCCGTCGCCGGCGGCGTCCTTTTGTTTGCTCGCCGCGTAGAAGCCGTTTGAAACGAGATTGAGGAACACCCGCGTGATTTCCTGCGGATACAGATCGAGCGCGCCCGCAGACGGATCGAGGTCCCTTTCAAGCGTGATATTGAAGCCTGCTTTCTCGGCGCGCGCTCCGTGATAAGCAAGGTTGAGGCTTTCCTCGAGGATGGCGTTGATATCGGCCGCGCGGCGTTCGCCAGACCCTTCGCGAGAGTGCAGAAGCATATTCTTGACAATGGAATCGGCGCGCGTTCCGTGCTGCACGATCTTTTCCAGGTTGCCTTGCAGCATGTGTATCAGCGCGTCGATGTCCAGCCTTGCTGCCTCGCCGAGCCCGGCCGAGCGCAGCGCGTCGCCGAGTTCGTCGATGAGTTCGGAGGAAAGCGCAGCGAAATTGTTGACGAAATTGAGCGGGTTCTTGATCTCATGCGCAATGCCGGCGGTGAGTTGCCCGAGCGAGGCAAGCTTCTCGGTCTGGATCAACCGATCCTGCGCATTTCGCAATTCCTCGAGCGATTGCGACAGTTCCATAGTGCGCTCGCGCAGCTCGTTCAGCAGGCGTGCATTCTCGATCGCGATCACGCCCTGGTGCGCGAAATTGGACACGAGCTCGATCTGCTTGTCTGTGAAGGGTTTCACTTCCTGGCGAAAGATCGTGATGGTCCCGATCAGCTCATCTTCCCTGAGCATCGGCACGATGACGAGCGTCCTTGCGCCGGCAAGGTCGGCAAGCGCGCGAACGTTCGGGTTGCCTTCGACATAGGGCGACTGAGTCCTGATATCGTCGATATGAACCGTCTGATGGGTTTTCTCGACGGTGCCGAGCCCGCTCGCCGGATGTGGGCGGATGCTCTGGTACAGCCGGGTATCAACATAAGCCTGTGGCGCGTTATGCAATGCGACCGTGCGAAAGCCGCCGTCCTCATAGAGATTCATGGTGCCGAAGCCGGCGCCGCAAATTCGCGTCGCGTTCTCCAGCATTTTGTCGAACACCGGAGTCAATGCGCCCGATGAAGCGCTTATGATCTCCAGCACCTCCGACGTTGCCGTCTGCCGCTCTAACGATTCGTTCAACTGCTCGAACAGACGCACGTTGCCGATGGCGATGACAGCTTGATCAGCAAAAGTCTGAAGCAGGGTGATCTGCTTGTCGTCGAATGGGCGTACCTCCATGCGACGCAGTACGATCGCCCCCATGCTCTCGCCTTCGCGCAAGAGCGGCACACTCAAAACAGTCCGAACGTTGGAGCGAACCGCATATTCGCGTCCTATCGGGTATTCCTCTCCATCGGGCCCAAGCAAGTCGCGTACTTGAACGGTGCGACGATCGATAATCGCCCGGCCGGTGGGCGACTTGACACTGATCGCCCGCCGGCTCCACACCACGGGAACTTGTCCATGGTGCGCCTGGATGACGATGTCGTCGCCGTCCCTCAGAACCACCAGTGCATCATATGCCTCGCAAAGCCCGCATGCGCTTTCCACGATCGCCTTGAGCACCGGACCGACCTCGGTCGGCGAGGAAGCGATAACCCGCAAGATATTGGCGCTGCCGGTCTGGTACGTCAGTGCCTCGGACAGGTCTCGCGTTCTGGTCTGCAATTGTTCGAACAGCCGTACATTCTCGATGGCGATCACGGCCTGGTCGGCAAAGGTCTGCACGATCTCAATCTGTCGCGAGGTAAACGGGCCCGGCTCCGGTCGCGCCAGACTGAGCACCCCGATCGCGGCGCCCTCGCGTACCAGAGGTATGTTGAGGGTCGCGCGATAGCCGCCGATTCTCGCGAGGTCATGCCGCGAGAAGTCGGGGTCTTTCATGAGATCGGCGACATGGTCGACCCGGCCAGTGAGCGCAGCCCGGCCGCTCGGCGTGTCGCGGCTCGGCGCAAGCGGTTGGCTCTTGCGTAGCGCGACCCATTCCGGTGGGTTGTTATGGGCGGCCTCCAGGTGCAGCAGACCATCGCGAATGAGATAGATCGCCGCTCTGGGGTCGCCGCAGAGCCGTGCGGCCGAACTGACAAGCGTTTCGAGAACATTGGGCAAGTCGAACGCCGAACGGCTGATTACCTTGAGTACGTCGGCCGTTGCGGTCTGCTGGCGCAGCGACTCGCTGAGATCCTCACTGCGTTGGCGCAACTCCTTGAGCAACCGCGCATTCTCGATGGCGATCACGGCCTGGTCGGCGAAGGTGGCGACCAGCTCGATCTGTTTTTCCGTGAAGGGCTGCACGCGCTTGCGAGCGATCACGAGCGCGCCGATCGGCTCATTTTCGCGCATGAGGGGAACACCGAGCGCCGTGCGCTGACCAGCCATGGTCGTCGACTCGCGCAGCCTGTATTCGGGGTCGGCAGCGACATCGAGGATCTGCACCGGGCGGCGCTCGAGTACGGCCCGGCCTGTAACCGTGCTCCGGCCGGGCGTAATCGGGTGACCCTGCAGGAACGCGATGTATTCCTCCGAAAACCCCACCGCTGCTCCGGCCTGGTATTCATCGCCCTCGCGACGCATGATGAACGCCATCTCCGCTTCGCACAGCCGTGCCGCCGAATCGACCAGCGTGTTGAGCACGGTCTGCAGATCGAAGGTCGAGCGGCTGATCACCTTCAGCACGTCGGAAGTCGCGGTCTGCTGCTGGAGCGATTCGGCGAGATCGCGGGTCTTCGCTTGGACCTCATCGAACAGCCGGACATTCTCAATCGCGATCACGGCCTGATCGGCGAAAGTGGAGACCAGGTCGATCTGCTTGTCCGTGAACGAGTTCACGGCCTTGCGACCCAGGAACAGCACGCCGATCGTTTCTCCGGATCGAAGCAAAGGTACGCCCAGGAGGGTCCGGTAACCGCCGGCCCTCTGCTGCTCGGGATAAGCGTATTCGGGATCGGCCACGACATCCTGGATCTGGACAGCCTTGCCGGACAGCAGGACGCGCCCAACGACGCTGCCGCGTCCAGCATTGAGTCGAATGCCCGCCGAGACTTCGGCCCACTCGGGCGAGAAATTGTACCGAGTTGCATGATAGTAGCCGTCGGCGTCCTGCCGGACGATTGCCGCCATGTCGGCACCACTCAGCCACGCCGCCGATTCCGTGAGCGTGTCGAGGACGGTTTGCAAATCAAACGCGGAGCGGCTGATGACCTTCAACACATCGGCGGTCGCCGTCTGCTGCTGCAGCGATTCCCGCAAGTCGTCAGTGCGCGCCTGCACCTCATCGAACAGCCGCGCATTCTCGATGGCGATAACGGCCTGATCGGCGAAAGTCTGCAGAAGTTGCACATGATGTGGAGCGAAGTTACCGGGCTCGACCCGCGTTACGCTGATCATGCCGATCACCACGCCTCCGGTCGCGAGCGGAACGAACAACATGCTGCGAAAGCCGCGGGCGCGCGCGATGAATTTGATGTCGTTTGTCAGCGCTTCGGTATCGGGGGTCGGCACCACCTTACCGGCCCGCGTCCTTTCAAAACTCTCGAAATCGGCAATCGGCCGCGGAAACATCTGCTGCAAAGCATGATCGGCGGCAGAATTGGTCGGCGTGAAGGCCGCCAAATGGGCAGTGCCGTCGATGAAGCGGAATACGGTCGTCGAAAAGCCGCCGAGCAGGGCATTGGCGCGCCTCGCGATCGCATCGAATACCGGCCTTACCTCCGATGGCGAACTGGCAATGATTTTGAGGATGTCCGCGGTGGCGGTCTCGCGATCTTGTGCGGCGCGCAATTCGGCCAGGAGCCGCGCGTTCTCGTGCTGCAATTCCGCCACAACGCCCTGAGGAAGCGCGGCCATGATGAAAATCCAGGTCGCCAGCCGGTTCGCGGCCGACGTCAAAATCCAATCAAGAAAGCGTCGGAATTATTCCACCATCAGGTGCCTCCGACCAGACGTATCGTTAGTTGATTTTCAATCGACCACGCGTCAATTCGCCTCCTCGATCTACCGAAGCAGCGAGCTCCACAAGTCGCGCTGCTTTGGGTCCACATGGTGGCAGATCGCCGGATCCAGGTGCGGCTATTGCGGCGGCTGATTTCGGACCGCTTCTAATCTCCCAATGCGAGATACGGGTTGATTTAATTTTGCGCTAGCTTTTTCCGCACCAATGCTTCAGACTTGCCTTTATTATGGATTTAATTTTAAGGGCGTTCCGATGGGAAAACCTGCCGTTTCCCGCGATGCTTTCCGTGGGCTGTTTGCTTTATATGCTGCGAGGGCGCATCACGACCGTAAGACCGAGGGCGAACATTGTCTCTTGAAGCTGTTCGGATCTGCGGAAGATTTACCCGATGCTTTACTGCTGCAGTGTTCGGACAGAGCTGAGCTGCTCCGCTCCGAAACTGTTGGTCGCTTGGTGAGCCCGCGCGTCCGTCAAATCACGAACGGCAACGCTCAATATGACCATGCCAGCGACTTTCTGCACTCGCTACTGAGAGACCTTGAGCAAAAAGTGCACTAATCGATACTCGCTGCGCTATCGTCGCTGATCCAGGAGCAATTGAATCTGGTGATGCGAGCCGACTCATGCTGGGCGAAGCGGAGCGATCAATCAGCTGCACCAGATACCCGGAGCATGGCAGGGACGCCTACGGGCCAACGCGACGAGCCAAATGTTATGTCCGTTTACGATCCACTACGGGAAGAGCTACAGCGCACAGGAGCGCAAACGATTCGGCTCACGTTCTCGGAAATTGAAGCAATTCTCGGCAGACCGTTGCCGCCGTCAGCGTACAAGTTCAATGCCTGGTGGGGAAACAGTTTGCGCAAAGCTGGGCACACGCAATCTATGGCTTGGCTCCATGCCGGCTTTGCGGCCAGGGTTTCATTAAGACAGCGAGCCGTGGAGTTCATCGATCTTGAAGAACTTCATCGCGCTGGGCTGTGCGCTGCCCGTACCGACAAGGTCCATCAGAGATCATCGCCAGAAGCGCACGTCAGGAGCGCATCGCGTCAATCGCGTGGGCTATCAGGACCGCAACGCTGACGCCGATAAGAATAACGAGGACCCAGTTCAAAAACACGTTCGCCTCCACCTTTGGAATTGAACGCGAGCAACTGTGCACAGTCAAAAACAACCGGCCAAAATCATTAATTTCGGCTTGGGTTGAGGATTCAATGTAACTGTTGCGTCCGTTGTCGGCCCTATCGATGGAATGCCATGAATAGAAGAACCCCGACAACGCACGCCGCGAGCGAGAGCAAGTAAATACCCACGGCAAATCCCGACTCATCTCGAACTGGAGATTTAAATGGGAACTCGCATTATGCGTCGGTCAAGCCCAAAGCTTACTGGAAACGGTTGATATGACCTTTAAGCTTCCTGCTGCGGCAATCATGGCACGGCAGCCGAAAGTCTCTGCCGCGACACTCCAGCTTTAAATGACTGAATTAAAAGCACTTTGCCACGGAAATCAGGTTTGATTTAATTCCGCTCTCACGCGACTGCAACGGGCGCATTCAAAGCAAGAAGCGCGCGATTTGCGTTGCTCGCACACGCCTTGCCGACGCCTTTTTCCACATTTATGACAAGCGACCTCGGTTTGGGGCCGAGGTCGCCAACCTTGGGGAAGGTTTGCTCCCGACGGGGGCTTTTGATTTGGGGACTTGCCGGGAGCTTGGATTCGACTCGGAATTGGGAAAGTCGTTCCGCTTACCGAGCAAATAAAAGCGGCCTCAGCGAACGGGTGCCGGGGCCGCTGCATTCCCGACCATTCATTCAGCTCACCTGTCCTATCGGGGCTCGTCCCAATAGTCATCGGACTTGTAAGCGCTATCGGTCCACAGCAGCCCTGGCCGCGCGCGTTCTTGGAGCAGTCTGGGCGGCTGAGGCCGGCTGGGCTCTGCTTCTGCTTAGAGAGCCCATGGGCCAGAGCAAAGGAAATCCACACTTCACGGTCGCGTGCACGAAACCATTTTGGCGGCCAAACGAAGCGGCGCTGAAACATCGCCGTCCGATGCTGAGATGGAGTGAGGGAGGATTAAATGCGCAGCCTAATTTTCGGGGTAGTGCTCGTAGCGCTAGCAACGATCGGATCTTCATCTTTTGTTTCGGCCGCTCTTTCGGCAACGCGGGATGCGAAGTCCGCAACGATCTCAACGCGGTTCGCGCCAGCACCAAATGCTGCCTGCACTTTCGCCCCCAGGCCGCGGGCGGGTTTGAGCGTGCGTTCTTGAGCGGCTGTTTTCCAAACCATGGAACGGCACTCCGCTGGTCGATCAGAACCTGATTCAATCTCAACGGCTTGAGCGAATAACAATTGCAACCAAGGATATTGCGCATTGTGCGTAGCTTGGGGATACCTGCTACTAGGTCAACGCATCTGCATTTTCCGAATCGACGTTCCATGGTCGCTGGCTCATGCGTCGTATTCGGGGGTGTAGGTGTGAGCCAGTTTCTATCAATGCTGCTTCTAACAACAGCCGTGGTTCTAACCGTCTGCTTCGGGGTGGCGGCCTGGCGCCTCTCTGACGAAAACGACACCGACATCACTGGCCAGATCGCACGCCAGTCGTATGGATGGAAAGCGGCACCGGCCAGATAACCCTTTCACTTGCCTCCTGCGCGCTCTCTGGCCTGAAATGCCGGTTCCGCTTCCCTGGCACGGTCCTTGCCAATCCCGGCCTATCTTTACCGGTCCTGGCAGGGAGCCGTTTCGCGATGAAACAGAAATCTCGAACCCCAAAGCCGCAAAGGCCTACTCTGGCACACATAGCTTCCGATTTGGTGAGATTGCTTAAGGCAATACAGGATCTCGAGGGCCTCAGAGAGAAAGTCCGGCTAGCAGAAGCCGCTCGCGTATTGCACTAAGCTTGGCGGGTAAAGGCGCATTATTAGCGTGTGGCTAGATCAGCGCCGTCGCCCTGAAGCCTGTCGATCGCAGGCGATCACGACGCCCGCCGGCGGAGGTGTAAGACGGAGCAAGCTTCAGGCGACCCGCTCCGGCCGCCAGGCCGCGTAGAGACCAACAAGCGTCCCCATGGCGGCCAGCGCTGCCGCCAGCAGCACCTGCAATTCCCCATCATCGGTGGGGCCTACCGACGACACCAGTCTGGTCACGATCACGAACAGAATGCCCACGGCGGCGGCTGCACCCACACAGAGATAGGCGAGCTCCCGCGTCAGGCTGCGGCCGAGAAGTCCGAGCGCCGTGAAATACATCGCGCAGGCGTTGGGATGAACGAACAAGGCGATGCGGGCGTAAGCGCCATAGGCGTCGAACAGGGACTCACATCGGCGCAGGGCCGCCTTCGAGGCCACCCGCTGCAGGAACGGCCTGAAGAACCGAGCCTGTCCGTAACTCAAGACGGCGCCCAGGATGATGGCGAGCCACGCCACGACAAAGACGGAAGCATCCGCCGACTTCGGATTGAGCGCCACGGACATCAGGATGAGGGCGGTTCCGGGAAAATAGCCGAAATACGGGAAGACCGCTTCCAGCAGCACGCAGACGAACATGAAGACCAGAAACCATGACGACCCTGTCGCGCCATGGACGATGGCGTTCAGATCGAAAAGGTTCGTCCTGTACAGGACGAGGTACATGCACATGGCCAGTACAGCCAGCGCGTAGAACGGCAACGCTCCCGACAGAAACCGTCTCATCCAACCATCGGGCTTTGTTTCGCGGACACGGCGGAGACCATCGATATCAGGACAAGGCAACGGAAACGCATGGCTCATGCTTTAGGCGAATGGGATTGCTCCCGCAATCCTCGCCTCACCCTGCACACCCCATGCAATCGATCAAATCTCCATGTTCTGCGCGCCTGAAGTGCCGGACGCGGGTCATTCCGTTCGACTCGCCGATTCGACTTGCCGTTCTACTTGCCGCGGTATCGCAGCGCCTCTACCAGCAGCGAGAAGGCCGGCGAAGGCTGGCGCCGGCTGGCATAGTAGAGATGGTATCCCGAGAACGGCGGACACCAATCCGAGAGCACGCGGACAAGACGTCCCTCTGACAAATACGGCTGCACATGTCCCTCGGTGAGGTAGGCAAGGCCGAGGCCCTTCAACGCTCCGTTCAAGAGAAGCCCCGCGCTGTTGAACACGAGCTGGCCCTCCACCCGCACATTGAGCTCCCGCCCGTTCTTCTCGAATTCCCAGGCATAGAGGCTACCGCCATGCGTGGGCAGGCGCAGATTGAGGCAATTATGCTGGGTCAGATCCTGCGGCGTCTTCGGGCGCTTGCGGCCAGCAAAGTAGGACGGAGAGCCGACGACGGCCATCCGGAGATCGGGGCTGACGCGCACGGCGATCATGTCCTTGGCGACAAGCTCGCCGGGACGGATGCCCGCATCGACCTGCTGCGCGACGATGTTGGTGAGCCCGTAGTCGATGATGATCTCGACATGGATGTCGGGGTATTTCGGCAGGAGCTTTCCCAGCGCCGGCAGCAGGATTTCGCTGGCGGCATATTCCGTCGCGGTCAGCCGCACGGTTCCGGCAGGCTTTTCGCGAAACTCGCCGAGCGCAGCGAGATCGTTGTCCATCTCGGTGAACTTGGGGCCGATGCTCTGGAACAGCCGCTCGCCGGCCTGGGTCGGAGTGACGCTCCGCGTCGTTCGATTGAGCAGCCTGACACCCAGCCGCTCCTCCAGATTCCGGATGATCTGGCTCAGCGCGGACTGAGTCATGCCAAGCTTCGCCGCCGCGCGCGTGAAGTTGCGCTCCCGCGCCACGGCCAGGAAGGCAAGAAGGTCGCTCGCGTCGTCCCGATGCATTGATTAGCGGCCCTAATAACTTCATTCGAAATCTATCACCTAATCAAGGCACGGCGAAGGTCCTAGGTTCGGAGCAGCCACCAGGAGCCCTGAATCAGCATGCCCATGACAGCCATGCAGCCCGTCGCCTCGTTTCGCGTCACGGCGAATTTGCTGCCGATCATGGCGGTCGTCTTTGCAGCCTTCCTCGTCATCGGCATGGCGATGCCCGTGCTTCCGCTTCATGTGCACGACGGATTGGGGTTCGGCACGTTCGTGGTCGGCCTGGTCGCCGGCAGCCAGTTCGCGGCATCCCTGGTCTCGCGGCCATGGGCCGGTCACGTCTCGGACAGGAGCGGGGCGAAGCGCGGTGTCATCGCCGGCCTCATCGCGGCCGCGGCGTCCGGGCTGTTCTACCTGCTCTCGCTCGGCTTCACCGAGGCTCCACTGGCCTCGGTGACCATTCTGCTGCTGGGCCGCGGCCTGCTCGGCGCCGCCGAGAGCTTCATCATCACGGCCGCGGTCAGTTGGGGGCTGGTCCTCGTCGAGAGCGGCAACACCGGCAAGGTCATCGCCTGGGTCGGTTCGGCGATGTTCGCCGCCTTCGCTATCGGCGCCCCCGCAGGCTCAGCGCTTTACGCCGCCTACGGCTTTGCCGCGATCGCGCTCGCGGCGACGGCAGCGCCGCTGCTGGCTCTGCTGTTCGTGGTGCAGCTTCCCGCGGTGGCGCCGGTGCAGCAAGTCCGCCTGTCGTTCGCCAAAGTGCTCGGCGCGGTATGGGTGCCGGGCCTCGGATCGGCCCTCGGCAGCGTCGGCTTCGGCGCGGTGACGACGTTCGTCGCCTTGCTGTTTGCCAGCCGCGGATGGGCCAATGGATGGCTTGCTTACACGGCCTATGCCCTCGCCTTCATCCTGGCGCGCGTCTTGTTCAGTCATCTGGCCGATGCGATCGGCGGCGCCAGGGTTGCGCTTCTCTGTGCCCTGGTCGAAGCCGCCGGGCAGGCCCTGATCTGGCTTGCGGCACGACCCGAGATGGCGCTGGCCGGTGCCGCGCTCACCGGATTCGGCTTTTCGCTGATCTATCCCGGCTTCGGCGTCGAGGCCGTGCGCCGCGTCCCCGTGCAGAACCGCGGCCTGGCCATGGGCGCCTACACCGCCTTTCTCGACTTGGCCCAGGGGATCGCGAGCCCGACGCTTGGATTGATCGCCACCGGAGCAAGGCTGAACGTTTTGTTTTTCGCCAGCGCCGTCACCGTGCTCTGCGCCGCGCTGGTCGCCTGGTGGCTGCTGGCGCACCCGTTCACCGTCGAAGGACATCCGCAATGAGAACGCTCGCAACCACCTTGTTGTCATTCTGGCTCATCGCCGGCGGCCCGGTCGCCGCGGACACGGCAGCCGTCAAAGGAGCAAATCCCATGTCGACATCGGCAGACATCCGCGCGGTTGCGCCGGCGCTCGAAGCCTACGAGCAAAAGTTCGTCATCGGCGATCTCTGGAAGCGTCCCGGTCTCGCCGCGAGACCGCAGCATCGTCACGGTCGCGGCGCTGATCGCGCGCAACCAGACCGTGGAGCTGCCCGACTATTTCGCACGCGCGCTCGACAACGGGGTGAAGCCGGCGGAGATATCGGAGATCATCACGCACCTCGCCTTCTACACCGGCTGGGCGAACGCGGTGGATGCGATCCCGGCGGCGCGCGACGTCTTCAAGAGCCGCAACATCGGGGCTGATCAGCTCCCGCCGGCCTCTGGGCCGCAACTGCCGCTCGACGAAGCCGCGGAGAAGCAGCGGGCGACCCGCGTCGGCGAGCAGTTCGGGCAGATCACGCCAAGCCTCGTCCAGTACACGACCGACGTGCTGTTTCGCGATCTCTGGCTGAGGCCGGCGCTGGCGCCACGCGACCGCAGCCTGGTCACCGTGAGCGCTCTCATCGCGACCGGTCAGGTCGCGCAGATCACCTATCATTTGAACCGCGCGATGGACAACGGGTTGACGCGGGAGGAAGCCGGCGAGGTGCTCGGCCATCTCGCCTTCTATGCCGGCTGGCCCAACGCATTCTCCGCGGCGCCGGTGATCAAGGACGTCGTCGAAAAGCGGCCGCGCTGAGCGGAGACGTGCCGTGATCAGGCGCAGGGACGTGCTCATTGGCGGCAGCACCGCCGTTATCATCGGAATTCGCCGCGCGCAGGCGCGCGCGTCGGACGCACAGGAGACGCACATGACCATGGACTTGGACATCGACATCAAGCGAAACGGATCGCGCCCGTCCCAGAAGGGTCCGCAGGACTGGTTCACCGGCACGGTACGCATCGACCCGCTGTTCCAGGCCCCTGATCCGGCTCGGGTGGGCGCGGGCCAGGTCACGTTCGAGCCGGGTGCCCGCACCGCCTGGCATACGCATCCGCTCGGACAGACGCTCATCGTCACCGCAGGACTGGGTTGGGTTCAGCGCGAAGGCGGAACCATCGAGGAGATCCGGCCGGGCGACGTCGTGTGGTTTCCGCCGGGACTGAAGCATTGGCATGGCGCCTCGCCGACGACGGCGATGACCCATATTGCCATCCAGGAATCCTCCGGCGGCAAGAACGTCGACTGGATGGAGAAAGTGAGCGACGAACAATATCGGAAGTGATGGCGGGCGCTGTAGAGTGCGTTCTGAAACATCCGGAGAAGCAGCGCATGGCGATCATCTTCATCACCGGCAGCACGGACGGCCTCGGCCGGGCAGCGGCGCAATCGCTCGTCGATCAAGGTCACCGCGTGGTGCTGCACGCGCGGTCGGCGGATCGCGCCGCCGATATCGGCGCGTTCGCGTCGCGTTGCGCCGGGATCGTGGTCGGCGATCTCCGCAGTGCCGCAGATGCAAGAAGCATCGCAGATCAGGTCAACGCAATCGGGCGCATGGATGCGATCATCCACAACGCCGGCGTCTACACACGGCCTAGCCGTGGCGCGACGCCGGAAGGCCATGCCGAAACCCTGGCGATCAACACGCTTGCGCCGTACATGCTGACGGCCCTGATCGAGCGGCCCGACCGATTGGTGTATCTCAGCAGCGGATTGCACCGCGGTGGAGAGGGCTCGCTCGACGACCTCGATTGGACACAGCGGGCCTGGGATTCGGCCAAGGCCTATGCCGAGAGCAAGCTGCACGTTGTCGCGCTGGCGTTCGGTCTGGCACGACGCTGGCCCAAGGTCCTGAGCAACGCCGTCGATCCCGGATGGGTACGCACCAAGATGGGTGGCTCGGGCGCCCCGGTCGATCTCCACACCGGACAACAGACCCAAGCCTGGCTCGCGGTGAGCGAGGAGCCCGCCGCTCTGGCCAGCGGGCGCTACTGGCATCATCTCCGGCGGGAGGAGCCGGCCGGTGAGGCGACCGATCCGGATTTTCAGGACGCACTCATCGAAAGATTGGGCAGGCTGACCGGAGTTCCGCTTCCGCAGGCCTAAAGCGCGATGCGATTTGGATGAATCATCATCGCGCTTTGGGTTGTTGTTTGCGCATGATCCTTCCGGAAAACCGCTTCGCACTTTTCCGGATCAGGCTCTAGGCAGACCAATACGGGCTCCGCCCCCTACCCGATCGACAGGATCTCGATCTCCTGCGCGCCCGTCCCTACGACGTCACCCACCGCCTTCCCCATCAGCGACCGCGCGACCGGCGCGACGAACGAGATCGTCCCCGCCTTAGGGTCGGCTTCGTCCTCGCCGACGATGCGGTAGGTTTGCACGCGGCCGTCGCTGCGGCTGAAGGTCACGGTGCTGCCGAAGGCGACTGTTTCGGTCGAGGTCGGATCGGGAACGAGCTGCGCCGTGCGCAGCCGTTCGGTGAGATAGCGGGCGTCGCGCAACGGCACCGCCGACTGCCGGCGCTTTTCGTTGACGTCCTCGATGGCCTGCGCGGCTTCATAGGCCTCGCGGGCTTGCTGAAGCTGCGTCTGCAACGCCTGCAGCCCTGCTTCCGTCACGAGGTTGGGATGCGGCGAGATCGGGCGATCCGGCAACAGCATCTCGGACGCGGTTTCGGCGCTTTCTTCCTTGGTAAAGGCGACGCTCAATTCAAAGATCCTGTCGAACTGTCCGGGGTGGCGGCGCCGCGCGCCGCCGATTGCCCTGGACTATATCTCAAGTTCGACAAAACGACGGAGCTTGAAGACGAGGTCCGGCATGGCCTGGCGGAACCGCGTCGCGTTCTGGAAATTGGTCGAGAACGGCGCGAAGGTGATCATGGCGTTCCAGTGCCTGTAACCGTAGACCGTGACCGAGGCGCCGGTCGCCGGGAAATTCTCCAGCTTGCGGAGCTCGCCAAGCACGAGATCGGCGATCGCTTCTGCCGGCAACAACTGCTTGCCATCCCGGGTCGTGACGATTTTCGCAGTCGGCTCGACCGGTTCCACGGCGGCCGGCGCAGCGTTGGCCGCATCCTCCTGCCCGGTCGACGTCGCCTCAGGGACGGGCGCCGCGACGGCGTCCGCTCCGTTCGACGGCACTGTCGGCGGACCCTCGGTGAGCGGCGGCGGTGCAACACTGTCTGCGCGCTTGTTGCCTCCAAGGATGCTGCTGATCATGGCCACAAGGCCAGCATCCTTCACGTCGTCACTCATCACTCCCCCCGGGATTCGGCCTACTCTAGCACTGCGCTCGCAGATCGCCATCGGGGATTGACCGGAAGCCGCCCGGCAGAGGCGGTTGGTCGCAGGCCGTTCGTCGAAGCGCCGGTTCTTCGAAAGCACCGGCGGCGCGAAGCTGAGCATCCCGCGCCGCCATGCGATCCGTCACTGCTTAGCGAACGGAATATATTGCTGGTACTGCTTGGGCACCGAACTGCGATAGCGCGCAGGCACGGTGCCGGTGTCGACGGAGTGATCGATTTCCTGCTGCCGCGTCATCTTCTTCTTCGCCGGCTTCTTCGACACACTCTTCTTGGAGTCGGTCGGCTGGCTGGAAGTGTCGGTGGTCGCGGCCGGCGCCGCCGTCGTTGCCGGCGCAGCGGTTGTCGCCGCAGGCGCAGCTGTTCCGCCGGCGGCCGGCGCGCTTTGGGCCAGGGCATGCGGCGTTTGCGTCATGAGCGCCAGTGCTGCCACCGCAGCCAGCAAATATGATTTCTGCATGAGAACCTCCAAATGCCTTGATCCGAACGAGGCAAGCCTAGTCCCACCGGATCGAGGCGTGCAAGTTCGCTGAGGATAGGTCGGAACCCGTGTGCGAACTGTGGCCGAGATCACAGTGCAAGGCGCCGGCTGCGTCACGATGGTCCTCACTTCGAACGCATCCGGCGCCGGGGAGACCAACACAGCATGACCCCGCGTCAGACAAGCCACGGGAACGCCAAGGCTCGGCCGTTCCACCTACCATGAAGGAGATCGAAATGCGTCGCACCATCCTCACGCTTGCATCGTTCGCAACCTTGATCGCCGCATCGTTGTCGGCGGCCCCGGCCCAGGCCGGAAGCGACAGATACTGCCTGCAAGGCCGCAACTGGGGTTATCCCGGCAACTGCCAGTTCGCCAGCTACCAGCAATGTGCGGCGACGGCCTCCGGCACATCGGCCTATTGCGGCATCAACCCGCGCTACGCCTACTCGCAGCCCTACGCCTACTGACCCCGTTGCGGCGTGCGCGGCGATCGCGCACGCCGCACGTCTCTATGCGCGAGCTCCAAGGCCGATCTCCTCGAGCCGCGCCGCGAACCAGCGCGACAGCGGGTCGTCGACGGCGCCGCTGACATAGACCTCCGACGTCGTCACCTGGTCCTTGTCCAGCACCAGCAGCACGCCGATCCAGTAGGGAAACCAGACGTGGACATCGGTCAGCGCCCTCAGCTTGTGCTGGTCGTGCTCAAGCGGGGTGTGATTGCTCGCCTTGCGGATCTCCAAGCTGAGCAGATTGTTCGGGATCTCGCGCTGATGCACGACGACGTCAGGGTAGATCGACTTGCCGAGATGGTCGTCGGTCGAGATGATGGTGCCGTGCGGCAGATGCAGCGTGCGCTCGCCGAGCCGGTCGTAGTTGCAGTCGACCGACCAGCCGGAGAACTGCTTTTCCAGATGCACGGCGAAGCGGTGCGTGACCGCGCGTTCGCCGATGTCCTTCTCGAACAGGAAGCCTTCGTGGGCGTAGAAGTCCCGCAGCGCCGCGATTACCTTGTTCAGCTCGGTCTGCATCGTGCCTCCGGGCCCATCTCGCGCACCTGGTTCGGTGTCGTCCCGGCGAACGCCGGGACCCATACCGCGAGGTCTATCGAGTGTACACGGCGCACGTACCGAACTCCGAGTCTTCGCCAAACCTCTCCCTGGGGTTATGGGTCCCGGCGTTCGCCGGGACGACGTGGGGAGAGAGCTTGTTCAATCAACCCCTACATCTGAACTTCGATCAGCCGTGGCCCCGGCTCGGCGACGGCTTCGGCCAGCGCCTTGTTGAACTCGTCGGCATTGGTGACGGCACGGCCGGGCACGCCCATGCCCTTGGCCAGCGCCACGAAATCCAGCGTGGGCCGGTCGAGGCGGAGCATGTCGTTGGCGCGCTGGCCGGGCTCGCCGGCGCCGACATTGTCGAACTCGCCGCGCAGGATCTGGTAGATCCGGTTGGCGAACACGATGGTGACGATATCAAGGTTCTCGCGCGCCTGGGTCCACAGCGACTGGATCGTGTACATCGCGCTGCCGTCGCCGACCATGGTGATGACCTTGCGGGCCGGGCAGGCGATCGCAGCGCCGATCGAGAGCGGCGTCGAGAAGCCGATCGAGCCGCCCATGTTCTGCAGCCAGTCGTGCGGCGCGGCAGCGGCCGTCGGCGGGAAGAAGCCGCGGCCTGTGGTGAGGGATTCGTCGACCATGATCGCGTTCTCGGGGATCGCACAGGCGATCGCCTGCGCGATCGAGGCGAAGGTGAGCGCGCCGGTCGGCTTGATCAGCTCCTGCACGGCATGCGGCTTGACGTCCTTGGCGCTGGCCTTCACCGCACCCGCAAGCGCCTCGAGCGCTGCGACCGAGTTCTCGCCCCAGGAGGTCATGCGATGGACGTCGCAGCCCTCGGGCTTGAGCATGCTCGGCTTGTTCGGATAGGCGAAGAACGCCACGGGATCGTCAGACTCGACCAGCACGATGTGACGGAACTTGGCCAGCATCGGCAGCGCGTTCTCGATCACGTAATGGATGCGGTCGATCGAGTAGCGGCCGCGGCCGCGCGCCATCTTGGGGCGGAAGGTCGGGCCCATCACGGTGCAGCCGGTCTTGGAGGCGATGCGCTCGGCCAGCGCCAGGCCCTGCTCGCTCAGCGCGCTGCCGGTCATCAGCAGCAGCGTGCCCTCGCCGTCACCGTGCAGGATCTTCGCGGCCCGCTCGACCGCCTGCGGCGAATAGCTCGCGCGCTGCTGCTCGGCCGGAACCTCGGCGATGCCGTCGGCCTCGTTCCAGGCGGTGTCGGCGGGCAGGATCAGGGTCGCGATCTGACCCGGCGCGCTCTTGGCGGCGGCGATCGCGGCGGCGCCGTCGGCGGCCACCGATTTGGAGTTCGGCGAGGTCCGGACCCAGGACGACATCGGCCGGGCCAACCCCTCGATGTCGGAGGTCAGCGGCGCGTTGTAGTCGATGTGATAGACGGCATGCTGACCGACGATGTTGACGATGCCGGAATTGGCCTTCTTGGCGTTGTGCAGGTTGGCAAGACCGTTGGCGAGGCCGGGGCCGAGATGCAGCAGGGTCGAGGCCGGCGTACCCTTCATGCGATAGTAGCCGTCGGCCGCGCCCGTCACCACGCCCTCGAAGAGGCCGAGCACGCAGCGCATGCCGGGGACCCGGTCGAGCGCTGCGACAAAATGCATCTCGGAGGTTCCCGGGTTGGAGAAGCAAATGTCCACCCCGCCCTTGACCATCGTCCGCACCAGGCTTTCCGCACCGTTCATTCTTCTTGCTCCCGCAACCGCCGATTTCGAGTGAGGTATCCGACCAATCATTGTTCGCAGGCCCCGTCAAAGCAATAGGGGCCATCGCGGCCCTGCCCCGCGCGAGGATGCGCTGGCTTGGATAATGCTTTTCGTCAAATTGGCGCGGTTGCGGATCTGGTGACGTCAATCGTTAAGCATGGCATCCCTCACGGGGCCGTGGCTTGCGAAAAGCCCGCAAATATGGCCTGTGGCCCTTGTTGAATCGATTTTTTGCTGGGGGAAACAATGATCCGGTTTTTTGCCGCGCCGATTGCCGCCATCGCACTGCTGTCGGCCATGGCGGGCGGCGCGTTCGCCGAAGAGTTCGACTCGCGCGACATCATGGGCGGCGGACCGAACTTCTTCCGTTCCGGCGCCAATCCGATCCCCCGCACCACCGTCATGTATAACGGCAATTACGCCCCCGGCACGATCGTGGTGAACACGAGCGAGCGGCGGCTGTATCTGGTGCTGCAGAACGGCCAGGCGCTGCGCTACGGCATCGGCGTCGGCCGCGACGGCTTCCGCTGGGGCGGGGTCCACAGGATCACCGCCAAGAAGGAATGGCCGGACTGGACGCCGCCGTCGCAGATGCTGGCCCGCCGGCCGGACCTGCCGCGCCACATGAAGGGCGGCGTCGAGAATCCGCTCGGCGCGCGCGCGATGTATCTGGGCTCGACGCTCTACCGCATCCACGGCTCCAACGAGCCGGAGACGATCGGCCAGGCGGTCTCCTCGGGCTGCTTCCGCATGACCAATGACGACGTCAGCGATCTCTACGGCCGCGTCTCGGTCGGTACCACGGTGGTGGTGCTGAACAACTGACGCACGCTTCCGTAGGGTGGGCAAAGCCGGAGGCATGCCCACCACTGACTGCGGTTGCGGCGCGATGGTGGGCACGGCGCTTTCGCGCCTTTGCCCACCCTACGACACTGTAACTCTCTTGTTACAGACAATGCCGGGAACCCGCAGGCCGCGTGAATCTGCGGCCTTGTGCGCGCGACGTGAATACGGCAGCGTCGCACGACGATGAGCGCACTCAATCCGTCCTCGGCTGCCCTTCGCATCGCCCTGCTGGCGCTCGCCGCGCTCACATGCGCGCCCGATCCCGCGACCACCGCGGTGGCGGGCGAGTTGCCCGCGGTCTCCTCGCGCCAGCGCTCCGAGAAGAAGAATTTTACCGACGGAGAGATCGTCGAGGGCTTCCTGAAGACGGCGTTCGGCGCCGAATATCACCTCGCCGGCCGCGTCGACCGCATTCGCAAATTCGACGGGCCGGTGCGCGTGTACGCCGAGAGCGACCGCGCCGACCGCAAGACGCAGCTCGCCAAGGTCGTGGCCGACATCGCCCATCGCGTGCAGCATCTCGACATCGCCATGATCGCGACCGCCGAAGCGGCCAATGTGCGGGTGAAGCTGGTGCGCGACCGCGACCTCTTCCGCACCATCTCCAGCTTCTACGGCGCCGAGAAGGCGCGCGAGATCCGCACCTCGCTCGACCCGCAATGCCTGTCCGGCTTCCGCAAGAACGACAATTTCGAGATCGAGCATTCCGACGTCATCCTCACCGTCGACAACGGCGACTTCGTCTTTCTCGACTGCGCCTATGAGGAGCTGCTGCAATCGCTCGGGCCCATCAACGACACCGCGAGCGTGCCGTGGACGATGTTCAACGACAACGTCTCGATGGGCTATTTCGACGTCTACGACCAGTACATCCTCAATCTGCTGTACGATCCCCGCATCAAGCCCGGCATGACCGTGGCCGAGGTCAAGGCGGTGCTGCCCGCCGTGCTCGCCGACGTGCGCGGCTGGGTCAAGCAGGTGAATGATCTGAAGGAGTGAAGGCGCTTGCTCGCTGCACCCTCTCCCCCTGTGGGAGAGGGTGGCTCGCCGCATAGCGGCGAGACGGGTGAGGGTCTCTCTCCGCAAGTTCAATTTCATTGAGTGGAGAGAGACTCCTCATCCGGCGCTTCGCGCCACCTTCTCCCACAAGGGGAGAAGGAAAAGCACGTGCAATCGCGGCGGCTTATCGCTTCAGCCTCACACCTTGCTTGCCTTCGACATCAGGAACTGCTGGCGCATCACATTGTGGCCGGGGTCGAAATATTCCGAGATCAGCGCCTCGAATTCGGCTCGGAAGCTCTTGAGCTTGTCCGGCTCGTCCTTGTACTGGGCGACGAGCTTGATCAAAGGCCCGATCGTCGTTTCCATGGTGCGGCGGAAATGCTGCGGGCTGAGGGCGGACGGTGTCATCATGTCCATCTCGAAGGAGAGGTCCTTCGCTTTCCCCGCGAGACGCTCGGCGACGATCTTCGGATCGCCCCACAACACCGGCGATGCCACGCCCTCGGGCGGCGGCAGATGGCGGCCGATCAGCGCGAACATCCGCCCGACATACAGATGCGGCGGCCAGGTGGAGAAGGCGATGGTACCGCCGGGCTTCAGCACGCGCAGCATCTCGCCGATCGCGACGTCCGGGCGCGGCGCGAACATGTGGCCGAACTGGCTGAGCACCACGTCGAACTCGTTGTCGCCATAGGGCAGGCTTTCGGCGTCGCCGTCCTTGAAGTCGACATCGAGGTTCATCAATTGCGCATGCTCGCGGGCGCGTTCGATCAGGACCGGCGACAGATCGAGACCCCTGACCTTCGCACCGCGGCGCGCCGCCGTGATCGCGACAACGCCGGTGCCGCATCCGACGTCAAGCAGCCTTTGGCCGGCGGCAACGCCGGCAAAACCGACGAGCTTGGCGGCGGTCGGTGTCGTGAAAACTTCCATCGGCGTGAACAGCGACCAGGCTTCCTTCTGGACTGCCTTGAAACCTGCAAACGGATCCTGCGCGGTCATGGAACTCTCCCCTTTGCGCGAGCTGGATCTTCATGAGGCTGGCGACGGGCGCCGAAGGTTCAACGCGGCCGCATGGCTCCGCGGCAACGCGGATGCCCGGGCCTTCTGCAACGCCCTCGTCCCGCGGCGGCCGCGCCGCAACACGGCCCAACAGATCGGACCCTACTGGACGAGATCGGCGACGGTGGTTGCGGCCTTCAGGCCGGTGCCGGTGAGGACGGCGACCGTGGTGTCGGTCGCCTTGATGGCGCCGGTGGCCGAGAGTTTGTCCAGCGCCGCAGCCGCGCTGGCGCTGGTCGGCTCGGCGAACAGGCCCTGCCGTGCCAGTCGCCGCAGGGCGGCGACGATCTCGTCCTCGGTGAGCGCGACGGTGCCGCCGCCGCTCTCGCGCAAGGCCGCGATGATCTCGCGCAGGCGCAGCGGGTGCTTGATGGCGGTGCCTTCGGCGATGGTCTTGTTGACCTCGCGCGCGACAGGCCTATCGACGCCGGCCTGAAAGCTCGCATCGATCGGCGAACAGTTGAGTGGCTGCGCCGCGAACAGCCGCGGCAACCTCGCGATCTGGCCGGCCCTCAACAGCTCGCGGAAGCCGAAGGCGCAGCCGAGAAGAGAGCTGCCGGCGCCAACGGGGACGATGATGTTATCGGGGGCGCGGAAGCCGAGATCTTCCCAGATTTCATAGGCGAGCGACTTGGTGCCTTCGAGGAAGAACGGCTGCCAATTGTGGCTGGCATAGAAGGTCTGTTGCGACTGGCGGATCGCCTCGGCCTCTGACTCCTCGCGCGGGCCCTCGACGAGCTGCACCTCGGCGCCGTAAGCGCGCACCTGCGCGATCTTCGCCGGCGAGGTCGAGGCCGGCGCCAAAATCTTCACGCGCATGGCGCCGGCGGCCCCCAGCCCCGCCATCGACGAGCCGCCATTGCCGGAAGAGTCTTCGAGAATGGCGTCGACGCCGATCTGGCGCAGGAAGGACAGCATCACGGCCGAGCCGCGGTCCTTGAAGCTGCCGGTCGGGTTGAACCATTCGAGCTTGAACAACGGCCGCAGATCGCCCCAGCCCTGCTGCACCAGCGGCGTGCAGCCTTCGCCGAGCGTGATCGGAGTCTTGATCTCGACCGGCAGCGCCGCGCGGTAGCGCCAGAGCGAGCGCGTGCGGCCGTCGATGTCCTCACGCGAGATCCCCGCCCCCGGCGTCACCAGAAGCGGCGTGCGCTCGTCCGAGCACCAGCGCGGCTGGTCGAGCGCATAGAGCTTTCCGTTGCGGGGGTCGATGTAGCGGGCGGGCATGGGGGTCTCCGGGGCGGTCAACCGATCCAGTCGATATGTCTGAATATATGGGCTTTATCCAGTCACGCGTTTGCAAGGGTGTGGACGCAGCCCGATTTGTGCACGATACGCCGTCTCCTTGCAGGGAGCGCGGACAGGCGATGGCAGTTCGATGGACCAAAGGTTACAGTCAGCGCGAGCTCGACCGTGCGCAGATTCAACCTCGTCGCACGATATGGCCATAGCCTGGAAGAGCTCGAGAAGAAATCGGATCGCTAGCCATGCTTCGTCTTGACCACATCACCGTCGCCGCGAACGACCTTGCCGAGGGCGTCGCTTATGTCGAGACCGCGCTCGGCATTGCGCCGCCGGCCGGCGGCGCGCATCCGCTGATGGGCACGCATAATCATCTGCTGCGACTGAGCGAGACAGCGTTCCTCGAAGTCATCGCGCCGAACCCGTCGGCTCCCGCGCCCACCCGGCCGCGCTGGTTCGCGCTGGACGATGCACGGACGCGCGCGGCGCTCGCGGTTTCGCCGCGGCTCATGACCTGGGTCGTGAGCACGTCCGACATCACGTCCGCGCTCGCGACGATCCCGCATGTCGCAAAACCCGCCATCACGGTGACGCGCGGCCATCTCGAATGGCTGATCTCCGTCCCGCCCGACGGCTCGATGCCGTTCGACGGCGCGTTTCCGACCGTGATCGAGTGGCCGGCCGGACCGCATCCAGCGTCGCGCATGGCCGATCTCGGCTGCTCCCTGGTGGAATTCGAGATACGGCACCCCGAGGCGGACACGATCGCCGCGTCGCTGGCGGGCTTTCTGGACGATCCGCGCATCCGCTTCAGTCACGATTCCGCGCCCTCGTTTCGCGCGGTGATCCGGACGCCGGGAGGCGACCGGCAGCTGGTCTAGCCGGCCTCGCCGGCCGGTGGCCCCTTCAAAAACACAAATAACTACATAGATATAGCCTGTATACCGGTGCCGTGCGCCATTCAGCTGGGCATGGCAATGGCTGGTGACCGGCATCGGCAGCGGAGGCCCTGCGCGCGCAGCACGATTAACTTGTCTGTCGCGTCTTGCCGCTACAATATGTTGGATTGAGCTTGCGTCGCCGATGTTCCGCGTCGGCAACGCGACCGAGCCAGGCCCGTCCGAGCGGCGGGCCGTTGGCTTTTTGGGAGTTTGGTCATGAGCCGCGCGAACCGTACCGACCACATCCGCCTGACTTCGCATCCGGAGCCGGGCCGGAAGTCCGCCTTCCCGATCCACTGGGGCGCCGCTGACGCGCGCGCCCGCGGACCGATCATCGGCACGGTCTCGCGCGCCGGGGATCGCAACGTGATCGGCAGCCATGGCGGGTCCTACGCGATGTACCGTGCGCTCGCGGTGTCCGCAGGCGCGCTCGATCCGATTCGCAGGCCCGACCTCACCAATACGTTTCCGGCGGCGACCATCGGACCGTTCGAGCAATGGCGCGATCCCGCCAAGATCGTCGCGCTCGATCCCTGGGGGCATCTGGTCGCGGAGAATTTCGGTAAGGAGATCGCAGAAGGCTCCGACATCCGCCCGAGCATCGCCGTGACGCGAGCGCGGCTCGACCTGCCGGAGATCCGCGAGGCGCTGGCCGCAAAACGGCTACGCGCCGACGGCGAGGTCGTGCATGCCAATGGCAGCGTCTCCGTCGTGAAAATCGCGATCGATCCGGTCTGGTACCTGCCGGGGCTTGCGGCGCGCTTCGGCACCGCCGAGACCGAGCTGCGGCGCACGCTGTTCGAGCAGACCGCCGGCATGTTCCCCGAGCTGGTGACGCGGCCGGACATGAAGGTGTTTTTGCCGCCGATCGGCGGTACCACCGTCTACATGTTCGGCGATGTGACGAAACTGCCGGACCATCGCACCAAGATCACCTGCCGCGTGCATGACGAGTGCAACGGGTCCGATGTGTTCGGCTCCGACATCTGCACCTGCCGTCCGTATCTCATCCACGGCATCGAGGAATCCGCGCGCGGCGCGCAGGAAGGCGGGCTCGGGCTCGTCGTCTACAATCGCAAGGAAGGCCGCGCGCTCGGCGAGGTCACCAAATTCCTGGTCTACAACGCGCGCAAGCGCCAGGAGGACGGCGATGCGGCCGCCGCCTATTTCGAGCGCACCGAATGCGTCGCCGGCGTGCAGGATGCCCGCTTCCAGCAATTGATGCCGGATACGATCCACTGGCTCGGCCTGAAGCGCATCGACCGCTTCCTGTCGATGAGCGACATGAAATACGACGCGCTGACCTCGCAGGGCATCGACATCGTCGAGCGCGTGCCGATCCCGCCGGAGCTGATTCCCGCCGACGCCTATGTCGAGATCGCCGCGAAGAAAGCCGCCGGCTATTACTCGACCGACATCGCGCCCGAGAAGGACGTGGACGGCGTGGTCGGGCGTTCGCTGGAAAAATACTGATCGCGCGATGCCGGAGGCTTTGGAATTGCAAGCACGCTCGCTGCTCACCGCAGATGCGGTGCGCGCGCGGGCCGCGCAGATGCTGGAGATCGGCCTTGCCGGCGGCCTCCGCCACTTCACGATCGATCTCGACCGGATGGATGGTGTCGCGGAGGCCGTGCTCGCGGTGACCCGCAAAGCCTATCCGGCGCTGGACATTCCATTCCATGCGCGCTGGCGGCATTTTGTGCTTGGCGGCGTCGACCGCTGGGCGAAGCTTGCCGACGCTGCTTCGTGGCCGGACCGCGCCGCGCGGGCGCGCGCGGAGTTCGACCTCGCCATCGTCAGCGTGCTGCTCGATGCCGGCGCGGGCGCCGCCTGGCGCTACCGCGATGCCATGAGCGGCGAAAGCATCGGCCGGTCCGAGGGGCTCGCGATCGCCAGCCTCGACATGTTTGCGAGCGGTCTTTTTTCGCGCGACGCCGGCTCGCCATTCAGGGCCGATGCGAACGTGCTCGCGCAGCTGCCGCTCGCCGCACTCACCTCCGCTTTTCAGGTCAGCGACACCAATGCGCTGCTCGGGCTCGAGGGGCGCACGGATCTGTTGCGGCGTCTGGGCAAGCTGGTCGCGGAGCGCGCCGAGATTTTCGGCCTGCAAGATACACCGCGGCCGGGCGGGCTTTTTGATCACATCGCGGCACAGGCGAAGGGCGGCGCCATTGCCGCGCCTGCGATCCTGTCGGCGGTGCTGAACCAGCTCGGACCGATCTGGCCGTCGCGGCTGGAGCTTGCAAAGATTCCGCTCGGCGATTGCTGGCGCCATCCGGCGCTTGGGGCGGATGATGCGACCGCGGGCCTCGTGCCGCTGCACAAGCTGTCGCAATGGCTGAGCTATTCGCTGATCGAACCGCTGCAGCGCGCTGGCCTCGACGTCACCGACATCGACGGCCTGACGGGGCTCGCGGAATATCGCAACGGCGGACTGTTCGTCGATTACGAGGTGCTGCGCCTGCGCGATGCCGCCGATGGCGAGCGCGCGCATGCGGTGGACTCGCTGCTTGTCGTGGAATGGCGTGCGCTGACGGTCGCGCTGCTGGACCGGCTTGCCGAACGGGTTCGCGCCAAGCTCGGCCGCACGCCCGAGACATTACCGCTCGCCAGCATTCTGGAAGGCGGCACCTGGGCCGCCGGCCGCGCCATTGCCTTTGCGCGCCGTCCTGATGGTTCACCGCCGCTCAAGGTGATCAGCGACGGCACGGTTTTCTAAACCCTCTCCCCTTACGGGAGAGGGTGGCTTCGCAAAAGCGAAGCCGGGTGAGGGGTCTCTCTCCGCGGGGGTCTCTCAATTGGAATACGCGGAAAGATACCCCTCATCCGGCGCTTCGCGCCACCTTCTCCCACAAGGGGAGAAGGGAAGAAGAAGAGCATCCCATCATGGAAGGCGTCACGATCGTCGATCATCCGCTGGTGCAGCACAAGCTGACGCTGGTGCGGGACAAATCGATCTCCACAAAGTCATTCCGCGAGCTGATCAAGGAGATCGGCATGCTGCTTTGCTACGAGGTGACGCGCGATTTGCCGCTCGCGGATACCGTGATCGAGACGCCGCTGGCGACGATGCACTCGGCCAAGATCGCCGGCAAGAAGCTGGTGTTCGTGCCGATGCTGCGCGCCGGCACCACCTTCGTCGACGGCATGATGGACCTGGTGCCGACTGCGCGCGTCGCCCATATCGGGCTCTACCGCGAGCCGCACAGCTTTGCGGCGGTGGAGTATTTCTTCAAATCGCCGTCCGACCTCGGCGAGCGCCTGGCAATCGTGGTGACCCCGGTGGTCGCCACCGCCAACACGGCCGTCGCCGCCATCGACCGGCTGAAGGAGCGCGGCGCCAGGGACATTCGCCTCGCCTGCCTGATCGCAGCGCCCGAAGGGCTCGAACGGCTGCGCGGCTTGCATCCGGACGTGCCGATCTGGACCGCGGCGGTGGACGAAGGTCTCGACGAGAACGGGTTCATCCTGCCGGGCCTCGGCGATGCCGGCGACCGCGCCTACGGGACGCGGTAGGCGCGCTCTAATGCACCTCTCCCGCAAGCGGGAGAGGGAGCGCACCTCCGCCGTTGCAGCGATCAACCTTCAGATCTTCCCGCTGCCGCAAATTCCCTTCAGCGACTGCCATTCCTTGTCCGTCAGCAGCGGCGGGCCGCTAGCCGGGCGATCTTCCCTGGTCATGCGGGCGAGGCGGTCCTCGGTCAGCGGGTGGCTGGCGAGGATCGACGTGAGCGTGGAGCCGCCTTCCTTGCCGGTGATGCGGTACATCAGCTCAAAAGCGGGCTTCGGCGAGCGGCCGAGCTTGTGCATGATCTCGATCGCGAACGTATCGGCAGCAGTCTCGGCCTCGCGCGAATAGGAGGCTTCGACGACGGTGCGCGAGGCAAAGATCACGGCGGATGAGCCGGTGACGTCGCCGAACAACAGGCCGATCAGGAATGAGGTGCCGCCGTTGTAGATCAGCCCGCGCATGTTGTCGTAATGCTTGAGATGGCCGAGCTCGTGCGCGAGGATGCCGGCGAGCTCGTCGGGGTTCTGCGCCTTGTCGAGCAGGCCCCTCAGCACGTAGACCTTGCCGCCGGGCAGCGCGAACGCGTTCGGCACCGCGGTTGGCAGCACGCCCGCTGTCATGGAATCGTCATCGAGGCTGGCGGCATCGCGCAGGCGGTTGACCAGCTTTGTGAACGCGGCCTTGCCCGCGGGGTCTTCGCACACGCTGCGGCCGAAGATGGTCTTCACCTGGACTTCGGAGGCATCGCCGATGCGCCGCTCGATCGGTTTCGGCACCAGCGGTGCGAGGCGGTCGGCGGCGAGCGGCACGCCGAATAGCACGACGCAGACGATGGAGACGGTGGCGGCCACCGACCAGCCGACGATCTTTGCGACGCCGCGGCGCGAGGTTCGGTGCTCGTCGAGATGGGTGCAGCGGACGGTCACGTCCGCCGCGAGTACAGCGTCGCGGATTTCCAGCCGCGCTAGCGGCGGCGCGGCGATGCAGGCAAGACGCAGGATTCCCGGCGGACTGTCGGCGCGGCGAATGTCGGCATAGGACCAGCGAACCGGCGTTCCGCCCTCCTCGAGGATCTCGAGCGCATCAGCGAACGTCAGCGTCACCTGCCGCCGGCGGCTCGACGTGCCGTCGAAGAAGATGGTCGGCTTGGCGGCCTGCGCCGGCGCCTCGGCAAATACGTCACTCACAGCTCAGAATCCCGCGACATCGAGCCCGTCAGCAAAACCTTCGCCGAGCGCACTGGCAAGTACGCCGCGCCCCTGCACATCCGACGCCGCGCCGATGTCGTGCACCTTGACCGTCTCCAGCACCTTGGCCCAGAGATCACGCTGAAGATAGACCCGCATGACGATGTTGATCGCAAGCGCCAGCGCGAGATAGCCTGCTACCATCATCACCACCATCGGGATGCTCCTGGCGGCATTGTCGGAGCCGAACACCTGATCGGCCGGAACGCCGCTCAGCTGGACGACCAGCAAGGCGGAGCCGCCGAGATAGGCGGAGAATACCATCGAGAGCAGCGTCCACCAGCCGATCACCTTCCAGTACAGGCCGTAGAAGGCATCGTGCGGCAGGTCCGAGGACAGGCTGACGCCGCCGATGCGGATGCCGTCGAGCCACCAGCGCCATTCGCGCGCCTTGAACTCCGCATAGAAGAACGGCGCGAGCGGGAAGATCACCAACGCGATCGGGCTGAGCAGCCACAGCCACCAGCCACGCTTGAAGAAGGTCCAGCCGTTGCCCTCGAAATCGCCGCGAAGATCGCCGTAATGGGTGTGCTGCATCTTGTAGCGTTCGAGCGCGGCCTCGCGCCAGGGCAGCGCCAGGCCGAGCGTCAGGAATACGAGCAAGCCCCACGCCATGGCGCGGAACGAATAGGCCCAGCCCGAGCCGTCCATCCAGAATCGGACGCCGCGCCAAACGGTGCGCGTCAACCGGTAACGTCGCGCGCGAAAAATCGCGAACTGGCCGAAGGCGTAGAAGCCGATGAACAGCGGCGTCGAGGCAAAACCCTGCCAGCGCTCGAACTCGATGCCGATCAGGAAGTAGGCGAGATAGATCGGCACCAGAATCGCGAGCGCGAACAGGAAGCCGACCAGGAGCTCCTTGGCCCGCCCGGTATATTCGGCGGCATCGCCGTCGATCGCGGTGTTCGCCCACAGATGACGACGGATGTCGGTGACGAGCCAGAACCGGTAGAAGCCGAAGGTGACGAGCTCCAGCATGGCCCCCTTGGTGACCATTTTCCGGAACTCGGAGCGGTCACCGCTGAAATCGACCCGCGTGGGCGGCAGCGGCGGCGGTAAGGGCTCGGAGCCGATGGGGGTCCATTGCATGTCGTTCACGGCGGCAACCTCGGGATGCGGTCTTGATCGGGTCAAACTATAGATCAGAGCTTGGTCGGTCCCCAAGATGGCGGGGTTCGATTTACCTTGATTCCAGTCGGTTTCTGGCACGATTTCACGACAAATGGTGTGCGGCGGGTCACGTTGATCGAGATCCCGTCAGCGCAATCCGGGATCGTGCCCCAAGTGACGCCGGCCCCGGATTACGCGGAGCCTGTCATCGGGCGGCGCTTTGCGCCGACCCGTTGGCTCCATCCGGGCTACGCGCCCGGCCACGCCCAAAGGTTGGATGTGACAAAACTCTCCCTTGCTCCGGCGCAGACAACCGGCTGTAATTGCAAACCAAATACCGCAGCGCAGAATTCAACGAGAACGCGCGGTTCATGCCAGGGAGAGCGGTCATGCATGGGACCATGGAGAGCGCGGCAAAGCTCGACGCATTGCGCGAGCGCGCCAACTCACTGCCGCTGGAGCAGTACGATCCGGGCGACCCGGAATTGTTCAGGACCGATACGTTCTGGCCGTATTTCGATCGGCTGCGCCGGGAAGATCCCGTGCACTATTGCAAGGACTCGATGTTCGGGCCGTACTGGTCGGTGACGCGCTACAACGACATCATGGAGATCGAGACCAACCATTCGGTGTTCTCCTCGGCCTCCGCGCTCGGCGGCATCACCATCCGCGACATAGATCCGGACCTGCGCCGCGAGAGCTTCATCTCGATGGATCCGCCGCGCCATGCGGCGCAGCGCAAGACCGTGGCGCCGATGTTCACGCCGACGCATCTGGACAATCTCGCCCTCAACATCCGCAAGCGCTCGGCCGAGTGCCTGGACAACCTGCCCCGCGGCGAGGTGTTCGACTGGGTCGACCGCGTCTCGATCGAGCTCACCACGCAGATGCTCGCGGTGCTGTTCGACTTTCCCTGGGAGGACCGCCGCAAGCTGACGCGCTGGTCCGACATCGCCACCACCATCCCCGGCCCCGACGGCCTTGTCGCCACCGAAGACGAGCGTCAGGCCGAGCTGACCGAATGCGCCGGCTATTTCGCGCGGCTGTGGAAGGAGCGCATCGCGCAGCCGCCGAAGAGCGATCTGTTGTCGATGATGGCGCATGGCGCCGCGACGCGCGACATGGACGCCAAGAACTTCCTCGGCAATCTCGTGCTTTTGATCGTCGGCGGCAACGACACCACGCGCAACACCATGTCGGGCTCGCTGCTCGCGCTGAGCCAGCATCCGGAACAGTATCGCAAGCTGCGCGAGAACCCCGCATTGCTCGACAGTTTCGTCCCCGAAGTGATCCGCTGGCAGACGCCGCTGGCGCATATGCGGCGCACCGCGCTCGCCGACTTCGAGTTCCGCGGCAAAGAGATCAAGAAAGGTGACAAGGTCGTGATGTGGTACGTCTCGGGTAACCGCGACGAGGAGGCGATTGAGAAGCCCTACGACTTCATCATTGACCGCGCCCTCCCGCGCACGCATCTGTCCTTCGGCTTCGGCATTCACCGCTGCGTCGGCCTCAGGCTCGCCGAACTCCAGCTCAAGATTATTTGGGAAGAAATTCTCAGGCGGTTCGACCATATTGATGTGGTCGGCGAACCCAAGCGGGTCTATTCGAGTTTCGTGAAGGGTCTGGAAGAGCTGCCGGTGAAGATCGCGGCGTGAGTTGCGAACTATGCCACGACAATGCTGCGCCCCCTCTCCCGCTTGCGGGAGAGGGTTGGGGAGAGGGCATCTCCGCAACGGGACAATCCCCTAGAGGAGAAAACCCTCACCCGCCGCTACGCGCCGACCTCTCCCGCAAGCGGGAGAGGTCCGACAACCAATTGGAGCCACGACGATGAACATCCAAGCGCCGGTTAAAGTGGACAAGGCCGAACGCATGCGCAGGGCCCGCGAGGAGGCCTATGCGACGCCGTTGTCCCAATTCCACCCCGGCGCGCCCCGGCTGTTCCAGGACGACACGCTGTGGCCGTGGTTCGAGCGGCTGCGCAAGGAAGAGCCGGTGCATTACTGCACCAACGCGCCGATCGAACCGTACTGGTCGGTGGTGAAGTACAACGACATCATGCATGTCGACACCAATCACGGCATCTTCTCCTCGGACTCTACGCTCGGCGGCATCTCGATCCGCGACGTGCCGGAAGGCTACGACTATCCGAGCTTCATCGCGATGGACCAGCCCAGGCATTCGTCGCAGCGCAAGACGGTGTCGCCGATGTTCACGCCGACACATCTGGACGAGCTGGCAAAGCTGATCCGCCAGCGCTCGCAGACGGTGCTCGACAATCTGCCGCGCAACGAGACCTTCAATTTCGTCGAGCGCGTCTCGATCGAGCTGACGACGCAGATGCTGGCGACCCTGTTCGACTTCCCCTGGGAGGAGCGGCGCAAGCTGACGCGCTGGTCGGATGTTTCGACCGCGCTGCCCAAGAGCGGCATCGTCGCCTCCGCCGAGGAACGCCGCCGCGAGATGGACGAGTGCTACGCCTACATGTCCAAGCTGTGGAACGAGCGCGTCAACTCGGCGCCGCGCAACGATCTGCTGTCGCTGATGGCCCACAACGACGCCACGCGGCACATGGACCCCGACAACCTCATGGGCAATATCATCCTGCTCATCGTCGGCGGCAACGATACCACGCGCAACACCATGACCGGCTCGGTGCTGGCGCTGAACGAGAACCCGGAGCAATACGACAGGCTACGCGCCAATCCGGAGCTGATCGACTCCATGGTGCCCGAAGTGATCCGCTGGCAGACGCCGCTGGCGCATATGCGCCGCACCGCGTTGCAAGACACCGAGGTCGGCGGCAAGCACATCAGGAAGGGCGACCGCGTCGTGATGTGGTACGTCTCCGGCAACCGCGACGAGGAAATGTTCGACAAGCCGAACGATTTCATCATCGACCGCCCGCGCCCGCGCACCCATCTCTCCTTCGGCTTCGGCATCCACCGCTGCGTCGGCATGCGCCTCGCCGAGCTGCAGCTGCGCATCGTCTGGGAAGAGATGCTGAAGCGCTTCGACCGCATCGAGGTGGTCGGCGAGCCGAAGCGGATCTATTCGAGCTTCATCAAGGGGTACGAGACGCTGCCGGTCAGGATTCCGGGGTAGGCTGCTAATCGACTGCCCTGGGGCAATCGATCTCCTCAATCTCCACTGTCATGCCCCGCGAAGGCGGGGCATCCAGTACGCCGCGGCTTCTCGATTCTAGCCGCGCGGCCTCTGGAATACTGGATTGCCCGCCTTCGCGGGCAATGACACCGAGTGTGAATAAAGAGCGCGCTCCGAACGCCCCTAGAGCTCGCACCGCAGCTATAAAATTTCGGCATGACAGCTCGCGCCAGATGCGAAGGCAAGGCGGCGCCTGACTGTTCTACGACGTCAGCGCATCTAACTCAATTTGATGTCCCAGACGCCTTCCTTGCGGCAGGCCGCGACTTCCTCGCGCAGCAGCGCCGTGACGGCGAGCGAGGCCGTCGAGACCGGGCGGTCGATCGGAGAAGCGAAAATGAGCTCGCGTGTCATCGGCTTGGATACCGGCGCGGTTTCCAGCCGCCCGTCCGCGACCTCGCCGTGGACCGACGACGGCGGCAGCAGCGCGAAGCCGAGGCCCTCCTCGACCAGGCTGGTCAGCACGCGAAACGAATCCGCCTCGAGCTGGACGTCGAGCTTGATCTTGCGCTGGGCGGCCGCGTGCTCGATCAGCGCGCGGAGGCCGTGGGAATGACTGGGCAGCACCAAACGTTGCCGGAGCAGCCAGCCGATGTCGACGCTCTTCTTGCGCGCGAGGCCGCAGCCGCGCGGGCCCACCGCCACGATGTTGTCGCGCCCCAGGCTCTCGACGTTGAGATGCAGATCGGCGGAGCGGCCGTAGAGGATGGCGAGATCCATCTCGCCGCGATGCAGCCATTCGACGAGATGGCCGCTGTAGCTCTCGACGATGCGCAGCGAGATGCCGGGGAATTTTTCGACGCAGCGCCGCGCAAAGCGTGCCGACAGCACGCAGCTCACGGTTGGAACGAGGCCAAGCACGACCTGGCCCGACGGCGGCCCCTTGGACGACTGGATGTCGTCGCGGATCTGGTCGATCTGCCGCACGATGCCGGAGGTGCGCGCCAGCAGCAGCCGGCCGGCTTCGGTCAACACCATGCCGCGGCCGTTGCGGGTGAAGAGTTCAGTTCGCAGCTCATGTTCCAGCAGCTTGATCTGCCGGGAGAGCGCCGGCTGCGCCACGCGCAGCGTGTCGGAGGCCTTGGAGAGGCTGCCGAGCTCCGCCACGCAACTGAAGGTCCTGAGCTGCCGGAAATCCATGCTTGCCAATCCTGGAAGGCTACTCCATACGCTATAACAAATGAGCATAGGAGGCTGGCGTTGTTTTCACAACGCCTGAGGATCGGCCGGCGTTATCTTAACTGCCGCTAAGAACTGGAAACGCCATGAGTGAAGAACACCACACCGAAGACTACGCCGACATCCGTGAAGCCGTCGCCAAGCTCTGCGCCCAGTTCCCCGGCGAATATTGGCGCAAGCTCGATCGCGAGATGGCCTATCCCAAGGCCTTCGTCGACGCGCTGACAGCGGCCGGTTATCTCTCGGTGCTGATCCCCGAGGAATATGGCGGCGCGGGGCTGAAGCTGTCCGCTGCGGCCGCGATCCTCGAAGAGATCCAGCGCGCGGGCTGCAACGGCGGCGGCTGCCACGCCCAGATGTACACGATGGGCACCGTGCTGCGGCACGGCAATGCGGAGCAGAAGGCGAAATATTTGCCGAAGATCGCCAGCGGCGAATTGCGCCTGCAGGCCTTCGGCGTCACCGAGCCGACCAGCGGCACCGACACCTCCTCGCTGAAAACCTTCGCGCGCAAGGACGGCAACGACAGCTACATCGTCAACGGCCAGAAGATCTGGACCAGCCGCGCCGAGCATTCCGACCTGATGGTTCTGCTGGCGCGGACCACGCCGAAGGAGCAGGCCAAGAAGCGCACCGACGGACTGTCGGTGTTCATCGTCGACATGCGCGAGGCCAAGAACAACGGCCTCGAGATCCGTCCGATCCGCACCATGATGAACCATGCCACCACCGAAGTGTTCTTTACCGACATGAAGGTGCCGGCGGAGAATCTGATCGGCGAGGAAGGCAAGGGGTTTCGCTACATCCTCTCCGGCATGAATGCCGAGCGCATTTTGATTGCGGCGGAATGCGTGGGTGACGCCAAATGGTTCATCGCCAAGGCCACCAACTACGCCAAGGAGCGCAGCGTGTTCGGCCGGCCGATCGGCCAGAACCAGGGCATCCAGTTCCCGATCGCCAAGGCCTATGCCTCGATGCGCGCGGCCGAACTGATGGTGAAGGAAGCCACTCGCAAATACGAGGCCGGGCTCGACTGCGGCGCGGAAGCCAACATGGCCAAGATGCTGGCGGCCGATGCGTCCTGGGAAGCGGCCAACGCCTGCATCCAGACCCACGGCGGCTTTGGCTTTGCCGAGGAATACGACGTCGAGCGCAAATTCCGCGAGACGCGGCTCTATCAGGTGGCGCCGATCTCGACCAACCTCGTGCTGTCCTTCGTCGCCGAGCATGTACTCGGCATGCCGCGCTCGTACTGAGGCCACCATCATGGGAGCATTGGACGGGATCAGGGTGATTGCGGTCGAGCAGGCGGTGGCGGCACCGTTCTGCTCCTCGCGCCTGGCGGATGCCGGCGCGGAGGTGATCAAGATCGAGCGGCCCGAGGGCGATTTCGCTCGCGGCTATGACGCGGCGGCCAAAGGCCAGAGCAGCTATTTCGTCTGGCTCAACCGCGGCAAGCAATCGGCCGTGGTCGATCTCGCGACGAAGGAAGGCTGCGCCGAGCTGGAGAAGCTGATCGCCAGCGCCGACGTGCTGATCCAGAACCTCAAGCCGGGCTCGATGGACAAGCTCGGCTTCTCGCGCGAGCGGCTCTTGAAGGACTATCCAAGGCTGATCTCCTGCACCATCACCGGCTATGGCGACGAAGGCCCCTACGCGCATCGCAAAGCCTATGATCTCTTGATCCAGGCCGAGAGTGGCCTTGCCTCGATCACCGGCAATCCCGATGGCGCCTCGCGCGTCGGCATGTCGATCGTCGACGTCGCGACCGGTGCCACCGCGCATGCGGCGATCCTGGAAGCGCTGATCGGACGTGGGCGCACCGGCAAGGGCTGTGACATCCGCATCTCCATGTTCGACGTGATGGCGGATTGGTGCACAGTGCCGCTGCTCAACTCCGAGGCCGGGAATCCACCCAAGCGCATGGGCCTGCGCCATCCCTCGATCGCGCCCTATGGCGTGTTCACCTCGAAGGACGGCAAGAACATCCTGATCTCGATCCAGAGCGAGCGCGAGTGGAAGACGCTGTGCGCGAAGGTGCTGGACCAGCCTGATCTGCCGGCCGATCCCCGCGTCGCCAATATGGTCGAGCGCGTGCGCAACCGCGACTTCACCGATACGACGGTGGCGGATATCTTCGCCAGGATGACGCGCGACGAGCTGCTCAAGCGCCTCTCGGACGCCGATATCGCCTTTGCCGAGGTCAACACCATGGCCGATCTCGCCAAGCATCCGCATCTGCGCCGCATCGAGGTCGACACGCCGAACGGCCGCGTCAGCTATCCCGCACCGGCGCCGATCGTCGTCGGCGAGACGCGCGCTTACGGCGCTGTGCCCGCCATCGGCGAAAATCCCAAGAAGTAAAAAGAGCGAGGCGTCATGACCGAGAAGCTCGACATCGATCATTTGCGGCAATGGATCGGCCGCAGCACCGAGGCTACCGACATCGTCACCGCGCAACTCGTCATGGGCCTGCGCGCGACGCTGTTCCAGGACGTCGGCGAGCCCAAAAAGGGTGACGCCGCGCCGTTCACGGTGCATTGGTGCCTGGCGCAGCCGGTGTTTCCGATGTCGATGCTAGGGCCCGACGGCCACCCGACCCGCGGCGGCTTCCTGCCGCCGGTGCCGCTGCCGCGCCGGATGTGGGCCGGCGGCGAGATCGAGTTCCTGCAGCCGCTGCAGGTCGGCGATGAATCGACGCGGACCTCGCGCATCGCCGACGTACAGGTGAAAACGGGCTCGACCGGCACGCTGTGCTTCGTCTCGGTCGAGCACAGTATCTCCTCGCCGCGCGGCGTTGCCATCCGCGAGCGGCAGGACATCGTCTATCGCGAGATGACGAGCAACGCGCCCGCTGGCGCCAAGGCCCCGCCTCCGCCGCCGACGGCGCAGCATCGCGAGACCCATGTCTCCGATCCCGTGCTGCTGTTTCGTTATTCGGCGCTGACCTTCAACGGCCACCGCATCCATTACGACCGCGACTACGTCACCAAGGTCGAGGGTTATCCGGGCCTGATCTTCCACGGCCCGCTACAGGCGGCGCTGATCATCGAGATGGCTGCGAAGCTGCACGGCGGCAAGGCGCCGAAGAAGTTTTCGTATCGCGGCCTGCAGCCGCTGTTCGAGGGCACGGAGTTTTCGGTCAACGCCAACGAGACCGCGGATGGCATGGAGCTGTGGACCGCGAATGCGGAGGGGCAGCCGACGATGAAGGGGACGGCGGTGTGGTGACGGCCTCTCCTCGTCATTGCGAATGTAATGACGATGTAGGAAGTTAGACCCTCAGCCTGAGGAGCGCGCCTCTTCGCGCGCGTCTCGAAGGGCGAGGCCACCAGCCGGGCCTTCATCCTTCGAGACGCGCGAAGACGCGCTCCTCAGGATGAGGAATTGAGAAGGGACGTAAACCATGGCCAAGAACGGCAAGCCCGGCAGCAAGACCGGCAGCAAGTCCGTCACCGTCAAGCAGGCGACGCTCGACCTGCTGCGCTCGTTCGGCATCGACAGGGTGTTCGGCAATCCCGGCTCGACCGAGCTGCCGTTCCTCAGCGACTGGCCCGACGACATCGACTACGTGCTGGCGCTGCAGGAAGCCTCCGCCGTCGGCATGGCCGACGGCTACGCGCAGGCAACCCGCAATGCCGGCTTCGTCAATCTGCATTCGGCCGCCGGCGTCGGCAATGCGCTCGGCAACATCTACACCGCGCATCGTAACCAGACGCCGCTCGTGATCACCGCGGGCCAGCAGGCGCGATCGATCCTGCCGCTGCAGGCGTTCCTCTATGCCGAGCGCGCATCGGAATTTCCGCGGCCTTACGTGAAATACAGCGTCGAACCGGCGCGGCCCGAGGACGTGCCGGCCGCGATCGCGCGCGCCCATTACACCGCGATGCAGCCGCCGTGCGGGCCGACCTTTGTGTCGATCCCGATCGACGACTGGGCGCATGCCTGCGCGCCGATCGAGTCGCGCAAGGTCAGCCGGGAGATCGGGCCCGAGCTTGAGCCAATGAAGGCACTGGTCGCTGCGCTCGCTAGCGCAAAGCACCCAGCCCTCGTCGTCGGTCCCGGAATCGACCGCGCCGGTGCGGTCGATCTGATGGTGCGCGTCGCCGAGAAGGCCAAGGCCAGCGTCTGGGTCAGCCCGTTCTCGGCGCGCTGCTCGTTCCCCGAGCGGCACCCGCAATTCGCCGGTTTCCTGCACGCCTCGCCGGCGCAGCTCTCCGACGCGCTACGCGAGCACGATCTCGTCGTCGTCATCGGCGCGCCGGTGTTCACCTTCCATGTCGAGGGCCATGCCGCGATCTTCGACGGTGGTGCGACGATTTTTCAGATCACCGATGATGCGGATGCCGCGGCGGTCACGCCGGTCGGCACCAGCATCATCGCGACGATGAAGCCGGCACTGAGCACGCTGCTCGACCTGCTGCCGGAGACCAAACGCGCGGCCCCAAAGGGCCGCACGCTGCCGCCGGCGCCGCAGGCCGCCGATCCGCTGCCTGTCGAGTTCCTGCTGCATTCGCTGTCGCAGGCGATGCCGGATGGTGCGTC
The DNA here is from genome assembly GCF_014198235.1 of Bradyrhizobium sp. ERR14. Classification (NCBI taxonomy): domain Bacteria; kingdom Pseudomonadati; phylum Pseudomonadota; class Alphaproteobacteria; order Hyphomicrobiales; family Nitrobacteraceae; genus Bradyrhizobium; species Bradyrhizobium sp. ERR14. The sequence continues at coordinate 130,862 of NZ_JACIHD010000013.1, read as the reverse complement.
GCTGGTCGAGGAGGTTCCCTCGCACCGGCCGGCGATGCAGAAATTCATGCCGATGCGCGGCCAGGACAGTTTTTACACCATGGCGAGCGGCGGCCTCGGCTACTCCCTGCCCGCCGCCGTCGGCATGGCGCTGGGCAAGCCGAAGCAGCGCACCGTGTGCCTGATCGGCGATGGCTCGGCGATGTACTCGATCCAGGCGCTGTGGACCGCCGCGCAGCGCAAGCTGCCGCTGACCATCATCGTCATCAACAATTCCGGCTACGGCGCGATGCGCTCGTTCAGCCAGGTCATGCAGGTGCGCAACGTGCCCGGGCTGGAGCTGCCGGGGATCGATTTCGTGAAGATCGCCGAAGGCATGGGGTGTCACGCGGTGCGGGTGACGAGGGCAGCGGAGCTCGGCGAGGCGCTCAAGCGCGGGATGGCATTCGAGGGGACGAGCCTGGTCGAGGTCATCGTGGATTCGGCGGTGCCAGTGCTGTACGGGCAGAAGCACTGATCTTGTCGTCCCTGCCTAGTGCGCAATTGCGCACGGGGCGCAGGGACCCATACCTGACTTTGTTGCGCCACCGTCCAAAAACTACGACGCCAAAAACCCCCCGTCCGCCGCGAGCACGTGCCCGACCACATAGGACGACGCATCCGACGACAGCCACACCACGGCCTCCGCCACCTCCTCCGGATTCCCCATCCGCCGCAGCGGCAGGCCGGCGCTGACGGTTGCGACATCGCCGACGCCGGCGCGCAGCATCATGTCGGTAACGACGCGGCCCGGCGCGATAGCGTTGATGCGGATGCCGCGCGGGGCGTTCTCCAGCGCGGCCGAGCGCGTCAGCGAGATCGCGGCGGCCTTGGAGGCCGAATAGAGCGAGAAGCCGGGGTTGGGATTGCGCACGCCGCTGACGGAAGCGTTGACGACGATGCTGCCGCGGCCCTGCGCCAGCATCGCCGGCAGCTGATGGCGCAGGCACAGGAACAGCGCGCGGACATTGGTGTCGAACACGCTGTCGTAAATATCAGTGCCCTGCTCTTCCAGCGGCGCGCGGCGCTCCTGGAAGCCGGCATTGTTGAAGGCGACGTCGAGCCGGCCGCAACGTTCAATGGCGGTGCCGACGAGGCGCGCGACGTCGTCCTCGCGCGTGATGTCGGTCTTGAGCGGGATCGCCTCGGCACCGAGTTCGCGGCATGAAGCGGCGGTCGCCTCGATCTCGGCCTCGCGCCGACCCGCGACGATCATCGCCTCGGCGCCTTCGGTCGCCATCAGCAACGCCGTGGCGCGGCCGATGCCGCTGCCGCCGCCCGTGACGAGGCAGACCTTGCCCCGCATCCGCTGACCTGACGGCAAAGCTCCGCTCATGGCTCACTCCAAAACGCTTGCGCGCGCCGCTGCGCGCATATAGTTGTATGATACAACTATATGCCGGGAGTCAAGATGGCCGAGCTTGCGCTGATCGACGACATTCGCGCCGCCTCGCGGTTGATGGTGCGCGAGCTCGGCTTCATGGATGCGACGGTGGCGGCCTCGGACTATCCGCCGTCGGCCGTGCACACCATCCTGGAGATCGGCATCCGCGGTCCGATGACCTCAGCCGAGCTCGGCGATTTCCTGCGGCTGGAGAAGTCCAGCGTCAGCCGCCTGGTGCGCAAGCTGATCGACTGCGGCGAGCTCAGGGAGACGCCGGATGAGAATGATGCCCGCAGCAAGCTATTGTCGCTGACGGCGAAGGGCCGGCGCACGCTGGAGGCGCTGCACGCGTTCGGCCGGCAGCAGGTCCGCGGCGCGCTAGCGGCGTTGACGGCGGCGGAGCAGCGCACCGTGCGCGACGGGATGTTGCTCTATGCCCTGGCGTTGCGGGCAAGCCGGGGGGAGGATGAGACGTTGCCTCGGTAACCACCGGTGTCGTCCCTGCGAACGCAGGGACCCATACCGCGTGATTTATCCGTAAAGCGCAGGTGTCAGTACCGCGCGCAAGAACATCTACCAGTCTTCGCCAAACTTCTCCCTGTGGTTATGGGTCCCTGCTTTCGCAGGGACGACAGCGATTTGGCGCGAGTGTGCCTCAATCGCACCGACCTCACGGCTACTTCCCGAACTCCTCCCGCATCTTCGCCTGGATCTTGGCCATGCCGCCGAGCCAGCGATCGTAATTCTCGGTCTTCTTGCGCATATAGCCGAGCACTTGCGGATGCGGCAGGATCAGGAACGTCTCCTGCTCGAGGCCGGCGAGCACGTCTTTCGCCACCTGCTCCGGCGTGAGATCGCCGTCGCCGGATTGCGGGCCCTTCGGGATCGAGCGCAGCATGTTGGTGTCGACGCCCTGCGGGCAGAGGATCGAGACCTTGATGTTGTCAGCCTTGTGCGAGATCGCGAGATTCTCGGCAAAGCCGACCGCGGCGTGCTTGGTGGTGGAATAAGCGGGGCTGCCGACTTGGGACAGCAGGCCCGCGGCCGAGATGGTGTTGAGGAAATAGCCGCCACCGCGCGCCTTCATGCGCGGGATCAGATGCCGCGCCGCATAGACATGGGCCATGACGTGGATCGCCCAGCTGCGCTGCCACGGTTCATCCGAGGCGCCGCCGGCATTGACCGACATCGGATCGAAGCCGCCGCCGATGCCGGCATTGGAGCAGAACAGGGCGATGGGGCCGAACTGCCGCTCGGTCTCCTCGATGACGTGCGAGATGTCTTTCTCCTGCGCGACATCGCATTTGAAAGCCGCGCCATCCACCATGGCCGCGACCGCCCTCGCATTGGCGGCGTCCATATCCGCGACGACGACCTTGGCTGCGCCCGCATTGTAAAACGCCTCGCACAGCGCCTTGCCGATGCCGTTTGCGCCGCCCGTGACGACCACGACCTTGCCGGTCACCTGCATGCGACGTCTCCTCTTGTCTTATACCGCTTCCTGGAAGACCCCTTTGGGTCTTGCTCAGCTCAACATGAGGTCGAGCACCGCAGTATAATGGCACGCCGCGCCGGCCAACACAAAGCCGTGCCAGATCGCATTCTGAAAGCGCAGCCGCCGCCAGGCATGGAAGATCACGCCAAAGCTGTAGAGCAGTCCGCCCGCAAGGATGAAGCCCAGCACCAGCGCGGGCAGCGCCCGGACCACGGCGTCGTAGAGCATCACACCGCTCCAGCCCATCGCGAGATAGATGCCGACCGAGACGCGGTCGAACCGGCCGGGGTAGAAGAGCTTCAGCACGATGCCGAGGATGGCGACACACCAGACGCCGGCGAGCAGCACCAGCGCGAATCCGCTGTCCTTCACCTCGAGGATGAACGGCGTATAGGTCGCCGCGATCAGCAGATAGATCGCGGAGTGGTCGAACCTCCGCAGCAGCCATTTGGCCGGCGACACCGGCCAGAGATTATAAGTTGCCGACAGCACCAGCATCGAGAGCAGGCCGGCGACATAGATCGAGACGCCGACGATGTCGATCGTATTGGCATAGACAACCGTCAGCACCACCAGCACGGTCGCGGCGATGATGCCGAAGAGGACGCCGATCGCGTGGATGACGCCGTCGGCGATCAGCTCGGCGCGGTCGTAATTCCAGCCGATCACGTCGGCTGCGGCGTGGACGGAGGTGGATGCGAACTCTTTCAGTTGGAAGACGGTCATGGCAATCCGCAAGATGAGGCAATGTCCTCTTGTATGGGTCTTTCGGGATCGGCGCGTCGTTCAAACGGCTGATTTTCCGACAAAGACGGTGGAAGTATGGAGCTTGATTTTCTTCACGCAATTGCCACTTTTGTGATCGGTCACACAGTCCCGCCGCCCCCGATCCATTAACGTTCATATGGCATTCAGTTTCCAGGATATGGTCGAAGAAGCGCGCTTGTCCGCGCAGGCGCTGATCGACTATGGCGAGCACTTCTTCAACCCGACGGTGCGGTTAGGCGTTACCGGCCTGTCGCGGGCCGGCAAGACCGTGTTCATCACCGCGCTGATCCACGGCCTCACCCGCGGCGGCCGGTTTCCGGTGTTCGACGCTTACGCCTCGGGCCGGATCGCGCGCGCGCATCTGGCGCCGCAGCCCGACGATGCCGTGCCGCGTTTTGCATATGAGAGCCATCTGCGCGCGCTGGTCGAGGAGCGACGCTGGCCGAACTCGACCGTCGACATCAGCGAGCTCAGGCTCGTCATCGACTATCAGCGCCCGAACGGCGCCGATCGCACGCTGACCCTCGACATCGTCGACTATCCCGGCGAGTGGTTGCTCGACCTGCCGCTGCTGCAGAAGAGCTTTGAGCAATGGTCGGCGGAGAGCCTTGCGCTGTCGCGCGAGGCGCCGCGCGCGCATCTCGCCAGCGAATGGCACGCGCATCTGGCAACGCTCAAGCCCGACGCACGCGAGGACGAGCAGGCGACGCTGACGGCCGCAAGCCTCTTCACCGATTATTTGCGCGCCTGCCGCGACGAGCGCTTTGCGATGAGCCTGTTGCCGCCCGGCCGCTTCCTGATGCCCGGCAATCTCGCAGGCTCCCCGGCACTGACCTTCGCGCCGCTCGACGTGCCAATCGGCGGGCAGGCGCCGGAGGGATCGCTGTGGGCGATGATGGTGCGCCGCTTCGAGGCCTACAAGGACGTCGTGGTGCGGCCGTTCTTCACGGATCATTTTGCCCGGCTCGATCGCCAGATCGTGCTGGCCGACGCACTGTCCGCGTTCAACTCCGGACCCGAGGCGCTGCACGATCTCGAAGCCGCCCTCGCTGGCATTCTCGATTGCTTCAACATCGGCCGCAGCACGTTTCTCTCCAGCCTGTTCCGCCCGCGCATCGACCGCATCCTGTTTGCGGCGACCAAGGCCGACCATCTGCACCATTCCAGCCACGACCGGCTCGAGGCCGTGCTGCGCCGCGCGGTCTCGGGCGCCGTTGCGCGCGCGGAAAATACCGGCGCGGCGATCGACGTGGTGGCGCTCGCCGCGGTGCGTGCCACACGAGAAGCTCAAGTCGCGCGCGGCCGCGACAAATTGCCGTCGATCCTGGGAACACCGGCCGCGGGCGAGAGCGCCGGCGGTGAATTCTTCGACGGCAACACGGAAGTAGCGACCTTTCCGGGCGATTTGCCACTGGATCCCGAGCCGCTGTTCAACGGTAATGCCGCGTTCCGCGGCCTCGCAACCGAGACCGCCGGGACAAGCGATTTCCGCTTCCTGCGCTTCCGTCCGCCCACACTCGACCGCGAAGGCACCGAGCCGCCGACGCTGCCTCACATTCGCCTCGACCGTGCCTTGCAGTTCCTGATCGGAGACAAGCTCGCATGAACGACCGATCGAAGCCACGGCGGCCGGCGACGTTCCGGCTCGACGATCCCGGCGTCGTCGTCACCGAAGCCGACGAGACGGCACGGCTTGGCCGCGCCACGATCCAGATCACGCCGGAGCACGATCCGCAGGCACTGCCGGTGCCGATCGAGGCCGCGCGGCCGACGCGGCGCGGATTTCCCTGGGGTACGCTGTTCTGGTCAGGCCTCGCCGGGCTGACGCTGCTCGGCACCGGGCTCGGCGTGGTGCATCTGATCGAGGACCTGTTCGCGCGCAGCGAAACGCTCGGCTACTTCGGTCTCGCCTTTGCGCTCGTCACCGCGCTGGCGCTTGCGGTGGTGATCGGCCGCGAGGCACTCGGCCTGGCGCGGCTGGCGACGATCGAGCAGTTGCATGCGCGCGCCGCCGCGGTGCTCGCCAGCGACGACCGCAAGGAAAGCCGCGTCATCGTCCAGGATCTGCTCAAGCTCGCGCACCAGAATCCGCAGCTCGCACGCGCCCGCGCGACGCTGGAGAGTCACACCGGCGAGATCATCGACGGCGCCGACATGATCCGCCTCGCCGAGCGCGAGCTGATGTCGCCGCTGGATGCGGAGGCACGGCGGCTGGTATCGTCGGCGGCGCAAAAGGTTTCGATCGTGACCGCGGTCTCGCCCCGTGCCGCGATCGATGTGCTGTTCGTGTTCGTCGCCGCACTGCGCCTGATCCGCCAGCTCGCTTATCTCTACGGCGGCCGCCCCGGCGCGCTCGGCATGATCCGCCTGCTCCGCCACGTCATCGCCCATCTCGCCATCACCGGCGGCATGGCCGCGAGCGACAGTCTGGTGCAGCAGATGCTCGGCCACGGTATCGCGGCAAAGCTGTCGCAGCGCTTGGGCGAAGGCGTGCTGAACGGATTGCTGACGGCACGGCTGGGACTGGCGGCAATCGCCGTCACAAGGCCGCTGCCGTTTGCGGCATTGCCGCCGCCGAAGCTGTCGGTCCTCGCGACGGATCTGCTGCGGAAGAAGGACGAGGAGGAGTAGCGGCAAGACGGGTGAGGGCTCTCTCCGCAAGACCGGAATCGTAGGGTGGGCAAAGGCGCGCTTGCGCCGTGCCCACCATCTCTCTCGATCGCAAAGATGCGTGGGCACGCTTCGCTTTGCCCACCCTACGATACTGCCCGTGTGGAGAAATCACCCCACACCGCTCGCGCTGTGCGCACTCGCTTTTCAAACTCCCCCGCCAGCACCTTCCACCAAAACAGCGGCGAATCCTTCGGCGGTGACAACTCCGGCGTCCAATCGGTGAGCTTTTCGATCACATAGGTATCCGCGAGAACACCGCGCCAGCGGCGCTCGACTTCGCCGAGATGCTCGCGCTTGGCCGGGATGTTCTCCCACAGCGAAGACCGATTGTCCGGCTCGCGGCCGACATAGATGCCGGCATGGCCCTTGATCCGGTCCATGCCGGGATCGCGGAAATCCTGGAAGCGGCCGCGTTCGTTGATCTCGATGACGGGCACGCGGCCCCGGAACAGCCAGCGCATCATGGCGTAGGTGCGGTAGTCCGTGGTCGCGATCCAGGTCGCGCCGGTTTCGTCGAGCGCGGCCTGCGCGCGCGCGGCGACCTGCTCGTAGCCGGCTTCCGCGCCGATCGGGTCGATCTTGCCGAGCAGATTCCAGGGCGCGGCGACGTAATAGAGGAACACGATCACGACGAAGGCGATGCCGGAGACGACAGCGGTCTTAGCCCAGAACAGCGACGACCTCAGCATGCGTGGCGACCAATCCTCCTTCATCATCGCCGTGAGGTTCACGGCCGCAGCCGCGAAACCGACCGGCCACATGAACATCGGCCAGGTGTCGCCGACCCGAAGCGTGGTCGACTTAAAGAGGAAATAGGCGAACGGCACCAGCACCGCCGTCGACAAGAGAATTCCAACGGGCTCGCGCGTGCGATAGCCGCGCCATGCCGTCAGCACCAGGCCGGTCAGCACCACCGGCAGCATGACGAAGCCGACCAGACCGAATTGCAGGCCGATGAAGTCACCGATGGTCCGCAGCGAGATGCCGTAATTGGCGGTGGCGCGCACGCCCTGGAAGCGAAACGAGGCCCAGTCGTGCTGCGCGTTCCAGATCAGCACCGGCGAGAACACGGCGATTGCGACCAGCACCGCGAGATAAGGGTATGGGCTGCGCAGCCAGCGCCAGCGCCAATCCGGCACCAGCAGAAATGCGGCAACCGCCGGCGCGAACATGATCGCGGTGAATTTCGACAGCATCGAGAGGCCGGCGAACAGACCGGCCGCAAGCCACCAGCGTCCGCCGCCGCTCTGCGCCAGCCGCACCAGCGACCACATCATCGCCACCGCGAACGGGATCATGGCGACATCGGGCGCGACCTTGGCCATCAGCAGGCCGTAATAGAGCGCGGCTTCCGGCATCAGCACCGCGAACAATACGGCGCGCACATCATGGGTGAGGCGGCGGACAATATCGGCGAGCAGCAGCTGCGTGACGAGCATCGCGACGATGCCGCCGAAGCGGACCCCGAGCGTGGTGTCGCCGAAGATCGCGGTTCCGAAACGGATCAGCCAGGCGATGCCCGGGGGATGATCGAGGAAGCTCAGCGCCCCCTCCTTCGACCAGGTCCAATAATAGGCTTCGTCGGTGCGCAGCTCGATCGCGGAGGCGTAGACGATGCGCAGCAGCGTCATTGCGGCGATGATCGCTACGGCCATGACAAGGGTACGACGCGAGGCGCCGCCAGAGGGCATAGTGATGTCAGGGGCTGTCGTCACGGCCGCGCTTTTCGCCAACCTGGGAGGGGGAGTCAATGCGGGGGGATGGGCAAGCGGCGATCCAGCCTCAACGCGGACGCCTTAGGGTGGGCAAAGCGAAGCGTGCCCACCATCAGGATATGATAGAAAAACGGTGGGCACGGCGCGCAAGGGCGCGCCTTTGCCCACCCTACGATTTCGTAACCTTACCGCGCATGTGATCCCGCAACCTGTCCACATCGGGAATTAAACGCTACGCTGGCTGTTCTCCTTGGTGAACTGATACAACCGAATCATGGCCACCGCTGCTGCATCCATCTCCGAACTCGTCCGCGGGACCAGCGTGCGGCAGGTGCGGCTCGTCTGCGGCGTGATCCTGTTCTGTTATGTGATCAGCCATTTCCTCAACCACGCGCTCGGCAATATCTCGGTTGAGGCCATGGAGGCTGGGGTCTACTACCACACCGCCTTCTGGCAGTTTCTCCCCGTCTCGATCGTGTTCTACACCGCCGCGCTCACGCATATGGGGCTCGGCATCTACGCGCTGTACCAGCGCCGGCAGTTCCGCTGGCGGACGATCGAGCCGCTGCAGCTCGTGCTGGGCCTCAGCATCCCAGCACTGGTCATGGCGCACGTGGTCGGGGTGCGGCTCGGCTATACGCTGTACGATCACCAGAAGCTCTATCCGCAGGAGCTCTATCTGTTCTTCGTCGCGGCGCCCGGCCGGCTCTGGCAGATGACGATCCTGCTGCTCATTGCCTGGGTGCACGGCTGCATCGGAATCTATTTCTGGCTCCGCCTCAAGCCGTTCTTCACGCGCGCCGCGCCCTATCTGCTCGCCGCCGCGGTGCTGGTCCCGACGCTGTCGCTGCTCGGCATCTACCAGGGCGGCCGCAGCGTCGCGATCGAGGCCGATGACGGGGAATGGCGCACGCACAATCTCACCCGACGCCAGGTCGGCACGGTCGCGGAAGGCAACACGCTCGATCGCATCACCGGCGCCTTCACCATCACCTATTTTGGGCTGCTTGGCCTGGCGCTGGCGGCACGCGGCGTGCGGGCCTGGCGCGAGCGGCGCGGCGGCATGATCGCGCTGTCCTACGGCAATGGCAGGACGGTGCGGGTTCCCAAGGGCCTCTCCGTGCTGGAAGCGAGCCTGCGCCATAATCTGCCGCATGCCAGCGTCTGCGGCGGCCGCGCCCGCTGCTCGACCTGCCGCATCCGTGTCATCGGCGATCATGGCGTCCTGCCCGAGCCGTCGCAGCGCGAGGCCTTCGTGCTGACCCGCGTCGGCACCAACGACCCCTCGATCAGGCTGGCCTGCCAGCTGCGGCCGACGTCGGATCTCTCCTTCTTCCAGCTGTTCACCCCGCAAACGTCGTCGGCCAACGCGCAGGCCTCGGCGCCGGCGCGGATCGGCCAGGAGCGCTATCTCGTCAGCCTGTTCGTGGACATGCGCGGCTCGACCCAGCTCGCCGAGAAGCGGCTGCCGTTCGACACCGTGTTCATCGTCAACCGCTTCCTCGGCGCGGTCTCGCAGGCCGTGATCGAGAATGGCGGCCAGCCGAACCAGTTCGTCGGCGACGGCATGCTGGCGCTGTTCGGGCTCACGGCCGATCCGCAAACCGCCTGCCGGCAGGCGCTGAAGGCTGCCAGCGGCATCGCCACGCATATCGACGAACTGAACCAGCTGTTGAGCCATGATCTGCGCCAGCCGATCCGCTTCGGCATCGGCATTCACGGCGGCGAGGTCATCATCGGCGACATCGGCTATCGCGATCACATCGTCTTCACGGCGCTGGGCGATGCCGTCAACGTTGCCGCCCGCCTGCAGGACATGACCAAGACGCTGGCCTGCGAGGCGATCGTCTCGGACGAAATCCGCAGCACGGCGGGCCTCACCGACGATACGCTGCCGCAACAGGAGGTCGCGATCCGCGGCCGCGACGAGCCGATGGCGGTGCGGGTCGTCGCGGACGCGCGGGAGCTGGCGGCGCTGGTCGATCGCAGCGAGCGCGTCGCAGCGTGATTTGTGAGCGACGCAGGCGGTGAGCTCCCTCCCCCGCTTGCGAGGGAGGGTTGGGGAGAGGGTGTCTCCGCAATGGGACACTCCCCTACAGGAGAAAGCCTTCACCCGCGCGCGCGACGATGCTTCGCATCGCCCGGGTCGCGACCTCTCCCGCAAGCGGGAGAGGTGCAGCGAGCGCGCGGCGACATTGAGACAACCAAAATCGTCCACGTAACACCGGCGTGCTGCAACGCAGCGGCATGGGCCTGCTGCGAAAGCACGAATTGACTTCGTTCCAATCGTTGCGACAGATGAGCGCGGCTCGCGGTGATGACCACAAGCCAACGAAAAGCTCCGGGAGGGGACCAGATGTTCGATCGACGCGACCTGCTCAAAGGAGCGGGGCTTGCCACACTCGCCGCCACACTGAATTCCACCAGGGCACTGGCACTCGATACCGTGACCCTGCCCTTCGCCAATGGCGAACGGCCGCTGGTGAAATATCCGCAGAAGCGAGCGATGATTGGGCTCACCAGCCGGCCGCCGCAGCTCGAGACGCCGTTCGCGATCTTCAACGACGGCCCGATCACGCCAAACAATGCGTTCTTCGTGCGCTATCACCTCTCGGACCTGCCCTACAATCTCGACCCCGACAAGTTCACGCTCGAGGTCAAGGGCAAGGTCGACAAGCCGCAAAAACTTTCGCTGAAAGACATCAGGAAGATGAAGGCGACCGAGATCGTCGCCGTCAACCAGTGCTCCGGCAACAGCCGCGGCTTCTTCGAGCCGCGCGTTGCCGGCGGCCAGCTCGCCAACGGAGCGATGGGCAATGCGCGCTGGCGCGGCGTGCCGCTGAAAGCGGTGCTGGAGATGGCCGGTGTGCAGAGCGGCGCCAGGCAGGTCACCTTCAACGGCATGGACGGGCCGGTCAGCGACAAGACGCCTGACTTCGTCAAGGCACTCGACATCGATCACGCCAGAGACGGCGAGGTGATGCTGGCCTATGGCATGAACGGCGAAGATTTGCCGTTCCTCAACGGCTTCCCGCTGCGCCTGATCGTGCCGGGCTATTATGGCACCTACTGGGTCAAGCACCTCAACGAGATCACCGTCATCGACAACGTCTATGAAGGCTTCTGGATGAAGTCGGCCTATCGCATTCCGGATACGCCTGATAACGCGATCGAGCCCGGCACTACGCCGAAGGCGACGATCCCGATCAACCGCTTCACCATCCGCTCATTCATCACCAGCGTGCCTGATGGCGCCAAGCTCAAGGCGGGCGCGACGACGCTACGCGGCATCGCCTTCGACGGCGGCAAGGGCATCAAGGAGGTCCAGGTCTCCACCGACGGCGGCAAGATTTGGACGAGCGCCAAGCTCGGCAAGGATCTCGGCAAATATTCGTTCCGTGAATGGAAGCTGCCGGTGAAGCTCGCGGCAGGCAGCGTTGAGCTCAAGGTGCGTGCCACCGGCAATGGCGGCGAGACGCAGCCGGATACGCCGCGCTGGAACCCGGCGGGTTATCTACGCAACGTCGTCGAAACCGTCCGCGTCACCGTGGCCTGAAGGAGAATGACCATGCAGCGTACCGTTCTCCTCGCTATCACGCTCGCCCTCGCCACCGGTCTCAGCGCCGTGACCGCGGCCCCCGTCAACTACCAGCTTCCGGACGAGGTCGCCGCATTCAAGCCCGGGCCCAATCTTGAAGTGGTCCAGGGCAATTGCAGCGCCTGCCACTCGGCCGACTACATCAAGACGCAGCCGCCGATGAAGGACAAGAAAGGCTTCTGGCAGGCCGAGGTGACCAAGATGATCAAGGTCTATGGTGCACCGATCGACGATGCCGATGTCGGCAAGATCGTCGATTACCTGGCCGCGACGTATTGAAGGACCGGAGCGTTTTCTCTTTACCCTCCCCTGGAGGGGGAGGGTAAGGAAGAGTGGCTGCTCGCTCCTCCTGTCTACAGTACATCCGCCGCGCTCCGGCCATTTGACCGCGAAACGGGCAAAACCGGCAAAAACGCCGCGAAGTTGAGCGGAATTCGGCAAAAGGCCGATGTGGTTTGAGCTACCAAGCCGGCCACATTCCGCGTATCCTGTTAGGACCGAACCGGCCGGTTGGCGGGGACTGGCGGTTCGAGATCTCGGAGGAAGACCCGCGGAGAAGTCGTGATGGCTAAAGGTACGGTCAAGTGGTTCAACCCGACGAAGGGTTATGGATTTATCCAGCCTGCGTCGGGCGGCAAGGATGTGTTCGTGCATATCTCGGCAGTGCAGAAAGCCGGTCTGTCGTCCCTGAACGAAGGACAGACGGTGGAATACGAAGAGATCGCAAACCGGGGCAAGACCTCCGCAGAGAACCTCAAAGTATAAGCCCGCCAGCTTTTGCTGCCTCCCGGACCCTTCCGGGAGCCGGGCCAAGAAAATTTTAGAAGACGGCCAGTGCATTCGACGACAGGCGTTGCGACTGCACACGGAGAGCTATTTCCCGCGAGGACCCTCGTTCAACGCCTCAGCAATGACAATCGCGACGGCACTTCGTCAGCCCACCGGTAACGGTGCGTCGCGCTTGATCTCCTCCATCACCGCATAGGTCCGCGTCTCGCGCACGCCCGGCATCGACAGCAGGGTCTCGCCGAGGAAGCGTCGATACGCCGCCATGTCGGCTAGCCGCGCCTTCACAAGATAGTCGAAGCCCCCGGCAACCATGTGACACTCCAGCACCTCGGGCGCGAGTTTCACCGCGCGCGCAAAACGTTCGAAATTGTCCGGCGTGGTCTTGTCGAGCAGCACCTCGACGAACACTAACAAACCGAGGCCGAGCCGATGCGGGTTGAGCCGCGCGCCATAGCCTTCGACAAAGCCCTCCCGCTGCAAGCGCTTCAGCCGCTCACCGATCGAGGTCGGCGACAGCCCGATGCGCTCGGCAAGCTCGACATTGGCGATGCGCCCATCCTCCTGCAAAATCGAGAGGATCTTCCGGTCGATTCGATCGAGTTCCATAGTTTATCAGGTCAGATCGCTTCTGATCTTCATTTTCTAAGGCAAATCGGCTAGATTGTCTATCGAACTACGGTCATGCGAGCCTTATCCTGGATTGAGCCACAGGACACGCCATGCCGAACATCCCACCGCCCTTCACCGCCGCCTACGCGCCCGATGATGCCGAGATCGCCGCGCGGCTGTTGCCGGCGTCGCATCTGTCCCCGCCACAGGAAGCCCGGATCGACCGCACTGCGACGCGGCTGATCGAGGCGATCCGCAAGCGCGACGACCGGCTCGGTGGGGTCGAGGACATGCTGCGGGAGTTTGCGCTCTCGACCAAGGAAGGGCTCGCGCTGATGGTGCTGGCGGAGGCACTGCTGCGCGTGCCGGATGCGCGCACTGCCGACCAGTTCATCGAGGACAAGCTCGGCGAGGGCGACTTCATCCACCACGAGACCAAGTCCACGGCGTTCCTGGTCAACGCCTCGGCCTGGGCGCTCGGCCTGTCAGCGCGGGTGATCCAGCCCGGCGAGACGCCCGACGGCACGATCGGCCGTCTGGTGAAGCGGCTGGGGGCGCCTGCGGTGCGCACCGCCACGCGCCAGGCGATGCGGCTGATGGGCAATCATTTCGTGCTGGGCGAGACCATCGAGCAGGCGCTGGAGCGGGGCAAGCCGCGCTCCGGCCAGAAGCCGCGCTATTCCTTCGACATGCTCGGCGAAGGCGCGCGCACGGCGGCGGATGCCAAGCGTTACTTCGATGCCTATGCGAGTGCGATCGAGACGATCGGCAAGGCTGCGGGTCCCCATCCCCTGCCCGACCGGCCCGGCATCTCGGTCAAGCTCTCGGCGCTGCATCCGCGCTTCGAGGCAATCAGCCACGAGCGCGTGATGGCCGAACTGGTGCCGCTGCTGCTCGATCTCGCGCAGCGCGCCAAGGCACATGACCTCAACTTCACCGTCGATGCCGAGGAGGCCGACCGGCTGGAGCTGTCGCTCGACGTGATCGCGGCAACGCTCGCCGATCCCTCGCTGGCCGGCTGGGACGGATTTGGCCTCGCGATCCAGGCCTATCAGAAGCGCGCCAGCGCGATGATCGACTATGTCGATGCGCTCGCGCGCGCGCATGACCGCAGGCTGATGGTCCGCCTCGTCAAGGGCGCCTATTGGGACACCGAGATCAAGCGCGCGCAGGAGCGCGGGCTCGACGGCTATCCCGTGTTCACGCGCAAGGCGATGACGGATCTGAACTACGTCGCCTGCGCGACAAAGCTTTTGAGCTTGCGGCCGCGCATCTTCCCGCAATTCGCCACCCACAATGCGCTGACGGTCGCGACCGTGCTGGAGCTTGCCGGGAAGAGCGGCGGGTTCGAATTCCAGCGCCTGCACGGCATGGGCGAAGCGCTGTACGAGCAGCTTGCCAAGGATCACCCCGAAATCGCTTACCGCACCTACGCGCCGGTCGGCAGCCATCGCGACCTGCTCGCCTATCTGGTGCGGCGCCTGCTGGAGAACGGCGCCAACTCGTCGTTCGTGGCGCAGGCCGCGGATTATCGCGTGCCTGTTACGGCGCTATTGCAGCGTCCGGCGGACGCCATCGTCCGACCGCAAGCGGCAGCGCATCCGAAAATCCCGTTGCCGGCCGATCTTTTCGCGCCGGAGCGGCGCAATTCGCGCGGCGTCGAATTCGGTGCGCGCGTCGCGCTCGATCATTTGCTCGCTGACGTCAAAGCCGAGGCGACCGATCTCGAGCCGATTGCGGACGCCACTCCGGATCAGGCGAATGCGGCGGTGGCCGCGGTACGCGCTGGCTTCGCCGCCTGGAGCCGGACGCCGGCGGCCACGCGCGCGGCGGCGCTGGAGCAAGCCGCGCATCTCCTGGAGAGCCGCAGCGCCCGTTTCATCGCGCTGCTGCAAAGCGAGGGCGGCAAGACGCTCGACGATTCGCTATCGGAGCTGCGCGAGGCCGCCGATTTCTGCCGCTATTATGCTGCGCAAGGCCGCAAGCTGTTTGGCGGTGATGCCGCGATGCCGGGCCCGACCGGTGAGAGCAACGCGCTCGCGATGCGCGGCCGCGGCGTCTTCGTCGCGATCTCGCCGTGGAATTTTCCGCTGGCGATCTTCCTCGGCCAGGTCACGGCGGCGCTGATGGCTGGCAACAGCGTGGTGGCAAAGCCCGCCGAGCAGACCCCGCGCATCGCGCGCGAGGCCGTCGCCCTGCTGCACGAAGCCGGCATCCCGAAAGATGCGCTGCATCTCGTTGTCGGCGACGGCCGCATCGGTGCCGCACTGACCGCGCACGCCGATATCGCCGGCGTCGTCTTCACCGGCTCGACCGAGGTCGCCCGCAGCATCAACCGGACGCTCGCCGCCAAGGATGGGCCGATCGTGCCGCTGATCGCGGAGACCGGCGGCATCAATGCCATGATCGCGGATGCAACCGCGCTGCCCGAGCAGGTCGCCGACGACGTCGTCACCTCGGCGTTCCGCTCCGCCGGCCAGCGTTGCTCGGCGCTGCGGCTCTTGTTCGTGCAGGAGGACGTCGCCGACCGCATGATCGAGATGATCGCGGGCGCCGCGCGCGAGTTGAAAATCGGCGATCCCTGTGACGCCGCGACCCATGTCGGCCCTGTGATCGACGCGGAGGCCAAGCAGCGCCTCGTTGCCCATATTGCGCGGATGAAGAGTGAGGCGCGGCTGCACTTTGCCGGCCATGCGCCGCGAGGCTGCTTCGTGGCACCGCACATCTTCGAGCTCAGGGACGCCGGCCAGCTCACCGAGGAGGTGTTCGGCCCGATCCTCCACGTCGTGCGCTACCGCGCCGAAAACCTCGAACGCGTGCTGCAGGCGATCGAGCGCTCCGGTTACGGGCTCACCCTCGGCGTCCATTCCCGCATCGACGACACCATCGAAGCCATCATCGACCGCGTGCAGGTCGGCAACATCTACGTCAACCGCAACATGATCGGCGCCGTCGTCGGCGTGCAGCCGTTCGGCGGCAACGGCCTGTCCGGAACCGGCCCCAAGGCCGGCGGCCCGCACTACCTCGCCCGCTTCGCGACCGAGCAGACCGTGACGATCAACACGGCCGCGGCGGGCGGCAACGCGGCGTTGCTTGCGGGGGAGGAGTGAGCGGCAAGTCCGGATTCGGATCTCACAGTATCGCAATAGCAGTTCCGTCATCCTGAGGCGCGAGTGGCGCGATGCCAGGCATCGCGCCGGGAGCCTCGAAGGATGAACGGCCCCGATGCAGCCGGGCCGTCGCCCTTCGAGGGCCGCTGAAGAAGCGGCCACCTCAGGGTGACGGGGATGGAATTAGCGCCCACCGGACGCACGCCGACCGCCGCAATGGGCCCTGCGCCGGGCGCCGTTGCATCCCGGCAAAACATCAGTCTAATTGCTCCATCACCTGCCCGCGCCAATTCCAGCGCGCGGGAAACGACAAGAGCGAGGGAGCAACGCCGCGATGGAAAAAGGCATTTTTGCGGGCCTGAAGGTTTTGGACTGCGCAAGCTTTATCGCAGCGCCCGCGGCCGCGACCGTGCTGTCGGATTTCGGCGCCGATGTCATCAAGATCGAGCCGCCCGGCGCCGGCGATCCCTACCGCAATCTGCCGAACCTGCCTGGCTATCCCACCGGCGAGCACAATTTCGCCTGGCTGCTGGAGGCCCGCAACAAGAAGAGCATCGCGCTCGACCTCGCCAAGCCGGAAGCGCAGGCCGTGCTCTACAAGCTGGTCGCAGAGGCCGACGTCTTCATCACCAACATGCCGCCGCCGGTGCGCGCCAAGCTCGGCATCACCCACGATCACCTCGCCCATCTCAACGACCGGCTGATCTACGCCTCCTTCACCGGCTATGGCGAGAAGGGCGAAGAGGCCAACAAGCCCGGCTTCGACAGCAATGCCTATTGGGCGCGCTCCGGCCTGATGGACCTGGTCCGCGCCGACACCGACACCACGCCGGCCCGCTCGGTCGCCGGCATGGGCGACCATCCCTGCGCCATGGCGTTCTACGGCGCCATCGTCACCGCGCTCTATCAGCGCGAGAAGACCGGCAAGGGCTCCCACGTCGCCTCCAATCTGATGGCGAACGGGGTGTGGGCCGCGAGCGTGCTGGCGCAGGCAAAGCTCTGCGGCGCCAAGTTCGGCGAGCGGCGTCCGCGCGAGCGCGCGCTGAACGCTGTCGCCAACCACTATCAATGCAAGGACGGCCGCTGGCTGATCCTGTCGCTGCTGAGCGAAGAGAAGCAGTTTCCGACACTGGCGAAGTGCCTGGGGCGCGAAGACCTCATCACCGATCCGCGCTTCGCCACCAAACCCGACCGTCACGCCCGCTCGGTGGAGCTGATCAAGATCTTCGACGAGACCTTCGCGACCAGGGATCTTGCCGAATGGCGCAAGATTCTCGACGGCAACGGCCTCGTGTTCGGCGTCGTCGCCATCCTGGACGACATCCCCAACGACAAGCAGATGCTCGACAACGAGGTGCTGGTGCCGTTCGAGAACGACACCATGCTGACCATCTCCAGCCCGATCTGGATCGACGGCACCAAGAAGGTCCAGCCGCGCAAGCCGCCCGCCGTCGGCGAGCACAGTGACGAGATTTTGCGCGAGGCGGGATACGACGAAGCGGCGATCAAGCAGCTGCGCGGATCGGGGGCGGTGGGATAGGAGGGCGCTAGCGCTACATACTCGCAATGACGATGCCGGGCGATCTCGCTATAAGCTACCGGCAAAACAACGCCGCGAGGTCCCATGCCCAGCTACCGCCTGCACTACTTCCCCGAATCCGGCAACAGTTACAAGCTGGCGCTGATGCTGACGCTTTGCGGCGAGAGGTTCGAGCCGGTCTGGACCGATTTCGGCGGCGGCGTCACGCGCACGGCGGAATGGCGCAAGGCCGTCAACGAGATGGGCGAGATTCCGGTGCTCGAAGTCGACGGCGTGAAGATGACGCAGACCGCACCGCTGCTCTTGAAGCTCGCCGAGCAATATGGGCGTTTCGGCGCCGACACGGAGGACGAGAAGTTCGAGCTGTTGCGCTGGCTGTTCTGGGACAACCACAAGCTCACCGGCTACATGGCGACCTATCGCTTCATGCGCGCCTTCACCGAGAAGAACGATCCGCAGGTGCTGAAGCACTTTCGCCGCCGGCTCGAGGACTTCCTTGGCATCCTCGACGGACATCTCCAGCACAACGAATTCGCGATCGGCGCAAAGCCGACGGTCGCTGATATCTCGATGATGGCCTATCTGCATTATCCGAGCGACGAGCACGGCTTCGATTTCGCGGCGAGCCATCCATCCATCCACGCCTGGCTCGGCCGCATGGCCGCGCTACCTGGCTGGAAGCCGGCGTACGAGCTGCTGCCGGGCAAGCGGATGACGAACTACGCGAAGTGAAGACTCCTTCTTTCCCCTCTCCCCGCACGCGGGGAGAGGCGAAGGGAAACTACCTCAACGACAGCCAGCCGAGCGTGAACAGGATGCCGCCGACGATCACGGCCATCGCGATTGCCCAGATGCTGACGCGGGCGCTGCCGGTGATCTGCTTGACTTCCTCATTGCGCGCAATCTCGCGATTGCGCTCCTTGTTGGCGTCGCCAGTATTCGTCATGAATCATCCAAATCGCTTTGTCGTTTTGCGCATGATCTTGTCGGAAAACCGCTACACACTTTTCCGGATCATGCGCTAACGCGTCTTGATGAAGCACATGCCGATGCGGCGCGAGGCCGCGGCGGCCTGACAGGTGAGACCGTTAGCACAGCTCCATGACGTAAAACTCTCATCCCGCGTTCCCGATCCCGCCTCCTGCAGGGAACAATGCGCGCCCCAGCCGTCCTGATACTCGCTCCCGGCGAGCTCCCGGCTGCCGCGGGTCTGCGGCCGGCTGGCAAATCCGCGTGAGAAATCAGGGCGTTTGCCTGCGGCGAACGCAGTCAGGATGTCGCGGCGGCGAGGCTGGTCACCGAGAAAGTGTGGCGAGGCCGGCACGATGGCGGAATTCGACGGCTTGTCCGCCAGCCAATCGACGCCCGGAAAGTGAAAGCCGCCGATGCCGCGGGTCTGGTGGCAGCCCGAGCAGGTGACGTCGTTGAGACGGCGCTGGAAGCCCGCGACCGAGCGGATGTTCTGCAGGTCGCCGCGCGCGGCCGCCTGCTTCAGCGCACCGACCACGTCGTTGTCGGTGAAGACCGCTTTGCCCTCCCCTTCAGCCTGCATCATGCCGAACTGCGGCTGCAGCACTGATGCATCGAGGCCGGCCGGCGTCGGCACCACCGCACTCCTGGCCAGGAATTTCTCGGGGATCAGCACGGTGCCACGATCGAACTCGCGAAGATGCTCGGGTGCGAGCAGCCAATCCTTGAAGTCGCGCCGAAGCGCGTCGTCCGCCATGATCCGGTCGCGGTCGATCTGGTTCTCCAGCGTCGATTCCTCGAAGGCCTTCGTGGCGGAATTGTACTTGAACACCTTGAGCAGATAGTCGGAGCGGAAATCATGCACCGCCGACTTCGCCGCGACCGAGAGCTGGATGTTGGTCTCGATGCGATCGAGCATGGCGTCGTCCCGGCTGCCGATCAGCTCCTGCCAATTGCCGTTGTCGAGCCAGCGCCGCGCGACCTCGACACAGCTGATCGGCTTGCCGTTCGCGTCCGTCTGGCGCGCATCCCGCGCCTTCATCACCAGATTGAGCGTCATCGGCAGCCGCGTCGCGGTTGTGCCGTCGAAGCGCGCCAGCCGATAGATCAGCCGGATCTCGCCGCAGGACTCCTCCGAGGCGTAGGCGCGGTCCATGCGGTTGACGATGCCGGCCAGCACGAAGCGCGTGTCGCGAGAATTCAGCACGGCCCGATCGAACAGCTGCACGTCAAAGCCCTCGCCGACGCCGATGGTCTCGCTCGGATAGGCCGCCTTTTGCCCTTTGATGTAGCGGTCGACCTCCGCATCGATCGCCGGCGGAATGTCCTTGAGCTGGGACAGCTCTGAAAACAGCCGGTCGGTCGTCAGCGAAGCATCCGCTTGGCGCTCCGGTGCCAACAGGCGCTGGAGCGTGAGAGCGTTGCCCTCATCGAGCCTGCGCAGGAGATCGGGATCGGTGATGGCGGTGCCGCGCGTCAGCGGCGCGGTCTCCGCGGCCGATAGCGCGGCGGTGCCGCCAAACAAGACGGCGGCAGCAAGGAGAATTCGCAACGCCCGGCTCATGCCTGAGGTAACACCGCGGCGGTCCGCCTATTCAAGCAAAAAGGCGCTTCACATGGTGGTGAAGCGCCTTTCGAAAGTCGTATCTGGGCCGCTCAGCGCGCGACGATCAGGCCCTTGCTGGTGACGACCACCCAGCGGCCGTCCTGGCGACGGATCGCATCGACGCGGCCGAGGCCGGGAATGGGATCGCCGGGATAGACCTCGTAGAGGCCGTCACGGCCCTCGATCAGCGCGCCGCCATTGGCGGCGTTGCGCAGCCGCCAGCCTTCGACCGTCGGCAGGCGGCCGACCTCGGTCTTGGGCGCGGCAGCCACTGGGGCCGATGCGGCGGCGGCGGTCGCGACCTGGGTCGGCGCGATCGAGCCGGTGGTCTCCTTCGGCACCGCTGCTGCGGCCTGCGCAGGGGCGGCAGGCGGCGCGGCGCGGAGCTTGTCGACGGTCTCGGACAGCTTTGCGATTTTGGCCATCGGCTCGGCCTGCGCCTTCTCGAGCTTGTCGAGGCGGTCGTTGGCGCGGTTGAACTGGGTGACACCGGTTTTCGAGCTGTGCTCGACATTGGCCTTGAGCGCGACGAGGTCGGCATCGATCCGGGCGACCGACGCATCGAGCGCGCTGGTGTCGGCGACCTGCACCGGCGCCTGGGCCGGGGCGGCGAAATGCATCATGCCCGCGGTCGCGAGCGCGCCGCTGATGGCGCCGACGCTCGCCGCGATCGCCACCACCGCGGCCATCGCCGACAGGCGGCGCTTGCTGCCGGTCTCACGCGGCTCTTCCGCCTTCACATGCGGGGCAAAATCCTCACGGTCCCAGGAGCGTTCCGACGGCGCCATGACGATGAGCTTGCCGGGCTTCGGCTCAGGCTTGGCTTCGGCTTCGAGCTTCGGCACCTCGATCCGGGATGCCTCGATCTTTGGCGGCTCGACCTTGATCGGATCGGGCTTGACCGGATCAGGTTTGGGCGGCGCCTCATGGTCCGGGGCAATCGAGGGAGCCTCGATCCCAGCGGCCTCGACGGCCTGCGGCGCGGTCGCAGCAGCCTCGACGACGCCGGTGTCCTGGGCAGCCTGCTCGGGCATTGGTTCGCTCACGGCTCAAATACTCCAGTCTGGGTTGACCTTTTGGTAACTTTCATTGCTTGCGAAATCCTTACCTGCGGACCCGCTTACCGAAATTTTAGGAAGTTATCCGGGGCCGAATTTGGCCGGGAAAGTGGAACCGGTGTGGCGGGCGTCAAACAATTCGTAATCGGGTGAAGATGAACGGCTGCGGAATGAGCGCCTCTGTCGCTACCGTCATCCTGAGGTGCGAGGCTTGCGATGCGATGCATCGCAAGTGGAAGCCTCGAAGGATGAACGGCCGAGCTGCAGCAGCCGGGCCGTCGCCATTCGAGGCTCGCCGAAGAGGCGAGCACCTCAGGGTGACGGTGCGAGAGTTGACTTAGCTCCTCGTCACATCACGACCGGCGCATCCGGCAGCTCGTTCGCATGCGATGCGCCGGGCGGAAAATGCCGCGCCAGTTCGCGCGACACCGCCGTGATGCCGGCGATGACGCCGCGCTCGAACTGGCCGGAGCCGAACTCGGCCTCCATCGCGCGGCAGATGCTTTCCCATCCTTCGGCACCAACCTTGGCGTGGATGCCGCGGTCGGCCACGATCTCGACGTCACGGTCGGCGAGCAGGAGATAGATCAGGACACCGTTGTTATGCGCGGTGTCCCAGATGCGCTGATGCGCGAACACGTCGAGCGCGCGCTCGCGGGCCGGCTGGTTGCGGAACAGCGGCGCGCCGTCGAGTGCGCCTTCGACCACGAAGCGGACCTGACCGGAATGGGTGGTCTCGCCCTGCTTGATCGCCTGCTCGATGCGGGCGAGCACGGCCGGCGGAAAGATCTGCTTTGCGCGCCAATGATGCTGCACGAGATGTCTGGCAATGCGCTTGATGCTCATGACCGCTACCAGCTCCCCGAGGCGCCGCCGCCGCCGAAACTGCCGCCACCGCCGCTGAAGCTGCCGCTGTCACTGGAAGACGACCCGCTGCTCCAGCCACCCGACGAAGAGCCGCTCGACCACGAGCCGCCGCGCGAACGGCCAGTGCCCGGCGCGATCGCCGAAAACAGATCGGCGACGAATCCGATGACGAAGCCGAGGACTCCGACAGCGATGGCGAGCGCGAAGGAGCCGAGAATGAGCCAGGTCAGCCCTGCGATGATGCCGCCGGTCACCAGGGATCCGAGCAGCCGCCCCAGCATGGCCCGGAAGAACCCGCCGACCCCGATCGAGGCGAACAGCGTCACGATGAAGACCGGCGCGAGGTCATCCAGATGACCGAAGCTCACCGTGGGTGACGGAACCGGCAGCGGCTCGCCGTCGATGACCCGGATCATGCGATCGACGCCATCCGAGATGCCGCCGCCGAAATCGCCTGCCCGGAATTTCGGTGTAATGATCTCATCGATGATCCGCCGCGAGGTGACGTCGGTGAGCGCGCCTTCGAGGCCATAGCCGACCTCGATGCGCAAATGCCGGTCATTCTTGGCGACGACGAGGATCGCGCCGTCGTCGACCTTCTTGCGACCGATCTTCCAGGCCTCCGCAACGCGGATCGAGAATTGCTCGATCGTCTCCGGCTGCGTGGTCGGCACGATCAGGACGGCGATCTGGCTGCCCTTGCGCGTCTCGAAGTCGCGCAACCTTTGCGACAACGCGGCGACGTTGCTGCTGGACAGCGTCCCGGTTTGGTCGACCACGCGGCCGGTGAGCTCGGGGATGGCGACGTCGGCTGAGGCGGGGAGCGCGAAGGCGAGGACGAGCGTCGCAACGAAAACCGCGCGCCGCACACTCAGTGTCATCGCCCGGCTCGACCGGGCGATCCAGTATTCCAGAGACGCCAGAGGCCTACGGAGAGGCCGCGGCGTACTGGATTCCCCGCTTTCGCGGGGAATGACAGTGGTGGGTGGAGTGAAGACCATTCGCAGAATCGCGCGCGCTTACTTCGACGGTGCCGGCGCCGGGTTGAAGTCCACCTTCGGCGCGGTCGAGATTTCCTTCTCGTTTGCGACCGAGAAGTTCGGCTTCTCCTTGTAGCCGAACATCATCGCGGTGAGGTTGCTCGGGAACGAGCGGATGGTAACGTTATAATCCTGCACCGCCTTGATGTAACGGTTGCGCGCCACCGTGATGCGGTTCTCGGTGCCCTCGAGCTGCGACATCAAATCCTTGAATAGCGCGTCCGACTTGAGCTGCGGGTAGTTCTCGGTGACGACCAGCAGCCGCGACAGCGCGCTGGAGAGCTCGCCCTGCGCAGCCTGGAACTTCTGGAAGGCGGCCGGATCGTTCAGCACCTCGGGCGTCGCCTGGATGCTGCCGACCTTGGCGCGCGCATTGGTGACGCCCAGCAGCACATCCTTCTCCTGCTGGGCAAAGCCCTTCACCGAGTTGACGAGATTGGGCACGAGATCGGCGCGGCGCTGATACTGGTTCACGACCTCGGACCAGTTGGACTTGATCTGCTCGTCCTCGCTCTGGATCGCGTTGTAGCCGCAATTGGTGAGACTCAGCGAGGCCAGCGCCGCCAGCACGGTCAGGATCTTGCGCATTAAATTTCTCCCGGTGGAATCCTGTAACTCAATATCAGATAGCGATAACGCGGTACCAGCTTTTCGGGTTCATTCCGGGGCGCGAAGCGAGCCATGGTGCGCCCTTGCGTACCTGAAAATCTCGAGATTCCAGGTCTGGTCCTCCGGACCATCCCGGAATGACTGCGCCGGATGAGCGCACCTCAGCCGACTGACGCAAGCCTCTTGCCTATCCCTGACCGACATAGTCAACTCGACGAAACAATAAGACAGAACACCGGGGGAAACGCGATGACGTCGTTCGAGACCATCCTCGTGGAGAGGCCGGATCCGGCGATCACCCGGATCGTGATGAACCGGCCAGAAGCGCGTAACGCGCAGAACCTGCAAATGACCTACGACCTCAATGCCGCCTTCGACGCGGCGGTGCAGGACGATTCGGTCAAGGTGATCATCCTCGCCGGCAACGGTCCGCACTTCTCCTCCGGCCATGATCTGCGTCCCGGCGGCAAGAATGCCGCCGGCGTCGATTTTCCACCGATCGGAAATTGGGGCGGCTTTGCCGAGCCGAATGCCCATGGCCGCTTCGCGCGCGAGCAGGAAATCTATCTCCAGATCACCCGGCGCTGGCGCAATCTCGCAAAACCGACCATTGCCGAGGTGCACGGCAAGTGTATCGCCGGCGGGCTGATGCTGGCCTGGGCCTGCGACCTCATCGTCGCCAGCGACGATGCGCAGTTCTGCGATCCCGTGGTGACCATGGGCGTCTGCGGCGTCGAATGGTTCGTGCATCCCTGGGAGCTCGGCGCGCGCAAGGCCAAGGAGTTCCTGTTCACCGCCGACAACTGGAGCGCCGAGGTGGCGCAGCAGCTCGGCATGGTCAACCAAGTGGTGCCGCGCGCGGAGCTTTCTGCGCGCACGCTGGAGCTGGCGCGCAGGATTGCGGCAAAGCCGGCCTTCGCGCTCAAGATGACCAAGGAAGCGGTGAACCGCTCGGTCGATGTGATGGGCCAGCCCGCCGCAATCGACCAGGCCTTTGCGCTGCATCAGCTCTGCCATGCCCACAACCTTCAGGAGTTCGGCATGATCGTCGATCCCTCGGGCCTGCATCCCTCCGTGCGCAAGCCGCCGGCGGCCGCGGAGTAATTGCGATGGACCTCAATCTCAGTGACGAGCAAAGGCTGCTGCGCGAGAGCGCGGAGCGCTTCGTGTCCGGAAGCTACGATGCCGATCACCGTCGCAAGATGGCGAACGATCCGCTCGGCTTTAGCCCGGAGGTGTGGAAGCAGTTCGCCGAGCTCGGCTGGCTGGCGCTGCCGATTGCGGAAGAGTTCGGCGGCCTTGGCGGCGGCGCGGTCGAGATCGGCATCCTGATGGAGGCGTTCGGCCGTGGGCTGGTATCGGAGCCCTATGTCGCGACCGTGGTGCTGGGAGCCGCACTGATCGCCAGATGCGGCACCAATGAGCAGAAGCAGGAGAGCCTGCCGAAGATCGCGGATGGATCCTTGAAGCTTGCGTTTGCGCATTCCGAGCGCACGGCGAGGTTCGATCTCGCCAAGGTCGCAACCGCCGCCGACCGGACCGCACAGGGCTGGCGCCTTGCCGGCAGCAAGCTCGCCGTGCTCGACGGCCATGCCGCCGATGAGATCATCGTCTCCGCGCGCATTCATGATCATCAGAGGCCTTCGGGACGGACCGGCCTGTTCCTCGTCCCCGCGACGACGCCTGGCCTCGTCGTCAGCGACTTTCCGCGCCTCGGCGGCGGGCGCGCCTGCAACCTCGAGCTATGCGACGTGCATCTGCCCGAGGACGCCCTGCTCGGCGACGGCAGCGACGCACTGCCGGCGATCGAATGGGCGGTCGATCGCGCCATGGCCGCGCTCGGCGCAGAAGCCGTCGGCATCATGCAGACGCTGCTGGACACCACGCTCGAATACACCAAGATCCGAAAGCAGTTCGGACGGCCGCTGTCGGCCAACCAGGTGATCCGCCATCGCCTCGCCGACATGGCGATGCAGGTCGACGAGGCGCGCTCGATGGCACTGCGCGCTGCGCTCAAGGCAGATGCCGCGCCAGTCGAGCGGGCACGGGCCGCGTCCGGCGCCAAAGCCAAGATCGGCAAATGTGCGCGCTTCGTCGGCGAGCAGTCGATCCAGCTCCACGGCGGCATGGGCGTCACCGAGGAGCTCGAGGTCGGCGCCTATTTCAAGCGCCTCGTCGCCTTCGACACGCTGTTCGGCGGCAGCGCGCACCACTATGCCCGTCACGCCGAACTTGGCCGCAAGGCTTGATACCGGGAGAGCCTCATGGACCTGTCGTTCAATGCCGAAGAGCGCGCCTTCCAGGACGAGGTACGCAGCTTCATTGCCAAGAATCTCACCGAGGAGATGAAGCGCGCGACCGCGCTGACGCCCTCGGTGTTCTCCGACCCTGATATCGGCATGGCCTGGCAGCGCGCGCTACACAGGCAGGGCTGGGGCGCGCCGGGCTGGCCGGTCGAGCATGGCGGGCCGGCCTGGACGCCGGCGCAGCGCTGGATCTTCGAGACGGAGTCCGCGCGGGCCGGCGTGCCCAATGTGAATGTCATGGGCGTGAAGATGGTCGGGCCGGTCATCATCGGCTTCGGCTCGCCCGAGCAGAAGAACTTCTACCTGCCGCGGATTCTCTCCGGCGAGGATTACTGGTGCCAGGGCTATTCCGAGCCGGGCTCCGGCTCCGACCTCTCTTCGCTGAAGACGCGCGCGGTGCGCGACGGCGACGACTACATCATCAACGGCACAAAAATCTGGACCACGCATGCGCATCACGCCAATCGCATGTTCGCGCTGGTGCGCACCAGCGACGGGCCGCGGCAGCAGGACGGCATCAGCTTCATCCTGATCGACATGAAGACGCCTGGCATCACCACGCGTCCCATCCTCACCATCGGCGGCGACCACGAGGTCAACCAGGTGTTCTTCGACGACGTCCGCGTGCCCGTGGCCAACCGGGTCGGCGAGGAAGGCAAGGGCTGGACCTACGGCAAATATCTGCTCGAGTTCGAGCGCGGCTCGGGCATCGCCTCGGCCAAGCTGCGCGAGGGCTTGAAGGCGATCGCCGACCTCGCCGAGTCCGACCTGACCGGCCGCGCCATCGACAGTCCCGATATCGCCGCGCGCATCTCGGAGGTGGAGATCGATATCGACGCGCTTGAAATGACCGAGCTGCGCGTGCTCTCCGCGTTGCAGACCGGACAAAACCCCGGCGCGGTGTCGTCAATCCTGAAGCTGCGCAACAGCGAGATCCGCCAGGCCGTGACGCGGCTCGGCGTCGACGTCATCGGCCACGACGCCCTCGCCGTCGAGCCGATGCGCCCGCTCTACAAGCTCAATCACGAGCCGGCGACGCCGGAGGAGATGCTGACAATGGTGCCGGAATATCTCAACGGCCGCGCCTACACCATCTTCGGCGGCACCTCGGAGATCCAGCGCGACATTATTGCGAAGATGATGCTGGGGATTTGAGGTCTAGGACTTCAGCTCGAGTTGGCGCGGCATCCTCCGCTGTCGTCCCCGCGAAGGCGGGGACCCATAACCACAGGGAGATGTGGTTGCGGGGACTCGGAATTACCAGTTTTGCGCCAAACTCCTCCCTGTGGTGATGGGTCCCGGATCGGCGCGCGCTTGGGCGCGCTTGTCCGGGACGACAGCGGAGTGTGTGGCAGCAGCTAGCGCAATAACTCGACGCTAACCCGCCGCCTTCGCATCCCTGATCGCCTGCCAGATCTTCTGCGGTGTCAGCGGCGTATTGAGCTGGGTGACGCCGAGCTCGGCGAGCGCGTCCATCACGCCGTTGGTGACGCAAGGCGGGCCGCCGATGGCGCCGGACTCGCCGCAGCCCTTGGCCCCGAGCGGATTGGTGCGGCAGGGCGCGGAATCATCCAGCGTCACCACGATCGGCGGCACGTCGTCGGCGCGCGGGATGCAATAGTCCTGATAGCTCGCGGTGAGGAGCTGGCCGTCGGCATCATACGAGACGCCTTCATACAGCGCCTGACCGATGCCCTGCGCGACGCCGCCATGGATCTGCCCCGTCACCAGCATCGGGTTCACGGCGACCCCGACATCGTCGACCGTGGTGTAGCGCACGACCTTGGAGACGCCGGTTTCGGGATCGATCTCGACCTCGCAGATATGCGTGCCGTTCGGCCAGCTCGGACCATCGACCTCGCCCTCGGAATCGACGCTGAGCTTGGCGCCGCTCTCCTTTTCGGCGATGTCGAACAGGCTGATGCGGCGGTCGGTGCCGACCACGGTCAGCATGCCGCCCTGATATTCGATGTCCTCGACCGAGGTCTCGAGCACGTTCGCCGCCTTCTCGCGCGCCTTCTGGATCAGATCGTTGGAGGAGACCGCGACCGCCGTGCCGCCGACGAACAGCGAGCGCGAGCCGACGCTGCCAAAGCCCATCGCGAGATCGGTGTCGCCTTGCACGACATCGATCTTGTCCATGGCAATGCCGAGCGTGTCGGAGATCATCTGGGTGTAGGTGGTCTGCAGCCCCTGCCCCATCGCCATGGTGCCGGAATGCAGCACGACGCGCCCTTGAGAGGTCGCGTGCAGGCTGACCTTCTCGGTATGAGCGCGGCCGCCGGTCCATTCGATGTAGGAGGTGAGGCCGCGGCCGTAGAGCAGGCCCTTCTTCTTCGCCGCCTTCTTGCGCGCGGCAAAGCCGTCCCAGTCGGCCAGCTTCACGGCGCGGTCGAGCATGTGCGCGAAGGCGCCGGAATCGTAAACCTGGCCCGCCGCATTGGTATAAGGCAGCTGCGCCGGCTTGATGTAGTTGGCTTTGCGGATCGCGCGCGGATCGATGCCGATCTTTCGCGCGGCGGCGTCGAACAGGCGCTCGACGATGAAGACCGCTTCGGGCCGGCCGGCGCCGCGATAGGCACCGACGGGCGCGGTGTGGGTCATCACTGATTGCACCTCGAAATGCACCAGCGGCAGGTCGTAGACGCCGGTCTGCACGAACGGCCCGAGCACCAGCGGAATGATGTTCGCCGCACCCGAGGAGTAAGCGCCGGTGCAGCCGATCGACTTGACGCGATAGGCCAGCACCTTGCCCTTCTCGTCCAGCGCAAAGGACGCAGTCGAGGTGAGATCGCGGCCGTGGGTGCCGCCGACGAATTCGTCGGTGCGATCGCCGCGCCAGCGGATCTTCTTGCTCAGCTTGGTCGCGGCATAAGCGACGATGCCGTCCTCTGGATAGAGATTGGTCTTCTGGCCAAAGCCGCCGCCGATATCGCCGACCAGCACACGCACACTGTCCTTGGGACGCTTCAGCACGGCCTCGGCGAGCACGTCGCGGGTCGAGGCCGGGGTCTGCGACTGCACATGCAGCAGCAGACGGCCGGTCTTCTTGTCGATCTCGGCAATGGTCGAGCGCGGCTCCATCGCCGACGGCACGAGGCGCTGGCTGACGAGATCGAGCTCGACGGTGTGCGCGGCCTTGGCGAACGCTTCGTCCACCTTGGCGGCATCGCCGTAAGCCATCGCGCCGACGATGTTGTCCGGCGCCTCCGGCCACACCACGGGCGCGCCGGGCTTGACGGCCTCGACAGGGTCGACCACCGCAGGCTGCACGTCATACTCGACCACGATCGCCTCGGCTGCGCTCTGCGCCTCGACGCGGGACGACGCCACAACGGCAGCCACGGCCTCGCCGGCGTAGCGGACGACCTCATGGGCGAGCAGCCGGCGCGGCGGCACCGTCATCGGCTTGCCGTCGGGGCGCTTGAAGATGCTCAGCGTCGGGATGCTGCCGACATCGTCCTTGACGAGGTCGGCGCCGGTGTAGATCGCGGCAACGCCCGGCATCGCGGCCGCCGCGCTGGTGTCGATCGAGACGATCGTCGCATGGGCATGCGGCGAGCGCAGCACGTACAACCACAGGGCGCCGTCGCCTGGCTTGTCGTCGATGAATTGCCCCTTCCCGGTCAGCAGCCGCTGGTCTTCCAAACGCTTGACGGGCTGCCCCGCTCCGAAACGCAAATTGCCGGGAAGAATGTTCATTCCGTGGGGTCCTCGAAATCCGCAAAAACGACCGCGGCGGTTTTAACCGATTTTGCGCGCCAGACAACCGAGCCGCGACACATCTGCAATGCGCGTCTGCCCCCCTTGCGGGCGGGAAATTCGCCGTCAGGAACGCTCGATATCGATGATGCCTACATTGACGTCGCGGCTGTCCGAGCCGCGCTTGACCGTGAGGCGAACGGTCTTGCCCGCTCCGGCCTGCTCGAGCGCATCGGTCAAATCGGAAAGGCGCCGCACCGGCTTCCCTTCCACCGCGGTGATGATGTCTCCGACCGCTCCCGTCGAAAAGTTGACGCCGCGAATCCCCGTCCGCTCGGCGGGGCTGCCGGGGGCCGTCCGCACCACGATGACGCCTTCGACGCCAAGCCGCGTCGACACATCCTCGCCGGCGGCGACGATGCCGATGCCGGGCGTCGGCACGCGGCCGTTGCGGATGAGCTCGGGGACAATCCGGTTCACAACATCGACCGGCACGGCGAAGCCGATGCCGGCATTCGAGCCGGACGGCGATATGATCGCCGTAGTCACGCCGATCAGCCGGCCGGCGGAGTCCAGCAGCGGCCCGCCTGAATTGCCCGGATTGATCGCAGCATCGGTCTGGATGACGTTGGCGATCTCCCGGCCGCCATGGGTTGGAAGCCGGCGCTTGAGCGCGCTGATGATGCCAGAGGTCATCGATTGATCGAGCCCGAAGGGGTTGCCGATCGCAAAGGCGGATTGGCCGACCTTCAGGTCGTTCGAACTGCCGAGCGCCACCGGCTGCGGGAGCTCGCGCACGCTGCGGATCCTCAGCACCGCGAGGTCGTAATTGGGCGCCGTGCCGACGAGGTCGACCTGCGCGACTTCACCTGAGGCGAAGCGCACCGCGATCTCGCCACCATTGGCCACGACGTGATTGTTCGTCACGAGATGGCCCTCGCGGTCCCAGACGAATCCCGTGCCGGACGCGCCGCCGCCCTGGCCTTCCTCGCCCATGAGCGGACTCGCCGCCGATTTCACCGCCACCTGAACGACCGAGGGCGACACGCGTTCAAAGATGTCGATGGTCGCCTTTTCGCCATCGGACAGCGGGCCGCGCTGCTCGACGGCGCGTGCGGAGGGTGCCGCCCATGGGGCATAGGAGACCGGGACATGCAGGATTTTCGCGGCCGTGACGGCGAGCAGCAGGGCGGCGAAGGCTGCCGCGGCAATCGCGTAGCGACGATTCATGGGTGATCACCGTGTCTTGTGCTGAATGCGGGCTCTGAGATGCACATTGCATGGACAGAAATCGCTCACGCGGCAACGTCGCAAACGCTCGGAAGTTTCTCGATTGCGCAGGTTAAGACTTTTGGGGCTCCCGCACGAGCGCCGGGGCATATTGCCGCGTGGCAACGAGCTATGTCAGCTCGCGCAGCGCCGCCTCCACCACCTTGCGCGCATCGGCCGTCAGCGCCGCCTGCGGCGGGACGGGGTCGCCGACGTCGTAGCCCTGGATCGAAAGCCCGGCCTTGATGCAGGCGGCGAGATTGAAGCGGGCGAAGGCCTCGTTGATGCGCCACAGCCTGCGCTGCAGCACCATCGCCTCGTCCCAGCGGCCGGCCTTGCAGAGGTCGTAGAGCGCGACACTCTGGCGCGGGATGATGCAGGCCGGTCCCGCCATCCAGCCAAGCCCGCCGATCAGCATCACCGCGGCCGGGATGTGGGCGGAGGCCGAGAACACCCGCAAGGCATCGCCGCAGCGGTTCATGATCGAGAGCAGCCGGCCGGTGTTGGTCGAGGCGTCCTTGATGTAGCCGATGCGCGGATGCTCGGCGAGGCGCGCGATGGTGTCGAGGGTGAGGTCGGAGCGCTGGAATTGCGGGTTGGTGTAGATGACGACGGGAATGTCGACGGCGTCAGCGATGGCCCGGAAGTAGGATTCGATTTGGCCGTCAGTGAGCGGAAAATACGCTTCCAGGATCGCGAGGATGCCGTCGGCCCCATGCTTCTGGTAGGCTTTCGCCTGCGCCACCGCGTCCGCCGTCGAGGTCGAGGCGACGCCCGCAATCACAGGCACGCGGCCCCTCGCCGCCTCGATCGTGGTCTGCACGACCGCGGTGCGCTGCGCGGCATTGAGATAGGCGAACTCGCCGGTCGAGCCCAGCGGCGTCAGCCCGTGCACGCCGGCGCCGATCAGATCATCACAGAGCTTTGCGAGCACGTTCGTCCGCACTGTGCCGTCGGCATCGACGGGCGAGACGAGATAGGGGAAGACGCCGTTGAATTCGGACATGTCGGGGGCTCCGGAAGCTGGCACCCGAGGGGTCTTAGCAATGCCCGCCCCCGCGATCAAACCTTGAGCAAGCGTACCCGCGTGCCCCAGGGATCAATCGCCTCCACGCCGTCGGCAAGCGCCGTGACCTTCGCACCGCCTTTGCGCAGGCGCTCTTCCTGCGCGGCGAGCAGCTCCGGCTTGGCCATGACCAGCGAGAACCAGGCGAGACCCGTCATCTGGTCGTCGCGCTGGCCCGCGCCCTGGCTCTGCCAGACGTTGATGCCGAGGTGATGATGATAGCGGCCCGACGACAGGAACGCAGCGCCGCTGCGGCTGCGGGTCGGATCGAGGCCAATCGCGCCATGATAGAAGCCTCCGGCCTGCGCGAGATCGCCGACCCGCAGATGCATGTGGCCGATGCGCATTCCGTCCGGCGCCCTGGCGTAATCAGGCACGCGCGTATTGGTCAGCGACAACAGGTCGGGGATGTTGAGCTCGTCGGACGCCATCTTCACGCTGCCCTCGCTCCATTGCCATTGCGAGGGATCGCGGTCGGCATAGACCTCGATGCCGTTGCCTTCGGGATCGTCGAGATAGACGGATTCGCTGACGAGGTGATCGGCAAAGCCCGACAGCTTCACGCGGTGCGAGGCCGCGTGCACAAGCCAGCGCGCCAGGTCCTTGCGGGTCGGCATCAGGAAGGCGGTGTGGTAAAGGCCGGCGGCATTGCGCGGCTCGATTTCCGCATTGGGGCGGGCCTCCAGCACCAGCAGCGTGACGCCTGATGTGCCGAGCTTCGCCGCAGTCGCCGAGCGTTCCATCACCGTGAGGCCGATCACATCGCGGTAATAGTCGGCGACCTTGTCGAGATTCTTCACCCGCAGCGTCACCATGCCGACCCGCATCGGCGTTCGGCTGGCATAGGTCGGCCCGCCGCCCTGCGGGGTGCCCTCGGCCCGTGCGGCAGCTGCGGCGGCCATGGCAAGCGAGGTCGCGCCGGCGAGTTGCAGCAGGGTGCGGCGGGTGAGGTCGATGGTCATCGGTCAGGGCTCGCTGAAACTGGTTGAGGCCGTGCGGCGCAATGTCGGGCCGATTGCTACACGTTCCCGTGAGCGGCTCCCAATCACATGTTCGTCGGCCGTAACAGGCGGTGTCCTGACCACCCGGCCAGTTTCGCGATTCCCCGCGACATCCCAGATTGAGGGCAGCTTATAGGAGCCAGCTATGACTGACCCAACTCCCCTGTCCTCACTATCGTCCGCCCTCGCGGATGTGGTGGCGCGCACTGCGCCCGCAATCGTCTCTGTGCACTCGCATCGCTCCCGTGCGACCGGCTTCGTCTGGAAAGGGGGGCTGATCGTCACCGCCGACGAGGCGCTGGCCGACGAGGGCGAGGTCGAGATTGGCCTTGCCGACGGCAGCCGCGTGGCTGCCACGATCGCCGGCCGCGACCACACCACCGACATCGCGCTGCTGCGCACTGAGGCCGCTGCTACGCCGGTCAAGCTCGCAGCAACGGTCCCGCCCCTCGGCGCGTTGTCGATCGTTGTGGCCACCAACCGCGAGACGCCGAGTGCCGCGCTGGGGATGGTATCGGCGTCCGGCAGTGGCTGGCGCTCTCTGCGCGGCGGCGAGATCGATGCGCGGATCGAGCTCGATGTCCGCCTGCGCGGCAGCCAGCAGGGCGGCCTTGCGCTCGATGCATCGGGCGAAGCCTTTGGCATGGCCGTGCTCGGGCCGCGGCGCGTGCTGGTGATCCCGACGGCGACGATCGAGCGCGTCGCGGCGCAACTCGAGACGTGCGGCCGCATCGCGCGCGGATATCTCGGCCTCGGGCTCCAGCCGGTCCGGCTCGACGAAGGCATCGGCGCCATGGTGATGAATGTCGACAAGGCCGGCCCTTCGGCCGCGGCCGGCATCCGCCAGGGCGACGTCATTGTGGCAGTTAACGACCAGAAGCTGTCAGGCGTGCGCGCGCTGTCGCGAACGCTGGGTCCTTCGAGCGTCGGCGCGGTGGTCGACGTCGCGGCGCGCCGCGGCGGCGAGCCGATCAGCTTCAAGGTCACGGTCGGCGAGAGGCCGGAGGCGTGAGCGAGGACCGGACGCCGGAGATCGTGCTTGCCCTGGAGATCGACGATCCCGCCCTCGCCGATCGCCTGGCGGCCTTGCTCGGCAGCGTCGCCGGGCTTCGCCTTGCCGCGCCCGGCGAGGCTGCCACGGCGACCGTTGTCACCCGTGATCCGCGCGTGATGCCCGCCGACATCGCGCTGACGCAGCGCGAGCTCGACGTGCTGGCGCTGATGGCCGAGGGTGCCTCCAACAAGATGATCGCCCGCCGGCTCGGCATCTCCGTTCACACCGTCAAATTCCATGTCGGCTCGCTGCTCGACAAGCTGGACGCCACCGGCCGCACCGATGCGGTGGCGCATGCGGCACGCCGCGGCGTGATTGAGCTATGATGTCGCGGGGAAGCGGAGCTCGACCGTCAGGCCCGGCGCATTGTCATGCAGCGCTACGCCCGCACCATGAAGGCGCGCGACCGCGGCGACGAGGCTGAGGCCAAGGCCGTTGCCCGGCGTGTAGCGGCTCTGCTCGAGCCGGTAGAAGCGCTTGAAGACGTGATCGTGCTCCTCAGTGGGAATGCCCGGACCATCGTCGGCGATGGCGATCACCGCACCGCCATCGGCGCTGCGGCACGTCACGGTCACCTGCCCGCCTTTGCAGCCGTGCTTGATCGAATTGTCGACGAGATTGGCGATGGCATCGAACAGCAGGTCGCGATCACCGGTGATCGGCACCTCGCGGTCTCCGGCGAGGCTGAGGCGCGTTGAGACCTGCTCGGCGGCCGCGTCGTAGAGCTCGACGACCTCGCCGGCGATCTCGGCGAGATCGAGCGCACGGAAGGCGCCGGTGCGGGCGCGGCTCTCGATCTCGGAGATCCGGGTGATGGAGGCGAACATGCCGAGCACGGCGTCGAGATCGGCGATGGTGTCGCCGATCAGCGCGGCATCCGCCTCGCTGTTGCGTTGGTGGTGATAGGCCTTCTCCAGCCGGCCGCGCATCCGCGTCAGCGGCGTGCGCAGATCATGGGCGACGTTGTCGCTGACCTGCTTGACCTCACCCATCAGCGTCTCGATGCGGTCGAGCATCTGGTTGAGGTTCTCGGCGACGCGGTCCCATTCGTCATGGCTGCCGCGCAAGGGGATGCGCTGGTCGAGGCCTGAGAGCATGATGGCGCGGCTGGTGGCGTTGATCTCCTCGATCCGCCCGACCGTGCGCCGCGTCACCAGCACGGCGGCAAGCCCGGCGAGCACCAGCAGCAGCACGGCAACCGCCGCCATTGCAAGCTCGATCATCGCGGTGAAACCGCTGTGATCGCCGGCGTCGCCGACCCGGCTCTCCACATAGGCCAGCGTGCCGAAATAGACATAGGCCATGATCGCCGCGACGATCAGCCCGAACGCCGCGATCGCGATCAGCGCCAGGCGGAAAGTCGAGGAGCGGAGCGTCTTAACCAGGAGCACGGAGGCAATATCCGATGCCGCGGATGGTGTGGATCAGCGGATAGGCCTGGGCATCGTCGACCTTGCGGCGAACGCGACCGACATAGACGTCGATGATGTTGGTGGAGGGATCGAAATGCAGGTCCCAGACGTGCTGGAGCAGCATCGCGCGGGAGACGACGCGGCCCTCGTTGCGGACGAGATATTCGAGCAGCTGGAACTCGCGCGGCAGCAGCGGGATCTTGCGGCCGCGGCGGCTGGCGTTGCGCGCGATCAGGTCGATGGCGAGATCGCCGACCCGCAGCAGCGTCTCCTTGGCGATGGTCTCGCTGCGGCGGCCCAGCGCCTCGAGCCGCGCCAGCAATTCGGTGAAGGAGAACGGCTTGACGAGATAGTCGTCGCCGCCGGCGCGCAGGCCGCGCACGCGATCATCGACCTCGCCGAGCGCGGAGATGATCAGGAACGGCGCGGCAACGCCGTCGTCGCGCAATTGCCGCATCACGCTGATGCCGTCGATATCGGGCAGCATCCGGTCGATCGTGATCACGGCATAGTCGCGCGCGGCGCCGTGGCTGAGAGCTTCACGGCCGCTGGCTGCGAGATCGACGTCGTAGCCGGAGGTCGTCAATTCCTCGACGAGCTGGCCTGCTGTTTCCGGATCGTCCTCGACGACCAGGATGCGACGGTGACCTCCGGTCATGCAAAACTCCGCGCGACAATCGCCACCAGACTATCCCGTTCCGGGGCTGGACGGAACCGCCCGGTGGCGATCGCGACAATGGTGCGGTACGGCGATGCGACTACCAATAGTCTCCGCACACATTGACCCATTGCCATCCATAGGGCGTCCAGCTCCTGCGCCAGCAGCCATCGTTGTAGCCGGCGTAAATGAAGGGCGCGCCGAAGACGGCGAAACGACGGAAATGGTGATGATGGTGGAAGCCGCGATGGCCGTGCCAGCCGGCCCCGGCGAAACGCGGCCCGATCGCCGCATGGGCGAAGCGTGCGCCGCCAAAAGCGGGACCGCCGGCATGGGCGAAGCGTGCACCGCCAAAGGCAGGACCGCCGACATGGGCGAAGCGCGCACCGCCCATCCCGCCGGCGCGCATGCCGCCGAAGCCGCCTGCGTGCATGCCGCCACCGAAATGTCCACCGCCGCCGAAATGACCGCCGCCGCCGAAGCCGCCATGTCCGCCGCCGCCACGGGCGAGCACCGGTGAAGCGAGCGCCATCGCCGCGGCGATCGTCACCGCGGTGAGGCCTTTGAGAAGCCTGTTGTTCATCGAAGCATCCTCCTTGCAGTGCGGCGGTTAGCGCGTCGCACGAGGATGATCAGATGAGAGCAAGAGATCGGCGCCTTCAACTTACAAACGCGCCAGATTCTGACGCGAGTGTTAGGGAGGCGACGCTCTATCACTCCCTCTCCCCGTTCTTACGGGGAGAGGGTGGGGTGAGGGGCTGCTTCCGCGAATGTGATTTGAATTGAGGGCGTGTGTGGGAGCCGGGGGGACCATCGATTCGGCGCGCAGGTTGCCATGCCCCTCACCCGAAATCCGCGCTACGCGCGAATTCCGACCTCTCCCCGCAAAGGGCGGGGAGAGGTCAAGATGTCACGCCCGCTTGCCGTTGTTCTTCTCCGCCGCGCGGCGCAGCGCTTCGGCGAGGGCGCCGCCGCCGGAGGATTCCTGCTTGCGCGGTGCGGCCGAGGTCATGCGCGAGGGATTGCGCGCGCTGTTGTCGCGCTGCATGCCGGGGGCGTCCTTCTTGGCACCGACCTCGTCGTCGAGACGCAAGGTCAGCGAGATGCGCTTGCGGGCGACCTCGAAGTCCAGCACCTTGACCTTGACGATGTCGCCGGGCTTCACCACCTCGCGCGGGTCCTTGATGTAGGTCTTGGACATCGCGGAGATGTGCACGAGGCCGTCCTGGTGCACGCCGATATCGACGAAGGCGCCGAAGGCGGCGACGTTGGTCACGGTGCCCTCGAGGATCATGCCCTTCTGGAGATGCTTGATCTCCTCGACGCCCTCCTTGAACACGGCGGCCTTGAACGCCGGACGCGGATCGCGGCCGGGCTTCTCCAATTCCTTCAAGATGTCGGTGACGGTCGGCAGACCAAAGGTCTCGTCGACGAAATCCTTCGGCTTCAAGGTGCGCACGATCTCGCTGCTGCCGATCAGCGCCTTGATGTCGCTCTTGGTGGCGCTGAGGATCCGGCGCACCACCGGATAGGCTTCCGGATGCACGCCGGAGGCGTCGAGCGGGTCCTCGCCGCCGAGAATGCGCAGGAAGCCGGCGCACTGCTCGAACGCCTTCGGCCCGAGCCGCGGCACCTCCTTGAGCGCCTTGCGCGACTTGAACGGGCCGTTGGCGTCACGATGCGCCACGATGCTCTGCGCCAGACCTGAGCCGACACCCGACACGCGGGCAAGCAGCGGTGCGGACGCGGTGTTGACGTCGACACCGACGGCGTTCACGCAGTCCTCGACCACGGCATCGAGCGATTTTGCGAGCTTGGCCTGGCCGAGATCGTGCTGATACTGGCCGACGCCGATCGCCTTGGGCTCGATCTTGACGAGCTCGGCGAGCGGATCCTGCAGGCGCCGCGCGATCGAGACCGCGCCGCGCAGGGTGACGTCAAGACCGGGCAATTCCTCCGAGGCGAAAGCCGAGGCCGAATAGACCGACGCGCCGGCTTCCGACACCACGATCTTGGTCATCTTCAGCTCGGCCAGCCCCTTGACGAGATCGCCTGCGAGCTTGTCGGTCTCGCGCGAGGCGGTGCCGTTGCCGATCGCGATCAGCTCGACGCGATGCTTCAATGCGAGCTTGCCGAGGATCGCAAGCGACTCGTTCCACTGCCGCTGCGGCTCGTGCGGATAGATCACGGCGGTATCGACGACCTTGCCGGTGGCATCGGTGACGGCAACCTTGACGCCGGTGCGATAGCCGGGGTCGAGCCCCATGGTGACGCGGGTGCCGGCCGGCGCGGCCAGCAGGAGATCGCGCAAATTGGAGGCGAACACGCGCACGGCCTCGGTCTCGGCGGCGTTCCACAGCCGCATGCGCAGGTCGATATTGAGATGCACCTGGATCTTGGTGCGCCAGGCCCAGCGCACGGTGTCGATCAGCCAGCGGTCGCCGGCGCGCTTGAGGTCGGCGATGCCGAACCGCTTCATGATCTTCAGTTCATAGGCGCTGGGCACGCCCGGCGGCGGCGCCTCGGCCTCGGCCTGGATCTGCAGGTCGAGGATCTCCTCCTTCTCGCCGCGGAACATCGCGAGGATGCGGTGCGAGGGCAGCTTGGTCAGCGGCTCGGAGAACTCGAAATAGTCGGCGAACTTCTCGCCCTCGGTCTTCTTGCCGTCGCGCACCTTGGAGGCCATGCGCGCGTTGGTCCACATCTCCTCGCGAAGCGCGCCGATCAGGTCGGCGTCCTCGTCGAAGCGTTCGACCAGGATGGCGCGGGCGCCGTCGAGCGCGGCGGCGGCATCCGCAACGCCCTTCTCGGCGTTGATGAAGCCTTCGGCCACCACCTTCGGATCGTTGGTGGGCTCCGCCATCAGCTGGTTGGCGAGCGGCTCGAGGCCGGCCTCCTTGGCGATCTCCGCCTTGGTGCGGCGCTTCGGCTTGAACGGCAGATAGATGTCTTCGAGACGGGCCTTGCTGTCGGCGGCGAGAATGGAGGCCTCGAGCGCCGCATCGAGCTTGCCCTGCTCGCGGACTGATTCGAGGATGGCCTTGCGGCGATCCTCGAGCTCGCGCAGGTAACCCAGGCGCTCCTCCAGGGTGCGCAATTGCGCGTCGTCGAGCGCACCGGTCGCTTCCTTGCGGTAGCGGGCGATGAAGGGAACCGTGGCGCCGCCATCGAGCAGCGTCACCGTCGCCTCGACCTGCTCCGCCCGAACCCCAAGCTCCTGCGCAATTTTCTGGTTGATATTTGCCACGCGAGAATTCCTCTATCCAAGCACGCAACGCGGGGGCGAACCACCGGCCACGGGACGCCGCTTATGGACCAACCGGGGTTGATTCATCAAGGTACTGCGGCGGACCGTCGACAGGGGATTTTTTGTCGAACCGATGCGATCTCGCCACATTCGTGGGGACGGCGCGCGAACACCCTCGCGGATCCCGGATGCGCCTGCGCGGGCGATGACACCGAGTGTATGCGGCAGACACGGTGCCGTAGGGTGGGCAAAGGCGCACCGCGCCGTGCCCACCAAATTCAAACGCGGCACGAGATGCGTGGGTACGCTTCCGCCGTCGCTCTTCGAGCTATGGCGGACAAGTCGCTTTGCCCACCCACGACGCCGGTTGTGTGTTGCAGACATGCCTTCACCTCCTCGCGGCACTTCCGCCCGAGCTTTGCGCTCCGCATCGCGCCCTCAACGAAAGGGCGCAGGGAAGGCCGGGCGCCGGCTGGCGCCCGCGGGTCCGTCGTGCGATGAGATGCACACGCAATGCACAACGGATCAACAGGTGAAGCCGAAACGTCCGGCCTTCCCTGCGCGATGTTTGACGGCCTATGGCGCGCTCTCCCCGGAGACGAGTTCCTGCTTGCCTCCGTCACCTCACGGATTGGCGGCGCGCTTCGCCCGGTCGGGCTCGGCGCACCTCCGCAAGGCTTGGCTGTAGCAACGACAGCCAGGACCACGCGATTTGGCCGTACGCTTGAAGCGCCGTTCGTCCGCACGAAGCCTGGACCTCACGGGGGTCATCCCGCCCTGCTCCCTCCTCCCGTGCACGACGCTGCGCGTCCACCGCTCCCCGATCCGCGGCTCGTGACGACGTACGACCGCCCCTTTCGCCGGATCAGGATGGCCGACACATACGCCGAAACCGAATTTCGGTAAAGTGGAATATTTTTATGCGCGGCAATTGACAGCGGGCGACACAGCAAGGATGGATAGAGCGCCAGCGTAATCCGGGACGGTGCCGGATGCCGGGCGAGCGGCCCCGGATTACGCTAACGCTCCATCCGGGCTACAGGCTCCTCCGGGTTGCAACGATCGGACAACTGCCGGATTGGGATGACGCCGCCTTGCGACCTCTCCGCCCCGTGCAACCCTGCCCCTCGTGCCGGCTCAGTTGATTCAAGCGGTCCCTTGCGAAAAAGGTGGCGCCGCATCTTAAGGAGATCAGGACTTCATGACGTTGCCGATGAGCTGGACGGAATGGGCGCAGCACGATGGCATCGCGCTGGCGGGGCGTGTCCGCAAGGGCGAGCTGACGGCAAAGGAGCTGGCGCGCCAGGCTGCCGCGGGTGTCGCCAAGGTCAATCCGGCGCTGTCGGGCGTGGTCGAGCTGTTCGAGGACGTGATCGCCGATCCGGCCAAGGACGGCGCCAATCTCGCAGGTCCGTTCGCCGGCCTGCCGTTCCTGATGAAGGACCTCGGGCCGACCATGAAGGGCCGGCTGCAGGAAATGGGCTCGCTGCTGATGCGCGGCAATCGCGCCGCGGCCGATACGTTCCTCACCGGCAAATTCCGCCAGGCCGGCCTCAATTTGATCGGACGCACCACGACGCCGGAATTCGGCGTGTGCTCTTCGGCCGACAATCCCGCCGTCTACGTCACCCGCAATCCGTGGAATATTGACTACACCACCTGCGGCTCCTCGGCGGGCAGCGCCGCGATGGTCGCGGCCGGCGTGGTGCCGATCGCGCATGCGACCGACGGCGGCGGCTCGATCCGCATTCCCGCCGGCGTCAACGGCAATATCGGGCTGAAGGTCTCGCGCGGCGTGTTCTCGCTGGCCCCGCACATGTCCGACCTCACCGGCCTCGTCTCGATCCAGGGCTGCCAGTCGCGCAGCGTGCGCGACACCGCCGCCTTCGTCGATCATGCGCGGGGGCCCGCGCCCGGCGAGTTCATGCCGTTCTGGACCACGGCGCAGCCTTATTTCGAGATGATCAAGCGCGATCCCTCGAAGCTGCGCATCGCATTGTCCCATACATGGGGCAACTACACCGCGACGCCCGAGATCGCAGCCGAGTTGGAGAAGGCCGGACGCTTCCTCGAAGGCCTCGGCCATCACGTCGACTATGCGCTGCCGGAGATCGACCTTCCCGCTGCATTCGAGGCGCAGACCACCTGTTACATCTCGAACTTCGCCGTGGTGATCTCCAACATGCTCGCCGCCCGCGGGCTGGAAAGACCTCCGGAGGATCTGATCGAGCCGATGAACATCCGGATCTGGGAAGCCGGCCGGCACACCAGTTTCGCCGAGCGTGCCAAGATGCAGGGCGTATTCAACACCACATCGCGCGGCTTTGGCGCCTTCTTCGAGCAGTGGGACGTGATCCTGACGCCGATCACGGCGCTGCCGACACCGAAGGTCGGCACCAGGGAATATCTCACCATTTCCGATAATCCTGATGTGCGCGACTGGTTCGACAATCTCTGGCGCTTCTTCGCCTTCACGCCGCTGGCCAATCTCTGCGGCATGCCGGCGATCTCGATGCCGATGGCGACGCAAGACCACGGCCTGCCGCTGGGCATCCAGGCCATCGCCAAGCAGGCCAATGACGGCCTGCTGCTGCAACTCGCCGCCCAGATCGAGCGCGCGCTCGACGGCAAGTGGAACGGCGGCAAGAAGCCGAAGGTGCATGTAGGCTGAGGCTTGGCTGTTTGTTTCAGCCTTGCGCTTGCGGCCATCCTTCGAGACGCCCGCCGTTGGCGGGCTCCTCAGGATGAGGTCTGATTTCGCAGCGATATCTTAGACCCTCATGGTGAGGAGCGCCGCATTGCGGCGCGTCTCGAACCATGAAGGCCGACGCAGTCGCACCACCAGCTTCAATTCTTCACCGCCGGGATCTCCTCCGTCACCGGCTGCTGCTGGCCCTGCCGGTACATCGCCAGCGCCTTGTCGAGGGCTTCGCGCAGCGCCAGCGCGGCGGCCACGCTGCAGCGCAGGTGCGCGGTCTGGATCACGTCGACCCTGACGGCGGCGCCGACCGGCATCAGGAGGTTCGCGGCGAGCTCGATCTGGATCGCGCCGTTGTGATGACCGAAGCAGGACGCGCCGTCGAAATAGATGATCGGCGCCCGCTCCGAGCTGGAGCTCGAAATGGTGACGGGCCCCTGATTGTTGGCAGGCGTTTCGGGGTCGGCCATGGGCGCTCCTTGCGGCTAGTCGGCGAACGGAGCGCCCACCATCGGTGCTTCGGCCCGCTCTGTCGAGGCCAATTCGGGGTTTTGCGCGGCGCCCGACACTGGTCTAGAACGTCCCCATGAGCACCATACCGACCACGCTCCCATTCGAGGAACTCGCCGACGCCATCCAAGGCCGCCGCTCCGATTACGGCCATATCAGCGGGCTCCAGCTCGACCGCTTTGCACCAGCTGAGGCCTGGTCGAGCCTGCCCTACCGGCCCGTCTTCGTCGGCGACACCGAGACCGGCGTGCTGCATGGCGGTGTCGTCACCGCGATGCTGGACGAGAGCTGCGGCATGGCGGTGCAACTTGCGCTCGACGGCACGCGCGCGATCGCAACCCTTGACCTGCGCATCGACTATCAGAAGCCGGCGACGCCGGGCCTCGACATCAAGGCGCATTCGGTGTGCTACCGCACCACGCGCTCGATCGCCTTCGTGCGCTCCACCGCCTATCAGGAATCCGAGGACGATCCGGTGGCGACTGCGACCGCCTGCTTCATGATCGGTGCCAACCGCACCAACATGCTCGCCGACCGCAGGATGGATGCGCGCAGCATCCCGGTGCTGGAGCCGCCGGAAGATCCGGATGGCCCGTTCGCGCGCAGCCCGTTCGCGCGCGCTCTCGGCATCCGTCTCAACGACGACGGTACGCTGACGATGCCGTTCTCACCGAAGATAATCGGCAACCCGATCCTGCCTGCGATCCATGGCGGCATGACCGGCGCCTTCCTCGAGACCACCGCGATCATCGGCGTCGCGCGCGAGCTCGGCGCCGCCGCGCCGCCCAAGCCGATCGGGCTCACCGTCAACTATCTGCGCTCCGGCCGTGCGCTCGATACGTTTGCCAACGTCTCGATCGTGAAGCAGGGCCGGCGCATCGTCGCCTTCGAGGCGCGCGCCTGGCAGGACGATGCGGACAAGCCGATCGCCACCGCCTTCGGCCATTTCATGCTGCGCCCGACGCCCGGAAGTGACGAGGAATAAGCGCATTTTGACTTGACGGCCGCAGCCCCGGCCACAACGATAGCACGTCCCCGCGAGAGGTATTGGATTGCGGCATCCGCTCGACATCGTCGCCATGTTCGCCGCACTCTGGCTGCTGGCCTC
The DNA here is from genome assembly GCF_014198235.1 of Bradyrhizobium sp. ERR14. Classification (NCBI taxonomy): domain Bacteria; kingdom Pseudomonadati; phylum Pseudomonadota; class Alphaproteobacteria; order Hyphomicrobiales; family Nitrobacteraceae; genus Bradyrhizobium; species Bradyrhizobium sp. ERR14. The sequence continues at coordinate 86,983 of NZ_JACIHD010000013.1, read as the reverse complement.
GATGATGCTCGACGCGTTGACGCCGAAGGAGCTGACCGCGATCATGATCGGCGTGGCGATCGGACCCGCGATCGTCATCACCGCCGTGTTCTACTACCTGCGCTGCCCGCGAACGGACTTTGCGGTGATGTTCGCGGCGCTCTGGCTGATCTCGGACATCGCCATCGCCTTCGTCTCGCCGAAGGAGCTGCCGCACTTCCTGATCGTGCTCGGCTTCGTGCCGGCCCTGCTGATCGGCTCAGTGATGCACTGGCAACGCTTCCAGAACCGCCACGAGCGACTGCCCGCGCCTTCGGTGAAGCGGGGCTAACGCGGCAATAGGTTCGTCTTCGCGAGATCGAGCACCTCGTCGCCGCGGCCGTTCATCACCGCGCGCAGGACCCAGAGGCTAAAGCCCTTGATCTGCTCGGGCGTGATGGTCGGCGGCATCGACAGCTCCTGCTTGGCGGTGACGACGTCGAGCAGCGCCGGGCCGTCATGGGCCAGCATCTCCTTGACCGCACCGGGGAGCTCGCCGGGGTCCTCGACGCGTTTGGCGAAGATGCCCATGGCGCGCGCCATCGCGGCGAAATCGGGATTCTCCAGGTCGACATTGGTGTCGACGAAGCCCGCGGCCTTCATCTCCAGCGCGACGAAGCCGAGCACGCCGTTGTTGAAGATCACGATCTTCACCGGCAGCTTCATTTGCGTCAGCGTGATCAGATCGCCCATCATCATGGTGAAGCCGCCGTCGCCGGAGAGCGAGATCACCTGGCGGCCGGGCTGGGCGGCCTGCGCACCGATCGCCTGCGGCATGGCGTTGGCCATCGAGCCGTGCACGAAGGAGCCGACCAGCCGGCGGCGGCCGTTCATGTCGAGATAGCGCGCGGCCCACACCGTGGGCGTGCCGACATCGGCGGTGAAGACCGCATCGTCGGATGCGTGGTCGCTGATGACTTTTGCGAGATATTGCGGGTGGATCGGCTTGCTTCCCGGCGTGCCTTTGGCCAGCGAATCCAGGCCCTCGCGCGCCTTCTTGTAGTGCGCGACGGCGTCGTCGAGATGCTTGCGCTGCGTCTTTGCTTTCAGCAAGGGCAGCAGCGCCTCGATGGTCAGCTTGACGTCGCCGACGAGGCCGAGATCGATCTTGCAGCGTCGTCCCAGATTTTCCGGGCGGATGTCGACCTGCGCGATCTTCGCATCGGTCGGAAAGAATTGCTTGTAGGGAAAATCGGTGCCGAGCATCACCAGGGCGTCGCAGGCGTGCATGGCGGCATAGCCCGAGGAGAAGCCGATGAAGCCGGTCATGCCGACGTCATAGGGATTGTCGTACTCGACATGCTCCTTGCCGCCGAGCGCATGCACGATCGGACTCTTCAGCGCTTCGGCGAGCTGCATCAGGGGCGCATGCGCGCCGGCGCAGCCGCGGCCGCAGAACAGGGTGACGCGCTCGGTGCCGTTGAGGAGTTCGGCGAGCGCCTGCAGCTCATCGGCCTGCGGCACCACCTTCGGCGCCGACAGCGCGAGTCCGCGCGTCGTCGACAGCGCGCGCTTGGGCGGGCTACGGAATGCGACGTCGCCGGGCATGGCGACGACGGCGACGCCGCGCAGGCCCACCGCCGCGCGGATGGCATTCTCCAGCACGTAAGGAAGCTGGCTCGGGTCGGACACCAGCTCGCAATAATGGCTGCACTCACGGAACAGGTTTTGCGGATGGGTCTCCTGGAAATAACCGCCGCCGATCTCGGCGGTCGGGATCTGCGCCGCGATCGCCAGCACGGGAACGCGGCTGCGATGCGCGTCGAACAGGCCGTTGATCAGATGCAGATTGCCGGGACCGCAGGAGCCCGCGCACACCGCAAGGCTTCCGGTCATCTCGGCTTCGCCGGCGGCGGCGAACGCGGCGACCTCCTCGTGGCGGACATGGATCCATTCGATCGTGCCGCGGCGGCGCAGCGATTCGGTCAGGGCGTTCAAGCTGTCGCCGACGATGCCGTAGATGCGCTTGACGCCGGCCTGCTCGAGCGTTGCCACGAACAGATCGGCCACGTTGTTGATCGCCATGTCGGTCTCCTGATTCAGCCAGTCACATAATGCGATGCGCAAAACGTCAGCATCGCGACACTATGTGGCACAATAGGCCATGTCAGGATCACGGCTAGTTTATTGTCCGTTCAATCTTTCTGAATTGCCCGATCGTAAGCCGCGATCGTTGCCTTCGCGCGCGCAGCGACATCGGCCGCGCTCATGCCGGGCTTGTAGAGGCTGGAGCCGAGCCCGAAGGCGGTGACGCCGCCCCCGATGTACTCCGCAAAATTCTGATCGGAGACGCCGCCGACCGCGGCGATCATGACGCCTGGCGGCAGCACGGCGCGGATCGCGGCAATGCCGGATGCGCCGAGCACGTTGGCCGGAAAGAATTTCAGGCCCGATGCGCCCGAGCGCGCCGCGAGCAGCGCCTCGGTCGGCGAGAACACGCCAGGCAAGGTCACCATGCCGTGCTGATGCGCACGCGCGAGCACCTGCGTGTCCACATTCGGCGAGACCATCAGCCTGCCGCCGACGTCGTTGAGACGATCGACATCCGCGGTGGTCAGCACCGTGCCGGCGCCGATCAGCACGCCTGAAGGCGCCTGCTTCACGGCCGTTGCGATGGAGCGGAACGGATCGGGCGAGTTCAGGGGAATTTCGATCGCGGTCATGCCGGCCTCGATCAGCACGGCGACGATCGCCTCGGTCTCCTCCGGCTTGACGCCGCGCAGGATCGCAACCAGCGGCCGCTTCATCGGCGGAAAGGGAACGCTCATCTCAAAAGTCCTTCTGCTTCGTCCAGATCGCGGCAGCCGCCATCGACAGGCCGCGGCGGACGGCCTCATCCGCGTCGACCGGAATTGCGTTGACCGACAGCGCCTCGAACGCCAGCCGGTACAGCATCGCAAGCCGCCCCGATGCAATCAGCTCGACGCCCGCTTGGGGAACGGGGCCGGAGAGCCCCGCCGCCAGTTCGGCGCCGATCAACGTGCCCGACAGCGTCTCGCGCGCCGCGGCCGGCGTGCCGCCGAACAGCAGCTGGCGCGAGCGCGCGCCGAACAAGTGATTGGCGACAAAGGCGGGCGCCTCATAGGCGGCTTTCACCGCCGCCTTGAAGCTCGCGACATCCTCGGCCTCGTCGGCGCCGGCGACCGCGAGCGACAGGATGGTCTCGCGCGAGACGGCGCTGAACAGCTCACCTGTCATGAAGGTGGAGAAGCGTTCGACCACGCCGTCCTTCACGCGCACCCATTTCGAATGCGTGCCGGGCATGCAGACCAGCGCCTCGCCCGCGGCCTTGAGGCCGAGCGCGCCGAGCAGCTGCGTTTCCTCGCCGCGCATCACGTCCGGCGCTTTTGTCTCGCGCTGCGCGATGCCGGGCAGGATGCGGATGTCGCGCGCTTCGCCGGGGACGCGCACGGCCTGTTCAGGATGGCCGCCAGCGGCGCCGGCGTGTCGACATAGCCGGCTTCGACCCAGCCGTTCCTGGCGCCGGCCATGCCGCAGACGAGAACCGGCAGATGATCCGGCGCCTCAATCGCCGCAAGATGCGATTGCAGCACGGCGGGAAAGCCGGTCTTCGCCGCGGCCAGCATGCCCTCGCCGCTGCGGCGCTCAGTCAGCACCTGGCCGGCACGATCGACCAGCCACAGCCGGAAGCTGCTGGTGCCCCAGTCCACCGCGACATAAGCGGGTTCGGTCATGCGAAACTGTCCTCGTCTCACGGCTGGGACGCCGTCTCGCGACAGTGAGACGACGTCTTGCAAGTCTGTGCCGAGATACCGGCTATTGCGCGGGCAAACCAGCCCTTTCTCCGCAATTCGAGGCTCCGCCGTGCTGGCACAGCGCTTGCTGAAGCCTTCCCACTCAACTCCGTCAACGCGCGACAAGACGCGTCAACATCAGATGAGGAAACCCATGGAGATCGGCTATTTCACGATGCCTTCGCATCCGCCGGAGTGCGGCCTGAAGGAAGGGAACGACTGGGACCTGCAGGTCATGCGCTGGCTCGACGAGCTCGGCTATCAGGAAGCCTGGGTCGGCGAGCACCACACCGCGCCCTGGGAACCCAATCCCACGCCGGACCTTCTGATCGCGCAGGCCTTGATGCAGACCAAGAAGCTTCGCATCGGGCCGGGCGGATTCCTGCTGCCCTATCACCATCCGGCCGAGCTCGCCAACCGCGTCGCGATGCTCGACCATCTCTCCGAGGGCCGGCTCAATTTCGGCGTCGCGGCGAGCGGCTTGCCGAGCGACTGGGCGATGTTCAACGTCGACGGCATGAGCGGGCAGAACCGCGACATGACCCGCGAGGCGCTGGAGATCATCCTGAAGCTGTGGACCGAGCCGGCACCCTTCACCCACAAGGGCAAGTTCTGGACGGTGACCAAGCCGGACACGATGTTCGACTTCCTCAAGCCCCACATCAAGCCGTTGCAGGCGCCGCATCCGCCGATCGGCGTTGCCGGGCTGTCGAAGAACTCGGACACGCTGAAGCTCGCCGGCGAGCGCGGCTTCATCCCGATGAGCCTCAACCTCAACCCGGCCTATGTCTCCAGCCATTGGGACTCGGTCGAGATCGGCGCCGCCAAGACCGGGCGCAAGCCGAACCGGCAGGACTGGCGCCTGGTGCGCGAGGTGTTCGTCGCCGACACCGACGAGGAAGCCTGGAAGCTCTCGACCGGCGACATGATGGGCCGGATGATGAGCGAGTACTTCCTGCCGCTGCTCGGCCATTTCGGCTTCAAGGATTATCTCAAGCACGCCCCTGATGTCCCCGACAGCGACGTCACGGTCGAATATTGCGCCAAACGGAACTGGATCGTCGGCTCGCCCACGACCGTCGCCGAGAAGATCGAGAAGATCTACGACGAGGTCGGCGGCTTCGGCGTGCTGCTGGTGTTCGGCTTCGACTACAAGCACAAGGCGGAAGCCTGGCACCACTCGCTCTCGCTGCTGAAGAACGAGGTGATGCCGCGCCTTGCGCATCTCGGCTCCGCGAAGAAGGCGGCTTGACGCTCAGCGGGTGCGGCGCAATCGTGTCGCACCCGCTTCTATCTTCGGAGATTTCCGCGTGACGGTCGACGCCAATCCTCTCGACGCAAAGGATTTCAAGCAGGCGATGCGCCAATGTGCCGGCGCCGTCGCGCTGGTCACGGTCGGCGCCGAGCACGGCAGGCGCACGGGGTTGACGGTGACGTCGGCCTGCTCGCTGTCGGACTCCCCGCCGTCGCTGATCGTCTGCGTCAACCGCAACGCCAGCGCACATGCGCGCATCCGCGAGGAAGGCGCGTTCGCGATCAACTTCCTGCACGAGGACCACGCCCTGCTCGCGCTGACCTTCAGCGGCCAGAAGGGCGTCAACGGCGACGACCGTTTTGCGTTCGGGCAATGGACGCGCGGCGCGACCGGCGCCCCGGTGCTGACGGATGCGGTCGCCGCATTCGACTGCGTGCTGGCGCAGGAGTTCGAGACGACAACGCATTCGATCTTCGTCGGTGAAGTGCGCGGCGTGTCGCATTTGGCGTCCGCAGCGCCACTGGTGTACCTGCGCAGCAGTTTTCACACGCCGCATGAGATGCGCGAAACGGTGACGGTCGGCGACCTCGATTCGCGGCATCTGAGCTGGACGGATTTTTCTTAATCGTCACTCTCGCTGCGAATACAGTATCGTAGGGTGGGCAAAGCGAAGCGTGCCCACGTACTGCAACATTCGGTTAGAGATGGTGGGCACGGCGCAAGCGCGCCTTTGCCCACCCTACGATTCCGAGCCAGCGGAGAACGCGCGCCACGTGCAGCTGAACGCTACTGCGCCGTCTCGATCTTCAACTGCTTGATCTTGCGATAGAGCGTGGCGCGGCTGAGCTTCAGTGCCCGGGCCGCTTCCGTCACGCGGCCGCCATGCTTGCGCAAGGCTTCCACGACCGTGGCGCGTTCGGCCGCTGCAAGATCCGGCTCCGCTGCCCTCCCTCCGAACGGCGGCAGATCCAGATCCGCCTCGGTGATGACCCCGTTCTCCGCCGTGCAACCGGCGAGCCGCAGCACGTGGCGAAGTTGGCGCATGTTGCCGGGATAGGAATAGGCCGAGAGTTGCGACCACGCCTGGTCCGAAAGCCTGCAGTTCGGCGCCTCCTCGCGCGCGATCTGGCGGATGACGTCGTCCCGGTCGGCACGCTCGCGCAAGGCTGGCAGCCGCACCTCGAGGCCGCGCAGGCGGAAATAGAGGTCGGCGCGGAAGCCGCCTTCTTCGGCCATGCGGCCGAGATCGCGGTGGGTGGCGCTGATGAGGCGGATGTCGACGGCCACAGGCTTGAGCGCGCCAAGCGGCCAGACCTCGCGGTTTTCCAGCACGCGCAACAAGCGAGTCTGCAGCGCGATCGGCATATCGCCGATTTCGTCGAGGAACAGCGTGCCGCCGTCGGCCTGCACGATCAGGCCCTTCGAGCCGTCGCGCCGCGCGCCGGTGAAGGCGCCGGCCTCGTAGCCGAACAGCTCGGCGTCGATCAGGCTCTCCGGCATCGCCGCGCAGTTCAGCGCCACATAATTGCTGCGCGCGCGGTTGCTGGCGGCGTGAATGGCGCGCGCGAACACATCCTTGCCGACGCCGGTCTCGCCATGGAGCAGCACCGGCAGATTGTGATCGCCGATGCTTCGGAGCCGCTTCACGCTTCTGATCAGCCCGGGATCGCGGCCGGCGAGCCGATGCAGGGCGTCGAAGCGATCGACAGGTGCATCGCGGCGCGGTGCGAGCGGGCGCGCCGATGATCTCGCCCGCAGCGGCGGCGCAACATGCCCTCGCCCTAACGCACTGCCATCGGCGCGGCGCAACTCGACCGTCTCGTCCGCGCCGCGGCCGGCATGATGATCGAACTTGACGTAGCGCGACAGATCGATGCCGGATGCGATCAGGCCGTCGGTGAGACCCAGCAGTGCGCGCGCCGAACGGCAGGCGCCGACGATGCGGCGATCGTCGTCATAGGCGAGCAGACCGCTGCCGCCGTCGCCCGGCACGGTCGCGATCCAGGCGTTGCGGAAATGACCGCGGAAGATCGCACCCTCCATGCGCCGCGTCGCCTCCATCGTCACCGCGAGCGCGAGCTGATGCGCAGCGCGCTCGAGATCCTCTCGGCATGAGGTGATGTTCACGGCACCGGCGAGGCGACCGGCCTGGTCGAACAGCGGCGCCACGGCGCAGGAGAACATGTGCCACTGCGCGCGAAAATGCTCGTCACGATGCACCAGGATCGGCTTCTGCTCCGCGAGTGCGGTGCCTAGCCCGTTGGTGCCTTCGAAAGCCTCGGAAAAATTCGAGCCGGTATAGACCTTCCAGCGCATGAAGATTTCAGTATCGGCCGGGCCGGGTAGCCGGCTCCACAGCATCGTGGCGCTGGGGTCAGCGAGATTGACGCAATAGCCGGCCTCGCGCAGCACCCGCGCGAGGTCTTCGAGCTCCGGCGTCGCAAGCTGGATCAGCTGCTCCATGGGTTCGGCGACATGCCGGACCTCGGCTTCAGTCAGCGTCTGCGGCGGTCCCTGCCGGGCGGGGTCGAGCTTGTGGCTGATCAGGCAGCGCCGCCAGGAATCGGCAATGCGCGAAGAGGCATCGACGTCGGCCAATTGATTGGCGACGGACAAGACACGGGCGACATGGTTCGAGGCCGACAGGCTGGCCATCGCGGAAGTCTCCACCCTGTATTATTGTGCAAAGTCTGGCACCACAGGCGGGGATGTCAATCGGGAACCGGGAACGAGGATGAAGGCACACGGGCTCAGCTATTGCTGCACCGCCGTCACCACGTATCGATGCATGGCCGCTTCTTCCCGGCCCTGGCCGGCGGCTTCGGCACCGAACGGAGTCCGGCCATGATCCAGCGGCGCGTCTCGGCGGGGTCGATGACGTTGTCGATCTCGAACACCGATGCGATCGAGACCGCCTTGCCGTTGGCATAGAGCTCGGCGACCTTGTTGCGGTAATAGGTCTCGCGCTCCTCGGGATCAGTGATCGCCTCCATCTCCTTGCGGAAGCCGAGGCGGACGTAGCCCTCCAGGCCCATGCCGCCGAATTCGCCGGTCGGCCAGGCCGCGGTGAAGAACGAGGCGTGGAAGCCGCCGCCGATCATCGACTGCGCGCCGAGACCGTAGCCCTTGCGCAGCACGATGCCGAACAGCGGCACAGTGAGGCTCGCGCCCGTCACGAACATGCGCGAGACGTGACGCACGATCGCGGTCTTCTCGGCTTCCGGGCCGACCATGAAGCCGGGCGTGTCGCAGAGCGAAACGACGGGCAGGTCGAACGCGTCGCAGAGCTGGAGGAAGCGGGCAGCCTTATCGCCGGCATCGGCATCGATCGCGCCGCCGAGATGGCGCGGATTGTTGGCGATCAGGCCGAACGGCTTTCCTTCGATGCGGATCAGCGCGGTGATCATGCCGACGCCGTAGTCGCGGCGCAGCTCCAGCACGGAATCCTTGTCGGCGACGAGATCGATGACGCTGCGGATGTCGTAGACGCGCAGCCGGTTCTCGGGGATGGCGCGTCGGAGCAGGCGCTGGTCGGCGGCCTCCCACTCCGTCACCGCGCCCTGGAAATAGGACAGATACTTTTGCGCGACGGATGTCGCCTCCTCCTCGTCCTCGACGAGGATATCGATGACGCCGTTCGGCGACTGGAACGAGACCGGGCCGACCTCGGCCGGATGATAGACGCCGAGACCGCCGCCTTCGATCATCGCAGGGCCGCCCATTCCGATCGAGGCGTTCTTGGTGGCGATGATCACGTCGCAGCAGCCAAGCATCGCGGCGTTGCCGGCGAAGCAATAGCCGGAGACGACACCAATCACGGGCACGAGGCCGGAGAGCCTTGCGAATTGCACGAAGGACGGACCGTCGAGCCCGGTCATACCGAGCCGGTCGGTGTCGCCGGGCCGGCCGCCGCCGCCTTCGGCATAGAACACCAGCGGCACGCGCCAGTCTTCCGCAAGGGTCAGCATGCGGTCGATCTTCTTGTGGTTCATGTGGCCCTGCGTGCCCGCGAGCACGGTGTAGTCATAGGCCACAACGATGCAGCGCGCGCCCTCGGGTCCGAACTTCTCGCCATTCACCGTGGCAACGCCCATCACGAGGCCGTCGGCCGGCGTGTTCTTGATGAGATCGTCGAGCTTGCGCCGGCGGCGCTGCGCCGCGATCGCGAGGCTGCCATACTCCATGAACGAGCCGTCATCGACGAGCTGGGCGACGTTCTCGCGCGCGGTGCGCTGGTTGGTGTTGCGGCGGCGCTCGACCGAGGCGGGGCGATTCGCATCCAGCGTGTTCGCCTGGCGGGCAATCAACTCGGCGAGATCGGGCCGGATGTGATCCAGATCGATGTCGGCTTCGGCCGTGGCCCTATCCGCCGCAACGTCGAGCGGCTCGAGATACATGATCGGCTCGCCATGCATCAGCGTGGCGCCGTCGCCGGCGGCGAGCGTCATGACACGGCCGCCCTGCTCGGCCATCACCAGATGCTCCATCTTCATGGACTCGATCACGGCGAGCTGCTGGCCGGGGCGCACGATCTCGCCCTCCTTCACCTGAATGGTGACGATGGTCCCCTGCAACGGTGCGGCGACCATCACCGTGCCTTCAGGCACCACTTGCGCGATGTGCGTCTCGGCACCGTGAACGCCACTTGCTTCGGTTGGCGCAAAATAAAGCCGCTTGGCCGCGCCATCGGCGGCATCGACAAGCTTTGCGATATTGCGATCGATAAAATCGGTCGCGATATGGTTGGTCCTGAAATCAGGATGCGCCAGCACCGCCTGGAGGAAGGCGATGTTGGTGACCACGCCGTCGATCCGGAACTCGCGCAGGGCACGCGATGCCTTCGCGACCACATCATGCCAGGCTTCGCCCGGCGTATGCACGATGACTTTTGCGAGTAGCGAGTCAAAGGCCGCGCTGGTCTTGTAGCCGGCGTAACCAAAACTATCGACACGAACTCCGGGGCCTGACGGGGGTTCGAAAACGGCGAGCACGCCGCCGGTCGGATGCGTCGCGCCCGTCTCGTCCAGCGTTTCCATGTTGACGCGAAGCTGCATGGCATGGCCTCGTGGCTTCGGGATCGAAGCTTGCGCAAAGCCAAGCGAGGCGAGCGTCGCGCCTGATGCGACCGCGAGCTGGGCGCGGACGAGGTCGAGGCCGAGCACTTCTTCGGTGACGGTGTGCTCGACCTGCAGCCGCGGATTGGCCTCGATGAAGGCAAAACTGTCCTCGGCCGTGCCGTCGACCAGGAACTCGAACGTGCCGAGATTGTCGTAAGCCGCCGCCGACGCAAGTTGCTTGGCCGCCTCGATGATGCGGCCGCGCAAGGGATCGCTCAACGACGGGCTCGGCGCCACCTCGATCAGCTTCTGGTGCCGGCGCTGGATGGTGCATTCACGCTCCCAGAGATGAGAGATCGCGCCGTGACGATCGCCGATAATCTGCACCTCGATATGCCGCGCCTGTCGGATCAGCCGCTCGGCATAGACGCCGTCGAAGCCGAAGGCCGCCTTGGCCTCGGACTGGCAGCGCGCATAGGCTTCCGCAAGATCGGATGCGTTCTCGACGACACGCATGCCGCGACCGCCACCGCCGGCCATGGCCTTGATCACGATCGCAGCATGGCTGCCGAGCGAAGCGAAGAACGCCGTGATCTCCTCCAGCGAGGACGGCCCGCTGGTGCCGGCAATGATCGGCACGCCGCAACGCTTTGCCAGTTGCCGCGCCGCGACCTTGTCGCCGAACAATTCGAGCGCCGCCGGCTTCGGTCCGACGAAGGTGAGGCCCACGTCCGCGCACGCCTTGGCGAATGCGGCGTTCTCGCTGAGGAAGCCGTAGCCGGGATGCACGGCATCGCACCCGACGCTTTTCGCCGCCGTCACCACCGCATCGATGTCGAGATAGGCCCGGGCGCCGCGGCCGGGGATTTCGACCGCCTCGTCGGCCACACGCACGTGCAGCGACAGCGCATCATCAATGGGTTGGATCGCAACGGTCGCGATGCCGGCATCGGCCGCCGCGCGCGCGATGCGGATGGCGATCTCGCCGCGATTGGCGATCAGGAGTTTCTTGAACGACATGTCTCTCTCATTCAGACAGCAGCAGGAAGATTCGGATCGAGGTCCTGCTTCTTCACCTTGCCCGTCGCCGTCAGCGGCAGGGCATCGATAATACGCACTTCCGGGATCTTGTAGACGGCCATGCGCTCGGCGCACCAGGCGCGCAGATCTTCCGCAGAGATGGTGCCGACCGCCTCCGGCTTGAGCTGGATATAGGCCACCGGCACCTGGCCCTTGTCAGGATCGTCGCGCCCGACCACGCCCGATCCCAGCACTTTCGGATGCTGGCCGAGCAGCGCCTCGATCTCCGGCGGAAACACGCTCATGCCCTTGACCTTCAGCATCTCCTTGCGGCGGCCGAGGAAGTGCAGAAAACCGTCCTTGTCGATGGTGCCGATATCGCCGGTGCGCAGCCAACCGTCGACGAGCGACTCGGAGGTCGCCTCCGGCTTGTTCCAGTAGCTCTTCAGCAGCGACGGCGTCCGCACGCGGATCTCGCCTTCCGCGCCGAGCGGCAGCAATGCGCCGGTCTCGAAATCGGTGATCTTGAACTCGGCGCCGGGGACCGGCAGGCCGACGAAGATCGGCTGATTGTTGAGGTCGAAATCGTTATCCTGGAAGCCCGCCGTGAAGGTGTTGGAGGTGTGGGTTTCCGTCATGCCCCATGCCGCCTCCATCAGGATCGTGCCGGTCAGACCCTTCCAGCGCTTGCGATAATCGGCGTTGAGCTTCTTGACGAAGGAGACGACGCGGACCTGCTGCAGCGACGACAGGTCGAACTCGCTCCAGCGCGGATGGTCCATCAGCTCGACCGCGCCGTCGACCGGCATCGCGGTGATCGTGACCTTGTACTTGTCGATCGCCGCCATCGCGCCGACGGCATCCCAGCGCGCCAGCAGCACCAGCGTCGCGCCGGAGAACAGCGGGAAGATCAGGCCAAAGTTCTCGCCGGCGATCCAGAATTCCGGAAAGAACGACAGGAACACGCTGCTCTCGTCGGACAGCACCGAGATGCCGTAATTGGCCGCGGCCGTGTACACCATGTCGCGATGGGTATGGACGCAGCCCTTGGGCATGCCCGTGGTGCCGCCGGTGTAGTTGAGCGCGGCAACGTCATCGAGCCCAGGCGGCGGCAGCGGCATAGGCGTGGGCATTGCCGCCAGCGTCGGCAGCAGATCGGTCGCGCCCGGGACCGCAACGCGCGGCGCGCGGATCGAGTCCGGCGTGGGGAACGCGGGCGTTACCGGAATGACATCGGCGAAGCTGGTGACGATGATTTCGCGCAGGCGCACCTCGCCGCGGACCTGCTCGACGACGGGGACGAGCTGGTCGAGCGCCACGATCACATCGGCCTGGGTGTCGTTCAGCTCGTAGGACAGCTCGAACGCGCGCGACAGCGGGCTGATGGGGACATGGATCGCGCCGAGCTTCAAAATGCCGAAGAACACGATGTGGAATTGCGGGCAGTTCGGCAGGAACACGGCGACGCGGTCACCCTTGCTGACGCCCTTGGCTTGCAGCAGCGCCGCAAAACGGTCGCTCTGCCGGTCGAGCTCCGCGTAGGTGGTGACGTGGCCGTAGAAGATGATTGCGGGCCGCTCCGGGCTGCGCTTCGCCCAGGCGCGCAGATATTCCGTCAAGGGAACTTCGCCGTGCAGATAATTCGGCGAACGCGGCATGCCGTTCGGCCAGGCCTTCTCCCACAGGCCACGCAATGTGGCGAGATAATCCTTCTCGTTGAGGCCCGTGCTCATGACGTCTTTCCCGTGTTGCTTTTCTTTTCGAAGGCACGCACGTGCCGTCAATCGACTTCGCTACACGTCGAGCACGGCGGAGGTCATGTCAAGAAAAACAGCATCGGCATCGCGGCCGATGCCGCGACGCGGAAAAAGAAAGTCTCTCGCAGCGCGTTTCGTTACGCTGCGCGCACGCCCGCGACGAAAGCGCTGACCTCGTTTTCGAGCGATTGCAGCTTCTGCGTCAGCCGGCCGCTCGATTGCAGCACGAGGCCTGCGGCTTGGCCGGTCGCCGCGGTCGCGTCGGTGACGCCGGAGATGTTCTGCGAGACCTGATCGGTTCCGGAGGCAGCCTCCTGCACGCTGTGGGCGATCGCCTGCGTCGCGGCGCCCTGCTCCTCGACCGCGGCGGCGATCGACGAGGAGATCTCGTTGACCTCCATGATGGTGGCGCGGATGCTCTCGATGTTGCCGACGACCTGGTTGGTCTCGGCCTGGATCGCGGTGATCTGCGCGCCGATCTCGTCGGTCGCCTTCGCGGTCTGGCTCGCCAGCGACTTCACTTCGCTCGCAACCACCGCAAAGCCCTTGCCGGCCTCGCCCGCGCGCGCCGCCTCGATCGTGGCGTTGAGCGCGAGCAGATTGGTCTGCGAGGCGATCTGGTTGATGAGGTCGATGACCTCGCCGATCTTGTGCGCGGCCGCTGCCAGCCCCTGCACGGTGTCGTTGGTGCGCTGGCCGTCGGCGGCGGCCTTGTCGGCCACCGTCGCGGCCTGTGCGACGCGCTGGCTGATCTCCGAGATCGAGGACGACAGCTGGCCGGCGGCGGAGGCCACCGTCTGCACGTTGCTCGAGGCCTGCTGGCAGGCGGAGGCGACGAAGCTCGCGCGGTCGGTCGCCTTGTCCGCGGTTTCCGACATGCCCTGCGCGGCCTGCTGCATCGCGCGCGCCTCGTTGAAGACGTCGCGGACGACGGCCTGGACGCTCGCCTCGAACTTGCCGGCGAGGTCAGTCATGGCCTTGCGCTTCTCGTCGTCGGCCCTCTGCTTCAGTTCCTGCTGCTCGGCATGCATGCGGCCGACGGCCGAGGCATTGTCCTTGAACACGGCCAGCGCCTTGGCGAGCGCGCCGACCTCGTTGTTGCGGTCGGTATAGGGCACCTCGAACGCGCTGTCGCCGGCGGCAAGCCGCTCGGTCAGCGCGGTGATTTTTGCCAGCGGCCGGGTCACGCTGCGGCCGATCACGAAGGACGCGCCGAGGACCAGGACCAGCACGGCCAGACAGACATAGCCGAACGTCGTCGCGGCCTGGCGGAAGACGGCGTCGACATCGTCGAGATAGATGCCGGTGCCGATGATCCAGCCCCAGGGCGCAAAGCCCTTCACATAGGAGATTTTCCCGACCGGCTGGTCGAAGCCGGGCTTCGGCCAGAGGTAGCCGTAGAAGCCCGCGCCCTGCTTCTTGACGACGTCGACGAAGCCCATGAACAGCGCGTTGCCGGCGGGATCCTTCATGCCGGAGAGATCCTTGCCGTCGAGCTCCGGTTTGATCGGATGCATGACCATCTTGGGGGCCATGTCGTTGATCCAGAAATACTCGACCTTGTCGTAGCGCAGGCTCTTGATCTCGGCGATCGCGGCGGCCTGGGCCTGCTCGCGCGGGAATTTCCCCTCGCTCTCGAGCTTTTGGTAGTGGGCGAGGATGCCGTAGCCGACATCGACCATCTGCTGCGTCTTGGCCTGGCGATCGGCGACCATCTGCGTGCGCAGGGTCGACAAGGCGATCGGTGCCAGGGCGATCATGCCGAGGAGGCTGATGCCGACAATCAGGACCAGCTTGAAACTGATGCGGGAGAAAATCATCGGAGCTCACGAAATTTGGCGGGACAGACATGCCAGATTATCCCGATCCCCTTAGCAAAGCTTTAAGCATTCGGGTTCCCAGGCGGCCGCCGAAGCCCGGCGGCCGCGCACGGTTTTCGCACCCTCGCGGCGCCGCGCCCGTCTTCGAATATAAACCTCTTCAAAACTAGAAGACCTCGATATCGCCCCTGCGAGCGTTGACTTGGAGAGGGCTCCGGCAGAACGATCGATGCAGACAATCAGCGCCAGCTGTGGCGTGAGCGCAGCCAAGGGCCAGAGGTTTCATGCATCAATCGACATCATCAGGATCTCTCGACCTTCCCGCGCTCAGTGCGGCGGAACGGCTCTTCATCTGGGGATTCCGGGCAAAGGCACGCAGCGGAGGCGCCGTTCCGACCGCAGCGGATATCCAGGAGGTGTACGACCATTTCCGCGTGGGCGATGCCGTGCTCTCGCTGGAATCAATCATCGAGATCTTCGCCTGCACGGCCCATACCGCGATCGAAGTGCACTGCCCGACCTGTCCGCGCATGTCGGACAGCGAGCGCGGGATTCTGCAGGCCATCGCCGCGGCCCAACAGGATCGCATCGACATCGTGCGCGAACGATTCGAGAGCTGGCTGCCGCCGGTCGGCGCCGATTGGGCGCTGGCGCCCGTGCGGGGGCTCGCCACGATCTTCCGCATGGCAGGCCTCATTCTGCCCGACCGGCAGGTGCGATCCCTCGACCATGACCGCACCATGGCGATGAAGAGCTGGCTGGTCGGAAGCCCGACATTGCACTGACGAGATCGGTCATGACCCCAGCTATTTGCGCCTCGGTGCCGGACGCCGGCCCATCGCGGCTCTGTCCGCTCCAGGCCGCGCTTGGAGCGCGCCCCTGCGTCGACAGCTACGATGATTTCTGCCGCGTCGCGCTGTCGCTGTTCCGCTTCATCGGGGCGGCCTACACGACCGGCGCCTCCGATTGCTGGGAAGCCGCCTATCGCTTTGCCGACGAGGCGACTGGCGTTGCCGACAGTCCGCTGCTGGTCGCGCGCGTGGCCGCGCTGGTCAGGATCCTGCGCAGCGGCCGGCCGTCCGAACTGTGCTTCATGCCGCCGTCCTGTCGTCGCCTGTCGAAGGACGAGACGGAATTGATGCGATTGCTGGCGGTCGCGCGAAGCAAGCAGCCGGGCGAGCTCGAATCCATCGTCTGCGCGTTCGTCGGCTCGGCCAAGGAAGCCGCGGCAACGCGGGCGGTCAACGCGCTCGCCTTGTGCTGAGGGCTGTTGTTTGCGCATGATCTTTCCGGAAAACCGCTTCACACTTTTCCGGATCATGCGCTAGCCGCCCTTCCTGCCCAGCAGCAGATCGATGGTATGCGCGGCGATCTTGCGCAATTGCGGCTCGTCGCCGAAGGCACGTTCGAGCACGGCGAGACCGCGCGTCACGGTGACGATGTGCAGCGCCGCGGCCGCGGCATTGCCGTTGAACTCGCCGCGCTCGGCGCCTGCCGACAACGTGTCCTGAACCAGTGCTGTGATGCGCGAGATAAGGCCCGCAAATACCTGGCGCGCTTCTTCGTCCAACCCCTCTCCTTCCGCGGCGCCGAGCTCCATCAGGCCGCGCGTGGTCGGACATCCGCGCGGCGGCGTGCCCGAGCGAAAGTTGGTGATGGTCAGATCGAAGAAAGCGGTGAGGCGCTTGCGCAGGCTGCCCGTCCCGAGCGCCTTCTGCAGCGCGAGGAGATAATCCCCCGCATAGCGTTCATAGGCCTGCAGGAACAGCGCTTCCTTGCTGCCGAAGGCGTTGTAAAGGCTGCCGCGCTGGACGCCGGCATCGCGCGCGATGTCCGACAGCGAGGTGCCGCGCACGCCCTTGCGCCAGAACTGGTCGAACGCAATGCGCAGGACATCGTCATGGTCGAATTCGCGCGGCCGCAAGCTCGGCTCCTTTGGGAAGTATTTGACACGACGTCAAGAACATGCTTTCTCGACATCGTGTCAAAAACCAATTGGAATTGATAGCCCGCTTCAACACTGGACCGAACAGCGGCGTACGCATTCGCCTTGCTGGTCGGACCCGCATGCAAAGGGACGCGCGATGCCTCTGCTCCACATCTCGATGCGCGCCGGCAAGCCGCAAGCCTACCGGCAGGCGATTCTCGACGGCCTCTACCGCGCCATGCGCGAGGCGCTGAATGTGCCCGTGGACGACGCGTTCATGGCCATCACCGAGCATGAGCCGGCGAATTTCCGCTGCGGCAATGCCTACGGCGTCGAGCGCAGCGACGACGCGGTGCTGATCCAGATCACCGTGTTCGCCTCGCGAACCCCCGAGCAGAAGAAGGCATTGTATCGCCGGATCGCGGACCTTCTCGGCGAAAGCCCGGGTATCCGGCCCGAGGACGTGTTCGTGAACGTGCTCGATGCCCCCAAGGAGAACTGGTCCGTCGGTCACGGGCTGGCGCAATTCGCGTGAGCTGGGCGGACCTGCCGGTGCCCTGCCGATCGAGGATTGAGGCGCCTGATACGCCCTGCGATCGGCGCGGATTGCCCTACTCGCCTGCAACGCACGCTTCCATGATCTCGTCGAGCTCGGCTTTCGACAGCACCCCGAGTTCGGCGATGAAGACGATCCGTGCGCGCGGCGCCCCCGGCGCGGGCGCATCGCCCGGGGCGAGCGTGGCGCGGCCGGCGGCGAATTGAAACACCATCTGGCGGCCGGGCTGCTCGACCGTCTCGAACAGGCCTTTCGCACGCGCCAGCTTCGGCGCGAGACGGCCGATGGCCTGCTGCAGGCGCGGCAGCGAGATCGGGCGGTCCGAGGTCCAGCTCAGCGTCTCGAAGCGCTCTTCTGCCGGCCGTTTCGGACCCGGATCGCGCGGCGCGGGCGCTCGCTCGACGTTCGCCGGGAATAGCAGCGCGGACGGAATTTCGCCATGCCGCGCATCGACCACCACGGCGGGAAGGCGCAAGGCGCGGATGGCCCGACGCATCCGCGCGCCCGCGCCCTCGTCCGCCAGATCCAGCTTGGTCAACGCCACGATATCGGCGACGCGGAGCTGCGAACGCTGGAGCGCATCCTCAAACGCGGCCGGCGGTGTCGCGGCGTCGATCACGCACAGCACCGTCTCCAGCGGCGCCTCGCGCAGGATCACGGGGTCCATCAGATTGCGGACGATGTCGGTGGGATCGGCGACGCCGCTGGTCTCGATGACGATGTGTTCGGGCTTCGGATCGCGCCGCAGCAGCGTCGAGAGCGTGCGCAGCAGATCGCCTTCGAGCGAGCAGCAGATGCAGCCATTGGCGAGGCTGACCACGCCGTCGCTGGCGCCCGCGATCAGCTCCGCATCGATGTTGATGGCGCCGAAATCGTTGACGATCGCGGCGATCCGCCGTCCCTCCGCATGCGCCAGGAGATGGTTCACGACCGTGGTCTTGCCCGCCCCCAGAAAGCCCGTCACCAGGAGAATGGGGACCGGCACGGGTCAGCCCCCGACCACGGGGCGGCGCACCGGCTGACCCGGACGCGCCGCGAGGTCCAGCACGCCGTCGCTGATCAGCATCTGGCCGCTGACCACGAGATGCCGCACGCCTTCGGACGGACGGTTCATCGCCGTGAAGGTCGCGCGGTCCGAGAGTTTTTCGTAGTCGAACACGACGATGTCGGCGTCCGCGCCCTTCGTTAGCCGGCCCTTGGCGCGCATCGCCGGCGTGCTCTGCGACAGGATTTCCGCCGGGATCAGCGCGCATTTGCGCACGCCTTCGAGCAGCGACACGGTCTTGCGCTCGCGCACCCATTCGCGGATGAAGCGGGTGAAGCAGCCGGCCGAGCGCGGATGCGAGGTGGCATCGTCAGGCAGCGGCCAGGCATCGCCGGTGTAGGTCTTGCCGTCCGACGTCGTCCACGGCATCGCATCGGACGCGATCGCACCGCCGGGATACAGCACCGACATGTCGAGCAGGTCGCGGTGATGCGAATTGTTCTCGATGTCGAGAATATGCCAGAGCACCAGCGAGGACGGCTCTTCGGCCTGCGCCTTCAGGAGCTCCTCGCGGTCGTGGAAGCGATAGCCGTCGGTCACGCGCTGCACCGAATCGTAGCCGGTGCCATTGCGTTCGACGAATTCGGGGTCGCTGAAGAAGGCGGCGGCCAGCACGGTCGAACCGGTGCCGTAAGGATAGGCCTCGACCGTGATGGGCAGGCCCTGCGCCTGCGCTTTCGCGATCAGCACGCGGCAACGCTCGACGTCGGTCTTGCTCGACGAGTTGAAATGGCAGATGTGCATGTGCGCGCCGGTGGCGCCGGCATAGCCGATCAGACGGATATAGGCCTCCACCGCGCTCTCGGGGTCGATGCGCGACATGAAGGCGACATGGGTGAAGGTCGGCACGTCCTTGGCGGCGGCGAGCTGGCAGACCGCGGTCAGCTCCTGCACGCCGGCGCCCGGCGCATAGGCATTGAGGATGCCGATACCGATGCCGCCTTCATCGAGACCGCGCCCGAGACGCTCGAGAATGCCGGCGACCTCCGCATCACTCGCCACGTTGTCCATCCAGCGGCGGTCGCGCATGGCGTTGCCGAACGCCTCCAGCGAACTCTCCGCATTGGAGCCGGTCATTGCGCCGATGCGCGCAAACGCCCAGTTGGTGGCGGCGCCGTAGTTCAGCACGCGGCCTTTTCTCGCCTGACGCTCGTACCAGGACCCGACCGGCAGCACGCCGGCCTCGAGATCGAGCGTCGTCGTCACCCCATCGAACGCCTGCATGCGGTCCGCCGGGATCGATTGGCCGTGGGCGTGCAGGTCGATGAAGCCGGGGGCGACCACGAGCCCGGTCGCGTCGATCACGCGCTCGGCGCCGCCAAGGCCCGTGCCGACCGCGGCGATCCTGCCGTCCACCACCGCCACGTCGCCGACGGCGTCCATCCCACTCGCGGGATCCACCACCCGGCCGCCAGAGATCACCAAGCCGCTCATATCGTCACTCCCTCCACCTCGAAATCGCATCAAGGCAGATTCCGGAAGCGACGACCACCTCCACTGAAGCCGACGCAGCATGCTCGCACGGAAGGTCATTTCGCAGGCAACCCGCGGACGCGCGCCCGCGTCCTCGCGGCATGTTTTGCCCGAGTGATGCTGCTCTCCTCACCCTCTCGAAGGAAAGGGCGCAGGAAAGGCCGGGCGCCGGCTGGCACCCGTAAAGACCCCCGTGCTGAACAGATTGCACACGCAATGCACAGGGGAGACACAGGGCAGCCGAAACCAGGCCTTCCCTGCGCGATGGTCTGACGGCCAATATGCCGCGCTCTCCCGGGAGCCGAACTTTCCTTCTGGCCTCCCTCGCCCCGCGAATTGGATGATGCAGTCTGCCCGGTTGGGCTCGCTCGCATCTCCGCGAAAGGCTTGACCGTAGCAACGACGGCCAGGACCACACGGTTTTGCCGTACGCAGGCCATCCGGCTTCGCCAAGAGGCTCCGCCGGACATGGGCGCCGTTCGTCTTCGCAGGTCACGCATGCTCACGAGGTTCTCTCGCCCTGCACACGCAAGCTCCGCCTTAACGCCGCCCGCGTCCACCGCAACTCCCAGCCCGCGCTCGAAACGACGTACGACCGCCCCTTTGGTGGGCTGGAATGGCCGACACATACGACAAATCCGAATTTCGGTAAAGTGGAATATTTTTGTGGAGAGGGGTTGACAGAACTTTGGCCTGTTTCGCTTGACGGGCGCCGATCGATCTGTGGCACGCCTCGAATGCACGGTCCCGTCTTGAGAAGCAAACGGCCGGCGAGTAACCTCCGTGGTCTCCGGTCGGCCGCCCGTGGCCGACCAAAAGGAGTACGCAGATGGCAAGGAAACTCCCGCCGATTCATCCGGGAGAAATCCTACGGAAAGAATTTCTCGTTCCGCTGAAGTTGACGCCCTACGCGGTCGCGGCGGCTCTGAACGTGCCACGCACTCGGATCGAGCGCCTTGCGCGCGAAGAAAAACCCGTCACGGCCGACACTGCGCTGCGGCTCGGAAAGTTCTTCAAGACAGGCGCCGCGCTCTGGATGAACATTCAGACCCGCTTCGACCTCGAAACGGCAGAGGACGTGCTCGCACCTTAGATCTAGAAAATTACGTCCTACGAGGCCGTTTGAGAGTGCGCCATGACTTGAACCCGCCGCGAACCGGCTCCGCCGTCTTCTCGCCTGCATTGTCATTCAGTGAGCTAGGCGGGGCGGCGTGAGGTGGGCAAAGTTCCCAAAGGTTCCCAGTGATCGTCCGACGTCCTCTGCAACGCGACTCCCGTCATTCCGTTTCGCGCCGCGCTTTCCTCGGCGGACTTATGTCGGCAGGGAGCGCCCTCGCGCTCGGCGGATGCGCCGGCCTTGGTGCGACCGGCGCGCGCTTCGACGCCTCGTCCCTCTCCGTTGACCCGACCGTGCTTGTCACCACCACGCGCAAGCCCGTCAACGGCGCCCGTGCCAAACCATGGTTTGGGCCGGAACGCGCGACGGCCATGACGGTCGCGCGGGCCAAGCTTGCGGCGCCGGACGAAAGCCGTCTTTCCCTCGCCTCCGTTGGACTTGGCGATTGGCGCCTTGATCGGGTCGAACCGGTGCCGGACGCTGGCGATCTTGCTGCGCAAGCCGGGACAGGAGACGTGCTGATCTATGTGCACGGCTTCAAGCAGACATTCGAGACGGCCGTGCTGGACGGCGCCCATCTCTCCGACGGGATCAAGTTCCGCGGCCGGACCATGGTGTTCTCCTGGCCCTCCAAGGCCGGCCTGTTCGACTACGCCTATGACCGCGACAGCGCGATGTGGTCGCGCGACGATTTCGAACGCGTACTCTCTGCGCTGGTGTCGGCGCCAAGTGCCGGCCGCGTGCACATCGTCGCCCACAGCATGGGAACCATGCTGACGCTCGAAAGCCTGCGTCAGCTCCATGCGCGATACGGCGACACCGTGACGAGCAAGATCGGCGCGGTCGTGTTTGCCGCGCCTGATATCGACATGGACGTGTTCTCGTCGGCGATCCAGCGCATCGGCCCGCTGGCCGGCAAGATCACCGTGATCGCCGCGACGAACGATCGCGCACTCGCGCTGTCGGGACAGCTCGCAGGTGGCATGACGCGGGTCGGCGCGGCCGAGAAAGCGGTCATCGCGCGGCTCGGCGTGCGTGTGGTCGATGCCTCCCAGGAAGGCTGGGGCATCATCAACCACGATCTGTTCCTGTCGAATTCGGAGGTGCAGAAGGTGATCCGCCGCTCGATCGACGGCACGACGGCGTGAGAGAGTGGCTGTGCCGAGCCATGCGCGAAGCTTGCCCCTGAGTGCCAGTCTCGACCGATGGCGCTCCGCGCAGAAGAAAACCGCGAACGCTGAATTGCAGCTTGCGGATGGAAGACCTATGTTGGGTCTCTAGTCAGGCAGCCGCCCATCGTATGGCGAGAGTCTGCAGGGTCGACCTCGCGGTGGATGGTTTGCATTCCGCATCGGAGGTGATGCCATGGCCATTGCTCCCACGCTCCAGAAATACCTCGCCGCTGAGAACATCCAGTACGAGGTGATCCCGCACGAACTCAGCATGACGTCCGCTCGAACGGCCGAGGCATGCCATATCTCGGGCGACCGCCTCGCCAAGGGCATCGTGTTGCGGCGCGACGGCGGATACATGCTGGCCATCCTGCCCGCATCGCATCACCTCCGTCTGTCGGACCTGAGGACAAGCCTCGGCGACAATGTCCAAATGGCCAATGAAACCGAGGTCAATCGGCTGTTCAGCGACTGTGCACACGGCGCGGTTCCCGCCGTCGGCAAATGCTACGGATTGGAAATGATCATCGACGACAGCATCGAGGCACAGCCAGACATCTATATGGAAGCCGGCGATCATGAGACGCTGCTCCATATGGGTCACGCGCAGTTTGCGCGCCTGACGGCCAACGCCCCGCACGGGCGCTTCAGCGCGCATGACTGAGGTTTTGTAGACCGCCGATTGCCGTTGCGATCCTGGGCGGGAACTCTGGCCGTGAGGTCGCCGTCATACTGTTCCGCGGGGTGGCGGCGAGAGTGTCTGCGCTTGTCTGGTCGGAGTTCGGAAGATTGGGGGTGCCGTTGCATTGCATCAACGCACTTGAAACCCACGAACGGAGGCTCGCCATGAAAGTCAAAGACGTGATGCACAAGGGTGTCGACTGGGTCAGCCCCAACACCCCAATCACCGAGATTGCCAAACTGATGCGGGCGCATGACATCGGCTGCATTCCGATTGGCGAGGATGACAAGCTGGTCGGAATGGTGACCGACCGCGATATCGTCTGCAAAGGGCTCGCGAGCCACAGCTTTGATGCCGGCCGCGCGACGGCAAGCGACGTGATGACCGAGGGCATCCATTGCTGCCGCGAGGACGATGACCTCGCCAAGGCGATGCATCACATGGAGAAGCTGCAGGTCCGCAGGCTGCCGGTGATCAACAAGAGCAAGCGGATGGTCGGCATCATCAGCCTGGGCGACGTCGGCCATTCCGCGTCCGGTGATATGCTCACCGAGACCGTCAGGAGCATTTCGGCGCATCACTGAACTTGCGGCCAGGACTTGCGGCCAGGGCTCTCTCGCGATCGCCGCTCAAACAGGCGTTGAGGGGAGCCCGAGCCACGCGCTCGTCATGCAACCATCGCGCGGCACAGAAGCGACGGCGCGATGTGGCTTACTTTGCGCCGGCGTGAATGTCAGGGTCGGGCTCACTCGATCGCTTCATCAGCGTCGACGCTGCGGCGGGCAACCTATGACCAAGCCAGATCGCGCGGCCGGACCGGGCCGCCGTCGGATGGGGTCGCAGCAAAAAGTCGAGGAATATCGCGGATTTGGCGCTCCCTAGGGGAATCGAACCCCTGTTTCAGCCTTGAGAGGGCCGCGTCCTAACCGCTAGACGAAGGGAGCGTGAGGGCTAGCCAATAGCCTCGAAATTTGTCCGCCGCAAGGACCCCGAGGAGCCTTTTACGGCTCATTGGCGAATTTCAGCCGCCCGGCCGGCTTGAGCGTGTGGGCGTCGAAGGTGCGGATCTCGATGACGCCGCCGACATCCAGGCTGACCACGAGGCGGTCGCCGGCGAGGCCGGTCGAGACGATTTTGGCGCCCTTCGGCAGGATGGCGGTGACGTCACTGGCCGCCTCGGCCGCCCTTCCCTCCGACTTGAAAAGGCGGTAGCCCACCGCGATCAGCACGGCGCAGATCGCCAGCGCCGTGGTCAACCCCGCGATCAGCATCATCCGCCGCACCCGCGCGAACAGCGCGGCCTGCTCGGGGCTCGGTTCGGGAACAGCGGTATCAGTCGTCGTCATGGAAAATTTTGGCTCTGCGCAAAGGTTGGAGGTTGTCGTCGCCGGCAACGAGGGGTCGGCCCGGCTCGACCGCGTGCTGGCGGCACACCTCACCGACCTGTCGCGATCGCGGCTGAAAGCTCTGATCCTGGCGGGCGCGGTGAGCCTGAAGGCCTCCGCGGTCCGCGACCCCGCTTATCACGTCACATCCGGCGATACGATCATAATCGACGTGCCGGAGGCGGCCCCGCCGGAGCCGAAGGGGGAGGATATCGCCCTCGATATCGTGTTCGAGGACGATGACATCGTCGTCCTCAACAAGCCGAAGGGGCTGGTGGTGCACCCCGCGGCCGGCCACGAGACCGGTACGCTGGTGAACGCGCTGATCGCCCATTGCGGCTCTTCGCTGTCGGGCATCGGCGGGGTGCGCCGGCCCGGCATCGTGCACCGACTCGACAAGGACACCACAGGGCTGATGGTGGTCGCCAAGAACGACCTCGCCCATGCCTCGCTGACCGCGCAATTCGCCGACCACGGCCGCACCGGCGCGATGCGCCGCGGCTACATGGCCTTTGCCTGGGGTGTGCCGGGCCGCCATCGCGGCACCGTCGACGCGCCGATCGACCGCCATCCGCATGCACGCGAGAAGATGGCGGTGCGCCAGGGCGGCCGCGAGGCGGTGACGCATTGGGAGATTCTGGAGAGTTTTAACGGACGCGACGGCAAGCCGATCGCGACGCTGCTCGCCTGCGAGCTCGAGACCGGGCGCACCCACCAGATCCGCGTCCACCTCGCTCATATCGGCCATCCCCTGATGGGCGATGCCGTCTATGGCCCGCATTTCAAGACCAAGGCGAACCAGCTGGCGCCCTCGTCGCAGGCCGCTCTGGCCGCGCTTGGGCGGCAGGCCCTGCATGCGTATTTGCTGGTATTGGAGCACCCGAGGACCGGAGAATTACTCCACTGGGAGGCGCCTCTGCCGGAGGATTTGCTTCTCCTCCAGAGCACCCTGAAAGCGGCGGTATGACGCAGGCCCTTTAAGAAAAGCGTTACATTACAAAAGATTATAGCTGCCACACGGGGTCGTGACGTCAGCAATCCTTCCCTTTTTGCCCCCCCATGGGGTATATTGCGGCTGCGTTGGAAATGACCAACGGAACATCGCAGCTACGGCCGGCTTTAACACAGCGGTCGTCTGCCTGGCCCGCCGCTATCGGGGGCCTGAACCTTTGGAGGGCTTCAGTATGGCCCGTACCGCTGCTTTGCCGGTCCTCAATGGAGAATCCGGCCTTTCCCGTTACCTCGCCGAGATCCGCAAGTTCCCGATGCTGGAACCCCAGCAGGAATACATGCTCGCCAAGCGTTGGCGCGAGCATGACGATCGCGACGCGGCGCACCAACTCGTCACCAGCCACCTCCGGCTCGTGGCCAAGATCGCCATGGGCTATCGCGGCTACGGCCTGCCGATCTCCGAGGTCGTCTCGGAAGGCAATGTCGGCCTGATGCAGGCGGTGAAACGTTTCGAACCCGAGAAGGGGTTCCGTCTCGCCACCTATGCGATGTGGTGGATCAAGGCGTCGATTCAAGAGTACATTCTGCGTTCCTGGTCGCTCGTGAAGATGGGCACCACCGCGAACCAGAAGAAGCTGTTCTTCAACCTGCGCAAGGCGAAGAGCAAGATCAACGCGCTGGACGAGGGCGATCTGCGTCCCGACCAGGTGAAGATCATTGCCAAGCGCCTCGGCGTCACCGATCAGGACGTGATCGACATGAACCGCCGCCTCGGTGGCGACGCGTCGCTCAACGCACCGATCCGCGACGACGGCGAAGCCGGCGAATGGCAGGACTGGCTGGTCGACAATACGCCCAACCAGGAAGCCATGCTGGCCGAGCACGAGGAGTACGACGAACGCCGTGACGCGCTGAACGGCGCCATGGGCGTGCTCAACCCGCGCGAACGCCGCATCTTCGAGGCGCGCCGCCTCGCCGATGAGCCGATGACGCTGGAAGACCTTGCTGCCGAGTTCGGCGTGTCGCGCGAGCGCGTCCGCCAGATCGAGGTCCGCGCCTTTGAGAAGGTGCAGTCCGCGGTCAAGGGCACGATCGCAAGGGCCGAACAGGCCGCGCTGGAAGCCGCGCACTAAGCGGGGCGTTGCCGCGGCAAGAGATTGGCGGATCGAGAAAGAGAAAAAGCCGGCGGCAACGCCGGCTTTTTTGTTGGGTGAGCTGCGGCAGCTTCGCGAAGCTGGCGGGGCACCTTGAACGCCTATGACGGGTCGCCCGACACATGATGGTCGGATCACATCACAAGAACGGACACGCACCATGTCGATCATCCTGCAATCCACCGTCGGCGGCTTCTCTCCCCAGTTCATGCGCAAGCTGCCGCTGGTCGAGCAGGCGATGCGCGAGCACGGGCTCGAGCCGTCGGAGTTCGTGATCTCCAAGGACTATGCAGGCACGGCGACGATCCCGCTGATGGGGCCATTCTTCTTCAGTTACAGCGTGTTCTTCGGCGAGGAGACATTCACCGTCACCGAGCCGAACGACATGGTGTTTCTGGATTACTTCTTCAAACGCGTGCTGGCGGTCGATGATCCGCCGGAATTGCCGCGGCGGCCGGGATTGATGCGACAGTTCTTCGGCTGGATGGCGCAGGCGGTGTAGCCAATCCGGGCCGCCGGTCGTTCACCTCGCCCCGCTTGCGGGGAGAGGGAGCGCACCTCCTACTCCCCCCACATCCTCGCCAGCGTCGCGAGCCAGCAGCCTTCGCAATAGCGCGCGTCCTTGTAGTCGATCCAGTTGTGGGCATAGACGCGGTCGAGCGGGATGTCGTAGCGCGCGCGCAGGACCTGAACGAGCACGCGCCACGCCGCGACCTGCGCGTCGGTCGGACCGGTCGTCACATCAGGATAGTTGCCGGCGAACTCGACGCCGATCGAATTGTCGCGCACGACCTGGCGATAGGTCGCGCTGTTGTCGATGTACTTGCTGTCGTTGCGGTTGGCGCCGTCGCCATGGGTCGGCACCAGGTTTTCCGCGACCGCCCAATAGACCGTGCCGTCGGTTTCCACCCACACGGTGACGCCGCGCCGCGTCGGGGTCTTCGCTTGCGCTTGCGCTCCGCCGCGCGCCGAGCCCGCCGGTCCTTCGGTCTGGTGCACGATGATGTTGCGCCAGGGGTTTGCGCTCCGGACGTCACCCCATGGCGCCAGCCAGACCAGCTTCAGGCCGGGAATGTCGGGCGTGCCGGAGGCGCGTGCGAGCTTTGCGAGCTCGGCATCCTCGGCAGCGGCGGGGGCGATCAGAAAGAAAACGGCCAGAACGGCCGCAAGCAGGCGAACGATCATCATGCGGGTCCAACGAAGACCGCAACCTAGCATGGCCTCAAGCGAAATGGCGCGCGGTCTCGCCCCGGCCGATCGGCTCAGGCGAGAGCGGCGGCGACGGATCGTAGACGGCAAAATCGTTCTTGCCGTTCTTCTTGGCGGCATAGAGGGCGTGGTCGGCATTGGCCATCAGGCGATCCGGGAATTCGCCGATGCCGCGATCCCACTGCGCGACGCCGATCGAGATCGCGATCGGGATCTCGCTGCCGGTGCAGGCCTCGGCATCCTGACGGCAGACCTCGAGCACGCGGCGGGCGATCGCGGCGGCCTCGCGCAAGGACGAGGACGGCAGCACGACGCAGAACTCATCGCCGCCGGTGCGGGCCAGCATGTCGCCCGGCCGGAGCCGCGTCTGGGCCATCAGTGTGAAGTGCTGCAGGCAGGCATCGCCGGCGGCATGGCCGTGGGTGTCGTTGATGGTCTTGAAGCCGTCGAGATCGATCACCAGCAGCGAGAACGGCGCACCGCTGCGCTCCGAGCGGGCGCATTCCTCGGTCAGGCGCTGCAGCAGATGCCGCCGGTTGGCGACGCCGGTGAGATCGTCGAGCAGCGCGAGGTCGGCGACCTCGCCCCGCAGCCGGTCCATCGCCATCAGCAGGAAGCCGAAATTGAGCGTCATCGACAGGAACAGCAGCCCCAGCACCATCACGGCATGGGTCTGGCCGCCGGCCTTCGCCGAGAGATCGTGGCCGAGCAGATTGCCGATCGTGCGGGCAATGAGGATCGCGATGATGGTGAGGATGACGATGCCGGACAGCCGCGCGCCCGGGCTGACGCGCCCTTCAGGCGGCGACAGCAGCAGGCGCAGCGCCAGCACCAGCGGCAGGGCCTGACCGAGCGTGTAGCTGAGCATGCGCAGCTGCATGTGCTCGAAGCCGACCATGAAGACCACGACGCCGGCAAGGCTCAAGCCTCCCGTCGCCGTCATCAGGCGCCATGAGACGGGCCGGCCATAGAAGCGCTGAATGCCCATCGCGGCGAGGCAGCTCGCGGCGATGACACCGGCCGCGCCGAGCAGAAGCGGGAGGGGAGACGCGACGAACAGGCGCACCAGCGCCGTCATCGCGCCGATCGCGCCGACGAAGGACGATGCCATCCAGAACCGCGCGGCGGCGAATTTCGGATAGGAGCGCGTCACGTAGGCCCAGATCACGCCGAGCGCCAGGAAGTTTACGACGAATACGGTCCAGAGCGTCGGTACGTTCAGCATGACGCGTGCGGCATGCGCAGCGTCGCGCCCCCCGTCCCTGGCAGCCGTCCGTCCATGACCCATCCCCGTTTTCTTGCGGAGAAGAATGCGGCCTTCGCGCTTAATGGAGTCTCACCGCGTTCCGGCAAAACGCGCCTTTGGTTTTGGATTCATGAACGGCGCCGCTCCGTTGTCGGATCGTTAGGGATGTCGGCGGCGACGCCGCTTCGACGCCGCGATGCGGATTCGCGCACCAAAATCACCCGAAAATGCATCTGAGCTGTGGATAACGCGATGACACGGATGTGACAGCGCGGGGCAGGAAGGCGCGAATCTGCTGAGTTTGTCGTCGAGGATGTTGCGAGGCTGGCCCTCCGCCGAGCATCCCTCGTGTCGCGTTCCACCATTAACCCTTAAGAGGATCCTATGGCTAAGAAAGCGAAGAAGGCGACGAAGAAGAAGGCGAAGAAGGCCAAGAAGGCGAAGAAGAAGTAACGAGGCTTGTTCTTTGCCCGGGTGGAGCTTGCTCCGCCCGGGCGTCGGGTCAGCGTTGAGAGAGTGTGAAGGTGGCGGGCGCGAGGCCCGCTTTTTTATTGGACGCTTGATCGTCCCCGCTCAGCTCTATCCCGCACTCGCCCCGTGCTTACGGGTAGATGTGAAGCAGAAGCTACCTCTCCGCAAAGGCCAGCTTGGCGCCGAGCGCGGCGAAACCAGCGGCGAAGCTGCGGCGCAGCCAGGCCATGATGCGCGGGCGGGAGATGACGTGCTCGCGCACCGAGGCGGCGCAGAGGCCGTAGACCACGAACACCGCAAGGGTCATCGCCATGAAGGCGCCGCTCAATTCCAGCATGCGCGCCAGCACATGGGCTTCGTCCGCGGCGATGAACTGCGGCAGGAAGGCGAGGAAGAAGATCGACAGTTTTGGATTGAGGATGTTGATCAGAAAGCCGGTGACGATGACGCGGCCGACCGAACGCTCGCGGATCTCGCCCTCGACCGCCAGCGCACCTTGCTCGCGCAGCGCCTGCCAGGACATGTAGAGCAGATAGAGCACCCCGCCCCATTTCAGCGCGGCAAAGGCGAGCGCGCTGGTGTGGAGCACGGCGGCGAGCCCGAGCATGGCCGCCATCATGTGCGGCACGATCCCGAGCGTGCAGCCGAAGGCGGCCGCGAGACTGGCACGCGAGCCGCGCGTCAGCGCCGCAGCCAGGGTGTAGAGCACGCCGGTGCCGGGCGAGGCGACGACGATGAGCGAGGTGAGCAGAAAGGACCAGGACATGAGCGGACGCTAGCACCCGGCATCGCGGCGGGGAAGTCAGGTCTCGGGCCTTCAGTCTCTGACCGTCACCCTGAGGTGCTCGTCCGCTTGGCCGAGCCTCGAAGGGCGACGGCCCGGCTGCGTCTCGGCCGTGCATCCTTCGAGGCTTCCCATCGGGCGCTTTGCGCCCGATGCCTCGCACCTCAGGATGACGGATTTGATAGCGAAACCTTCGCTTCACGCCAGCTGCGCGAGCTCGGCTTCGCGCAGCACGTCGAGCGGCGCCCAGGGTTTGGCCCAGAACTTTGCGCCGTCGGGCAAGGGCTGCATCAGGGGGCGGCCGGAGGTGACGACGACGTCGAGCTTGGGATTGCGGTCCTTGGCGACGTGCGCGAGCTCGACGCCGTTCATGCGCCCCGCGAGCTGGACGTCGGTCATCATCAGGCAGAGCGCGCCGGCACTCTTGTCGAGGACGCGCTCGGCGGCCTCGGCGCTTTCGCACTGGATGACCTGGTAGCCGCTCTCCTCCAGCAGCAGGCTCAGCATCTCCCGCTGCATGACGTCATCTTCAACGATCAGCGCAGTTGCACGAAATGGCTGTGCCTGTCCCATCAGCGTCTCCCAATGATCGCTTGCGTAACGTATGTTAAGGAGCCAGAGCGCCTGCGGTTCAGTTCCATTCTGAAAAAATGTAAATCATGGTTCCACGCGCAGGGACTTGACGGGGGGATTCATGACCACGATTCGCGGCGCCGCCGCCATCACGGGAGCCGCCAGCGGCATCGGCCGGGCGCTGGCGATCGAGCTTGCACAGCGCGGCTGCGATCTTGCGCTGGCCGATCGCGACGAGGCCGGGCTGAAGACGCTCGCGGCCGAGATCGGCGCGGGACGCAAGGTCAGCGTGCACCGCGTCGACGTCGGCGAGCCCGACGACATCGCGCAGTTCGCGAGCGAGGCGACCTCTACCCATCCCGCGCTCGGCATCGTCGTCAACAATGCCGGCGTCGCGCTGATGGGCTCGTTCGAGGAGATCGACCAGGCGCAGATGGACTGGCTGTTCGACATCAATTTCTGGGGCGTGGTGCACGGCACGCGCGCCTTCCTGCCGCATCTGAAGACGAGGGGTGAAGCGCACATCGTCAACCTCTCCTCGATCTTCGGCATCATCGCGCCGCCGGGGCAATCGGCTTACGCGGCGGCCAAGTTCGCGGTGCGCGGCTTCTCCGAGAGCGTGCGGCACGAGCTTGCGGTGGCGGGCAGCCCGGTCAGGCTGTCGGTCGTGCATCCCGGCGGCGTCGCTACCGCCATCGCGCGCAACTCCCGCACCGGGGTCGGTGTCACCGACAATGCCCGCCGCGCGCAATCGATCGAGCGGTTCGAGACCGCGGCGAAGACCACGCCGAAAAACGCCGCGCTGCGCATCATCAAGGGTATCGAAAAGAACGAGCCCCGCATCCTGATCGGCAACGACGCCCGCTTCATGGACCTGTTGCAGCGGTTTCGGCCGGCAACGTATTGGGCGCCGCTGCAGCGGCGGCTGGAGAAGATGGCGAAGGGGACGTGAGGTCGGGGACGCGATGGCGTTGCTCGCCCTCCGCTCTCGTAGGGTGGGCAAAGCGAAGCGTGCCCACGTTCTCTTTGCCGCCGACAGAAGTCGTGGGCACGCTACGCTTTGCCCACCCTACGAGACTGAGTATGTGGTCACTGCCCCGCCAGCCGATCGGCGAAATACCCGATGGTCTTGCGATACACCACCGCCCTGTTCCACTCGCGCATCGCCTCGAAGTTCGGCGTGCCTTCGCCATAGGGCTGGCCCATCTTGAAGCCGCTGGTGTGGAGCAAATTCGCGGTTGAGGCGAGGACGTCGGGGACGCTGTGGCGGAGATCGACATGGCCGTCACCGTCGAAATCGACGCCGTATTTGATGTAGGACGACGGCAGGAACTGGGTCTGGCCAATCTCGCCGGCAAAGGCGCCGATCAGGTCGCGCAGCGGCAGGTCGCCGCGTTGCACGATCTTCAGCGCAGCGAGCAGCTCGCCCTGGAACAGATCGGTGCGGCGGCAATCATGCGCGAGGGTTGCGAGCGTGCGGACCACCGGCATCTTGCCGATGTCGCCCTTGCCGAAATCGCTCTCCAGCCCCCAGATCGCGACCAGGATATAGCGGGGCACGCCGAACTGCTGCTCGATGCGCGAGAGCAGCGCGGCGTTGCGCTGCAGCAGCGCTCGGCCGCCGTTGATGCGGCCGGGGCCGACGCGGGTCGAGACATACTGCTCAAAGCTCTTGTTGAAGGTGTGGCGCTGGCGCCGGTCGAAGGCGAGCACTGCGCCATCGGGGGTGACGCCGCTGAGCGCCGCGTTGGTCACGCTTGCCGAAACGCCGGCCGCTTGCGCTTCCTGGGCCATGGTGGCGACGAAAGCGTTGAAGTCGCCGCCGCAGCGCGCGGCCTGCGCCCCGCCGGCCAGACAAATGACGGACGCGGCGGCGAGAAGCAGTCTCAGCATGTGGAGCAATCCCCTTAAAAATCTCAAGCTGCGAAGCAGCGCGCGGATCATGCCCGGGAACGCAGCGAGCGTCAAAGCAGCAAGCTTGATCCGCATCAAACTGTCTCACGCCCTGTTGTCTAGATTGCAGATACACGGGAGCCGCCGAGGAGAAGCGTCCGTGACCGGCCGGATTGACGAATGAGAGAGCTGGCGCTGTGACAATGTTGCTTGCGCCGCACCACTGCGCGATCGACGACGACGTTGAGCCAGGATGAAGCGATCAACCATGTCCAACCATCAACATCCTCACCGGCCAGCCCGCTCCCTCCTCCGCATTCCCCTGTTCCGCCTGCTCGCCATCAACCTTGCGATCGGCGCCTGCGCCGCGACGCTCCTCGTCGGCGGCCTGCTCTGGCTCAACCCCGGACATCTGCGCGAGCTGATCTTCGCCGACATTTCGCCCGGCATCGCGCTCGCGCTGCTGCTGGCGTCCTTCCTCATCACCTTCGGCTCGGCTGCGATGGGCAGCGCGATCATGGCGCAGGGACTTAAAGAGCACAGCGGCAAGGGCGGCGGACACGGATCGCGGCTGGCGGTGCAGGAGACGGCGCGGCGCACGCGCACGCATTGAGACATCAGCCACGACGATGGAACTCGCTTTTACAAATCGAGATCACACTGTCTGCACGCAGGCGGGAAGAGGTGCAGGCTGGCACGCCTTCCGATACAGCGCGCCACGCGCGTTGCATTGCGAAGGCCGGCAAGATGAACAAATTGGTTTGACGCTCTAAACAATTGCTTCGATGTGAATCGAAACCAGATGTCGCGACCATCGCATATCTGATCCGCTCGCTGCGACATCAACGCCGCCACGATTTGCCTTGCCATCGCAGGGCGTCTTCTATAGCCTTCTATTTTAGGTTGTCACCCTGCCAGCCCCGGGTGACGCTGAAGACCAAAAATAAGCGGCGGGCTTCGGCCCGCCGTTTATTGAGGCAAGTATCCCTTGCGCAGCGGGCCCACGGCTCCGTACCGACCCCGGCGACGCGCGAAGTCATTTGACTATGACGCGGCTATCGACGACAAGCCGCCATGGCCAAAAAACCCGGAACCAATCCCAAAGGCGAATTCGCCTTTTTCAACGTCTTCTATGAAGACGATTCCCAGCGCTCCAACCGCCGCGTACCGAGCGAGCTGCTCGGAGGCCTCGACGGCGACGAACCCGCCCGCGCCTTCATCATGGAGCAGGACCGCGAGATCGCCGAAAAGGGCGGCCGCCCCGCGCTCGAGATCAAGCGGATCGAGCGGGTCGGGGTGAAGAAGAAGTAGGACGACATAAGCAGGCGCTCACCAGCGCCCGCTCCTTTTATTCCAGGCAAACAGCAGATCGGCAAACCGGTCGTAGCCGAACCGCGTGAATGGCAGCGCCACGCGATTGCCGAACAGTGCAGCAAGCCAGCCCTCCCCCGGCGTCAGCCTCCACAACGCAATCGCGACATCCGCACCGACGATGAGCCGCCCCGCTTCATCGGTCGCATGCAGGCGCCGCCTGATGTCGTCGAGCGAAGCACCAAAGTGCGCCAGCGCGTCGGGCTGCTCGTTGATGTCCCTGAACTCGACCGTACCCGCGCGCACCAGCGCCAGCAGCTTGTTGCGCTGCCAGTCGATGCCGGCGTCGCAGACGGGGCAGCGGGTGTTGTACCAGACGGTGAGGTGATAGTCGGGCATAGCTGGCGGGGTTGAAAAAAGCGGAAGAGCAACGGAGATGGAATGAGCAAACCAACGGCATCCGCTTCGCAATTTACTATCCGACGCAATCCAGGCGCTAGCACAAAGAAAAACGGCGGGCTTTTCGGCCCGCCGTCTTCGTTACGATGGAGCCCGGGTCGGGCCCGGGCATGACGATCCGATCAATTATCCAAGAAGCTCCGCAGCTTCCGCGACCGCGACGGATGCTTCAGCTTCCGCAGCGCCTTGGCTTCGATCTGACGAATACGCTCTCTCGTCACCGAGAACTGCTGCCCCACTTCTTCCAGCGTGTGGTCGGTGTTCATGCCGATGCCGAAGCGCATGCGCAGCACGCGCTCTTCGCGCGGGGTGAGCGAGGCGAGCACGCGCGTGGTGGTCTCGCGCAGGTTGGACTGGATCGCGGCGTCGATCGGCAGGATCGCGTTCTTGTCCTCGATGAAATCGCCGAGGTGTGAATCCTCTTCGTCACCGACGGGCGTTTCGAGCGACAGCGGCTCCTTGGCGATCTTCAGGACCTTGCGGACCTTCTCCAAGGGCATGCCGAGCTTTTCGGCGAGCTCTTCCGGGGTCGGCTCGCGGCCGATCTCGTTGAGCATCTGGCGGCTCGTGCGCACGATCTTGTTGATCGTCTCGATCATGTGCACGGGGATGCGGATGGTGCGGGCCTGGTCCGCAATCGAGCGGGTGATCGCCTGCCGGATCCACCACGTCGCGTAGGTCGAGAACTTGTAGCCGCGGCGGTACTCGAACTTGTCGACCGCCTTCATCAGGCCGATGTTGCCTTCCTGGATCAGATCGAGGAATTGCAGGCCGCGGTTGGTGTATTTCTTCGCGATCGAGATCACGAGACGGAGGTTGGCTTCCACCATCTCCTTCTTGGCCTGGCGTGCTTCGCGCTCGCCCTTCTGCACGGAGTGCACGATCTTGCGGAACTCGACGATCTCGAGGCCGGTCAGGGCTGCGAGCTGATGCACCTCGTGACGCAGGTCCTTGATGCGGTCCTTCTCGTGATGGACGAAGTTCTTCCAGCCCTTGGCCGAGAGCTTCGAGACGCGGTTGAGCCAGCGCGGATCGAGCTCCGAGCCGGTGTAGTTGCGCAAGAAGTCCTCGCGCGCGACGCCGTGGCTGTCGGCAAGGCGCATCAGGCGGCCCTCGTGCGAGACGAGGCGCTTATTGATGTCGTAGAGCTGCTCGACGAGCGAGTCGATACGCGCCTGGTTGAGGCGCAGCGACTTCACCTCGACGATGATCTCGTCCTTCAGCTTCTTGTACTTGCGCTCCTGGTGCGGCGAGAGCGACTCGTTCTGGAGCTGGTTCTGGATGTCCTGCTCCTGAAGCTTGCGCAGCTTCTTGTAGCTGTCGGCGATCTTGTCGAAGATCTCGACCACCTTCGGCTTGAGCTCGGCCTCGATGGCCGCCAGCGACATCTGGTTCTCGAACTCGTCGTCGTCCATGTCGGACTCGGCCGCAGCCTCGCCCGGATCCTTCTCCTCGCCGGCTTCCGTGCCGCCCGGCGCAGGCGCGGCCCGGAACGGGGTCGGCGACGGCGGCGCGGCGGGCGGGGCGACATGCGCGGGCGCGCCGGTCGCGGCGGCCTGGCCGCCCTCGGCGGGCGCTTCACCGTTCTCGCCGGTGGGACCTGCGATCATCGCATTGTTCATCCCGGCCTTGGCGTCGGGGCCGGCATAGGTGGCTTCGAGATCGATGATGTCGCGGAGGAAGATCTTGCCTTCGTTGAGCTCGTCGCGCCAGATGATGATGGCCTGAAAGGTCAGCGGGCTTTCGCACAGCCCTGCGATCATCGCCTCGCGGCCGGCCTCGATGCGCTTGGCGATGGCGATTTCGCCTTCGCGGGAGAGCAGCTCGACCGTGCCCATCTCGCGCAGATACATGCGCACGGGATCGTCGGTGCGTTCGCCCGGCTCGCTCTTCTTGACCTCGGTGACGGCCTTCTGGGTGACCTCGACGAGCTCGTTGTCTGTCTCGTCCTCGCCGCCCTCGTCCTTGTCCTCCTCGCCTTCGCTATCGTCGGCTTCGGTGACGTTGATGCCCATGTCGGAGAGCATCGACATGATGTCCTCGATCTGTTCGGGCGAGGTCTGGTCGGACGGCAAGACTTCGTTGAGCTGATCGAAGGTCACGAAGCCGCGCTTCTTGGCCTGCTTGATCATCTTCTTTACGGCGGCGTCGGACAGGTCGAGCAACGGCGAGGGCGCGTCCTGGGAATCCTTTTCCGGCGCGTCCGCTGCCTTGTCGTCTTTTTCCTTGTCCTTCGCCTGCAGCGTCTTTGCCTTGGTGGCCATCCATTGCTCCTAAACGCGCTTCAATGCAGTCGGCTCGCCGCGTCTGCCTGAATTCACATGAACCTGTTGCCCGACGCTCTCGCTTCGGCAGCTCTCGACACGGAAAGGGCGGCGCACATATCTCTCGCCACCCCCAACTCTCTCTCGCCGGAAATGCCTAACGCTTCGTCAGCCTCTTTGTCGCAGCGGATGCAGGTGTAGTGCCAACAGCAATTGCGCGGATTCATTCCTGACGCGTCTGTTCTGCCTGCGGCCGCCTGGTGGCCAAAGTGCTACAAGACCGTTAAGCCTCGATTAACCCTGTTTTTGCCGCCAAACCTTGGATTTGGCGAGTCTTTTAGCGGTTCCGGCTCCGGCCGTCCGCATGATTCTTTCATCACACGCTCTTCTGGAACCGACCCGACAGTTCGCCAAAACCCTCGATCAGGGCTTCGGTGCCGTCGACCTCGGCCATCCGGGCCTTGACGTCACGCAGCCACGCCAAATTGGCCTCGCTGGGGTCCTCCCCCAAGGCCAGCTCGGCGTCTTTCAGCTCTCTAAGTAGTGAATGCCATTGCCGATGCAAGGCAACCAGCTGATGCCAGGTGGCGAGAACATCGTCGGGGGCGGCGCCTTCGCGGGCACCCCACACCGCCGCGGTGGTGATGCCGCTCTCAACCCGTTGAAGGACTTGCGAAAATCCGCCTTTGGCGAGATCGCCGCGCATCTTTTCGGCCTGCTCGCCGGGGTCCGGGGAATGGTGGTGGTCGTTGGCAAAGGCGGCGATGATGCCGGCCCTGAGCTTGTGGGCCTCGGGATGGGCGAGCTCCAGGGCCGCGACCTCCTCGAGGTGGTCGTGCAGCAGCCAGGGGTGGTTGATCAGGCATTGCAGGATCAGGGCCTCCCGGCGGGAGATGGCGCTGCGCTGGCCGCGCATGATCGGGCTGGCCGCCAACTGCGGGCTCGCCGCCTGGTAGGGGCCGGAGGGTAACAGGGTGGGACCGGGCGCGCCCCGGCGCCCGCCGCCGAGGCCTCCCCCGAATCCCTGCCCCCCGAATCGATTCGCGCCTCCCGCAGCCCGGGGCTGGAATTGGCGGCCGGAATTGCCTTGGAGATTGCCCCGGCCGGCAAAGCCGCCGCGGCCACCCTCGGGCGCGAAAGTGCGCCGCAGCCGCTCGGCAAAATCATCGCGGTAATAGCGCCGCACCACCTCGTCGCGGATGCCGTTCGCGAGCTCCTTGATGCGCGCCTCCAGCGCGGCGCGGCGCTCGGGGGTGGCGAAATTGCCGCCTTCGAGCTCGCGCGACCAGATCATCTCGGCAAGCGGCTTCGCCGCCGCGATGACTTCCTCGATCGCGCCGCGACCGCCGGAGCGCGCGAGATCGTCGGGGTCCTGCCCCTCCGGCAGCAGCGCGAAACGAAGACTCTTTCCGGGTGCGAGGAAAGGCAGCGCGAGATCGGCGGCACGATACGCCGCCTTCTGGCCGGCGCGGTCGCCGTCGAAGCAGAGGATCGGCTCGTCCGCCATCTTCCACAACAGCGCCAGCTGGCTTTCGGTGAGCGCGGTGCCGAGCGGCGCCACGGCGCCGGCAAAGCCCGCGGTGACCATGGCGATGACGTCGACATAGCCTTCGACCACGATCAGCGCGCTGCCGTCATGGGTGGCTTTGCGCGCGGTCTGGTGATTGTAGAGATTGTCGCCCTTGTGGAAGAGCGGCGTCTCCGGCGAGTTGAGATATTTGGCCGGAACGTCCTTCTCCAGCGCGCGCCCGCCGAAGGCGATGACGCGGCCGCGCAAGTCCGTGATCGGAAACATCACGCGGTCGCGGAAGCGGTCGTACGGCACGGGAATATCGTCGCCGGCCACCAGCAGGCCGGTCTCGACCATGTCGTCAACGGAGACACCGAGCTTGCCGAGATGCTCCTTCAGCGCGAAGCGATCGGCCGAGGCATAGCCGAGGCGGAACTGCAATTGAGTCGCCGGCGAGATCCCGCGGTCGGCGAGATAGCCGCGCGCCTTGGCGCCGACGCGCGAGGCCAGCGTCTCCGCGAAATAGGTCGCGGCGAGATCCATGACGTCATGCAGCGTGCGGCGGCGCTGCTCCTGCCGCGCCGCATCCGGCGTCACCGCCGGCAGCGCCAGGCCCGCCATGCTGGCGAGCCGCTCGACGGCCTCCGCAAACGGCAGGCCGTCGGTCTCCATCACGAAGGAAATGATGTCGCCGTGCTTGCCGGAGGAGAAGTCGTGGTAAAAACCCTTCTGGTCGTTGACGTAGAAGGACGGCGTCTTCTCCTGCTGGAACGGCGACAGCCCCTTCCACTCCCGCCCGGCCTTCTTCAGCTTGACGCGCTTGCCCACGACTTCGGAGACCGAAAGCCGGGCACGAAGCTCGTCGAGGAATTGGGGCGTGAAACGCATGGGCCTCTGTAGCGCGAACCGGGTGAGTCGGGCGAAAGATCAGGGATATAGTGGCGGCGGGCCTAAAAGCCAGGTTTGTCAGGATTATACGCGCTGTTCACAGGCCTTTGGTCCCGTCACCCTGAGGTGCTCGCCTGTTCGGCGAGCCTCGAAGGGCGACGGCCCGGCTCTAACCCTCGGCCGTTCATCCTTCGAGGCTCCCGGCGCGATGCATGGCATAGCGCCACTCGCGCCTCAGGATGACGGGACCGTAGTGCCGAAGTGACGAGCCCCTTGAACCTAACCCGGTTCCACGCTTCCATATCCCCATGTTCAGGACCTTTCGGGGCGGCCACAGCGGGGGCTGGCGTGTGATCTCGATCGCACCCGTGACCGGCGAGCCCCTGCCCTTCATGCCGGCGCTGTCGGTGACCGACAGCGAGGCCGTCTCATTGCCGCTGGTGCCCTCGCGCAATGCGTGGCGGCTGGTCGGCGCCCCGAGCAATTTGCGCTACACCGAGCGGCCCGAGAAGCAGCAGCTCACAGCCGTGCAGGCCGGGCTCGGCCGGATGGAAGCAACCAGCGCGGCGCTGATCCCGATCCGCAAATCGCAGGCCTGGTGGGAGCTGACGCAGGAAGAGCGCCGCCAGATCTTCGAGGACAAGTCGCACCACATCGCGAGCAGCCTTCGTTTCCTGCCCGCGATCGCGCGCCAGCTCTATCACTGCCGCGACCTCGGCGAGCCCTTCGATTTCCTGACCTGGTTCGAATTCGCCCCCGCGCACGCCTCGCTGTTCGAGGAGCTGGTGGGGATGCTCCGGGAAACCGAGGAATGGAGTTACGTCGAGCGCGAGATCGACGTGCGCGTGGTGAAGGAAGTGCTGTCGGCTTAGAGCATGATCCGGAAAAGTGCGAAGCGGTTTTCCGAGAAGATCATGCTCGAAAACAACTAGTGCGCCAAGAACCGCCCGGACTCGATGAGCGGCAAACCCGTGACGGGCCAGTTGTAGACATAGGTCCAGGCCTTCTCGGTGGCGCCATCAGGCAGCGCCACGTCGATCAGCCGGCGCAGATATTCGGTCGGCTCCGGAAAACCCTCGCCGCAGGCCTCGTACATGTCGAGCTCGCCCAGGATCTCGTCTGGTACGCGCATCCGGAAGAGCTCGCCATGAACGATGTCGGAGGCAGCATTCGACAGCAGCAGTCCCGGATAATGCTTCACCAGGACGAGCCGGCCGCGGCAGGTCGCTTCACCCACAAAATCGGCGTGGCCCGCGAGCAGTCGCGCCATCGGATGGTCGAAGCCGCGCATCAGGGTGCCGTAGACGAAAAGGCGATCGGAGGTCATGCTGCTCTAAAGTTGCGACGTCGGTGCAATATCGTTACTCCGTTTAGACACGTAATCGTTTCATAGGCAATCAGGATGGATCTGCACACGGCCGAGGCCGCCGATCAACTGCTCGGCGAGGGCGATATTTTGCCCGTGCATGAGGTAAATGCCGAAGGGACTTCGCCCTTTCTGCTCACCTCGGATCATTACGGACGGGTGCTGCCGCGCGCGCTCGGCGATCTCGGCATCGCGGAAAGCGAGCTTGTCAGGCACATCGGCTGGGACATCGGCATTGCCGGCGTCGCCGAGCGGCTCGCAAGGTTGCTGGGTGCGCATCTGATCGCGCAGCGCTATTCGCGGCTCGTGATCGACTGCAACCGCCCGCCTTCTGCTGCAAGCTCGATCCCCGTGATCTCCGAAGCCACCGCGATCCCGCGCAACGAAGGGATATCGGATGGGGAGCGGGAGGCACGGCGGCGCGAGATTTTCGAGCCTTATCATGATCGCATCGATGCCGCGATCGACGCCCGCCTGCACGACAAGCGGCCGACGGTGCTGGTGTCGCTGCACAGCTTCACGCCCGTCTATGCCGGCGTCGCGCGGCCCTGGCACATCGCCGCGCTCTACAACCGCGACACCGTGCTGCCGCAACTGCTGTTGAAACATCTGCGCGCAGAGGGCGATCTCGTTGTCGGCGACAACGAGCCTTACGCGGTCAGCGACCTCACCGACTACACCATCCCCGTCCACGGCGAAGGGCGGGGCCTCGTCAACACCGGCATCGAGATCCGGCAGGATCTGATCACCGACCACACCGGCCAGCAGCAATGGGCCGAACGGCTGGCAAGGATCCTTGCCGAGGTCGAGATGGAGCTGAAGGTGGAGCTGTTGGCGTAAGCCTCACTTCGCCCTGGTCAGCGCCAGCCAGATGCCGCCGCCGATCATGAAGCCGCCGGAGATGCGCGACATCATCCGCGTGCGGCGCGCCGAGAAGAATTTTCGCGCGCGGCCTGCGGCGATGGCGTAGAGCGCATCGGTCACCACGGCGGTGACCATGAAGGTCGCGCCCAGCAGCGCCACTTGCGGAAAGTGCGGCTGGCTCATGTCCATGAACTGCGGGATGAAGGCGCCGAAGAACACCAGCACTTTCGGGTTCGACAGCAGCACCAGGAAACCCTGCAGGAAGAAGCCGCCGCGCGGCGGCGGTGGCGGTGTGTCGACATCGACGCCCTCGACCGGCGCCCAGATCAGCTTGATGCCGAGCCAGACGAGATAAGCGGCGCCGGCAAAGCGCACCCAGTCGAACCAGTAGCCCATGGTCGCCATCAGCGAGGTCAGGCCGACCGCGACGATGCCGATGACGATGGCAAGGCCGGCCTGCGCGCCGGCCACGTTGGTCAGCGCAGCACGCGTGCCGTGGCGCAGGCCGTTGGCGATGACGAGGGTGACGATCGGCCCCGGCAGCAGCGCCAACGCAATGCAGGCGGCGACGAAGGCGAAATAGGCTTGCATGGACATCATGGGGGAGACTCGGCTCGGAGCGTTGGGCCGTATTAATGCATGGGACGGGCGCAGAGGGAAGTGAGATGAGCGCAAGGTGCGCGCTCAACCAACGGTGTCATCCCCCGCGAAAGCGGGGGATCCAGTACGCCGCAACGCCTCCGCACTTCACCAACGTCTCTGGAATACTGGATTCCCCGCCTGCGCGGGGAATGACAGCGGAGAATGTGGAAGCCGGCGTACCAACATCGAGACCGACATCGCCCGCCCCCGCATCGTCAGTTCTTCGGCAGGCCGGCGACATTGCGGGCCGGGCCGGTCAGCTCCAGGATATGCAGGCCGGTATTGGCGCGGTCGACGATGTAGATGTAGCCGCGATCATCGGTCTCGACATTGTTGGTCTGGATCGCGACCTTGCAGCGCTCGCCGCCCTCGATCGGGATGCAGCGCTTGTCGGTCGCAGCCGTGATCGAGGGAATGAAATAGCCGACCTCCTTGGGATGATAGGGATCGCGGATATCGAGCGCGCGCACGCCGGCATTGAAGAAGGCGATGAAGGCCATCTTCTTGTAATAGACCGGCGCCATGCTCTCGTTGGAGGAATGCGCGCCGAAGCGCCCGCCGCGCTGACAGAACTGCCCGCTCGCCTCCGGCACGGTGTAGCTCGAGATCATCATCGGCCGCGTCTCGGTGGTGACGTCGGCGAACCACACCATCTGCCGCGCCTCGCCGCATTCGTTGAGGATCGCTTCATTCACGATCATGACGATGTCGCGGGTCTTGCCGTCCTTGTCCTCGGCGAATTCCGCGATGGGCATGTCGAGCATCGGAAACGTCGTGTGCGCGCCGTTGAAGGCCGACATCGGCATGCGCGCAATCTCGGGATAGCGCAGATTGTCCGGCGTCGGCTCCTTTGCCCCGCTCAAGAGCTTGTCACGATCGACGATCTGCAAAATGCCGCCCTTGTTGGTGCCGTAACCGAAATAGACGCGGTTGCCGTCGGGCCCGGTCGAGATCGGCCCGTGCAATTCGGTCGGCAGCGCGCCGGTCGAACCGGGCTCCTGACCGGGCAGACCGAAATCGCGGATCTTCTGCGGGCGCGCGGGATCGGAGAGATCATAGATCTGCGTCATCCGCCGCGTGCGCCAGTCCGGCGCGCCCGAGACGAGATAGGCGATACCGGTGTCGCATTCCCACCAGCTCTTGTGGGTGTCCTTCAGGCCGCCGATGCGCGTGATGAGCACGGGGCTCGCGGGATCGGTGACGTTCCAGATCTCGTGCGCCTCTCCGCCGAACGTCCGCAGCATGTAGACCGCGTTGGGATCGCCCTTCGGCAAGGCCTTGCCGTCGCACACCCGCACCATCTGCGCGCCGCCGGATTCGTACTTGCCCTCCTGCCCCGGCAGATGCCGCAGATATTTTGGACGCGCGGGATCGGTGACGTCGACGATCGAGGTTCCGTTCGGCTCGGCCTTGCCCGTCATCGGATTGACGGGCGCGGGCACATC
This sequence comes from Bradyrhizobium sp. ERR14, assembly GCF_014198235.1. Taxonomy (NCBI): domain Bacteria; kingdom Pseudomonadati; phylum Pseudomonadota; class Alphaproteobacteria; order Hyphomicrobiales; family Nitrobacteraceae; genus Bradyrhizobium; species Bradyrhizobium sp. ERR14. The sequence continues at coordinate 43,914 of NZ_JACIHD010000013.1, read as the reverse complement.
ATCAGTGCCGCCGTGATGGCCGATATAGGCGATCCAGCGATCGCCCTGGTGATGGATGGTCGGCTGATAGGCGCTGCGGGCCTGGAGGTCGTTGCTCCCGACGAGCTTCATGTTGGACGCTTCGGGCGGCGCGCCGATGGTCTGCTTCTGCGCCTGGGCCGCGGTGCTGCACGCGAAAAGGACGAGAGCGGCAACACGTGAAACGCGACGGAACATCAAAATCCTCCCGGAACCAATCTGCGTTGGCTGAGCGTCGAGGCTAGCACGGCCGACTGCGCGCGCCAAAGACTCCATCTTGACATGCAACCATTTGGTTGCCTATTATCGACACCATGGATGAGGTCTTCAAAGCGCTCGCCGATGCGTCACGACGGTCGCTGCTCGACAGGCTTCATGCCAGGAACGGCCAGACGCTGAACGAGCTCTGCGAGGGCCTCGCGATGACGCGGCAGGCCGTGACCAAGCACCTTGCGATCCTGGAAGAGGCCAATCTCGTCACCGCCATCAGGCATGGCCGCGAGAAGCTGCACTATCTCAACCCGGTGCCGATCCATCAGATCGGCGAACGCTGGATCAAAAAATTCGAGCGCGGCAAGCTTGCCGCGCTCAGCGAGTTGAAACGCCAGTTGGAGAAGCGCGATGAGTAAGCCGGAGTTCGTCTACGTGACCTATATCGAGACCACGCCGGAAAAGCTGTGGGAGGCGTTGACGTCGAGCGAATTCACCAGGCAGTACTGGTTCGGCGCCGAGGTCCGCTCCGACTGGAAGGTCGGCTCGCCCTTTGCGCTTACGCTCGACGGCGAAGTCACCGATTCCGGCGAAATCCTGGAATCCGATCCGCCGCGCCGCCTGTCCTACAGCTTCAAGCACCAGAAATTCGAAGAGCTGCGCGGCGAGCCAATCTCACGCGTCGTCTTCACCATCGAACCGTTCGGCGCGCTCGTGCGTTTGACCGTGTTGCATGACGGCTTCGTCGAGGGCGGCAAATATCTCGGCGCCGTCTCCAATGGCTGGCCGGCGATCCTGTCCGGGCTCAAGAGCCTGCTGGAGAGAGGCAAAGTGCTCGCCATTCCCCGCACGGCGCTCAACAAGGGATTCGACGCAAAATGAACCTCGATCAATTCAAACCGCTGACGGTCTACACCATCTACATCGCCTCGACGCCGGAGAAAGTGTGGGAGGCGCTGACCTCGGCCGAGTTCAGCAAGCAATATTTCTTCGGCAATGCCGTGGAAGTCGAGCCGCGCCTTGGCGGCGCGTTCACCGTGCGCACGCCCGATGGCGCGTTTCACATCAGCGGCGAGGTTCTCGCCTACGATCCGCCGCGAAAGCTCTCGGTCACATTCAACGTGAACTGGCCCGAGCTGATCGAGAAGCTCGGCCCGACGCTCGTCACCTACGAGATCGAACAGGCCGGCGATGCGGTCCGGCTTACCATGTGCGAAGGCCACGACCGCCCGCTTAGCGACGACATCCTCGCCGGTGGCCGTTCGGGCTGGCCCGCGATCCTGTCCAGCCTCAAGAGCCTGTTGGAAACCGGCAAGCCGCTGGCGGTGAAGATGGGGCCACCGCAGCGGATGCTGGATGCGCTGAAGGCGATGGGGATCAAGACGCCGTAGGCGAGACGGGGTCTGTCTCCGCGAGTTCGGCATCGTAGGGTGGGCAAAGGCGCACTTGCGCCGTGCCCACCATCTGCCCCCGGTTGAGAGGGGTGGTGGGCACGCTTCCGCCTTCGCTCTTCGAGCTACGGCGGACAAGCCGCTTTGCCCACCCTACGGCACCGCCCAAGGGCAAAAGGACAGCGACTAGCTACACCGGCACCACCAGCCGCCGATAAAGATGCCAGGTCGCATGCCCGAGCACGGGTAACGTCACGATCAGCCCGAGAAAGTAAGGCAGCGCCGAGACGATCAGCAGCATCACGATCACGGCGGCCCATGTGATCATCGGCAGCGGGCTCGTCACCACCGCGCGCACGCTTGTCACCATCGCCGTGACGAAATCGACCTCGCGGTCGAGCAGCAGCGGAAACGACACCACGGTCAGCGAGAACAGGATCAGCGACAGCACCGCGCCGACCGCATTGCCGATGCCGAGGAACAGCAGGCCTTCATTCGTGGTCAGCACCACGGTCATGAATTCCTGAAGGCTCGAGAACGAAGCGTGCAGACCGAGCAGCAGCGCGATCAGGAGCCGCACCTGGTACATCCAGATCACGAACACGAACAGCGTGACGAACGCCATCCAGCCGATCTCGCTACGCGCGCGCACAGCCGACCAGATCGCGCCGAACGAGACCGGCTCGCCGCGCTCGCGGCGGCGGCTGACCTCATAGAGCCCGATCGCCACGAACGGCCCGATCAACGCGAAGCCTGCCGCCAGGGGATAGACGAGATAGACCATTCCGAAGGCGGTGAGGCACAGCATGATGGCGATGCCGCCGGCGGCGTAGAGCGCGCCGAAGCAGAGACCGTAGAACGGCAGCGCCTGGAAATCGCGCAGACCCTCGACCAGCGCCTCGGCGATATCGGTCGCCGCGACGCGACGTACCACCGGATCGACCTTGCCGGAGATGGACATCAGCTCCCTCCACACATCGGCGCGATCTTTCGTCGCGCGCATGCTGCGATACTAGCGCCGCCGCGCGCAGGCGCAACTTGATGCCAGCCTGCGCGAAGCGCAGCGGCGAGGTAACAATGCTCGCGATGCGAAATCCTTCACCATCGGTGCGATTTTCGCGCCAATGCTATGGACTGGGCAGACGATCGTCCGCAAATTGTACCTCCGAGCAGATGCGCCTGAGAGCGGACCGCCCCACCGATGAGCCTGCGTACCCGGTTACTGATCCTCGTCATTGCCGCCATGCTGGTGCCCGCGATCCTGGTTGGGCTGCGTTTTGTGCAGAACCGGGCCAGCGAGATCGACGCGGCGCTGGCCAATCTGGCCGCATCCGCCGACGACATCGCGAGCGATCTGAACGAGAAGATCCAGGGCACCGCCCAGCTCCACTACGGTCTGGCCCGCGCCCGCGACCTCGACACGCGCGACAAGGCGGCGTGCTCGGCGTTTCTGTCGGAAGTGCGCGAAGAATATCCGCAGTTCACGGGCATCTTGACCATCGATCCCGACGGCAGCCTGTTCTGCGACTCGCTTCGGACCAACCGCACCCTCGACCTGAACGACCGCGGCTATTTCAAAGAGGTCAAGGGTCTTCAAGGCGTCGTTGCCGCGGAGCCGGTGTTCGGCCGCCTCACCGGGCTATCGGTGCTCCAGATCGCCTATCCCGTGCGATCGGAGGCGGGCGCGCTGAAATTCGTGCTGCTCGCGTCCTTCAACCTGAACAAATTCGCGGAATTTCACGACAAGCGGCTGCTGGCCGAGAAGGACATCCTGTTCGTCGACGCCAAGGGTACGGTCCTGGTCGCCCCCAAGGGCGGCGGCTGGAGCGTGCCCATTGGCGGGACCATTGCGGGCTCCGATCTGTTCCGCTTTGCGGCAGCGCCCGATGGCGAGCCATTTCGGGAAGTCACCGAGCGCGGGGGCCGCACGCAGATCTGGGGCGTTGCCCGCTCGCCCTCGATGCGCAAGGCCGGCCTCACCATCATGGTCGGACGCTCCAAGGACGGACTGGTCGCGGCAGCGAACCGCCGGCTTTACGAGGACATGGCGATTCTCGCGGTGGCCTTACTGTTGCTCCTGGCCGGCTTATGGATCCTCACGACCGTGAGCATCGGCCGCCAGGTCGGGCGGCTCGCCACCATGGCGAAGAGGCTCGGGCGCGGAGATCTCAGCGCGCGCATTCCGGAGCCCCATCCGGGCGGCGAGCTCGGCGGATTGATGACCCTGCTCAACGGCACCGCCGAATCGCTGCAGCAGCAGCGCGCCGCGATCGCGGATCTCAACCTGAAGCTCAGCCAATCCCAGAAGATGGAAGCCATGGGCCAGCTCACCGGCGGCGTGGCGCATGACTTCAACAATCTCCTGACCGTCATTCTCGGCAACTCCGAGCATCTTGCCGACCAGCTGGCGGGAAACAAGGAATTGCACCGCATCGCCGGCGACATCGCGACCGCCGCCGAGCGCGGCTCTGACCTGACACGGAGCCTGCTCGCCTTCGCACGCAAGCAGCCGCTGCGGCCGAGAAAGATCGACATCGCCGAGAAAGTGCTCGGCATGGAGCAGCTTCTGCGTCGGACACTGGGCGAGCACATCGAGTGCCGCTTCGCGCTCGAACGGGATTTATGGCCGGCCAGCGTCGATCCCGGCCAGCTGACGACAGCGCTGCTCAACCTCGTGCTCAACGCGCGCGATGCGATGCCGGAGGGCGGCAAGCTGACGGTCGAGGTCCATAACAGCTCGCTCGGTGAATCCGACCTCGACGTCAACGGCGAGCCGCGGCCCGGCGACTACGTGATGGTGGCCGTGACCGATACCGGCAGCGGCATGAGCGCCGAGGTGGTCAGCCGCGCGTTCGAGCCGTTCTTCACGACCAAGGAGGTCGGCAAGGGGACCGGCCTCGGCCTGAGCATGGTCTACGGATTTGCACAACAGTCCGGCGGACTTGTGCAGATACAGTCCGAGCCGGGACGAGGCAGTGTCGTCAGGCTGTTCTTTCCCCGTCTCGAAACACCGCCGGGCGAGGACCTGCGCCCAGCGGAAGCGACCGTCACACAAGCGGGACACGAGACCATTCTCCTCGTCGAAGACGACGACATGGTGCGGGCCTATGTCGAGAACGAGCTCAGGACGCTCGGCTACCGGGTCATCGCGACGTCGAACGGACCGGCAGCGCTGGAGGTGATGCGCCAACCCGGAGACATCCAGCTGCTGTTCACCGACGTCGTCATGCCCGGCGGCATGTTCGGGCCGGAGCTTGCGAGGCAAGCAACCGAGCTGCGGCCTGATCTCAAGGTGCTCTTCACCTCCGGCTACAGCCAGACGCCCGTCAAGACTCCGGACGGGGACGGCGACGCCCGCATTCTGACCAAGCCGTTCCGGCGAAAGGATCTTGCGGCGATGCTGCGGGCCGCGCTCTCGGAGCCGTCGCGGTAGATCAGGACGCTATCGCGAGCTGGAGCGCCACTGCGAGATTGGCCGCGAACAGGCCCGCGTCGATGACGAAGATCCGGAGCATCGGACCCTTCAACACCGGCCAGTAGGCGACCCCGACACGTCCGCCACGCATCAGCACCGGGAGGTTATAGGCGAACTGGCTGAAATGGCAGGCCGAAAAGAACAGGAACAGCGTGAGCTGCGCCTCGACCGGCTGGAAGAAGAGCGGACGCGCAACCAGAAGGTAGAACGACAACAGCCCGATCGGCAGGTTCATCCTGCCCAGGAACGCAACGCTGGCCGCCAGGGTCGGCGCGATCGGATTGCTGCGCTCTTCCCGCGGCAGCAAGATCTTCAGCGTGTTGGCCTGCGCAATGCTGAACTGGATGAAGGCGCCGCCGAACCACAGCGTGTTGAGGAGCAGGACGATATCCGAAAGGCGCATGGTCATTTTCCGTAAAAGGCTTCGCTGCGCACGACGCGGCCAGCGTCGTCGAAATCCATGAACTCGCTGGCGCGCGTGTCTCCGAGCTGCCACCACACCGTCAGGCGCGCGATGGTGTCGTCCCAGCTCCAGCTCAGGATCTTCAGGTCCGCGCTTTCGATGTGGCCATAGGCTTTGCGCCAATAGCTGCGGATATTCTCGATGCCGGCGACGACAGGAGAACCGGTCAGCGTCAGTGCCAGAGGGCTGCGCATCTGCGCATTCTCGGCGAAATGCGCCACCACCGCGTCGATATCGACCTTGCACCAGCTCGCGCACCATGCCGCGACGAAGCGCTCGGCGGCCGCGCGATTCATTTTCTGCGCGCTCAATGGATTCTGTCCGCTCATGACGACACGGCCCTCCCCGGCTTGTTGCCAGGACAGTGGCAAAGCCCGCTTCTCATGTCAACTACATTGACTTTAAGAACCGTCAATTGTTGTCGGCGATCGTCCCCATGACAGCCATCCATGCCGCCGCCCCGGATGCGCCGACGCGATCGAACGCCTCGCGCAAAACCTTGCGCTCGTGGTCCGAGGCCCGTTGCTCGATGCGCTGCCCGGCGGCCGTCAGACGCAGCAGCTTCGAGCGATGCTGCTCGGGCGAGCGCCTCGACGTCAGGAGCTTGCGTTCCAGCAGCAGGTTGAGCGGCCGGCTCAAGGCCTGCTTGGAAATGCCGAGGACCTCGAGCAGCGAGCCGATCGCGATATCGGGCCGCCGCGCCACCACGTAGAGGATACGATGATGCGGACGCGACAGGCCCTGCTTCGCAAGATATTCGTCCGCTTCCAGCGTCATCCCGCGCCAGCCGTAATACATGAGCTCGAGCGCCGCATCGAGATCGTGCAGCTTGTCGAGCAAAGCGCGGTGAAGTCCCGCGGCTTGAGACGTCTTGGCCATTGTCGGAAGTCAGCCCTGTTAAGAAGTCAGCCCTTGGCCCGCAGCTCGCGCCGCAGCACCTTGCCGGTCGCCGTCATCGGCAGCGTCTCGGCGAATTCGACGAAGCGCGGATATTCGTGCGCGGCAAGCTGCACCTTGACGAAGTCCTGGATCTCGCGCGCCAGCGCGTCGGTGCCGGTAAAGCCCGGACGCAGCACGATCCAGGCCTTGATCGATTCGGTGCGGATCGGATCGGGGATGCCGACCACCGCGGCCATTGCCACCGACGGGTGCTTCATCAGCGTGTGCTCGATCTCGGACGGGCCGACGCGATAGCCGGCGGTGGTGATGACGTCGTCCTCGCGGCTGACATACCAGAAATAGCCATCCTCGTCCTGCACGCCGAGATCGCCGGTGAGCAGGAATTCGCCGGCATATTTCTTCGCCGTCGCCTCCGGATTGCGCCAATATTCGAGCATGGTGACGGGGCATGGCTGGCGCACGCCGATGATGCCCCGCTGGCCGCGCGGCAATTCCTCGCCCTTGTCGTTGACGATGCGGACGTCGAAGCCCGGCGTCGCCTTGCCCATCGCGCCGGGGCGGATCGGAAACAGGTTGGAGTTGCTGCCGATCACGAGATTGCACTCGGTCTGGCCGAACACCTCATGGGCGTCGATGCCGAAGGTCTCGCGCACCCAACCCAGCAGCTCGCCGCCAAGGGACTCGCCGCCGGTGAAGATGCTGCGGAGCTTGACGCCCGCGTGCTTGACGCCCGCCTGCCGCATCAGCTTCAGCGCGGTTGGCGGCAGGAAGACGTTGCGGACGCCGAGATCGGCCATCATCTGCATCGCCGCCTGCGGCTCGAATTTGCGCGCGCGATGCCCGACCAGGGGGATGCCGTGATACCAGAATGCGAGCAGGCCGTTGACGAGTCCGCCGATCCAGGCCCAGTCCGCCGGCGTCCACATGAGATCGCCTGGACGCGGCAGGAAATTGTGACACATCTCGACGTTGGGGAGATGACCGAGCACGACGCGGTGCGCATGCAGCGCGCCTTTGGGATTTCCCGTCGTGCCCGAGGTGTAGATGATCAGCGCGGGATCATCGGCGGCGGTGTCGACGGTCGCGAAGTCCTCGGACGCGGTTTCGATCGCCGGCCAGAATGGCTTTGCGCCGGCGTGGACGGCGCCGCTGGTGATGTAGATGTCCTGCAAATAGGGCAGCCGCTCGCGGATCTTCGTGAGCTTCTCCCAGCCCGCCTCATCAGTGATGATTGCCTTCGCCTGTGAATTCGAAAGGCGGAATTCCAGCGCGTCCTCGCCGAACAGGGCGAACAGCGGGATCGAGACCAGGCCGGAGCGGAACGCCGCCATATGCGCGATCGGCAGCTCCAGCGACTGCGACAGGAAAACCGCGACGCGATCGCCGCGCGAAAGCCCATCGGCCTTCAGCACGTTGGCAAAGCGGCGCGACATGTCCGCGACCTCGTCGAAGGAGGTGCGCGTGGTGGCGCCGTTCTCGTCGACAAAAACAAGCGCGAGCCGGCCGGTGCCGTCGGCATGCCGATCGCAGCATGCTTCCGCCATGTTGAAGCGCGCCGGGATGTCCCAGCGGAAGTTGCGGACGAGCTCGTCGTAGGTCTTGGCTTCGGTGAGCATGGGCTTGGTCGTCTTCCCGGGGTCTCGTCGTTGTTGCCCAGTCTAGAGAGTTACCGCATCGTCCGGAAGAATTTCCTGACATCGCGCACGAACAGCTCCGGCTGCTCGAAGGCGGCGAAATGGCCACCCTTCTCCATCTCGCTCCAATGCGTGATGTTGTGAAAGTTCGGTTCCATCCAGCTCCGCACCGGCGTGATGATCTCCTTCGGGAACGCAGCGACGCCGGTCGGCACCTTGACGACAGGCGTGGTGCGGCGCTTGCCAAAACTTTCCCAGTAGAGCCGCGCCGAGGAAGTCGCCGTCTCCGTCACCCAATAGAGCATGACGTTGTCGAGCAGCTCGTCCTGGGTGAAGATGTTCTCGGGATGGCCGTCGCAATCGGTCCAGGCCCAGAATTTTTCTAGGATCCAGGCCGCCTGCCCGCTCGGCGAATCCGTGAGGCCATAGCCGAGCGTCTGCGGGCGCGTCGATTGCTGCTTGGAATAGCCGGAGTCGAAATCGACGTAATGCTTGAGGCCGGCGAGTGCCCGCTTCTCCTCCGGAGTCGGCTCGCCCTCCATGCGCGGCGGCGAGTTGAAGGACAGCGTGATGTGAATGCCGGCGCAGTGCTCCGCATCCTGCGCACCGAGCGAGGCCGTCACCGCCGACCCCCAATCGCCGCCTTGCGCGCCATAGCGCGCATAGCCCAGCCGTTCCATCAGCTGCGCCCAGGTCGCGGCGATGCGGTCGACGCCCCATCCGGTCGCCTTCGGCTTGGCGGAGAAGCCGAAGCCCGGCAGCGAAGGACAGATCACGTGAAACGCGTCCGCGGGATTGCCGCCATGCGCGACGGGATCGGTGAGCGGCGCGATCACCTTCTGGAATTCGACGATCGAGCCCGGCCAGCCATGGGTGATGATCAGCGGCAGCGCGTTTGGTTCTTTCGAGCGCACATGCAGAAAATGAATGTCGAGCCCGTCGATCTCGGTGGTGAACTGATCGAAGCGGTTCAGCTTTGCCTCGCGCGCGCTCCAGTCGTATTCGCTCGCCCAATAGGCGCAGACCTCTCGGATCCACTTCAGCGGTGCGCCCTGACTCCAGTCGTCGACCAGCTCCGCCTCCGGCCAGCGCGTGCGGGTGAGACGCGACTTGAGATCGGAGAGAATGTCGTCGCTGATGGCGATACGGAACGGTTTGATGGCGCCGGTCATCGTGCCTCCCGATTTTTCTTGTCGAGAGAGTAGACCGGATCGCAGCCACGTCAAAGGTACCCATCCTCCCCTGGAGGGGGAGGATCGGTTCGCATGAAGTGAAGCGGCATGCGAACCGAGGTGGGGTGGCAGTCTTTCCGCGGAAGCGCTGCCCGAGTGGAGAGATCACCCCACCCCGCTAGGCTTCGCGCGATCGACCCTCCCCGTCCAGGGGAGGGTAAGCAGCTAGCCCGACAGCGCGGCCTTCACGAGGCCGCTCGCCTTGCCGAAATCCATCTGCCCGGCATACTTCGCGCGCAGCACGGCGATCACCTTGCCCATGTCCTTCATGCCGGCAGCACCGGTCTCGCCGATCGCATCCGCGATCGCCTTCTTCACCTCGTCGTCGGCCATCTGCTTCGGCAGATACGCCGAGATCACTGCGATCTCCTCGCGCTCCTGGGCCGCGAGCTCGGCGCGGCCGCCCTTGTCGTAGAGCTCGACCGCCTCCTGGCGCTGCTTGATCATCTTCTGCAGCACACCGAGCAAGTCGGCGTCCGACAGCGGCGGCTTGCCGTTGCCGCGAGCGTCGATGTCGGCGTTCTTGATGGTCGAGTTGACCATGCGCAGCGTGGACAGCTTGCGCTCGTCCTTGGCCTTCATGGCCTCCTTGACCGCATTGTTGATGTCGTCGCGCAACATGATCGTGATCCCTTCCAATATCTGACGCCTGATCTAGGCCGTTCGCGGCCCCTAGACAACCTCGGTTCCGAGCCATTCGGTCAGGGCCCGCACTGTCGCTTCGGGCTGCTCGGCTTGCGGCAAGTGCCCGCAGCGATCGAGGACCTTGAGCCTTGCGCCGGCGATGCCCTCGGCCATCTCCCTGGAGAGAGCGTTCGGGATGGTGTTGTCGGCATCGCCCGTCAACACCAGCGTCGGGCATTTGATGGCTGCAAGCGTCGGGCGTGAATCCACCCGTGCGATGATCGCGGACTGCTGCCGCAGATAGCCCTCGACACCGACATCCTCGTCCTGTGCATGCACCAGCTTGAGAATATCGGCATCATCGCGCCGCGACGGATGCACCAGCTCCGGAAAACTCTCGTCGCGGACCGCGCGGAGCTCGCCGCGCCTGGCGCGTTCCATCAGGCCGCGCCGGCGTGCGGTCGCCTCCGGCGTATCGGGCCGCGCCTGGGTATTGATCAGCGCGAGCTTTGACACCCGTTCGGGCGCCTGGCGCATGATCTCGAATGCGATGTAGCCGCCCATGGAATGACCGGCGAGCGCGAAGCGCGGCGGGGCCTCGCTCAGCACGCGGGCGGCGATCGCCGCAATGCTGTCGTCGCGGATATGGTTGGCAACCATGACCGGGCCGAAACGCCACAGCGCCGGGATGACCGGAGCATAGATCCGGGCCGAGGAGGCCAGCCCCGGAACCAACAGAATCGGGGTGGTCTGGTCCATTATTGCCTCGCAAGCCCAGGAATTTGCCGGAAATTGTGCGGCCAAGCTTAGGAGCCCGAGACAGGCTGTCAAATATGCAAAAACGCATGTGAATCGGTGCATCTGCGCTTTGACGGGGGCGTCCGGCAGGCTTATGAAACGCGCTCATGACACAACATGACAACGATCCCGCTTGGCCGGACCATAAACCGACCGCGCTCCTCGTGCTTGCCGACGGCACGGTGCTTGAAGGCTTTGGTCTCGGCGCCGAAGGCCACGCCGTCGGTGAAGTCTGCTTCAACACCGCGATGACCGGCTATGAGGAGATCCTCACCGATCCCTCCTATGCCGGGCAGCTCATCACCTTCACCTTCCCGCATATCGGCAATGTCGGTACCAACGAGGAAGACATCGAGACGGTGAACATGGCCGCCACACCTGGCGCCCGCGGCGTGATCCTGCGCACCGCGATCACCGATCCCTCGAACTACCGCGCCACCAAGCATCTCGACCAGTGGCTGAAGGCGCGCGGCATCATCGGCCTCTCCGGCATCGACACCCGCGCACTGACCGCGCTGATCCGCTCAAAGGGCATGCCCAATGCCGTGATCGCGCACGCCAGGAACGGCGAGTTCGACCTGCATGGCCTCAAGGAAGAGGCGCGCGAATGGCCGGGCCTCGAGGGCATGGACCTCGTGCCGATGGTCACAAGCGGCCAGCGCTTCACCTGGGACGAGACGCCGTGGCTGTGGGACAAGGGCTTTGGCCGCCAGGACAAGGTGGAGTTCAACGTCGTCGCCATCGACTACGGCATCAAGCGCAACATCCTGCGCCTGCTCGCCGGCGTCGGCTGCAAGGTGACGGTGGTGCCGGCGACGACTTCGTCCGAAGACATTCTGGCGATGAAGCCGGACGGCGTGTTCCTGTCCAACGGTCCGGGCGATCCGGCCGCGACCGGCAAATATGCCGTGCCTGTGATCCGGGACGTCATCAAGTCCGGCACGCCGACCTTCGGCATTTGCCTCGGCCACCAGATGCTCGGCCTCGCCGTCGGCGCCAAGACGAAGAAGATGCATCAGGGCCATCACGGCGCCAATCACCCCGTGAAGGACGAGACCACCGGCAAGGTCGAGATCACCTCGATGAACCACGGTTTTGCGGTGGACGAGACCACGCTGCCGAAGGGCGCGACGCAGACCCACATCTCGCTGTTCGACGGCTCCAATTGCGGCATCCAGCTCGACGGCAAGCCGGTGTTCTCGGTGCAGTACCACCCCGAGGCCTCACCAGGCCCGCGCGACTCACACTACCTGTTCCAGCGTTTTGCGGATCTGATGCGGCAGAAGAAGAGCGCGTAAGACGCGCGCTCTCATGCCCCGCTGACTGGGCCTCGCGGCTCTGGGGTCCCGGCTCTGCGCCGCGGCGTTGCACGCTGCAGCGCGTCCGGGACAGGTGACCTGTTGAGGAACACCTCCACCCGATAGAATGTTGTCCCGCCGTCTTTGCAGCCGGAGTCCCGCCATGTCCGTCGTCCGCGACAAGGCCGAGCCGCTCGCCATCGTGTTCGAGGATGACGGGCTCGTGCCGAACAACATCCTTCCGTTCCTGGTCTACCAGGCTGCGGTGAAGCTCGACCCGGAGCGGCCGGAAGAGACCATCGAGAACCTGTTCGAAGCGAATGGCTGGGGCGGGACGTGGCGGAATGGCGTCTACGATTATCTGCATTACCACGCGACGGTGCATGAGGTGCTCGGCGTCGCGCGCGGCAGTGCCCGCGTCCGCTTCGGCGGCGACCATGGCCAGGAGCTCGAGATCAAGGCGGGTGATGTCGCGATCCTGCCCGCCGGCACCGGCCATCAACGCATCAGGGCGAGCGAGGATTTCTGCGTGATCGGCGCCTATCCGCCCGGGGCAGAGATGGAGATCACGCGCGCAACGCCCGAGAACCACGCGAAAGCGTTGAAGACGATTCCGAACGTCGCGATGCCGCCGGCCGATCCCGTGACGGGCACGGATGGGGCGTTGATGCGGCTGTGGCGGTAGCCACAACGGCGGCGCCGTAGGGTGGGCAAAGCGAAGCGTGCCCACCAATCTATTCAAGCCGTAAGGAAAGATGGTGGGCACGGCGCGCAAGAGCGCGCCTTTGCCCACCCTACGGCACCGTGCCCTACGCCTCGTTGCCACCCTCCTGCCGCGTGGCCTCGAACAGGAACCACGTCCGGCGCTCGGTCTCGTCGATGAACACTTCCAAAATGCTGGCGCTGGCGACATCGCCGGCGTCGTCGCAGACCTCGTGCGCTTTGCGCATCGCAGCCGCGACGTGCTTGTTGTCCTGCATCAGCTCGCGCAGCATCTCGCGCGGCGGGACGTAGTCCTCGTTGTTGTCCTTGATGGTCTGGAGCTTTGCGACCTGGCCGATCGACTTCAGCGTGGTGCCGCCGATCTTGCGGACGCGCTCGGCGAGCTGGTCGGTGGTGGCGAAGATCTGGTCGGACTGCTCGTCGAGCAGCAGATGATAGTCGCGGAAATGCCGGCCGCTGATGTGCCAGTGAAAATTCTTGGTCTTCAGGTACAGCGCGAAGGCGTCGGCCAGAAGTACGTTGAGCGCCTCCGAAACCTTCTTGACCCCGTCGGGCGACAGGTCGGTGGGGGTATCGAGATCGGGCGAGACCTTGTTGTTGGTTTTGCTCACGGGAAGCCTTCCTGTTAGGACGCGGACATTGACGGCGCGCCGTCGCACCCCTAACGCAAGGCGGGCAGCGCCGGTTCCTTGACGGGAACCGTTTGGCCGGGACCATCGAATACCATGGACGATTGGATCGATTATTACGACTCGACGCATACGATCTATGTCAGCAAGCTGCATCGCGACTTGCACTTCCAGATCATCGCGCGGGACATCATCGGCTATATCCCCTCGCCGGACGCGACGGTGCTGGACTATGCCTGCGGCGAGGCGCTGTCTGCGACCCAGGTGGCCGCTAGCTGCGGCAAGCTGATCCTCGCCGAGCCCGCGCCGGGCGTGCGCGGCCGGCTGATCGCGCGGTTTGCCCCGAACACCAAGATCCGTGTCCGCTCGCTCGACGATGTCCGCAAGATGCAGGACCAGTCGATCGACCTCGTCGTGATGAACTCGGTCGCGCAATACATGGCGCCGGACGAGCTCGATGCCGCGCTCCTCACCATCCGCCGTATCCTGAAGCCCTCCGGCAAGCTGGTGCTGGGGGACATCCTCCAGCCCAACGTCGGGATGTTCAGGGACGTCATGGCGCTGCTCGGCTTTGGCCTGCGCCACGGTTTTCTGAAAGACGCGCTGATCGGGCTGATCAGCACCGCGCTGTCCGACTACCGTCATCTGCGCACGCGTATCGGGCTCCAGCGCTACAGCGAGGAGGAAATTACCGCCAAGCTGAGAGCGGCCGGGTTCGCGGTCCAGCGCGCCCACGCCAATATCGGCCACAATCGCTGGCGCATGACCTTCATCGCGCGGCCGCCTCTGGTTCGTTAAGCATAACAATTAGCCGTTGTAGCTTGTCGCACTGCAATCGGTAATGATCGCCTCGGCCCGGTGGCGGAAGCGTCTACGCGAGGGCGGTGCAACGCTCTACATCCTGGTTCAAATCCAGGCCGGGTCTCCAGCCTTCGCTGCTTACGCAGCTTCGGCTCGGCAAGCGTTTTCGTGGCGAAGGCTGCCGCGGCGAAGCCCGAAGGGCGAAGCCGGGCGTGGCGCAGCCAAGCGTGTCCAGCGTAGCTGGAGCGCAGCGGAAGCGAAGACGGACTGCCCGCCCCAACCTCAATCTGCCGCAACCACTTCACCCTCCGGCAGCAACTGAAGCCGCTCGGCATCCCTGGCCGCGGATTTGATCACCGCATCGAGCAGGCCGGGAAAACGCGCGTCCAGATCCTCGCGGCGCAGCCGCATGAAGCGGTTGGTGCCGGCCACGCGCGTCTGCATCAGGCCGCATTCGCGCAGCTTGGCGAAGTGATAGGCGAGGTTGGACTTGCCCGCGAGCCCGTTGAAGTCGCCGCAGCAGAGCTCGCTGCTGACACCTTCCTGCTGGGCAAGCTGGTAGACGATGGCGAGCCGGATCGGATCGCTCAGGCAATCCAGCACCATCGGCAGCTCGATCTGCTCGGGGGTCGGGTGAAGGGGAATACGGCTCATGACCCGGGAATCATAGCGAAGCGGCCGCAATGTTCAATAGTTCTTGAACCAATTGACTTCGGTATCATCACATTCAATAGTTCAATAAACGTTGAACATAGGGATCTCGCCCAATGAGCGTATTCTGGCTGGCCCTGGCGGCCTTTGCGATCGGCACCGAAGGCTTTGTAATTGCAGGTCTTTTGCCCGGCATCGCCGCCGATTTGCAGATTTCGGTCTCCGCCGCCGGCCAATTGGTCACGGCTTACGCCCTCACCTACGCCGTGGGCTCCCCGATCCTGGCCGTCGCGCTGAACAATATCGACCGCCGCACCGTGCTGGCCCTGGCACTGGCGACCTTCATCGCCGGAAATCTCGCCGCGATGGTGGCTTCCAGCTACGCCCTGCTGCTGGCCTCGCGGATGCTGATGGCGCTGGGCTCCGGGCTTTGCATGCCGACGGCGCTCGCAGTGTCCGTGGCGGTCGCCTCGCCGGAACGGCGCGGCCGAGCGGTGGCGCTGGTCACGTCGGGCCTGACGGTCGCGACCGTCATTGGCGTTCCCCTCGGCAACCTCGTCGGCAGCCTGCTCGGCTGGCGCGCGACCTTTGCCATGGTCGCTATGATCGGCACCGTCGCGCTTGCCGGGCTGCTGCTCGGCCTGCCCCGCGGCCTGCCGCGCAACACCGCCTCGCTCGGCGAACGGCTGGCCGTGGCGCGTCACAGCAACGTCCTGGTCGCGCTTGTGATCACGATCCTATGGGCGCTCGGGGGCTTCACCGTGTTCACCTACTTCGCGATTCCGCTGCGCGGCCTCGGCTTCGATGCGCAGCAAATCAGCCTTGCGTTGCTGGTGTTTGGCGGCGCGGCCGCGATCGGGAACATGTTCGGCGGCTTACTTGCCGACCGGCTCGGTACGCTCGCCACCGTGGGCCTCGGGCTCGCCGGCATGGCAGCAGCGCTGATCCTGCACTCGGTGGTCCTGAAGCTGATGCCGGGCCAGGCGCACTATGCGGTGCTGGGCGCGATCTTCCTCTGGGGCATCTCGGGCTGGGCATTCTACCCGGCCCAGGTCGCCAGCATCATCCGGATCGAGCCGCAGGCCTCGATGATCGCGCTCTCGCTCAACGCCTCCGCCATGTATCTCGGCTTCGCCATCGGCGGGGCATTGGGCGGGGCGGTGCTGGCTACCCTCTCGCCGACCGACCTCGGCTGGATCGGCGGAACGAGCGTTGCGGCCTCACTTCTGGTGCATCTCGCCCGTGGCTGGCAGGCCAGGCCAAAACCCGTCAAAATTGCCGGTTGATGGGCGTTTTTCGGGGTTTCGCCGCTCCGGAATCTGGTCTAAGACCCACCCGCGCGCGAGGGAGACCACCGCGCGCGCGCATGATCCGCCAAAGTGTAGGCGGTTTGGCGTCAAGATCATGCGCCTCTTATAAGAGGTAGAAGCGCGATCGGACGCAAAACCGGTGGCCACTTTTGCTGATCGCGCTTCGGCCAAAGGGACGCGCAGGAGCGCGCCCTTTTTTTGTGCCCAAATTCCAGTCCGGCGAGAGTTGATGCCCAAACGTACAGACATCACCACCATCCTGATCATCGGCGCCGGTCCCATCGTGATCGGCCAGGCCTGCGAGTTCGACTATTCGGGCACCCAGGCGGTGAAGACGCTGAAGGAAGAGGGCTATCGCATCGTCCTCGTCAATTCCAACCCGGCCACCATCATGACCGACCCGGAATTGGCCGATGCGACCTATATCGAGCCGATCACGCCCGAGATCGTCGCCAAGATCATCGAGAAGGAACGTCACGTCATCCCCGGCGGCTTCGCGCTGCTGCCGACCATGGGCGGACAGACCGCGCTGAACTGCGCGCTGTCGCTGCGCCGCCAGGGCACGCTCGACAAGTTCGACGTCGAAATGATCGGCGCGACCGCGGATGCGATCGACAAGGCGGAAGACCGCCAGCTGTTCCGCGAGGCCATGACCAAGATCGGGCTCGAGACTCCGAAGTCGCGGCTCGCCAACGCCTCGGCGCTGAAGAAATCGTTCCGCGACAAATATCAGGCCGAGCGCGAAAAACTCTCCGGCGCCGCGCTCGAAGAGCATGAGCGGCAGTGGACTCTCGGCGAGAGCGAGCGCCGCAAGCGCTACCAGGAATACGCCTTCGGCCAGGCCATGATGGCGCTGTCCGAGATCGGCCTGCCCGCGATCATCCGCCCCTCCTTCACCATGGGCGGCACCGGCGGCGGCATTGCCTACAACAAGGAAGAGTTCCTCGACATCATCGAGCGTGGCCTCGATGCATCTCCGACCAACGAAGTGCTGATCGAAGAATCCGTGCTCGGCTGGAAAGAGTACGAGATGGAGGTGGTGCGCGACAAGAAGGACAATTGCATCATCGTCTGCTCGATCGAGAACCTCGATCCGATGGGCGTGCACACCGGCGATTCCATCACGGTGGCGCCGGCGCTGACGCTGACTGACAAGGAATACCAGATCATGCGCGACGCCTCGCTGGCGGTGCTGCGCGAGATCGGGGTGGAGACCGGCGGCTCCAACGTGCAGTTCGGCGTCAACCCCGAGGACGGCCGCATGGTCGTCATCGAGATGAACCCGCGCGTGTCGCGCTCGTCCGCTCTGGCTTCGAAGGCCACCGGCTTCCCGATCGCGAAGGTCGCGGCCAAGCTCGCGGTCGGCTACACGCTCGACGAGATCGCCAACGACATCACCGGCGGCGCCACGCCGGCCTCGTTCGAGCCGACCATCGACTACGTCGTCACCAAGGTGCCGCGCTTCGCCTTCGAGAAATTCCCCGGCGCCTCCACCACGCTGACGACGTCGATGAAGTCGGTCGGCGAAGTCATGGCGATCGGCCGCACCTTCCAGGAAAGCCTGCAGAAGGCGCTGCGCGGGCTCGAGACCGGCCTCACCGGCCTCGACGAGATCGAGATCGAGGGTCTCGGCCGCGACGACGACAAGAACGCGATCCGGGCCGCGCTCGGCACGCCGACGCCGAACCGGCTGCTCCAGGTCGCCCAGGCGATGCGGCTCGGCTGGTCGAACGAGGAGATCTTCAACTCCTGCAAGATCGATCCGTGGTTCCTCAGCGAGATGCGCGGCATCGTCGACATGGAGGAGAAGGTTCGCAAGAACGGCCTGCCGGGCAATGCCTTCGGCATGCGCACGCTGAAGGCCATGGGCTTCTCCGATGCGCGGCTCGCGGTGCTCGCCGAGACGACGGAAGCCGAGGTCACCGCGAAGCGCCACGCGCTCGGCGTTCGTCCGGTGTACAAGCGCATCGACACCTGCGCGGCCGAATTCGCCTCGCCGACCGCCTATATGTATTCGACCTATGAGGCGCTGTTCGCGGGCGCACCGGCGGACGAGAGCACGCCGTCCGACAAGAAGAAGGTCATCATTCTCGGCGGCGGACCGAACCGCATCGGCCAGGGCATCGAATTCGACTATTGCTGCTGTCACGCCTGCTTCGCGCTGCATGATGCCGGCTATGAATCCATCATGGTCAACTGCAATCCGGAAACCGTGTCGACCGATTACGACACCGCCGACCGGCTGTATTTCGAGCCGCTCACTGCCGAGGACGTGCTGGAGATCATCGCCAAGGAGCGCACGAACGGCACGCTGCACGGCGTGATCGTGCAGTTCGGCGGCCAGACGCCGCTGAAGCTCGCGCGCGCGCTGGAAGCCGCCGAAGTGCCGATCCTCGGCACCTCGCCTGACGCCATCGATCTTGCCGAGGACCGCGACCGCTTCAAGCGCGTGCTCGACAAGCTGCGTCTCAAGCAGCCCAAGAACGGCATCGCCTATTCGGTCGAGCAGGCAAGGCTCGTCTCTGCCGATCTCGGCCTGCCGCTGGTGGTGCGTCCGTCCTACGTGCTCGGCGGCCGTGCGATGCAGATCATCCGCGAGGAGAACCAGCTCAACGACTATCTGCTCGGCACGCTGCCGGAGCTGGTGCCGGCGGACGTCAAGGCGCGCTACCCGAACGACAAGACCGGGCAGATCAACACCGTACTCGGCAAGAACCCGCTGCTGTTCGATCGCTATCTCTCGGACGCAACCGAGATCGACGTCGACTGCCTCTGCGACGGCAAGGACACCTTCATTGTCGGCATCATGGAGCACATCGAGGAAGCCGGCATCCATTCCGGCGACAGCGCCTGCTCCCTGCCGGCGCATTCGCTCGAGCCTGAGATGATCGAGGAGCTGGAGCGGCAGACCCGCGAGCTCGCGCTCGGCCTCGACGTCGTCGGCCTGATGAACGTGCAATACGCCGTCAAGGACGGCGAGATCTACGTGCTCGAGGTCAATCCGCGTGCCTCGCGCACCGTGCCGTTCGTCGCCAAGGTGGTCGGCACGCCGGTCGCGAAGATCGCCGCGCGCATCATGGCCGGCGAGAAGCTTGCCGATTTCAAGCTGAAGAAGGCAAAGCTCAAGCACGTCGGCGTCAAGGAGTCGGTATTCCCATTCGCGCGCTTCCCCGGCGTCGACACGGTGCTCGGCCCCGAGATGCGCTCGACCGGCGAGGTCATGGGCATCGACCGCAATTTCGAGGTCGCCTTCGCCAAGAGCCAACTCGGCGGCGGCACGCGAGTACCGCGCAAGGGCACGGTGTTCGTCTCGGTGCGCGAGAGCGACAAGACGCGCATCGCCGATGCGGTCCGCGAACTGCATTCGCTCGGCTTCAAGGTGCTGGCGACCTCGGGCACCCAGCGCTTCCTGACCGACCAGGGCATCCCGACCGAGAAGGTGAACAAGGTGCTGGAGGGTCGGCCGCACATCGTCGACGCCATCACCAATGGCGACGTCCAGCTCGTCTTCAATACCACCGAAGGCCCGCAGGCGCTCGCCGACAGCCGTTCGCTGCGGCGCGCGGCCCTCTTGCATAAAGTGCCGTATTACACCACTCTTTCCGGGGCCGTGGCGGCCGCGCAGGGCATCCGCGCCTATCTCGGCGGGGACCTTGAGGTTCGTACCCTGCAGAGCTACTTTTCGGAAACCTGATCGCGAGCGGGAGGCCGAGCCTTAAGGGTTAGGCCTCCGCTAAGTGATTGGCAATGAAGCCACAATGGCCGGAGGAACTGTCCGGCCATGGTGGTTGTTCTGTTCCGGCGCCAGCCCACATAATGTTCCGGTGGCCGCGTGTTCAGCGCCGGGAATACCGACGAATCAAGGTTTCCGCGCCCGCTGTTGTGGGGGCGCGTAACCGAAGAACGAGAGAAGAGATGGAAAAGGTTCCGATGACAGCGAGCGGCTTTGCCGCGCTCGGGGAAGAATTGAAGAAGCGCCAGTCCGAGGACCGTCCGCGCATCATCGAGCACATCGCGGAGGCGCGCTCGCACGGAGACCTGTCGGAGAACGCGGAATATCATGCCGCGAAGGAAGAGCAGTCCCACAATGAAGGCCGCATCGCAGAGCTCGAGGACAAGCTCGCGCGCGCCGACATCATCGACATCTCGAAACTGTCCGGCGACACCATCAAGTTCGGCGCCACCGTGACCTTGGTCGACGAGGACACCGAGAAGAAAACGGTGTGGCAGATCGTCGGCGAGGTCGAGGCCGACGCCAAGAAGGGCCGCATCTCCATCACCTCGCCGCTCGCCCGCGCGCTGATCGGCAAGAAGAAGGGTTCGACCGTCGAGGTCAACGCACCCGGCGGCGCCAAGGCGTATGAAATTACCAAGGTGGAATGGCGGTAAGGATTTGCCGCTTCACCGAGACGTTTCAAAAGGCCGCGCGATGCGCGGCCTTTTTGTTTCGGGGTGTCTTTATTTCAGCGCATCGCTTGCGTGAGTGGAGAAACGCACTCTCTCCGCCCGTCATTGCGAGCGCAGCGAAGCAATCCAGGCTGCCGCCGCGGAAAGACTCTGGATTGCTTCGTCGCAAGAGCTCCTCCTCGCAATGACGGTGTTGATGCAGCGAACCTAATTCCATCACCGTCACCCTGAGGTGCTCGCCTCTTCGGCGAGCCTCGAAGGGCGACGGCCCAACTGTTGCCGCGCGCTGCTGCATCTTGGCCGCGCATCCTTCGGGCTCCCCATCGGGCGCGTTGCGCCCGATGCCTCGCGCCTCAGGATGACGGGATTGGCAGGACTCTAGAGCGGCTACCTCCGCCCCTTCACGTCCAGCGGCACGGCCGCCTCATACTTCGAATTATGCAGCACCAATGACGTTCGCACGTTCCGCACGTGGGGCGCGGCGGTCAGATGGGTGACGAAATCCTGGAAGGTCGCCATGTCGGGGGCGACGCATTTGAGGATGAAATCGACCTCGCCCGACAACATCCAGCATTCCCGCACCAGGGGCTCGGCGCGGACGAACTCCTCGAAGGCGCGCAAATCCGCCTCGGCCTGACTGGACAGGTGCACGGCGGCGAAGACGGTGACGTCGAAGCCGAGCTTGCGGGCATCGAGCAGGCCACGATAGCCGTGGATGTAGCCCTCCTCCTCCAGCGCCCGGACGCGGCGCAGGCAGGGCGGCGGCGAGATGCCGACCCGCTTGGCCAGCTCAACATTCGTGATTCGACCGTCGGCCTGAATCTCGGAGAGAATTTTCAGGTCGATGTCGTCTAGGTTCCGCGACACTTGATTGGAACTCCTGGCCTTTACGGCTTGATTGGTGGGTTTGCCGCAATCCTCATAGCCCAGTCCGCACGACTAGCGCAATTTTATTGCGCGTGCACCGCAATCGACTTTTGTTCCTTGTTGGAAAAATCCGCCGAGAGGGAATGCAATTCTTGCATAGCTCACCAGAACGCTTAGATTAGCTCTGATATTTCAGCGCCTCCGCGACGCCTCCCGGCATGTTCCGCGCCCGCGCTGCAAATCCCCCGTGAAAGGCGTCCATCGAAATGTCCGCTCCTGTTCATGCAAAGGTCGTCATTATCGGCTCCGGCCCCGCCGGTTACACGGCGGCGATCTACGCCGCGCGCGCGATGCTCGAGCCGATCCTGATCCAAGGCATCCAGCCGGGCGGCCAGCTCACCATCACCACCGACGTCGAGAACTATCCCGGCTTCGCCGATGTGATCCAGGGCCCCTGGCTGATGGAGCAGATGGAGAAGCAGGCGGTCCATGTCGGCACCAAGATCGTCACGGACCTGGTCATCAAGCTGGAAATTTCGCATCGGCCGTTCCGCCTCACCTGCGACTCGGGCGATGTCTATCTCGCTGACTCTGTGATCCTCGCCACCGGCGCGCAGGCGCGCTGGCTCGGGTTGCCGTCCGAAGTAAAGTTCCAGGGCGGCGGCGTATCGGCCTGCGCCACCTGCGACGGCTTCTTCTACCGCAACAAGGAGGTCGTGGTGGTCGGCGGCGGCAATACCGCGGTCGAGGAGGCCCTGTACCTCACCAACCATGCCTCGCAGGTCACCATCGTGCATCGCCGCGACCATTTCCGCGCCGAGCGCATCCTGCAGGAGCGCCTGTTCAAGCACCCGAAGATCAAGGTGATCTGGGACAGCGCCGTTGACGAGATCTGCGGCACCGAGAACCCCAACAAGGTCACCCATGTCCGCCTCAAGAACGTCAAGACCGGCGCGCTGACGGACGTGAAGACCGACGGCATCTTCATCGCCATCGGCCACGCACCGGCGACCGAGCTCGTCAAAGACCAGATCAAGCTCAAACCGTCGGGCTATGTCGAGGTCGCCCCGAACTCGACCGCGACATCGGTGCCCGGCCTGTTCGCCGCCGGCGACGTCGCCGACGAGACCTATCGCCAGGCCGTCACGGCCGCCGGCCTCGGCTGCATGGCAGCTCTCGAAGCCGAACGTTTCTTGGCCCTGCGCGCCAGCGAGCGCGCGGCAGCGGAATAAAGATCATGCCCCGAACACGCGACGGATTTACGGATATGGACTGGGACAAGCTGAAGGTGTTTCACGCGGCGGCGGAAGCGGGCAGCTTCACGCATGCGGGCGAGCAGCTCGGCCTGTCGCAATCGGCGGTGTCGCGCCAGGTCTCGGCGCTGGAGCAGGAGCTTTCAGTCTCGCTGTTCCACCGCCATGCCCGCGGCCTGATCCTCACCGAGCAGGGCGATTTGCTGTTCCGCACCGCGCATGACGTGTTCATGCAGCTCCAGGCGGCGCGCGCCAAGCTGACCGACAGCCGCGAGCGGCCGAGCGGCGACCTCAAGATCACCACCACGCCCGGCGTCGGTATCAACTGGCTGATTCCGCGGCTCGGCGAGTTCACCGCGCTCTATCCGGAGATCCGGATCTCCCTGATCGTCACCGACGAGGAGCTCGACCTGTCGATGCGCGAGGCCGACGTCGCGATCCGCACCCGCAAGCCGACGCAGCCGGATCTCATCCAGCGCAAGCTGTTCGCGATGGGCTTCCACGCCTATTGCTCGCCGGAATACATCAAGCGCTTCGGCACGCCGCGCACGCTGGAGGAGCTCGACTCCCACCGCATCATCACGCTCTCGGACGGCAACTTCGCGCCGCATCTGCAGAACCGCAACTGGCTGGTCGAAGCCGGCCGCAACGGCTCCGGTCCGCGCGAAGCCTATTTCAGGGTCAACAACATCCTCGGTCTCGTGCGCGCCTGTCAGCAGGGCCTCGGCATCGCGGCGCTGCCCGACTACCTCGTCGAGGAACAGAGCAAACTCGTGCAGCTGTTCGGCGAGTCGGATTCGATCCAGCTCGATACGTATTTTGTCTATCCCGAAGAGTTGAAGACGGTCGCGCGCGTGCAGGTGTTCCGCGACTTCGTGGTGAGCAAGGCGCAGCGCTGGCCGTCCTGATTTCCGCATGACTGACATGCGGCCTCGGCTGTTGCTGCATGGCGCTCGTCAAGCTCATACTGTTTGCACGCTGAGCCTTCGCGTTGCGCATTTGTCCCCCTCCTCCAGTGGCGCGGGAGTTCAGTAATCCCTCTTGGAAGGTGATTGTGTCGGCCTCACGTGGCCAATACCTTAAGCCGGGCTCGTTCGAGCCCGGCTTTTTTTCGGTCAAATCGGCCTTCGCCCTCCGCGTGTATTGACAGTTCCAGGCATACCCCGCATCATTTGCAGATGATCACGAAGTCGTGCGCAATCTCGTCGAAGGCGATCGCCTCGAAAAAAGGCCCCCATCCGGGGACCTCGGAGTTTTGCGCGCGCTAGACCGGCTTCGTCATCGCTGCAATCCCGAAAACCCCGCCGCCTGGACGGGGTTTTTTCATGTGCCCTCCGTCTCAGGTTTCCCGAGAAGGAGATGGAAACATGACCGGACTTGACGATCATTTGCACGGGCTGTGGCTGCCGCTGGTGACGCCGTTTCAGGGCGGCGCGCTCGACGAGCGATCGCTGCGGCGGCTGACGCGACATTACAGCGCGCAAGGCATCGACGGCTTCATCCTGGGGGCGACCTCGGGTGAAGGCATGACGCTGCGCGAGGCCGAGCTCGAACGTCTCGTCGCCATCGTGCGCGACGAGATGGCGGCGGGCCGGCGCACCCTGCCGATCTGCCTCGGACTGTCGGGCGCGGACACCGCGCGGCTGAAGGACCGTCTCGACGAGACCGCGGACTGGCCGATCGACGGTTATCTGATCGCAAGCCCTTATTATGTGCGGCCCTCGCAGCGCGGCCTCTTGGCGCATTTCGAGACGCTCGCCGATCACGCCGCATGGCCGATTGCGCTCTACAACATTCCCTATCGCACCTCGGTGAACATCACCAACCAGACCATGCTGCGGCTCGCCGAGCATCCCAACATCATCGGCTTGAAGGATTGCGGCGCGAGCCGCGAGCAATCGATCGCGCTCTTGCGCGACCGGCCGAAGGAGTTTCGCGTGCTCACCGGCGAGGACGCGAACTTTTTCGAGGCGCTCAGCGACGGCGCCGACGGCGGCATCGTGCTGTCCGCCCATGTCGAGACCGCGACGTTCGCGGCGGTGTATGCGGAAGCGAAGCGCGGCAACCATGACGCGGCGCAGGCGCGCTGGCACGAGGTGGCCGATCTGACGCGGCTGCTGTTCACCGAGCCGAGCCCGGCGCCGGCGAAGTACTGGCTGTGGCGATGCGGCCAGATCGACAGCCCCGAAGTGCGCCTGCCGATGGTGGAAGTGAGCAGCGAGCTGGCCGCCGCGATCGATCGCGAGATCGAGCGACGGACGAAGGTGGCGGCGTAGTTTCTCGTTCACCCTCCCCTGGAGGGGGAGGGTCGATCGCGCGAAGCGCGAGCGGGTGGGGTGATCTCTCCACTCGGGCACTGTCGGATGGGCGAGACCGTCACCCCACCCCGTCTCGCATTTCGCTGCGCTCATGTGAGCCGACCCACGGGCGAGCTTCGCTCGTCCCGGACCCCTCCAGGGGAGGGTAAGAGCCGCCACTTGGTTAACCGCGCCCCAACGGCCTTCGCTGTTGCCGCATGGCGCATCCACGCCTCGTTTACCCATCCGTCCCTATCGTTGCTCTCCAGGAACTTCCAGAGGGGAATGACCATGGGACATCGCACCCGGCCTACGGCCGCGCAGCAATTCGCGCCGGCCGATCTTTTGCAGGGAATTCTCGTCGTATCGTCGTTCGGGTTCTGGGCCGTGATGCTCGGCCTGATGCCGGCGCTGCTGTTTCGCGTCTGGCTCGCCTGAGGCGGCACGTCGCGCGGATGGTTAAGCGGCCGTCACAAATGCGCTCAAAATGCGCAGCGGTTTGCAAGCCGGAATCTTAAAACATCCCGCGTATCGTTCACGCCCATAAGCGAAGAAATCGCGGGGGCGTTTATGAATAGTCATAATGAGATGGCGTCGCATTTCGGCGCCGGACAGGAGAAGCTGTCCACCGAGCAGAGCTTTACCACCGAGGACATTCTCTGGGCCGCCGGCATCTGGTCGGTGATCCTGACGATGTCGCCGGTCATCGTGTTCTACATGCTGATGGTGGCGTAGCCTCCTTCAGCAGATCCCGAAAACGCAAAACGCGCGGACGTTCCCGCGCGTTTTTCGTCCGGGGAAATGAATAATGAAATTAAGCAGCCTGCTTGTGCATTGCGCCGGACGCCGACGCCGTGCCGCGAATGGCCTTAACTGAACGCTCGATCGCCGCCCACAGCCTTGCGATTTCCTGGGCCGCACGGCTCTCGGCCTGGTATTCCCGCGCGCCCTCGCCGTGGCTCAGCGCCATCAAGAGATCCGAACGGTTGGTGATCTGGCCGCCCCACACCGGAGCCCGGAATTTCGCAAGCGCTTCGCGGGCGATGGTGACGATCGGGCTTTCGGCTTCGTCGCGCTTGGCCGGCGCACCGTTGAGCACGACCGCGTAGGGCTTGCGCGCGGCGCGGCACATCTGGATGGTTTCCTGCACCGCGTTGACGTCGAACACGCCGGGACGCGCCGGAATGACCACCATCGTCGCGTTCTTGATCGCGTCGTCGACGACGGCCGAGAGGTTCGGCGGCGTGTCGATCAACACCCATTCATAACCGTCGCGCTTGGCAGCGGAGACGATGCCGCTGACGGAATTCACCGCCGCCTTGATCGGCGGCTCGTTGGTGCCACGCAGCTTGTGCCACAGCGTGAGCGAGCCCTGCGGGTCCGCGTCCACGAGCATGACCTGCTTGCTCGCCTTGATCTGCGCGGCGAGATGCGCGGCTAGGGTACTCTTGCCCGAGCCGCCTTTACGCGATGCAAAAACAATAACGTTCATACCTTCGGCCTCCAGATTGACCCCAGGCCGCGAAAATGAATCACCGCGCTGATTCGTGAAAGAAAAATTTATCGGGGGTTGCGTTACCGCCACGAAATAACAAGGCGTGTTGGCTTTTGAGTCACACTGCGTCGCACGACAAGAGACCAACTGCAGCGAAACGCCGCCCGCGCGAGCATCTGTGCGTTCTTTGAGCAGCCGAACGGGACCAAGCGGAATGCAACCTTCCCGCGCAAACCCTTATCCGACTCTTTTCCTTCGCACATTCGTAATTGCCGCAGGCATCAGCGCGGCCTGCGCGAACAAAAGGAGTCCGTTACATTACGAAGTTTCGGATGAGGAACGCGGGCTATCCCGCGCTCAGCCGTCGCTGGTCTTTTTCTTCTTGGGTTTGCCGCTCTTCTTCGCGGTTTTGGGCGCGATGCTGGTCGGCTTGCCGGCGCGGGCCTCACCCGGCTCGGGTCCGGGACGGAAGAACACCCGGCATTGCGGCGAGAGCTGCGCCTTCTTCTTGATCATGCAGGCCGTGATGGCGTCGACGTTCGGCACGAACTCGCCGCACAGCCGCATCGCATCCGGCGTGCAGGCCTGCTGCTCCTCCGGGGTGTAGGCGAAGCCGGTACCGGGCTGGATCAGAACGGCCAGGGCCATCCCGAGGGTTGCAGCAGCCAAGGATGTCTTGAAGCGAAACGCCGGCATCGATCCCCCCACATGTCGAGTCGGAGGGAATAGTGGGTGAACGGCGGTTCGTTGGCAACGAGGGCAGATGCGAAAGGTCGGACCTGTGCGGTCTCGGCAACAGGCGGGCGGCGGCCATCTCCACCGCTGTCGTCACCCGCGAAGGCGGGTGACCCAGTATTCCAGAGACGCCCGACGTTCCCCGAGAAGCCGCGGCGTACTGGATCCCCCGCTTTCGCGGGGGATGACAGGTGTGGCCGAGGAAAGGGTCTCGCCCTCAAACACAAAACTGCGAAAACAACCCCATGCACAGTAGCCAAGCCACGGTAATCGCAGCGCATTTCGTCTTAGGATTTGACGAAATCAGGTTTGACTTGTCGGGCAAAACAGGGGCATCATGTCCCATCCAAAAAGATGCGCGTGGGGTGATCGGCCTGTCTCCTGCGCTGGTCGAAAAGCGCACGAGAGGAAGCGATCTCATGGAAGCGAATGAAGCGGAGCTGCCGCTGTCCGGCGTCACGGTGGTCTCGCTCGAGCAGGCGATCGCGGCGCCGCTGGCGAGCCGGCACCTGGCGGACTGGGGCGCGCGGGTGATCAAGATCGAGCGGCCGGGCACCGGCGATTTCTGCCGGGACTACGACCACGTGATGAACGGCATGTCGAGCCAGTTCGTCTGGACCAATCGCTCCAAGGAAAGCCTTGCCATCGACATCAAGAGCGAGGACGGCCGCAAGGTGCTCGACGCCCTGCTGCCGCAGGCCGATGTGTTCATCCAGAATCTTGCGCCCGGCGCGGCCGAGCGGCTCGGCCTCGACGCCGCATCGCTTCTGCGCAGACATCCGCGCATCATCGCCTGCGATGTCTCAGGCTATGGCACTGGCGGCCCCTATAGCGACAAGAAGGCCTATGATCTCCTGGTCCAGTGCGAGGCCGGTGTTCTCGCCATCAACGGCACCGAGGCGGAGCCGGCCAAGGTCGGGCTGTCGGTGGTCGATATCGCCACCGGCATGTACATCCTCAACGGCGTGCTGATGGCGCTGTACCGTCGCGAGCGGACCGGCAAGGGCACCGCCTTCCAGGCCTCGCTGTTCGACTCCATCACCGACTGGATGAGCTATCCCGCCTTCTACACGCACAGCACGGGACGGCCGTTGCCGCGGACCGGCGCCAGGCATGCGACGATCGCGCCGTACGGGCCGTTCCGGGTCGGCGACGGCAACACGATCTTCTTCGGCATCCAGAACGATCGGGAATGGCGGTCGCTGTGCGGCATCGTCCTCGGCGATGCCGGCTTCGCCGACGACCTGCGCTTCCGCACCAATCCGCTGCGGATGCAGAACCGCGACGAGCTGCAAGGACATATCGAGCAGCGCTTTGCATCCATGACCAGCGAGGAGGTGCTGCGACTGCTGGATGAGGCCTCGATCGCCAACGCGCATCTGAACTCGGTCGAGGCTTTCCTGGAGCACGAGCAGCTCCGCGCGCGGTCCCGGGTGCACAACGTCGGCTCGCCGTGCGGACCGGTGATGAGCTTCCTGCCTGCGCTGACCATTCCAGGCGTCAAGCCGCGGATGGATCCGGTGCCGGATGTGGGACAGCACAACCAGGCCATCCTCAGCGAACTCGGACTGGCGAAGGACATTTGACGATGGCGCAACAACGGCCAACGCGGGCCTACCTCGCCGTCCCCGCGCATCGCTCCCGTCTTGTCGCCAAGGCGGCAGCATCAGTTGCGGATGCGGTGTTCATGGATCTCGAGGACGCGGTGCCGCCATCCGAGAAAAGCCTCGCACTGGAGGAAGCCGTCAGGTCCCTCGCCTCGCTCGACTGGGGCCACAAGCGCGTCACTATCAGGATCAACGCCGTCGACAGTCCTTTCATCGCGCAGGAAATCCGCGCGCTGGCTACCCTTCCCCGGCTGGATGCGGTGATCGTGCCGAAGGCGGAGCGCGCCAGCGATATCGCCGGGATTGCCGAGCAGTTGCGGGCAGCTAACCCCGATCGCCCCGCGCCGGTCGCGCTGGAATTGCTGATCGAGACCGCGCTCGGCCTCGTCAATGTCGACACGCTCGCCGCATGTCACGACAGCATCGCCGCGCTGCATCTGGGCGTCGGCGATTTCGCGGCGTCGATCGGCGCCCGCTCCTCCGACATCGGCGTGTCGCCGGATGGCTATCGTCACGTGGGATCGGCGCAAAGCGGCTATTCCTCGGCCCCGCTCGACCTCTTCGCCTATCCGATGATGCGCGTCCTCGTGGCCGCCCGCGCGTTCGGCCTTCACGCCATCGACGGCCCCTGCGGCGCATTCCGCGATGCCAGGCTGACCGAAGCCAGCGCGCAAAAGGCCGCCGCGATGGGGTTCGACGGCAAGCAGGTCATCCATCCCGACCAGATCGAGCTAACGCTGCGCGCGTTCATGCCGTCCGAGCAGGAGCTGGCCCAGGCGCGGCGGATCGTCGACGCCATGGAGCAGGCGGAGGCGAACGGACAGGGCGCGGTGACGCTGGACGGCAAGATGATCGACTATGCCAATGTGCGGATGGCGCGCAGGATCATCGAGCTGGGGTCATAGCGGCGCATGGCCACATTGCTGATCGTCGCGCCGGTGTTTGCGCTGATCGCGGCCGGCTATGCCGCGGTGCTGTTTCGCTTCGTCTCGGGGAGCGCGCACAAGGGCATCTCCGAGTTCGCCTTCAGCATCGCGATCCCGGCGCTGCTGTTCCGCACCATCGTCGTGTCCGAATTCCCCGACGTCAGCCCCTACCGGATGTGGGGCGCCTATTACGGCGCGCTGGCCGTCATCTGGATCGCGGCGCTGGCGATCTCGGCGCTGCTGCGCGCGCGGCGCGAAGACCGCGAGGACGGCGTCGTGTTCGCGATCGGCTCGGTCTACGGCAACATCGTGATGCTCGGCATTCCCCTGACGCTCTCGGCGCTGGGCAACGAGGCGGCAGGGCCGATGGCGCTGATCCTGTCGGTGAACACGCCGCTGCTCTGGCTGTGCGGCATCCTGCAGATGGAGCTGGTCAACCGCAAGCGGACCGGCTCGGCGCTGTCGGTGATCTGGCCCGTGCTCACAGATCTCGCCCGCAACCCGCTGATGCTCGCGATCGGCTTCGGCGTGGTCTGGCGCTTCACCGGCCTCGGCCTCACCCCCGTCGTCGACCGCACCATCGAGCTGCTGGCACAGGCGGGGTCGCCGACCGCCCTGATCGCGCTCGGCATCAACCTGTTTCGCTTCGAGGTGAAGGGCGAGAAGCTGAGTATCTTGGTGATGTGCGCGCTGAAACTGGCGGCGATGCCGGCGGCAGCGTTCGTGCTGGCAAAACTGCTCGACCTGCCGCCAATCGCGGCCGGCGTCGTCGTGCTGTTCGCGGCGATGCCGACCGGCGCGAATGCGTACATCTTCGCGGTGCAGTATCAGCGGCTGGTGAACCCGGTCTCGGGCGCGGTCGCGCTGGGCACGCTGCTGGCGGCGGCGACGTTGCCGGTGGTGGTTTGGGTGGTGGCGCGCTGAGCACGCGCAACACGATTCCGAAGATTTTGCCTTTACACGCGAAGGTCGCTAGGCTGCCATGATACGTGCTGCAGGGAGGGTGACATGGCACAGCGCGAAGAGATGCTCGCATTGATCAGGACCGCCTACGCCGCGCGCGGTGAGGGCGACGTCGAAGGCCTGGTGACGGCTTTTCATCCCGAGGGCGCGTTCATCTTGATGGGTGACAAGGGCGCGCTCGAACTGACGGGACGTATGGAGGGGCACCCGACCCTGCGCGGGGCTTTCACTCAGTTCACTGCCGCCTTCGGCTTCGAAAGCCGCGAGATCCTGACTGAGCTGGTGGACGGGGATCGCGTCGCAGTCCATTCGCGGGTTGTCGTTCGATACAATCCGAGCGGAAAGACTTTCAGCACCGAGATCCTCGACCTGTTCAGATTTCAGGACGGCAAGATCGCCGAGCTGATCGAGTTTGCGGACACGGCGCAGATCAAGGCGATGATCGCGTGACATGCGATGAGATGGATTGGAGCGTCGCACGAGCTACGCCAGAAGATGAAAGTCAGTCGGCTCGGGTTCTGCCCCCGCTGCCGTCAACATCGCGTGGACCTGACCTCGATGGTGCGTCTGGTGATTGAAGAGTTGAGTAGCCACGAGCGTCTTTGGCTTCTCGATCCGAGTTGAACCGTCCCCCGGATACCAAACAAGCATCCCGTTCAGGTCCGCATCGACCAATCGCGCTGACCACGCTTCGATTTCCGCGTTCCGTTGCAAGCGGAGCGCCTTGAAGGCCTCCCAATCTGTGGGATCCGTGAGGGAGGGCTGGATGGTTTCCTCTGGACGCTCGTTCCCCTTTAATCGCTCCAGTATCAGGGCATCAGCCCAATAAAGATGGTTCAATGTAGCTGCGATCGACCGGAAGAACGCACCTCGATCCTTCCAGCGATCCTCGTTGGTAAGCCCGTCGGCGGCCGTTACCAAAGAGGCGTTCTGCCAAGTGTTGTAGCGGGCCATAAGTCGGCAGTATTCGGCTGAGATCATTTTCTCAGGCTCCTAAGGTTGTCGATGTTGGCTGATTTCGGGCTGTTGCCCCGGACGTGAAGCAGCTAGAAATACGGTGACAGCGCACAAAATTGGCCTTCGCCAGAGGTCTAATCGCACGCCCTGCGGAATCTGGTTTGGTGCACTGTCACCGTAATGCCGTGCAATGATTCGACGGCGGAGCTTGGCTCACTTGCTACTTTATGGTGTTCGAACATGAATCATCCTTCAAAGCTAAGCGCCGCCTTCTCGGGAGCGTTACGTAGCTTCAGCTATTGGATTGCTGCTGGCTCCGTCGGGCATCCTCTTCTCGAAGGGATCGAATATCGCCAGGTAATGTTAGCAGAGCCGAGCTTGATGGAGCAGGCCTATGCGATCTTTGCGAACGTCATCGAGTTTGATCAGCAGGGTATGCCCGTTAACGCGAAGTATGCGGAGCACCGTGCCGCCCAATGGATCCGGAGCTATTGCGACCGCGGGTTCCAAGTGAGTCCGCCATTTGAGTCCTGGGAGCTCGAACTCAATGGACCACCACCGAGCGAAGAGCCGAAGCCTTGGTCGACGGCGGGCGCACGGAAGTGAGGCAAATTGCACCCGTCTGAATTAGACGACCGCGGCCCTCGCGCCGGATAGGCATGCAGGCTCGACGTCCCGCTTTCCCGGGTTCTCGTTCGATACAATCCAAGCGGAAAGATTTTCAGCACCGAGATCCTCGACCTGTTCAGATTTCAGGACGGCAAGATCGCCGAGCTGATCGAGTTTGCGCAGATCAAGGCGATGATTGCGTGAGGCGGGATGCAGCTCCGTAGGAGTTTCGCGCAATGTTACCGTAATTCGGCAACACGCTGGCCCTCGCGCCAGGCCATCTCCCAGAAGTCTGCCTCGAGCCGGGTGGCTTCCTTGAAGATCGCAGTCAGCTCGGCCTCGCGGGCCGGCGTGGCGTAGAGATCGGCGAGATGGTCCAAATGCGCCCGCGCTTTGGCAGCGACCTCCTGGTACGGCACGCCGGCGTACTCCGCGATCCAGACGCGATAGGCGTTGGTCGCGGCGTCCGCATGGGGTCGCGAGGCGAGCCGCGTTGCGATCTCGGCGTACCCGATCACACAGGGAGCAAGCGCCACCTTGAGTGCCAGCAGATCGCCGCGCATTCCCGCGTCGAGCACGTAGCGTGTATAGGCCAGCATCTCGGCCGCCGGGGGAACCTGTTCAAGATCAGCCGGAGATAGACCCCAATCGGCACAGAGCTTCACATGCAGGTTCATCTCGACATCGAGGATGGCCGAAAGGCCGGCCGCCGCCTCACGCATGTCGGCAAGCTTGGGCGACTTGTAGACCGCGAGCGCGTAGGCGCGAGCAAACTCGATGAGGAACAGGTAATCCTGAACGAGATAGTGACGAAACGCAGCTTCAGGGAGCGAGCCGTCCGCCAATTCGTTCGTAAAGGGATGTTCGATGTAGGCCCGCCACTCAACGGATGCTTCTGTCTTCAGACGCTCGAAGAAACTCACGATCTTTTTTGCCTGGCTTGCTTGTCCATGAACGTCTTGGGTGCGCTAACGATATCGCATTGCGAACCGGGGAGCTATGGTGATGGGGCACAAAATTGGCTTTCGCCAGTACTCCGATGGCACGCATGCGCGGGATCAGGAGTTTAGTGCACTGTCACCGTAATCCCAATTTGCATCAATCCGCGGCATCGCCTCCTCGTCAACGGCGTCAAATGTCATAAAGTTTGAGGCCCGTCTTTAGCGGGTGGCTTCTTTGCCAGCGCCTTCTCTGCGGCAATAGCCCCAATCTTCTTCAGGCGCTGCTCTCGCCTGTGCCGGGCTTCGTACCATTCTTCGAAAAGCATTTCCGTCAACTCGATCAAGCGCTGAGCCTCATGGGGATCAACGTCAATGATTGTGTTAATGTCCTTCTCCATGTGCGCACCAATGTTCCCGATCCCTCGCACGTGGTCGATAGCATCAACGCTGTCGTGTTGAACGCCTCGTGGGGCGTTTCCAGCGTCAACGCGCTTTCGAAGCTCCTCGATTTCATCGATCAACCTGCCCTTCTTGATGCCACAAAAATCTCGGATCATTCCTTGAAGGCACCGCCGAATTATTGTTGCGGATGCTTTAGGGCTGAGGTCTCGGATTGCACAGGCCTCGGCGTAATCTGCGCGGAGGGGTTCTGGGACGCAAGTAGGCTGAGGTTTTGCCGTAGAAGCCGGCAGCAAATTCCACTTTTTCACAACCTTGCGCGTGTTCTTCCGTCCGCCTCCGACGAGTGAATTTATGGCCACTACTGAGCTCAGCGCGGTGATAAGGGTGAGTTGCTTACATTGCTCGTTCGCACAAACCACTGCTGTAACTCTGATGCGCGGTGAAGCTAACTGAGAAGCCTGAACCTTCAACTCACTGTCCGCATCGTGAATGCGCTCGTAAGATACGACCTGCGCATGGCGACAGTACGGACAAGTCCAGTTCGAACCAACTTCCACGGTAAGTGCCTCCTGTATCGGCGGGAGAGCGAGCTTCTCGCCGGACTGGTGTTACTGCTCCTGTTTCTTCGCTACGGCTATTACACCTGCCCACCGCGCAACGGGGCGGCGTCGTCGATGGTACCAACCCCTCTGCACGTCTGGCAAACGCCGTTGTCAGAGGCATTCTTGTTGGGACTGCTACATACCGGGCAGGTAGCCCACTCTTTCTTGCCCTCATGAAAGATTTCCATCCGCCCGTCACATGCTACGCACAAGCATTTTCCTTTGTACACCGGGCACAGAATAATCGTCATGACTGCGTCCCGTGGGCGGGTCCCACCATCATCAAGTCTTGGGTATTTGTGGAGGCGAATGGCACCCTCAGCATCGAGCGTGCCTACGTGAGCGCCGCACGGAGTGTCGGAAAGAAAGTGGATATTGGGGTCTCGACCGCCTCAGGGGCTTCGAGTGCTCGCCTTATGTGCGAGGATATGTCCGTTTGATATGTGCCAATGCGCGGCGCGAACGAGTAAATATCCGACGTGTCGATAATGACGGTCCTCATCTGGTTGACATCGAATGGTATCGTGTCGGCCTTCCGAACAATCTGTACGATGGGCAGCCGCATCATATGACGGATCGCCAGCTCATAGAACACATTGGGATTGTGGTAAGACATATCAACAATTACGAGCCGGGCCTTGACCAGAAATTCCATGATCTGCTTGGTGATCATTCCTGGCTTGTCTATCTGATCGGCACGCACCAGTGACAAACCGAACGATGCTACGGCCGGTTCGATGAGCGTGCCCATGAAGAGGTCGGAATGCTGACGATACTCGCTGTCAGCGGCGCCGATAGGACTGATGTAAAAGCACGTCGCTTCGAATTTGGCGTGATCTGCGGTGATGACAGCACCGGCCGGTGGGGTTGTGGGCAGTAGAACGGATGACGGAAGCGCCCCCAAGGTCGCCTGTCCCGCAGGTTGCTGAACGGCATCCACCGCAGCGTCTTTAGAAACGAGCCGTTCAGCACCCGACAGCATCGCTAACAGGCCGACATATCGCGCATTGAGGATGAATGTTTCGACGGCCTCAGGAGCGGCGTCTCTGCTTTCGCCCAGCTCCACGGCTGTATCGATCAAAGCCGTCTTCGCTGGCAAAGCCCTACCGACAAATCGCTCATGGAGCTTTGCGAAAATCTCGATGTCCTCTATCGAGAGCTTGATCTTTGCACGTAGCTGGTCTCGTGCAGGTATCTGCGGGTCAACGGTACGCACACCATCTTGCGTCAACTCGAGCGTTTCGCTCGCATAATTGCCCTTGATGAGCCCGTACTTGTTCGCGTTTGTTACCAGCATGCGGCTCGCGCCACTGTCTGGCGACTTGCTGATATGGTCGAACAGCGACAGCCTGCGGACGGCCTCACCGCTCCCGAACTCGAACATACTCTTCACAAAATCGATGCTGTCTTCGAAGGGCGCGGCCGGGAAGCTGCGCACTGTACGCTTGCGTCGCGCGACCTCCTTTTCAACCTTCTCGTTTGCGGCTGCGATGGTCTCCGAAGTAGCCCTTCCCTTGCGCGCCATTCCCTGCCCTCTTTTTGCGAGTTCCCAGATAACACTCGCATAGATAGCGATGCAACCGGAGCATCCCGTTAGACCGGTGGAGAGCTGAGGCGATGCGGCGGCGCCAGAGGTCCTCTTGCCACGAAGAAGACGCTGTCCGCTTAGGGTCTACCGAGGTGAGACGGTAACCTGAGCACTATGACGAGACCTTCGTCACTACGGGCCGCGCGCGTGAATTGCGCAGGACGCAAATGCGCTAAGCCGCCGGTAAGTTACTGAAGATGTCGGGAGATCTGGAATCGCTGGTACAGTTGGGTGGGCTCGAACCACCGACCTCCTGTTCCACAGACAGAGAATATCTACCGCCGCGATTATGACCAAATTGGCTAATCTACGAATTAGGCTTTATTTTTCAGTTCATTTTCGCCGCCACCGTTCGCTGAATTTCGCCCTAGTTTGTGTTACAGTGGTAGCTACATGGTAGCTACATCGAGGTTGCAGTGGCATCGGCAAACATCACCATCCGGGCCGTGCAGGCCCTAGCCCCCGGCAGTGTCATTTGGGATGCGGGTCATCGCGAGGCCGTGCGAGGCTTTGGCATTCGACGCCAGCGCGATCAAGCTACCTACGTCCTCAAGTACCGGGTGTTTGGCCGCCAGCGGTTCGTCACAATCGGTCCTCACGGCTCACCGTGGACTCCCGAGAAGGCGAGGAAGGAGGCCAAGCGACTGCTAGGCCTAGTGGCCGATGGCAACGACCCAGCCGACGCCAAGGCCCAAGCAGCGCTTCAAGCCGCCGACACCCTTCGCAAGATCGCCGATGCATACCTCAAGTCGGCGAAGCCCAAGCAGCGGGCCCGGACCTACTCTGAGATCGAACGCTACCTCCTCGCCGTATGGAAGCCCCTGCATTCGGTTTCGGTCTTCAAGATCACCCGTCGCCAAGTCTCGGACCGCCTCACCAAGATCGCCGAGACGCACGGGGCGGTGAGCGCAGCCCGAGCAAGAGCCGCCCTATCGGCCATGTTCAATTGGGCGATCCGTGAGGGGCTGGACCTTCCCTCCAATCCAGTGCTCGGCACGAACCGCCCGGCTGCGCCAGCCTCTCGTGACCGGGTTTTATCGGATGCGGAGTTAGCCGCGATCTGGCTGGCATGCCACGACGACGACTATGGCCGCATCGTCCGGTTGCTGATCCTCACTGGCCAGCGTCGCGACGAGGTGGGCGGCATGCGATGGCCGGAGGTTGCCGAGGCCACTTGGACCATCCCCGGGGACAGGGTCAAAAACCATCGCGAGCATATCCTCCCGCTCGCCCCTGCGGCCCTGGCCCTGATCGAAGCCCAACCGCGGCGCAGTGATCGGGACTTCCTCTTTGGTGATGGGCCCCGACGCAAAGGCGATAACAGGCAGCGCGGCTTCTCCGGCTGGTCGAAGTCGAAGGCTGCACTTGATGCCCGAATTCTTGAGGCCTTGGGCAAGGCCCTGCCCGCTTGGACTCTGCACGACATTCGCCGATCCGCTGCCACGAGGATGGCGGATCGGCTTGGGGTGTTACCGCACATTGTAGAAGCCGTCCTGAACCATGTTAGCGGACACCGCGCGGGCGTCGCAGGCGTATACAATCGGGCTCGCTACGCCGAGGAGATGTGCAACGCATTGGAGCGCTGGAGCGAACACGTGGCCGCTATTGTCGGCGATGCGAGTTGCAATCTGATCTTCCCCCCGACGGGCTTAAGCGGCTTTTAGCTCCATCTCTATCGGGGCGATATATCCGATCGCGGGACGCAGCCGAGTTCGATTGTAGAAGCCGTCGATGAAGGCGAAGATATCGCGTTGGGCCTCGGCGTAGGTCTTGTAGTCGCGATGGTGAAAGAGCTTGGTCTTCAGTGGATGGAAGAAGCTCTTCATCGGGGCATTGTCATAGCAATCGGCCTTGCGGCTCATTGATGCCGTGATGCCGGCGCCCGTGAGAGCGTGGCGATAGGCGTGTGAGGCATACTGCACGCCGCGAGCGGAGTGGTGGACTCAATCCAGCCTGCGGCCGTGGCTGCCGGATAGCCATCATCAGCGCCGCGGATGCGAGTTCGACCTGCATATGATCCCAGCCGACGGTCTTTCGGCTTAAGAGATCCATGACAGCCGCCAGATACGGCCCCCCTCGGCAGTCGGAATGTAGGTGATATCGGCAAGCCAGACCCGGTTCGGAGCTTCCGCCATGAAGTCGCGCGCGATCAGGTTCGGTGCGATCGGCAGGTCGAGACGGGGGTCGGTGGTGCGCACACGGCGGCGGCGCCATGATGGCGCAGATACCGTGCCGCCGCTCGATCCGGCCGCGGCTGGTGCCATGGCCCTGTGTTCGCAGGACGGCATGGATGCGGGGGCTGCCGTAGCGTCCGCTGCTGTCTTGATGGACTTGCCGATCGCGGCCAGGAGCGTGGCATTGGATTTTGTTCGCTCACTCGGCGGGCCATCACGCCAAGCGTAATAGCCAGCCGGCGAGACCTCAAGCACGGTCACCCTTCAGCCGCACCGGATACTCGCCCCAGTTACTTCGGCTATCTCAGCGGCGAACTCTTTCTTTCGATGCCCCCTACCATCAGGCCTCTTGCTTTCAATCGGTACAATTTGTTTCGATTGAAGTTTCTCGGACTGCACTTGCTCCCTGCGCCTCCTCAGCTGGAGACAAGTCCGCGCGCTGGAGGTTCTCGTCGATCTCCGTCAGTTCAGCGCGGAGCGGGTCAACGCTGGCGAAAGTCTCACAGGCACGCCCCCCGACTCGGTTGGCACTCACTTCTCCCACTCTAGAAGCTCACGTATGCGCGCAGCGATCTTCCCTGCCTCTTCCGTCCGAAGGTTGGGAGTCAAGTTGTCGAGTATGCCTAGCACCGCGCGCGCCTCCCTGGCATTAATCGTCGCGACTTGGCGATCTGCCCGGCTCAACAACGGATCGGCCGCCCGGGCCTGATTGGCTGCAAGCACCGCGAGCGCTTGCGACCGCAGTGAGGTGATGTGCCGCTCGAATGTGTGCATCCGTTGGCCTGTAGCTAGCGGTAGGGTACGCTTCGCAAGCGATGGTGGCCACCTCTGCTCCTGAGAGGGGTCACATTCTCCAGGCGCCATCAGATAATGGCGCAGACAAGTGACCGGGGCACCTACCTGAATTGGCGGCCAGTCGAATTGACTGCCCCGGTCTAAGCTAGTGCCTCAGGCTTGCAGATTTGGGAGAGACTCACATGGCCAAACGCGTACGCATTCGTTACGCCAACAAGACGGACAGAAAGAATCCTCACGAAAGAATAACACATGTCGGCGGAGTAAACCCCGATGGGAAGCCGTGGAAGCGATCCATCGACCAGGTTGTCAAAGATATCGAGAGCGCCGAATGGGAGTTCTACGTTGAAGAAAACGGCCGCAGGGTTGGTGTGGTTGGGGCCACGCACAACGGGCACAAGTACATCAAGACGACGGTCGACGACATTCAACCAGACAATGTTCTCCCGCTCCTAGCTGGGTGCCCCGTATGATCCCCGTCTCGGTGACGGTAAGCAGTGCGGGCGAGACTCGGCGCTGTTCGGTTGCGTTGGATCAGACGCTGTCGCTACCCCGCCCGCACTGCCATTTCGAAGTTAGCGGCACGTGACTCGGCGCTGACCGTTCTGGTGCCATTGCGCTGTCCCTGCCACGGCACGCTAACCACAACGGGTCTGTATTCGCCTTAGCTTTCCGAA
The DNA here is from genome assembly GCF_014198235.1 of Bradyrhizobium sp. ERR14. Classification (NCBI taxonomy): domain Bacteria; kingdom Pseudomonadati; phylum Pseudomonadota; class Alphaproteobacteria; order Hyphomicrobiales; family Nitrobacteraceae; genus Bradyrhizobium; species Bradyrhizobium sp. ERR14. The sequence goes on along the minus strand of NZ_JACIHD010000013.1, from coordinate 4,462 downwards.
ACCTGACAAGACGGGCGGTTATGGATCGCCGTCACGCTGCGGGCTTACTCAGAAGCACACGCAATATGTTTTGTGAACAAACCACGGGTCGGTCAGACCACTGTTGCTAACCGCTGCTTTTGAGCCGATGACCGGCATCGGCTGGAGGCAAAGCCCCAGAGGCCGGCTATGCCAACGACTATTTGTGAACAGCTAAAAGAAGTGGAGCGAGATATCACGCTCTACAATGCATTCGACGACGCTGAGAAGGCTCGCTTCACACTTGAGTGTCTCCTTTGGACCGCAGAAGAACGCATCGAATGGCAGGAGACGCAGCGTTCGATTGCGGAGTACCTCAGGGAACTCCACGACAAACGCATGTCCTTGCTTAACCAGCTTGAAGAATGACTTAGTGCTTCGCCGCCGTATGCATACGATAGATGTGACGTGGACTACAATGCAGCCGCCGCCCAAAAAAAACTGATCAATCTGTTCAGATGACCAACCGTAAGCCGTACCTATCGCTATTGTCATCGGGTGCGAACGTTCGAAAACAGTTGCACCGGATATCAGCATCTTCGCCGCAAATTGCTGATCCGTGGGCATGGAATCAATGATGGCAAGTAGCGGCGGCGGAATTACTGCCGCATTGGACGCTAAGGCCCGATCTTGCGTGATGATGCCTTGCACCGCGAGTTGTTGAAAAAACTGCCGATCGGAAATGGACTGCTGCGCGGACGCGGGCGGCGCGACGTATGGATCAGGCGTGTCGCCCTCTGCAATCCACGCTTCGAATGCTTGGCGATCCACGTTCGCGGGATCATTCGGGATGCAAGCGCTGTCAAGGGTGCGGATAACAACATCTGTGTCAGTGAGGCGATACATTTAATACATCCTCGCGTTGAACGTGAAAGTGACTTGCGAGCGAAAGCGTTCCGGATGCGGTGACAACACTCGCTAGCCAACGAAATCCACGAGTGCCGGCATTGCTAACCGTGCACGTGGAGTCGGATCCAGCGGCAAAGTCTGCGGCCTTAGACCAGCTCGGTCTCGACGTCACAAACCACCGCGTCACCGCCATCGAGCGAGGGCGGGATGTCTTCCAGCGCGGCAAGGGGGCAAGGCCGTCCCGCTCTGCCCCTTCAAATGCGTGGCCGCCGTGGCGCGGTGCATAAGGTAGTTCATTGAGTGCTCCGCTGTTGTGGGTGCGCGCGATTGCTAGCCTCTAGGACTAAAAGGCCGTCTCGAATTTTCTCGAGTTGATCGGCCGTCTTCGCGAGCGCGGCAGCGCTCTTGGCAAGGCTGCCTGACTGAAGCTTGGCCAGTTCGTCGCGGCCCTCACGCGCAGCAGCAAGAGCCTGATTTGTTGCGTTCAGCGCAGCGGCACATTGATCGCTGACACTCATGACGGCGAGCCCTTGCGCAGCGCTGCGACACGACGAGCCCAAGCCGATCATCTCGCGCAACAGATCGGCATCAGGGGTCTTCTCCACGAGCGTGCGCAGGTTCATCATGTCATCGATCATCGGTGGTTCCTCGGTTGCGTTGGCGTGTCGCAACCCGATCCTACCGGAGAACTGCCGGTGACCACCGCAAAGCCGCGCCCGCTACGACGCTATTTGGGTGCGCGCTTCCGGGCGGCTTTGCTCTACCGAGCTACACCACCATGAGGGACATGACCCCGATTCACATGTGTTGTTGCCGGAACTCAGGGCCCGGGGCTGGTTGATACTTCACTTCAACGTTTCACCCGGTTCATTGACCGTACGGGGCCGCCGGGGGCACCTGCGGCCTTCGTGTTCTTCAAATTTCATTCTAGGGGTCGAGCCGCATGCCCAATGAACATTCCCTAATCGTCCACGCAGCCGGAAGACAATTGGATCTGCTGCGCGGAGAAGCTTCACGCATCGCAAAAGGAAAACAGATCAACTGGTGTACCGATCGGGCCGAAGTCGGCACACGCTTCTGTTTTGAAGATGCGAAGGCGAAAGAGGTATTCGCGCTCACCTGCGGTAACTTTGGCATTCGGTGCCGAGACGGCTAGCCAAAGAGAGAGCCGCCGACCTTGCGACCGGCGGGAGTTTGACTGAGATTATTGGCGATCGGCGGGCACCGACCGCTGATGCTGCCTTAGCACGTCGGCCCGCCAGCGTGAACCGGCGGGCCATGGAGTTTCTATCGACGGGGATTGTTGGTCGGGCTGCCTGGAGCAACATGAAAGTCGATCTGAAGCCCGCGCCACTCGCGCCGGGTTTCTTTGTTTCTGGGCCAACCACCCTTGCGCTCGCCCGCCGGTTGCGGGAATTTGGCCCGAATCAGAACTGCAAACTACATCGACGGAGGGGGGATGAACGAGCCAGCCGCACCGCTCAGTGAAGCCGATGAATATGCGCTTGCTGTTGCAAGATCGCCATGGCTGGGAATGAGCTTCACGAGCATTTTGCGTCTCTGTTCGGAATGCTCTTTGGAAAATCCGACAGACCGTTAGCGCAAGCAGCTTGGCATTCACTTGTAAACGACCGCGCGCCGCGGGAAATGCTGAGATCGGTTGCCCATCTCAAGCTTGGCGAGACATCTACCGCATACCAGGAATTGAATAGGATCCTCGAGCAAACAAACCAGCAAGTCGCCGGCCAGAAAAATTTAGACATTCACATGCCTGTGTTTATTTTTCATAACCCAGACGATTCACTAGAGGTGCTACCCTTCCCATTCGCCGGAAATCGGACGGCCGCTGGCTTCTGGGGCAAGGACTTACTAAAAAACTTGCAGAGTATGAAGTGCGGATCGTCAAATTGAACCTCGAGTGGTTGACTTTAGAGTACAACTTCAATCCGGACGCATCGGTCCGGAAGTGTGGGCCGGGATCGTGCAAAGCACTAAGCCGTGACCTCAAGACCTAGTCTCCTTGATCGGCCGAAGGCCAAGAGGAAGTGATGTCTGATTGGCTTTGCAGTGAATGTGGGAAACCGATGGATGACGAGGGCAAGCAGCGGCAGCCTTGTCCCGACTGCGGCTCAACGCGTCGCACCGCGAATGACTCCATCACGGATGGCGCTAAGCGTGCGCGAATATATGTTGACCAAGACAGCGCATCGCGATGGCGGAAAAAAAGTCGCTCCTAGCAACCGGCCTGGCCGAAGCGATGGCCAGCAGAACTCAGAAGAGCATTTGCGCTTCACCTTGTGAAGAAAATGGGATGATCAGATGCGCAAGTGTTTTCAAACATGTGGGTGGTTGCTCGCGGACTGGCGCAGGCAACGGAAGCGTTCGCAAAAACCGGTTGGCTGCGTCCGCGTCTAAGAATTCCACGCCGGCCCTGGTTAGCGCCTTCTGGATGGCCTGCACAGTGCTCAGCCGTGAAGCTCTGCACGCCTCTCAGAGAGGCTCGTCCAATTGAGCTTCACCCCAAAAAGGTTGCGATGTCCATTCGTTACGCGCGATTTGGTGCTGGCGCCCTACCGCAAGGGAGGAACACCGTGACGAAGCTCAAGCTGGGTCCGACACGGCGAGTGGGAGGTGCGCGATGTCCAGTTTCCAGCCAGACTGTCTGACCATCTGAGCGACGCATGCGGAACCGAACTAGAAGCGATGATTCCCGGCAGGAGCTATCGGTCAATCAGCAGGTTTACCGGCGCGCATGGCCTTCAAACGAGATTCACGATGGTGAAGCCGACCACAAGTGACCTTGCCCCCAAGTTTTATCCATTCCTGAGTTCGCCCCGGTCGTTGGATTTGCCCATTTGGGCGGCGGTAGCGACGGGAGCTGGCGCGGAGCCCTCAGCATAGCGCAGCGCCAGATCCCGGCGCGGGTGATAGGTCATGGCGAACTCGGACGGGGTTTTCCATCCGAGCTGCGAGTGTGGGCGTGTGTCGTTGTAATCGGCCCGCCAGCATCCGAGAGCCATGCGAACCTGGGCCAGAGACGTGAACAACGTCTCGTTCAGGAGTTCGTCCCTCAAGCGCCCATTGAAGCTCTCGATGAAGGCGTTCTGCATAGGTTTGCCCGGCGCGATGTAGTGCCATTCGACGCCGCTGTGATCCGCCCATGTCAGAATCGCGTTGCTGGTGAGTTCGCTGCCGTTGTCGCTGACCACCATCTTCGGCTTGCCGCGCTCGATCGTCAGCCGGTCCAGTTCCCGCGCCACGCGGATGCCGGAGAGCGAGGTGTCGGCCACCAGGGCCAGGCACTCGCGGGTACAATCATCGATGACGGTCAGGATGCGGAAGCGGCGGCCGCAGGTCAGCTGATCCGACACAAAGTCGAGCGACCACCTGTCGTTCGGCGTTATCGGAACCAGCATCGGCGCCCTGGTCCCGATCGCTCGCTTGCGGCCGCCACGGCGGCGTACCGTCAGCTTCTCTTCCCGATAGAGCCGGAAGAGTCTCTTGTCGTCTAATCGCTGTCAACTGCCCTGGGTACCGGACCTTGTCGTCTTCGAGGTCGGAAGAATGTGCCGCCTCATCATGGCCCTCGCCAGTG
>NZ_JACIHD010000012.1:0-179178 GCF_014198235.1 Bradyrhizobium sp. ERR14 | reverse complement strand
GTAGCCGCCGAGCTTGGGCTGGCCGAGATTACGGTCAAGATCTACCGGGGACACGTAATGAAGAAGATGCGTGCACGGTCGCTGGCCGACTTGATCAGAATGACTGAGACGTTGGGAATTGGCGCAAATCGTCCTGAACAAACACAAGTATGATTTTACAATTTCATCGGTCGAGCCGATCTTTAGCCGAAGGTGGCTAATGCTTGCAGCCGCTATTCCCGCTTCAGGAGGGCTCGTCTTGTCCGCGCCTGTGATTTCCGTTGTTGACAACGACGCCTCAGTCTGTGCGGCGACAGAGAATTTTTTGAAATCGCGTGGCTACATCGCCCAAATATTTGCCTCGGCCAAACACAGAGGAGCCCGGAGCAGGCTAGAACGCTTTGAGAAGCCGTACGGTTGATTGCGATTGCTGGGGTTTGGAATAACCGGCTTGATTGCGCGCTCATCGAGTTCTTCACGCAATTCGGCGCTATCATAGACTTTGTCAGCGAGCATCCATTTCGGCCGCTTGACCCTGCGCACGAGACCGGCACGTTACGCAGCCAGGACCTCAAGCGCGTCACGGTAGATACCACAGTGCAGTCGAAGGCCATCACCATTCCGACCGATGCCGAGCTCCTGCATGCGGCCATCAAGGGCCTCAATCACCTGGCGAGAAGGCACGGGGTCAGGTCTGGCAATCCTATGCTCGCGCGGCCAAGGCCGCCGCGATGATGGCTTCCCGCTACGCTCGCGCCAAACAGTTCAGGCGGCATCAGGGACAGTTGCGCACCCTGTGTAGCAGGCTCGGCCCAATCATTCGCGACATCCGCCGCAAGATTGAGGGCCAGCCGGCACTGGAGGAGCCCTTCGCCCTTCAACTCGGCTGGGCCGCGCACATTCGTTCGCAGCAGCAGCGCCAGCGCGGCTGGAAGCTTTATTCCTTCCATGCTCCGGAGGTGGAGTGCATCGGCAAAGTAAGGCCGCCGCGCCCTACCAGTTCGGCGTGAAGGCCTCCGTCGTCACCAACAATCGCCGCGCTCCCGGCGGACTGTTCGTGCAGCACGCGAGCGAAATGCCCGACAATCCGTATGATGGCACACCCTGCGGGACGTCATCGAGCGCACCGAGACGCTCACCGGCTGTCCGATCGAGCGGGCCTATGTCGACAAGGGGTACCGCGGCCACGATGCGCAGAATCCCCGTCGCGTCTTCAGCTCCGGCCAGAAGCGCAGGGTCTTCGGTGTCATCAAGCGCGAGCTGCGCCGTCGCTCTGCCATCGAGCCCATCATCGGGCACATAAAGGCCGAAGGCCACCTCGGCCGCGGCTACCTCTAAGGCCGCGCCGGCGACGCCGCCAATGTCGTCCTCTCAGCCGTCGGCCACAACTTCCAGCCGCATCCTCGCCCGGCCCAGAGAACTCTTGGGCGTCTTCCGCGAGTTGCTAATGGCGAACGGTCGCCTCTCCAACACAGCTCAATCCGGCTTCTTAACTCAGGAGTTGGAGCTTGGAGGCCAAAGTGCGGTTCATTCGGCCACTGGGTCCGGATGCGAAGAAGACCAATGCCGTACCACAAGCGGCACTCTATCGAGTCGCTTAACTAGTCTCGTATCGAGTCACCTGCGTGCCCCGCGCCCCGTTCCGGCCAAAGGATACCCTGGATAGCCGCTAAAAGCGGAACCTAACAAGGACTTGCAGAACGCAGGCGTGAGCTTGCCGCGGTGGATCACGACGTCTTCGTGACCCGTTGCAGCTCGAGCGTTCTGCCAGAGGCGATTGTAGCCGCGCTGTTCGTTGGATTTCACGTGGCAAGCGGCGAATTCGGCGTCAATCAATGTCGTTAACTGCCACGCATAGACCGGCCGCTTCGTATGGATGTGCACCCACATCGGATTCACCGCACCATTGCGCAGTGGCGTAGGCTGCAGCTTGAGCTCGAACAGCGTTCCGGGCTCACCCTTCAGCGCGCGCGGTGACTCCAAGGGAGCCAACTCCTCGGCCGCCTGCAACCGTTCGAGGTACTTCTGCGAGGGAAACGCATAGGTCTTCATGCAATCGATCTCGATCGAAGCCTTTTGCGCCTTCGCAGTACGTGCCTGCCCCTTAACCTCCGACAACATCGCCTTGAGGCGGACTATTTTTTTTTGCACTTCGGGCACTTGGATAGGCGTGAGTAGGCCGCGTCGGCGAGGTTCGTCCAGCGCGGTTACACAGGCCTCAATCTCCGCGGATTGGCCCTGCAGCCGCTCAACCACGGTGTCCACGACGTGCTCGGCATCTTCGGGCTTCATGTGGCGCGCTCGCGAAACGGCTCTTTGCTCACTGCGCAGATCGAATTGCAAGAGTTCGTCTAATCGCGCGAGCAGGCGCGTCAGTGTCTCCTTCGATGGCGGGGCCTGCCATATTGCCAAGTGTTCCCTCGCGGAGGATGACATCCTCGTATGCGCCTCCTCCGGGCTCGCGAGTTTCTTCGTGCCCAGATCCGAGAGCACAATAACCTTGGTGGTTCGCGTCGTAACGGCGTCGGGCCTAGCGAGCTGCGGGTCGGGCTGCCCGGCTGCCGAACTCCCCGCACCTCCGGCCTGCCTGCGCTTGCCCTTCCCTTTCCTTCGCGCTGGACTGCCTTCGGCCCCCGGGTCGTTGCCGGCAGCGTCGGCCCGTAACGCAAGGCCAGCCTCCGTTGGCGGTGCAATGATGGCTGGTGTCTTCGGCTGCACTGCTAGCAGGCGCATGACCTCATGGGCCGTGACCCACGATTCTTCCACGATCTGATCCAACAGATCCAACGGAAGCTCGGGACTTGCTCCCTTATTCCTTAGCTCGGCAACCATGTTGGGCAGCGCCGACGCAAATTCCGATAGCCGCTCCATGACCCCTTCCAGAACGGCGCAGTGCTCTGCGTCGAGGGCTTGTCCTTTGCTGTTCAGAACAGCGTCGCCCGTCGAGAGGAATGCCGGAACAACATCGCCCATGAAGGTTCCGAGTAGACGTGCCCGACCGTTCTCGCCCAAGAGGATTTGCCTGACGGCCGGGTCGAGCGTGCTCGCGTGCGACTCAATCATGACCCGCGCGAGAAGGACTTGCGATTGCAGATGCACGCACCTCGTATTCAGTGCCCAGCCGGTATGCAGCCGTAGTGTCGCCTGTTCGGCCTGTCGCATTTCGGCCGTTGCACTTGGCAAGCTGGCAGTGGCTGCGCAGACGGACTGCATCCGTTCAGAGCGCAATGCCTTCTTTTCCCACCACTCCGAGCAGGCCAGATAGTGTTTCGCCACACCGGAAGCCGCTCGAATCAGCTGGTCGGGCGGAGCATTGGATTGGCGCATCCGCTCGAGTATCTTTCCCGCATTCTCCCTACTCTTCTCCAAGGCGTAGATGGTCGGTTCGGCCAGCGCGTTGCATTCGTTCCCCGCATCCAGAGTCCGGTCACGAATTCGGCAAGCCTGCTCTTCGGACAGAATGCTGCGCGCCACATCTGGAGACAGGCTCGCGTAATAGTCCAGAACTGCTGCGCCAGCTTTGACGACCTGATCGATCAGCTCTTGCGCCTCAGACGAGCTCTGAGCGCCCATGGCAGCACTGTGGCAAGTATCAAGTTCCTCAAGCAGGCCGTCCATATTTTGTTTCGCTGCGTTGATCCCCTCACCGCTTGAGGAAATGGGGACTGCCACACCCGAACCTGAGGGCAGGCTCGCGAGCGTCGCCATGCTATCTTCAGAGCGCATCCGCTCGCCTTCCGCAGGGACACACTTTGGCTCCGAATGCGCACTGCTCGATACCGACGTGGTGTCGGCTCCCGCAGCCCAAACGTGCGGTTCGCCAGGTCGGCCAATGCCCGTCATGTTCCATCTCCCATACGGTCAACAATGCGCAGCGTCCCTGGATAGGCCACCTGGCTGACGGTTGGCTGACGAAGGATGCTCTCCGAATGCACCACCCCGCCGTCCTAGTTCAATTTCATGGAAGCTGTTGTGGTGCTGAGGCAGCAATAGGGGATGACCCATAAGGTGCGGGATAGTCGATTGTAGCGCCGGTCCGCATTCCGCTGCCTCGCCGTGACCCGTATGGAAATCTGCGCTGCCGGAAATAGCCCTGCCAAAGTCATTCCCGAATACCGAAAGCCGTCGAGCATGGCGAACCGCGGGGTCGATTGTCAGGTTTTCGGCAGCAGCAAAGCTCTTATTAACCGGGAGGAGATGCTATTGTTCGACCAAAGAGTTTCGGATCCAACTATGCTAGATCTGACTCGATGTGGAACGTCTGTCAACTCGACCTCTTCTTCTCGCGTTCGAGTGAGCAGAACCTACGCTGCGCAAGTCCTTTTCAGAATAAGACCTCGCCGAGGATGCTGCCCAGTTAAGCGCACTTAGAATACGCTCATAAAAATAGCGCAGTGAGCGTGCCAAGCCCACCGAGCGCCAATCCGATATCGGCGAACTACCGTTAGCCCGTCTCGAAACAGCAGAAAGCGTGAGAATCGGTTCCACCACCAAGATTGCTCCGACCGATATCGCGACGATTATGCAGATATTTCGAGACGCATGTATCCCAGTGCATGTCCGAAGACGAGAAGGATACCGCCGAAGGGTATCAGCAGAAACATCGGCAAGAGCGTTGTCAGTTCCCCGCCGGCCTTTCCAAACTGCTTTGAGGCAATCAACCCTGCGATTATCGAAAGCGCTACTAAGAAATGGCGTCCACCGCTCAATCTTCAATGCTGAACTCAGCGCCTGACGTATCGAAAGCGCTGTCAAGGTGGTTTCCAATAATGGACAGCATCTCCTGGCTGCCTTGGACGGCTTGAGCGTCGATCTACAGGATGCATGCACATGATCCGAGGCGAGCGGCATGGGCCTGAACACGACCTCGGTCCGGATCAAGGTGACCTCTCAAGGATGTGAAACCGGAGGTGACGCGGCGGCTCTTCAATATCGTTCAGGAGATCGGCGCGAAGACGATCGACAGCTGAGACCAAGTGATCACACTCGAAAAATGGTTCGACACCACGACGATAGAGGGACTTCCCTCCTGCTCAAGGACGTCGGCGGTGCGCCCGGCTATGCCGAATACCTCGACGCCAGCGGCGACCCTACTCATCTGGAATATGAAAATATGTGCCTCCGGGGCACGCACAGTTCGATCCCAACCTCGTCGCCCCGAGGATGCTCGAGGCCGGCGCCAGCGCATTGTTCAAAATTTGGAAGCCGCGGCGTCGCGGCACGCGGCTCAAATAGATGTCAAGCGTCAATCATAAAAAGGGCCGCAGAGCTACGCTACAGTCCGCTTACCGGTCTGGTAAGCTAAGTCGGCAATGAAGAGGCGAGGAACTTCAGCTCGTTCACTTCAGCCGGAGTGAGTATCTGGCTGACGGACCGCAGCGTTTGTCTTGCCGCTTTGGGACCAACCCAGGCAAGCGCGCGCACGCTCGACGGCTTGCGAGGGATAGCTGCCAACCGGGCGCATGCTTGAGCTCCACCATCTGCTTGGCGATGTAAAGCTTACGAGAAGGACCGGACGTTAGATATAATCTAGCATCCCAACGGAGCAATCGCGGTTGCTGCCACAGAGCAGATAACAGCAGACCTCCTCAACGTTCCCGAGGTCCTCACTTAACGAGTAACGCACATTTGCTCTGTATGAAGTCCAACATCAGCGGAACAGGCAGCCGCAATAGTGTGGCCGGCAAGCCAGAGGAATGAAGTTCAGAACTGTCGAAGAGCTCAAGCTAAATGATCTCGAAGTATCTCCGACGTTCAAAGTCGGTGACCCGATGTTGAACGGCTTCCCACTCCCAACGGCGCGAGCAAGAAAACGCTTCAACAAACCTTTCTCCGAAGACATCACTTGCCGCCGCAGACTCTGCGAACCGCGAAGTTGCCTCTGATAGGCTTTGAGGCAGTCTCGCGGACGGCCGACACATTTCCGCGCTTGCATCACCGACGATCGAAGCCGGCAGTGCCGGACCTGTCTCGACACCCAATATTCCCGAACCAATCGCACTTGCGAGCGCGAGATATGGGTTTAGGTCTGCGCCAGGCAGCCTATACTCCAGGCGATGGGCAGATGGCTCTCCCGGAATGGCGCGAATTGCGCAGGAGCGGTTGTCAACTCCCCAGCTTGGACAGATTGGTGCCCAGCAGCCAGGTACCAATCTCTTGTAGCTGTTGAAGTTCGGCGCAGCGAGCACACAGAACTCATTCATGTATTCTAGTTGTCCGGCGATGAATCGCCTCATAAGCTTCGAGACGTTGCCGAACGCATCACTGTCGTAAAACGCATTCTGACTATCCGAGGACATCGAGATGTGAATATGCCCGGACTGGCCGGGCCATTCCTCGGAAACCTTGGCCATAAATGTAGCCATCATGCCTCGCGTTTGCGCCCAGGCCTTTATCATCGACTTGAATATGGTTGCTCGATCGGCAGCTTCCAGCGCATCACAATGACGAAGTGACGCTTCGACCACGCCAGGTCCCGTTTCAAAGTGCAGTCCGTTGAGAGGTATTCTAGCCTTCTCACAAAGCGCCAAGATCTCATCAAACAGCTCATGTTGCGCGACAGAGCGCGCAATCGAGTAGCCGAACGGGCCGCGAGTTAAAGGAGCCCACTCGCCGAACGGCTTTTCTTCAATCGTGTCTGCGTTCTCCTTAAACAGCATGAATTCAAATTCGAACCCGGCAGTGCAGTCGTATCCGTGTTCAGCAGCCCTTCGCAGGACCCTACGCAGAATACCGCGCGGGCAGATGTTCTCATGTGAGCCGGTGAACTCCGCGAGGTAGAGATGTTGATCGCCGAGAGACACCGAACGGCCGGTGCCTGACAGAATACGAAGGTCAGCATCTCCGAACGCTGATAGCGGCTTTTGCGTGAAACTGGCCGGAATGACCCGATCCGAACAATCCCACGCCAGCACCGCTTCAGAGAACTTGATAACTTTATCTCCATCTGAGAGATCTTCACCTAAGACGTGTTTGCCTCGCAGAACGCCATCGAAGTCGCTTACGCCGACCATCGCCGCGCGGGCTGGATTCGCTTTGGTCAACCTGGGATCAGTTGGCATTAATCGCCATCCTGCGTCACTAAATCGAACACCTGGTCCATCCGCATTGCTCGCAACTTGCGATAGTCATTCTCAAGCTGATTCAAGTCGCTATTCACGAGATAAACGATGCCGGGTGTCGACACCAAGTCGATCGTGGGAACCAGCTCTTGACCAATCGGAACGAATGCAATGGCATCCGCGAAGCTCGGAAGCTTGCGGATTGCTTCGAGTCCCGGGTAACCTGCAACGACACCGCCCATATCTGAGATCAGCGAGACGCAAAGTGCGTGAGCCTGCCGCTTGTAGGGCCCGCGCAGCCTCATATATTCACCAAAGCCCTTGGGATCTGCGTAGCGCCAGGCCGTCAGGGTTATATGGTTGTGCCCCAGCGCCGTCGTTCGTGCTTTTGCCGACATGGTCCCTTGAAGCCTCGCTCCGAAGTCCACCAGAACCGGTCCCCGATGATCGACGATGATCTCAGCATGAGCCGGTCCGTCGACGATCTGTAGTGCCTGCAACGCACGCACCAAGTAGTCGGATAGTTCCTGAACGATTGGTTCGCCGCCCTCCAACAATCTCTCGAGTGAGCAGACCGATGATGCCCTCTCAACAGGAACCGTGTCATAGGTCCAGGCCTCCGTAACGAAGGCTTCCCCGTCGATCGAGACGGCATTTACGGTGTATTGCTGGCCGTTTATTTTTTCTTGCCCAAGGGCAAAACGATTCAACGCTCCGACACGGTTCGTCTTCCCGACAATTGCGCTTAAAGCCCGCTGAATATCGGCATCTGTCGAGCAAAAGAACACATCCTCGGTACCCGTACTGTTCAGAGGCTTGATCACGATCTGATCGAACTTCGCTTCGCGCTTCCAGCTAGCGATCTCTACAGGATTGTCGGACACGATTTGTCTGATCGATCGCACGCCTGCAGAGGTCAGCGCGCAAGACAATCGCGCTTTGTCACGCCGAGCAGCGGATAGCGCGGTCCCATTTGATGGTAAACCCAGCCGCTCCGACAAAGAATCGGCGAGTTCAACTCCGGTCTCGCAGCCCGCGATAACGAACTCCAATTCCCGGCCATGGAGAGCCTGAAGATGATATTCAACGATGTCGTCATACCCCATGCGCTCGCTAGGGCGAATGACTTCACCATACAGGTCAGCATTGAAATGCGATTGGAATATGGGCGGAATCTGTGCCGCTGACATCACATGCACCGTTCCAATTCCATAGCGCTTGAACTCTTCCGGTAGGTATCGGCCGGTAGAGTATGCGTCTACGATTACACAATTCCGTTCTTTCATGCGGATCTCCGATACTGCAAGTAGATGTTGCCGACAGCAACAGCCGTAATGAGAATATTTCCAATGAACGTATGTGACGAAGGCGCGATGCGAGAATCGAAGTACTGAAACAGGAAGGTGATGATAGGGGCGGTGGACAGGACCATGTTGACGGTGAAGGGCTCTACGCGCCGAATGCCCTGCTGGATCAAGAGCAGAGGAACAATGATCGTCGACAGCCCAATTGCTGCGATCGCAAACCAATGCTGCGAGATCTCAGGCACGATAGATGAATAATCGACCAGTCCCAGCAGCAAGAGAATCGTTCCATAAAAGCGATGCGCCAGGACTTGTCGGCCAGAAAACCCACGGTCGAAGAGCAGTTTAACAAGTATATTTGTAAGGGCCAGCGATAGGCCGGCCACGATTGCCAAGACGATGCCAAAGGACGATCGAGCCCCCCACTCCAGGCCTGCGTTGCCGCTGGCCGAGATCCAAATCATGTAACTCCCGATCGTTGCGATCATAACGCTCACGACAATATCGGATGCTGGAGGGGCACCCTGGCGCCTGATCAGCGCGTTCAACCACGCTGTTGCGGTGGGCCCCAGCGCAACCATGAAGGCGACGACGATGGCAGGTTCAGCGTATTTCAGTCCGATAAATAAGCCGATCCAGCTGATTGCTGTCACGACATTGAGCGCGACAAAGACCAGGAGCGACCATTTCGCCACCGTTGCCCCGCCTCGCTCGTGGCGAGCCAGGAGATTGAACATCAGACAAACCACAGCGAAGGACAGCAGGAGCGCGACGAACACATCTGCTTGCTGAAAATACGACGCCGCATAAACCTCGCCAGCCGCGCTCACGACGACGTAAAGCGCCACAAAGAAAACTCCCAGAGCGAAGCGATTCGCCAATCGTCCGGTCTTCCTGTGCCCGCGAGGCGGCGAACGGCCCTCGCAGGACCGGACGCGTGCGTCGGCTCCGAGGAACTGTCTTTTCGACGTGCACGGACCATGTTTGGTTTGCAATGTCACAACCCGCCCCTAGTTCTTCTTAGTTCGGTAGTACCCAACACACGCCTCTCCAAATGCCTTGAACAGTTGCTTGCTGAGGAGATCGGTTGAGACCTGCCATTCGGGGTGCCATTGCACACCGATTTGCAGCGTCGGGGCGCCAATGACTGAAGCCGCCTCGACCAAACCGTCAGGCGCCCACGCCTCCCGCCTCAGCGCCGGGGCAAGCGCCTCGATCCCTTGATTGTGCAGCGAGTTGACTTGCGCTTCGATCATCCGCGCGATTGGAAAGAGCGCGCCATCGGAAGATATCCTGACGCTGTGCGCGGCGTCGTACTGACGGTCTCTTGGACGATCTGGCTTCTCGGCGTGCATCGCGCCACTTTCCGGCCTCCACTCCGCAAGCGATGAGCGGAGCGTGCCGCCGAAATAGACGTTGAGTTCCTGAAGCCCACGGCAGATGCCCAGAATAGGCATTCCGAGCGCGATGGCGCTCTCTATAGTTTGGGCAGAGAGCCTGTCCCGCGGACGGTCAAGAATCCCAACCTCAACGTCCTGCCGATCAGCCTCCGTCAAGGACGCAGGGGCTCTCAAGACGGCGGGGTCGATGTTCGATTCATCACCAGTCAACACCAAGCCGTCTACCCGGCGCATGATCGCCGGGGCGAGCTCCTCCCTCGCATCTTCGGCGTCGACCGTCGGCAACATGACGCAAGCCACTCCCGCATGACGATGGAGTGCCTGCAAGTACTTGCGCCGCAACCAGTCGCGATGCACACCATCGACCATAAGACGATTCGAAGTGACGCCGACCACGGCTCGGGTGCTCTCTGGCCGTAGCAACGTCACGCGACATGCCCTCGCGTGCGAACCTCGGCAACGGACTGCTCATACAAGCGTCGATTTCGCTCTTTTAACTGAGCTATGACGCTAGGTTGACCTTGAGGTCCCTTGACAAAGAGCCCGCCCCAGGTCGCCGCGACCTTCGCGTAATTCGGATCCTGCATTCGGATTTTCTGAGCTTTGCGCAACAGCCAAAACGGGATACCCGGCGAAAGGTGATGCTCAAGGTGGTACTCATCCAGATTCTGACCGAGGACGGCCCGCTCGAGGAAATTTCCTTTCCGATTCCTGGTGAGATAGACGTTCTGCGTCTCGGTTTCGCACATAGGTGAGTGCTCGGCTAGCTCGATAAACCAGCCGAGGACCTGGAACGTGGTGAGATAGGGCACGATCCAAAACAGGACGACGATATGGAGCAGGCCAACAGCATATGACCCAGCCAGGATGCTGATCCAGAAGAGATAGAAGCCATACTTGTCGATAAGTATGCCTGAGCGACTCAGATCCTCGGCCTCTGTGATCGAAAATCGATTGGTCCAAAGATACTTCAGATACGCTACTGTCGCGCCGCCGAAGATCGGCTTCCAGATCATGTTGAAAGCGTACCGCTCCGGAGGCAGCACGTCGTAGACGCCGCTGGCCAGAAAGAACTTCAGGTCGGGATCCTTGTCCGGGTCTCCGAGATAGGGATGATGCAAATAGACGTGCGAGATCCGGTATGCCCAGTGGCGCTGGAACAAGGGATAGGAGGCGAACAGAATGCCCAAGACATAGTTCCAGGTCGTGTTCTTCGCGAGCGTGCGGTGAGCCGCATCATGAGCGATGGTTGTCAATCCGCGCTGATAGGCACCAATTAGAAGGACGGCCAGCGGGTAGAGCCACCATGAGACGGACACAGTCGCGAGCGTGCACGCTGTGATGACAGCGTAATCTTTTGCAATATAAGCGGCTCCCGTTATGTTGTCGGGTCTCAGCTCGGAGAGCTGCCTATTGATTTCTCGGCTGAATTGAACGGCCTCATAGCGTGATGACCTCAATTTCCAAGCGTCTGCCTGACTCATGAGAACCTCCTCCTGATCGCTTGCAGGTTGTCAGATTGCGGAAAGCGCCTTGTCCAGATCGCGCAGGATGTCGTTGACATCTTCGATGCCGACGCAAAGCCGGATCGAGCCGCCAAATATGCCGGCGGCTTCGCGCTTTTCCCGCGGGACCGTGGTGTGGGTCGTCGAGACAGGATGGGTCACGAGCGTGCGGGCATCGCCTACATTCGAAACGTGATACATCAAGTCGACGTTCTGGATGAACTTGCGCCCGGCATGTTCGTCCTCCACTTCGAACATGACCATCGCCCCGTGTCCGTA
The DNA here is from genome assembly GCF_014198235.1 of Bradyrhizobium sp. ERR14. Classification (NCBI taxonomy): domain Bacteria; kingdom Pseudomonadati; phylum Pseudomonadota; class Alphaproteobacteria; order Hyphomicrobiales; family Nitrobacteraceae; genus Bradyrhizobium; species Bradyrhizobium sp. ERR14. The sequence continues at coordinate 167,650 of NZ_JACIHD010000012.1, read as the reverse complement.
TGCGGCATTGAGTGTCTGTTCGACGGTTTCGCGATCGGCGCCTTCAAAGAGCCCCGGGTAGAAGACACGGCGCACTTTAGGATGCTCCTTGAGAACGTCGGCCACGATCCTGGCATTCGCGCAGTGCTGCTTCATGCGAAGTGGCAGCGTTTCAAGCCCTTGGATCAGTTGAAAGCTCGCAAACGGAGCGATAGCCGCGCCGGTATCACGCAGCCAGGTCATGCGAGCCTTGAGAAGAAACTCGCTCTTTCCAAGATCGTCGACATCGCGCACCGCGTTGTGCCAAACAATTCCGCCATGCGCATCGTCGGGGCGGTTGAACAAGGGAAAGCGAGAGGCTCCCCGGTAGCTAAACTCGCCGTTGTCAACGATCAGTCCACCGAGCGTCGTGCCGTGACCGCATATATATTTTGTTGCGGAGTACGTCGTAATCGCAGCGCCGAGATCTGACGGCCGGCATACCAGTGGCGTCGTCGTATTGTCCACGACCAGAGGCACGCCGTACTTTCGGCCGATCTCGGCCAGCTGTTTGACCGGGAGCGGAATCAGACAAGGATTCGAAATCACCTCCCCGAACAAGCATATCGTGCGATCATCAATGGCACGTTCGAACGTCTCGGGCCTTCGAGGATCGGCCGTCCTCACGCTGATTCCAAGACGCTTCAATGTGTTGTGGAGCAGGTTCCAGGTATTGCCATATAGATACGGAGAGGCGACGACATTGTCCCCCACTTCTCCACTTGACAGGTTGACTATAGCAAGGAACGTTGCTGCTTGACCTGACGCAACGGCGAGCGAGTCGCGTCCAATATCGACGGCTGCGTAGCGCCTTTCCAGCGCGCGGGTTGTTGGATTGATGATCCTTGTGTAGGTGAACCCATCGGCCTTGACGTTGTAGACGTCGGCAATGTGGTTTAGATCGCCATCTAGTTCATAAGCTGTATTCTGGTAAATCGGCACTGCGACGGCTTTCGTCGCTACGTCACGTCGATAGCCCGCATGCAGAACAGCAGTCTCGGCCGAAAACGGCCGCTGCGGGTCCCCAGCCGCTCGCGCTGCCGGCATCGTTACGCGAGCCCCGCATGTCTCTTGGACCGACATCGGCACCGCTGACCGAGCCTGACCGGACCGGAAATATGTACGAAAAGCGCAGCCCAACTGCTCGATCCAGCTGGTTTGGATTTCCCCAATGCAACCGACGCGGAAACTCCGCGTCGGAAGATGCAGCTTCGAGTAGACGTAAAGGTTATGGGCCGCCAAGTGGCGATACAGCCCATCGAATCCTGCTTGGTCCACCATTCCGGACGGCGCACTGAACGCGACGCAGACCGGCGACTGCAACTCCGTGGACAGCAGCGGAGACACCAGTCCTTCGAGTTCTTTGACGAGATCGTTCCTGACCTTCTCATACCTGGAGCGCCTGGCATCAATGCCCTCCTCGTGCAGAATCTCCAAAGCCTTTGTCGTTGCCTGAACGATGTGGGTGGGAGGGGTCGATCGCCACTCACCGGTGCGCTCGAGCGAGAGCCATTGATCTCTCACGTCGAGCACAAACGACCTCGGTTCTTGAACCGCATTCTCCAACAGCTCGCGAGACGCGATGACAAACGCTACTCCCGGCGGCCCTTCTATGCACTTGTTGCTCGAGGTGACCAGGACGTCAGCTCCACGCTGGCTCAGATCGATATTAAGGGCGCCGAAAGAACTCATCCCGTCGACGATGGTCTTTACGCCACGTCGCCTCGCCTCCTCCACGATCGCGTCCAGCGGATTGACGATTCCGGTTGTCGTCTCACAATGCACGAAACATAGGTGCGTAACGCCAGGATTTCGGCTCAGATGCTCGCCAACTTCTTGAGGATTCAAAGGATCGGTCGCTCGCTTGACAAGCTTCAGTGCCTCGACGCCCCACAGCCGCAAAATTTTTAGAATGCGCTCGCCATAAATGCCGTTTATGCAAACGAGCGGCCTGTCGGCTCGGGACACAAATGAAGAGAGAGCGGCTTCCATTGCAAAAGAGCCGCCGCCCTGAATAGGCACCACCGAATAGTCTTCAGCATTTCCAAGCAAGCTGAGCATCAGCCGCCTCATGCAGGCGGTCACTTCCTTGAACTCGCAATCGCGCGATGCGAGATCAAGCTGCATCTGGCTCCTGACCGCCAGCGATAACGACAATGGACCAGGCGTCAGTAAAGAGCGCTGTCTTGTCAAGACATTCCTCCTCAAGTTGTAGTTGTCAATGGATCTGGAGAACGCGGGGCCACCAGGAAGCCTCTGTGGCGAGCCTCGACTTCCTTCGGTCAACAGCTTCGGGGCAAGCGCCATAAATCGCGGGCGCGTTTAGGGTCGGCGCCCGAAACACCTGCCGGACGGCAATCTCCATATCTCATCGCAGATACGGAGCGATCCCTCATAAAGCTCATCGCCGGTGCCATTCACACCTCCTAGAAATTGGCTTTGGGAGAGCGCGCTCGAACGCAAGTGGCGCCGACGGGCGCTCTCATCCCAACCATCACACAGGCGCAGACTTGAGCGCCGTCGGCTTCTTGCGTCGCGAAGCAGCAGGTCCGGCGACCGACTTACGCGGTGAACCTTCTATTCAGGCACACTTCACGTTAGGAGAACGATGCAGTCGGATGTCATCGCGCCCGGATGCAGATCGAGCCACGGCACACTTGATGATCGTCGTCGGCAGGGAGTCTGATGCATGGGTTTGAGACTTGATGCATTCGCATTCCGTCGCTCGTTGGAGGGTTTGGGACACCGATGACTGTCGTTGTCCATTTCGAGATCGTACAACTTGACGTTAGGGGCGTTTCAACCCTCTCGCGGGATTTTCTCGCGAGAATTTTTCCTGACGCACTCCCATCTGGCGGCGACAAGCCGACGTAGGCAGCAAAGTGCGGAGATTCACAGCGAGGCAGAATAGTTTGAGAGTTCGACGTCAGGACCGTCGGCATTCCGCCTGCAAGCACGATACCTGCAGGTCAGTGATGGCCCAATCTGCCCGTCACGTACGATCCTCGCCATACCCCCAGCTGGAGTATGTGCTCTCCGCCGTGCCGGCGAGATTCCCGTGGAAGGTGGTGCCTGGAAAGTGTACGCCATCGTCGCAGATATTGCCGGTATCACGTCGTTGCACTTGAATGGAGCGGCCTTGGCAGGCTGTGGCCGAGCCCGGCTTGAAGACAATTGGGCGACCTTGGATCGCTGGCCGTTTAGCGACGATCAGTTCGACACCTTTCCGCGAGTCGCCGTGAAGCAGAACATGTCATCCTGCTCTGGTAGGACTACATCGAGCCGACTCCAGATGAGTGGCATGTGTCCTCTCTGCGAGCAATCGCTAGGCTAGTAGCATCTCTCGGTTCTGTAAGCCGCTTCGCGGCGAGAACGTCTTACGGATCAATCATCGGCTTTGTGAGCGTGCCGTGGTCGACGGTTGGTCCAACGCGTGAGGACCAGGGTGAGCCGGAGGTCCATCGCGCCGCGGCACTCAATGAGCGCCAGTACCTCGGCCGTGAGGCGCTCTGGTTGGACGGATCGCACCTCCGACCCTTCTGCTCGCGTGTCTCTGCAGCGCCTGCTCGTTGATGGCGAGCTCGCGTTCGACGTGTGTGTGTGTGCGGTCTACCGCGTGGTCGAATAGGTTGACGGTTGACCAGAGCGGATCATCAAGACATCGCCCTTGTCGCTTGCCATGGATGAACTCGCTTGCCTTTTCGGCCGCGCCCATGGCGGGCTTCATGGTGATCACGGGGGCAGGCGGAACGGAGCAGAACCCGAAGCATGGCGGAGGCCCGTAGCGCAGCGCAGGACGGCCAGGGTTCGCGGCTGCTTTGTCTCGCGATACGAACGCGCGGGGCGTATCGGTCGACGAGCGGCGGGCCAAAAGGAAGCAGGCTTCCGGAAAGCTGGCAGGGTCGCGACAGGAGCGATTCGGGGCCGACTGCTAAGTTCAGATTGGTCAAGATACTGAAGCAAGCGCCCGCTCGCTGGATGCGGCCAGGCTCGGAAAACCGAGGCTCGACTTCATACTGCGCGAAAGATTGAAGCCGGCCGAGACGTTGCCTGGCTTGTTTTTATGGGAGCTCGGCGTGTCGGTGGCCGCACGCGTAGCAAGAAGCGCTAAGCGAAACTCAACCTACTGGCAGTCGGACTTCCTCTCTGGCCTTTGTCATCGCGTCGTAAATTCTGATCTGGAGCCTGGGACGACGCTTCTTGAGCTCCTCCGCTCCCGCCCATGCTCCATCTCTGCTCGCGTACTCGGTCTTGAATTGACCATCCACTACGAGCACGTAACCGGAAGCGGGCAGTCGAGAAGTCGGGGCGACCATCTTGTTGCTTTAGAGCGAAAAGTCCGATCGCAGGCCCGCCTGAGCCGAATCGCCGTGGCCGGGCCAGCGGGATATTGTGCGAATCGATGGTGCGATGCGAGGGACATCTAACCATCAAGAATTGAGCGCGCCATCAAGACATCCACTACCGCTTCCACTGAATGCTCAAGGGTCTGCTCCATGGTCCTGAGATGAATCTCCGGTGTTGTTGGTGCTTCGTAGCACGAATCGATCCCGGTGAAGTTCTTGATCTTGCCGGACTTCACTTTTGAATACAGGCCTTTTGGGTCTCGCCGAGCACATTCGTCGATCGGCGTATCGACAAAGACTTCTATGAACTCTTCCTTGCCAACCAGGCCGCGCACCCTCTCACGCTCGGCCCTAGAGGGCGAGATGAAGGAGCAGATGACGATCAAGCCGCTGTCCGCCATCAGCTTGGCAACTTCACCGACGCGCCGAATGTTCTCCACGCGGTCCGCCTCCGAGAAGCCGAGGTCCGCGTTTAATCCGTGCCGGAGGTTGTCGCCATCCAGCAGCATGGTATGCCGCGACATGCCACACAGCTTTTGATCAACCAGGTTGGCAATCGTCGTCTTTCCCGCGCCAGATAGGCCAGTGAACCAGATGACGCAAGGCTTCTGATTCTTGAGCGCGGCGCGCTCCCTCCTGTCCACGGATAGCGCTTGCCTAGCAATATTGGTGTCCCGCCGTAGCGGAAAGGCGATCATGCCGGCCCCGACCGTACGATTCGTGTAACGATCGATGAAGATAAATGATCCGGTTTTTCGATTGAGGTCGTAAGAATCGAATACTGCGGGCATTGCGGTCGCAACATCGCAGAAGGCGATCTCGTTGAGGGAAAGCATCCCGGCGGCCAGATGCTCACAAGTGTTGACGTCGATCCGATGCCTAATTGCGGTAATGCTGCCGGTAATCGTCTGTGATCCAATCCGCAGGACGTAATTGCGTCCGGGAGCGAGCGGCTCCTGGTCCATCCAGATCACATAAGCGGCGAACTGGTCGGCGACCTTCGGTCGGTCGTCCGGTCGCGACAGAATGTCGCCACGGCCGATATCGATTTCATCTTCCAGTGTAATGGTAACCGCATCGCCGGCTTCGGCGCCGACAAGGTCGCCATCGTGGGTCACGATCCGCTTGATGCTCGTGGTCAGTCCCGACGCGGCGACAACGATCTCGTCTCCTGCCGAGATCCTCCCGGAAGCCACCGTCCCGGCATAGCCCCGAAAATCCGGGTTTGGGCGGTTCACCCATTGGACCGGAAAGCGGAAAGCCTGGCCAGCGGTGCCGGACGGGATGTCAATGCTCTCCAAATGCTCAAGCAGGCAGGGACCATGATACCAGTTGGCATGAGCGGAGCGGTCCACGACGTTGTCGCCGTAGCGGGCCGAGATCGGGATCGGAACGACCGAGGTGAAGCCGAGACCGGCGGCAAAGGCCAGATAGTCACGGGCGATCCGATCGAAGCACTCTTTGTTGTATGCGACAAGATCCATCTTGTTCACTGCCAGCACGACATGACGAATACCGAGCAGCGAACAGATAAAGGAGTGGCGGCGGGTCTGAACCATCACGCCTTTGCGGGCATCGATCAGGATGATGGCGAGCTGGGCATGCGAGGCGCCGGTAGCCATATTGCGGGTATACTGCTCGTGGCCGGGAGTGTCGGCCACCATGAAGGAGCGCCGCGGCGTCGTGAAGAAGCGATAGGCGACGTCGATCGTGATGCCCTGCTCCCGTTCGGCTTCGAGCCCGTCCACGAGCAACGCGAAATCGATGTCATTTCCGGTGCTACCGTGCTTGATGCTGTCGCGTTCCAACACCGTGAGCTGATCGTGGTAGATCATCTTGCTGTCGTGCAGTAATCGGCCGATCAGCGTCGACTTGCCGTCGTCCACCGAGCCACACGTGATGAATCGCAGCTGATCCTTTGTCCTGGCGGGGACCGCTTCCGTTGTCGGCCTTGCAAACATCAAAAATAGCCTTCCCGCTTCTTCTTCTCCATTGAAGCGGCTTCATCGGTATCAATTAGGCGTCCCTGGCGCTCCGACACAGTCGCAGTCTGCATTTCTGCGACGATGTCTTCGATCGCCATCGCATCAGATTCAATAGCCCCGCTCAAAGGATAACATCCGAGCGTGCGAAAGCGGATCATCCGCATTTCCGGCGTCTCGTCGCAGTTAAGCGGCAATCGCGTGTCGTCGATCATGATCGTCGCACCATTTCGACGCACTGTCGGTCTTTGTTTTGCGAAGTAGAGCGGAACGACAGGAATCTTCTCAAGCATGATGTATTCCCACACATCGAGCTCGGTCCAGTTTGACATCGCAAACACGCGCATGGTTTCGCCCTGGCGGATCCGTGTGTTGAACAGGCTCCAAAGCTCCGGCCGCTGGTTACGGGGATCCCATACGTGTCCGGCCGAACGGAAGGAGAGTATCCGCTCTTTTGCGCGACTCTTTTCCTCATCGCGCCGGGCTCCACCAAAGGCGGCATCAAATCCGTGGAGGTCGAGCGCCTGCTTCAGCGCATCTGTCTTCATCACCTGGGTATGGAGCGCGGAGCCGGAATCGATCGGATTGATCCCACGCGCGATGCCCTCGTTGTTGATATGGACGATCAGGTCGAGGCCGAGCCGCTTGGCTGTCGCGTCTCGAAAGCTGATCATCTCGCGGAACTTCCAGGTCGTGTCGACGTGGAGCAGGGGGAAAGGCAATTTTGCCGGATAGAACGCCTTGATCGCAATGTGCAGCATCACGCTTGAGTCTTTTCCGATCGAGTAAAGCATGACCGGCCTTTTGAACTCGGCGACAACATCACGCATGATTTCAATCGATTCAGCCTCGAGACGGCGCAGATGTTTCGGCAGCATATATCTTCTTTTTTCGATGCAGGATCTCTGTTCTTCGCCGTTCTATGGCTCCAGCCCAGAGTGGGGAATATCCGCGGCGCAAACGGACGGCCAAGAGGCAGGCTCGTCCATGAGGTCAAGCCCAACTGGACAGCAGACTTGCAGACGCGGCAATATATCGCATTCCGCCGCTGTTGCGACCGGCTCCGGCGTCACACCTGATCGGGAGATCAGCTCGTGCGGGTTAAGGATCTTTGCTAAATCAACCAGCGTGTTTTGATCGCAAGCATTCAGATCGCCCTACGAGATATTGAGGATCTGCTCAAGCCGCGCGACCTCGCCTCGCAACATCTCGATAGCCGCGTCTCGGTTCTCCGAAACGTTCCAAGCAGTGTGGACCGGCTCTCCAGCGTGAGAGGGGCCGGATAATGCTCCGGCCTTGGTACTTCGCAAATCCCACCAGGTTCGGAATATTCGACGATAGAGTTCGGTTACCTCACTTCCCCTATCCAGCACTCCGGCTTTCTGTGCATGCAGCAGTTCCTGCTCATATCCGAGTTCCAGCAAAAGCTCAGCGCCAACCAAATCAGTCACGGTCTGCATCTCTTCGACGCTCAATTGAGATTGCCATGATTTGACAGAGCTTTCGTCGACGGCGTTTCGTTCCAGGATTTTTCGATCCCCAAAGCTGCTGGATCGAAGATAATCTGCTTGTCTCATGCCGGTCGATGCGACGACCGCTGGGTCACAGCCGAGCCCCGTCAACAGACGCCGGGTTTCCTCGTCCGGATGCGCCACGAGCAGTTCGTATTGCACGAACTGTGTCTGCGGGCGAGTGCGGTGCGCGGCGAGCTTGGGAAGGCCCAGAACCAAATCGGCGAGTGAAGTTATGATGACGTCGGGCAGACGGAGCATGAGATCGGCGAGGCTGGATACGCTAACCGAATGCGAGCTTTCTGTCCGCAGCGGGATGCCCCACGTCGATTTCAGTGAAGCGGCGATGGCATACGGATTGCGCATCAGAAGGATGTGTGGCGCCTCTGGATAGACAGATTCAAGAAACTCAAGCACCGTCCAATAGCGTGGTGTCTTGTCTATGATGATGCGCTTGCCCGCTTCTGCCAGATACTGATCGTATGCTGCATCGGCAAAAGCGCGGCTGACGATCGTGCGATCTATCCGCCCCAGGAATTCGGAGGTCGCGGCCTTGATCAGTGAGCTGCCCGCCGGGTGACGCTGATCCACCCTGCCAAATGCTTCAAGCGCCAACATCAACCAGGGTTCAGGCGGAGCCACGATGTCTGGATGATGCTGGAGCAAGTGCGCCAGGAGTGTCGTCCCGGATCGCGGAAGACCGAGGAGAAAGCACACCGCAGGCGAACGGCCAAAACGTCCGCTCATCGTTCAGACCCTCGTGCTTGAAAAGCAAACCCTGTCGGCGCTCGCTCGATTGAGCGAAAAACGCCAGCCGCGCGATCACATGGGCAACCGCATGCGTACAAAGCGTCAAAACGACAAGAATTTTGTCTGCCACTCATGACTTGAGAACCGTTCAGTTTTGATTGATCGGGCGGGATCACGGAAGCATAATCGAAATTGCCTCCTCGATTTCTCGACAGTTGAAACGAAGTCAAGCGCCACCTCAATTGCACGAAGGTTGATCGCGATATGGGAAGGTTGGGAAGAACTATACGGACGTTTGCCGAAGACCGCCCGCGGTACATGGAAGGTTATGACGTGTAGTCATAAGCTGGCCGTTGCGGGCATTGGAGCCGTAAATGCGACATGCACCTCGCCGATGTTCGGCCTACAAGAGCGGACAGCTCGGCAAAGAAGCAGACTACATCGCGGACATCTCACTTAGCGGGGCGCAGCTATCTTGTCAGCGCGTATCGATCCTGACGCAACTTTGCCGTTGGTCCGTCAAGACACTGAGCCATAGCTCCGGCCCGCCTGTTGTGCGCAAGCCCATCCGACAGAACTATACCAACTATTTGAATTACCTGCTCTTGACAGCACTGGCGCTCCCCTAATCGGCGCTAAGGACGGTTGTCAAGGACGGAACCTGGCTTATTATGCCGCCGGATTTACCTGATCCAGCGAGCGCGCTTGGCCGCATCTATACTGACGGAGACGACATTGTCCGGCCGTTCATGTGGGAGGGCAGATCAATCCATGCGTGTCTCGCAGAACTTGCCAGCTTTCCTGCCATTGTGCTGGGCATCACTGGGCCACGGTGGACGATCCTGATGGCGGTTACCTATTTGGGCAGAGAAAAGGGTGTGCCGGTCAATCTAGTGTCACGATTGATGCACGTCGACCCTTCCTTCGTGACGACCCACTCAAGGCTGCTAGAGAAAAACGGTTTGCTGCGGCATAAGTCCTCCGCAAAGGATGCCCGGATCCTGCAGATGTCGCTGACGGCCACAACGCGCTGCATCTCGCGACTTTGGCGCCACGACAGGCAAGAGGATGAGCTCGGTTTGATGAAAGCGGCGTTGACCGATCAAGCGAGCGCACTGCTAAGCCTGCTACGGCGAGGCATCGCCTGGAAAGGGCCCGCTCTGGCATTAAGAAGACCAAACGCACCACCTAGAAATGGAGCTCGCTGACCATGAGTCTCCCATCCTTCGAATATGTCTTGAAGCAACGCGGTCGAAGGTGGTTGTGGTCCGTGCACAACGCCGAGGGCGCGCAGGTGATGACGGGTTCAGGACGTAACCGCTCCGCCGCGATCTATCAAGCGAACAGAGCGCTTTTTCAATTGCTGTTGAGGGCGCCATATCGTCTCGGAGCTCAAGCTAGCAACAGGCTCGGCGCGGTCCGCTTACGCCCAAACTTTAGTCTGGCATGAGCTTCGAGGATTCCCCATTCGCGAGGTTCTTTCCATTCGGCTAAAGCGATCAGCCGATGTGTTCGGCCCAGCGCAGCCAAGACTGCCTCGCCGAAGCTGAAGAAGCTGCCGCCCGAACGGATACTAGATTCCACCCTTACGGGAGTTCGCCTGAGACTGGTCAGCTTCTCGAAAGCTAACGCATCCAGGACTCGAGTGTCAATCGCATGCGTTCCGGGACCGAGTGTTTCCGGGTTTTATCTTCGAGACAGGGCTATGGCCAAGGCTATGTCTTCACTCGCGATCATACATCGCAAGCGGCCATCGCCCCCTTCCAAGTCTCTTGATCAAGGATGAGGAGGCGCAGGAGCGCATTCCGCGACATTGAAGGCATCCAGCACATGCGTGAAAAACTCTCTCAGCGCGGATCGGCGAAGCCAAATGTGCGACAAAATTTCTATAACAAAAGAGGGCGGCCCGCGAGCCGCCCTACCGCACCATTAGGCAGCGTCGCTCAAAATTAACGCTGATGTCCGAGTCCGATTCCGAGATTTAAGGCCTTCTGGCGTAGCGCGCCGGCGCTGCGTTTAGTCATTTTTGCTATCTTTATGACCGGGGTCCGAGCCTTCGAATGGACTTTGAGCTCTTTGATATCTGCCTTGGTCCACTCGCGCCGCTTAACGCGTTTCTTGGTTGCTTTTTTCACGATGAATGCTCCTTCTGAGAAGAGCGCTTGTAACATAGTTTTTCGCAGCGACGACAGTAAAAAAAGGACAGTCATCGGAACTTGCGCCGGGTATTAGTTCGGTCATGCTTTCGGATGACAGCGCGTCTGGAGTAGTGCAGCTGTGGAATTGTAAACTTCGTACAGACGCTGTGTGTGAGAGGCTTCGTTATAATTGAATGCAGCCCAATCGACCCCTCTTATTCGAAGATAAGAACGTAGACTAACATGTTCTGGAGTGAGAAAGCCAATCGCGATGAACCTGAACAGCTGCATCTCGCGGAGGTTCGTGATTTGGATTAAGTCTGGAGGGATCAAACATCGAGGCCCTCTGAGACATCGTGGCGATCTCTTGCTATGCTCACCTTTTGACGATCAGCGCGCGCGTTATCTAAACGCCAGAGACCCCATGGAGCTTGCGCGAATACTAGATCGCTCACGTCTTCGTATCGGTCGTCCGGGCTCGGCTCAACGCGTCGGAGTGCATGAAGACATCAGCTCCTCCATTCCTTAGGTTGAATGAAGACATATCGTCCCTTGGTCGCGTTGAAGCACTTCACAGTACCAATAGCCACTGCATTATGTCCAAACTGAACTTGGGCGATCTAATCGGGTTACCTGGCCATCAGCAAGGGCTTGAGCGGCAAGCCGTCACGCCGATAGCCCTTGCGCGGGCTCAATCGCTTGCCGGGGAGCGCTTTCTGCGCGCGCTCGTTCGTAGCTGCGAAGACACAGGGGCGGCTACTCATCTTCGGGGGCGTGCGCGATCTCCCGTCCAACCTGACCCTGCATAGCGCCTAGATCTAGCAGTTCGAGCCCTTCAAGAGTCTTCCTTCCCTCGTCGGTGATAATCCAGCACCCGGCCTCTCGCTCAATCAGCCTTTGGCCAAAAATATCGAGTTGGGGTGCGCGGCTCGCGATGCGCTTCATACGCGCCGGCCACTCTGGGCCGCTGCTGTAATAGATAGCCAAATGCTGTTTAACGACTTCGATGCTCGCCCGTCCGTGCGGATGGCCGGCAAGTATCTTTAGTATGGACAGCTGAAAACTCACGCGAGCACGCCATCGAGTCGAGGAAAAGCTCCATAATACTTATCCTGAGGGAAGCCGCAGCGCCGTGCGCCGCTTTTCAAAAGAAACCTTGCGCCATAAGCCTGATGAAGCAGGGTAACCACCTGCCGCCGACGCGGTAAGCAAGGTTCTCGACGGCATCGGCGGCATCCTGCCCAGAGTGTTTTGAAGAATGGGTCAGCGGAGACAGCCGCGTTGGCTACGCGTGTGACGAGGTCTCAACTGCCGTCTTCGACCGATTTGAGATCAAACTACGTCGGTGGTAACCGCGCTGTTCCACATCTTGGCGAATGACATTGCTCACTGAACGCACCGCACGCTTCTTTCGCTTCCAACTGCCGGCCAACCCCGCAGGGATCGCAAACCCTCGCGGAACGACCAAAAGATCGCGTCTTCCGTTCAAATAAATATCGAACATGTCGTCCCTCGTTTGACACAAGCGTAGATCGCCGGTTCATGCATTTGGTGACATCGAAGCAACAATTGCGCTTTAAGACTCTACGCGAGGTTGCTCTGGATTTCGCCCGCACTTAAGCGTGCAAGGCGCAATCCCGCTTCTCCTTCGCGCGCTCCGCATTGCCGAGAAGGAGCCTTCGCACGCCTTTTTGTCGCTAACAGATCCCCTCATCGGGGCGTTGTTCTCGATAAGGTAATAAGCCTTGCAGGCAACCGTTGGACCGATAACGAGCCAGTGAGCTGAATTGTCCTTCAATAGACAGAGGCCTGATCTGTGATGCGACGGACTTTTGCCGCTCGGACGGATTTGATTGAGCATTGTCTTGCGTGGCCATCTTCTTTTGTTCTGAGTTTATCCCTACCGCGCGATCATATCGTACTCGGGTGCTGCTGTTTCAATGTACGTGATGACCGTCGCGGGCGCGATGGTGCCGCCGGACGTGAACGTGTTCACATCCCAACTTACCGTCGACTGGTCACGGAATACAGACATGGCGTTCATAGCGCGAACGCGAGATTCGCCAGCCACAAAGTGCTACGCGCCTCGGTCCAACTTGTGCCCTTGACATCTGACCATTGGCCGACATGAGGTCTATATGGCTCAACCTTCATCAGATCGACACGATAATGACCATCCGCGTTTTAGGAATATTTCCGTCCTTGTCAGGAATATGCGCCCGAGCAAGTGGAGCGCACTCACCATTTGTGTTGAGCGTCTTCATGCAATACGCCGCGCCCTTTGAGACTGCATTTACTTTATCCAGCGGCCACATCGCCATTACCGAGGCGAATTTGATCAGACCGAGTTGTAGTTCGGCAGACCTATCATCTCCGCCTGCGGTAGTCGCGCCGGCCGTTGCGGCGGCGCCAGGCTGGCGGCGAAAGCGAGCAATACGCAGAAGGTAAACGCCGGATCGTGTTCCCGTCGCTGCGGCAAAGTAGAAAACGTAGGCAGAAACAGCGGTACAGACATAAGGACTGCTTCACCCATGTCGTGGATTTCGAGGCGGCAATGAGGCTTGGCCTGTGTCGGCCCTCTTTGAATGCCGGCATGCTCAGGAAGCAAGATTTTCGGCGAGAAACTGTTGAGCGCAATCAATCGCGAAAGCGTAGCGGGAGGATATCTCACGTCCGAGCGCGCAGGGTCTGTTCATTGGAGCAGTCTTTGAGCGGACTTGCATGGCTTTGCCTCTCGAGGTCGGCGGCGCAGCGGACTTCGGTCTGACATAGGCCACTCACCCGCTGCAGATCGCGCAATACGTCTCCATAGCGGCAGCAAGCGCATTCTCGAAAAAACCGGCAAGTGCCAGGCGCCCGCTTAAATACTCAGGAGAGCGCGCTAGTTGAAGGGCAGATGCGGACAGATTAAGTCAGGTGCGATCGCATCGATGTGCTGCGGGCTCAAGTAAGCCCGGTTCGGATGTAGGGACAGGCTCGCGCGCAAACGGCTGAGCAGATGCCTTAACCGTCAAGGGCATTAATGTGTGCAGATTGGCCAACCACGCATACCCTTTGAAACAGCCATGGCTGCCAGAGGCAGACTTGTGCTTGACATGAATCAAACAAGACGAGTTGTGGGAGCCGATCCTTCCGGATGGCCCTGCCGGTACAACGCTTGACGGAGCGCTGCAGAGCCAGTTGAGCGGCAGGCGGCAAACTCTCCAGCGAGGTCCGCTAGCTGTGAGACAACAGGGCGCTCGCCGATTTGACGCCAGCATCACCAGTTGTTCTCGAATCGACGGTCGCCGCGATCCTGTCCGGGATCACGCTTAGATTACAGATTGACCCACAATTCGCAGACTTCCCCCGCCAAAGTCAAGCTAACCAGCCCATGCCGGCGGCAATGCAGGCGGGGTTCGAAGCTCTATTACATCGGCGAAGACTGTCCAATCGCGAACACTCTTTTGCTTGCAGAAATCGCTCTCCGCCTGCTGTGCAGCAGCACTCAGCGAGGTGGCATCGACCTTGAACGCTGCCTGACAGGCACGATGTTCGTGTCCGGTATCGTCACAAACGGTCTTAATGAACCGAACATTAAATGAAGGCATGGCATCCTCTTCTTGTGGGTTTGCTTATCCACCATTCTGCCATTCGCGCCACAAGAGTATTTGATCTGCCTCAAGCAGCATCCCCAAGAGGTTGTCCGCTCCTCCATCGAGATAAGGCCGAAACTTTGGCAGCGCGGCTCGAGCTCTCCTGTTGTGCCGCAGACCACGCGACCTCTATTTGTCCAGCTTGTCGGATCGCACCCTGTGTTTTGGGCCGAGGGATAACGCCTTCTGGTCTGCTCATGCCCTGGACTGACAAAATTGAGTCGCCGACGAATCGAGGAATGTCTGACCAGACGATTGAGAGCCGCATGCGCCGTCATGCCCGAGATACCGGCTATTGATCTCTATCGATCCCATACTCAAGCTGGCAATATGGAGACTTGAGAGGCCGCGAACTTTACACGCGATACTTGATGGTTTCACGAGGTATTGCCGCAAACGAACGTCTCGTCAATCACCGGGCAGAGCCATTTCTGACGCGCGCCGGCGGCCGGGACTATCGATTGCGAGACCCACGCGCACGTGTTCGTGGGCCAATGAGGCAAACCGCCCCTGCGGTCGCGACAGCAAAGCCGATGATCACGCTTGTCGCATCCAACGTTTCGATGAGCCCCGGGTTCAGGACTTCAGCGCCAAGCCTATGGCTGGGATTTGCCCGGCAAGGCCACCGATAATGCGAGGTGAGCAATCAATTGACCATCTGCTTGCCGGCTATCGCAGCATCGAGGACAAATGCTGTCGCGGCCTATTCGCGCGCGGTGCACCTCAAATCAACCCCGCTAAACGCTGGCGTGTTGCGGACCAACGCGAGGTCCTGGCGGATCGCCCGACTTGGGACATGTCGCCTGCCAACGGGGGCCTGTGCGGCTCGCTGCAGCCGCTCGAGCTCGGCCATTCTGGATACGCAGCAGCTCTTTTTGACCTGTATCAATACTGCGGCGACTGCCTACTGATAGAAGTGAGCTTCCCGTCCAAGGTCACACACATGGCAGACAGAAAGACTTGGCGTCCCATCATCTTTTCATGTCCAGATACCGGCGACCGGCTGCCGGACGTACCTGAGCCGCGTGCCGATGACCTGCATACAATAACATGCGCCGCGTGCGAAGGCGTCCACTTCATCGACCCGCAAACGGGCGCGATGATCGACGCCGAGCGCGGCTAGGCCCGTCCGAATGGAGTCAAGCGAGTTCCGGCGTCTTCCGGTTCTCGGGATGCCGCCCCGGTCACAAGGGCGCGGCCGACGTCATCACAACCCAATGCCCGACTTTGACGCCGTGGGACAAGGAGATTTCCCACCAACGAAGGATGTTCGAGATGACAGACCACGGGGACATTCGTCCCGCCGCGGGCGAGATTGCGGGAGCGGCAGTTCAGTTCAACTTCTGCAGAACGGCGGTTAATACCAGCCGCCGAGGTCTTGAGCTGATCCAGATCGATTCGACCGAAGCCCGGGAGTTGTTTCGCAGCGCCAATCCTAATATTTCGGTTGGCGAGCCGATCATGTCCCGGCACGATAGGTTCAACGGCGCCACGGCCGATATAACCGCGGCCGCCACGCCGCCTGGGCAATATTGGGCTGAGCCTGTTCGCGCGGCGGTCCAAGCCATCTGGTCCGTAGTTCAGAAGGTCGCCTGAATTTGTCAGCCAGCAGCGATGAACACCGTCCAAGATCTACTGGCGACCTGACTTGGGAGCGGCTCGAAACGGCGCCGCCCTTTGATCGGGATCTGGAGATTGCCGTGATCGAGGGTAATACCATTCACCGGGTGGTATTTCCTTGCCGCCGGACCTTCGGCGGCTGGATCAAGGCCAAGACCGGAGAACACGTAGCCGTGCAGCCGACGCACTGGCGCATATGGCCAGATAGCGGCGGCCATCCTGCACAATGGATTGGTGTGAGTTGAGGCGCGTTCTGCTCCGGTGGCCTCTCGTGGGAAACAATGTAGAGTCAATGGAATGAGAGGGTCTACAAGGAAACATGTCCGACCACGTCCGGAACGGCTATGGCACTGCCGCGGCACGTTTTGCCGCTTTCGTCGCGGCCGCGGCCGGGCGGACGTCGCTCCTCTGCTCTGCCTCATTACAGCGTGGCCCTTGTTGTGAAAGGTCTCATTACCGATCCCGCAAACATGATCGATCTCGCGGAATTCGCGGGCGCCATGATCGTGATAGACGAGAAGGGCATCATTCGCTCGTTCAGCGCCCCGGCAGTGCGTTTATTTGGTTGGTCTCCGGACGACGCGGTCGGAATGAATGTGTCGAGGTTGATGCCGCAGCTCTACCGCGCCGAGCATGAGCGCTACATCGAACGTTATGTGGCCAACGGCGAGCGGCCCATCATCGGCATCGGCTGCATCGTGGTCGGCGAATGGGGCGACGGCTCGACCTCCGTCGGTGAGGCCATAGCGCGCGCCGAACGGCTCTTCACCGGTTTCATCCGAAACCTCACTAAGAGCGGGCGCAGGAACGGCGGTTGCAAGATCTGCCACCTGAACTCGTGCACGTGTCGCGGCCGACTGCCATTGGTGAGATGGGATCGTCTATTGCCCATGAGGATCAACCGGCCGCTCTCCGCAATTACAAGCTACATGCGCGAACAAAGGCTCTGCTGGCACCCGACGAACCGGACGCCAACTGCATTGGTGATGCACTCGAACACGCCGCCGAAGAGGCTCTGCTCGCCAACGATATCATCAAGCGCCTGCGGAAATTCGTTGCCAGGGGCGGGCGCACTGTGGAGAGTCCGCTCACGCTCCTTGAACAAGCTGTGGCTCTGGCCTAGTTGGCCCCAAGGAGCGAGGTGTACGCGTGATGACCCGCAGCGACCGCGACATGATCGTCGACAAGATCCAGATCCAGATCCAGATCCAGAAGGTCGCGCTGGACCTGATGCGCAATGCAATCGAGGCCATGGCCTCCTGCCCGCGCCGCGAAGCTGCCAACGTCGACAGGTTTACCGTTGCCCATAAAGGCCCCGGCATCAGCGCTGATATCGCCGACCGACTGTTCCAGCCCTTTGTCGCGATTAAAAGGCAT
This sequence comes from Bradyrhizobium sp. ERR14, assembly GCF_014198235.1. Taxonomy (NCBI): domain Bacteria; kingdom Pseudomonadati; phylum Pseudomonadota; class Alphaproteobacteria; order Hyphomicrobiales; family Nitrobacteraceae; genus Bradyrhizobium; species Bradyrhizobium sp. ERR14. The sequence goes on along the minus strand of NZ_JACIHD010000012.1, from coordinate 150,273 downwards.
GGCATGTGTGTGGGGGGGGCTATCAATCTGCCGGACGATCGTCGAGCCACATGGCGGATATATCGTCGCGGAAGCGAATCCGGGTCGCAGCCCGATACTTCAGTTCACCGCGCCATTTGCGGAGCTTAGTGAAGCGACATGATGGGGCGGCGCATTCTTGTGATCGACGATGACGCCGCAATGCGGGACTCGCTCGCATTTCTTCTTGATGTAAACGGTTTCTACGTAGCAACCTATGAGACGGCGACCGCGTTTCTTAATGACGTCGCGAGCGGTCCAGTTGATTGCATTGTGTCAGACATCCGTATGCCGGGTATGAGCGGTCTCGAACTAGTCAGTAAAGTGAAGGCCAATCGCGTCAACTGCCCCGTCGTTTTGATAACTGGTCATGGCGACGTATCGCTCGCAGTCGAAGCGATGAAAGCGGGTGCGGTCGACTTCATCGAGAAGCCATTCGTGGAGGACGTGCTATTGCGTGCGATCAATAGTGCTTTGGAAGCGCGGCCGACGAACCCAGCCGGTGACGCAGCGAAACTGCAGGCGGAAGCCCGCCTCGCTGGCCTCTCGTCGCGCGAGCGTGACGTCCTGCAGGGACTATTAGCCGGCAAGATTAACAAGATGATCGCCCATGATCTCGGCATCAGTCCCCGGACAGTCGAGGTTTACCGTGCAAACCTCATGGCCAAGACCAATGCCCGCAGCATGTCTGAGTTGATGCGGATCGCCATTACTGCGGGACTCTAGCACCAGCGCAAATGGCGAGAATAGCTTATTCATGCATCCAAGCTGCGCAATCCAGACGGCGAAAGGAGGGTTTTCAGGCGTACCGCGCCGAGCGGATCATGTCTTCGGTGACGGCTACCGATGCAACACACGCTGCTGGTTTCTTGAATCACGACGGCACATGAAGCAGATCAACTACGTCCGCCCAAATTTGTGCTCCGATGGACAGCAGGTCTGTCACCCCCGAGAACGGCATAGTTCGGCAATATACTGGTCCATCCGCCAACGGAGCCCCGGTGAGGGCTGCCGTGAACGGTTCGACTTCCATCGCATTGAGCACAAGTGCGCATCTTGACGCTGTGGCAATCGGCTACGAGAGGACATCATTCGCTCATTGCGCCCGGCTGGGCGACAGTCACTTCGGTCTTCGAAATTCAAACGGTCGCGTGCTTTGGAGCGAGCCGAAGCGGCACTGCGGCCACGGAACGCCGGCATACCAGCGCGCGCTGAGTGCGGTTCCGGCCGAGGCGAGCCGCCCTAACCATCGTCACACACCATTAAGGGGCTACGACAGCGGATCGCATGATCATCAAGCGCGTCGACCACGTCGGCCAGCGTACATCGATCGGGATGCCGTCAATATCCGCCTGGTCACCTCCGCGGCCGACCGATGCTGACGGGGATCAGAGCCAAGGCGCCCGAACAAGACTTCCTGCGGCGAGCCGAAAGTGGCGGTGGACACAACTTTTCGGCTGGCTGGAGCTCTTCACGGGTGCGGCCGTGCGCTTCCGACTGTTCCACTGACACGGCCGCCGAAGCCAGCATGCAGCTTTCTAATCCGATTTGAACATGTTTGAGCAAACAAGGGACCGCGCCGCCCCCATTCAGGACGCCCTGCTCATGGCACTTACGTGTAAATACTTAGGGACTGCTACCTAGGGAAAACATCCAAATTTTCCAGTTCGTCAGGATCAGCCAATCTGCGTCCCATCGACGTTCGCAAGATAGGGTCCGCCATGCACGCCCAGGCCGCCAGTTTTACCGAGACCAGCTGCTATCCGACAAGCGTCTTGCGTGGGCAACCTCAACACTTCGGCTAAGTTGATTTACGCCAGCTCAAATTCAAGCGCGCTACTCTTTTGCGTCGAACAGCGCGGATAAAATTGCAGCGCAAACAACACCGAACTCGGCTTGAGCGATCTTGCAAGTGGCAGAAACGCTTCCGGCCTAGATTGTGCCTCCAGGAACACCGCAATGATCATCGATCTTTTGCTTCGAGAGCATCGCAACATTGATCTGCTTCTGGCAGCTCTCCAACGCGAATTGGAGATTTTTGAGAAGGGGATCCGTCCCGATTATGAGGTCATCCGCGCGATTATCAGCTATTTCGAGGTTTACCCCGAGGTGTACCATCATCCACAGGAGGACTTGATTTTTTCCAAGCTCAAGGCTTGCGATCCGGATGCAGCTGCAATCGTCGGCGATCTCGCGCTTGAACACCAGGAAGTCGTCGACCGTTTGCACGGCTTCGCGCGAGCTATTGACGCCATCCTCACGGATCGTGAGCTCGCTCGGCAAGACGTCGGCAATATCATACGCGACTTTATAGTTCGCGAGCGGCGCCACATGATGTGGGAAGAACGAGATTTCTTTCCGGCCGCACTGAAGGCTCTCTCGGCACAGGAATGGACTGAAATCGCTTCCGCCGTCACCGGTCATGGAGATCCGCTGTTCGGCGAGACAGCGGCAGCCACTTCCGATGCGCTAAGAGCGCATATTCTGAAATTGGAGCAAGAAGCTGAGGCCGAACGGAGCTCGGTCGTGTTATCGTCCGCCAAGGCCGGCAATCCCTGACACGACGCCGAGAGGGGCCGTATTGATCGCTGCCGTTTTACAGCAGGAATTAGACCTCATGCTCATCCTGCCGAAGTGAAAATGGGGTGTTGGCGGGCGCGTAGCCGCCGTACCGCCAAAAATGGCTTCTGCGCACTATGATCGCTTGCTCGACCACCGGTGCAAACGCCATGGCCGAGCCTTTCTGAGCTCTGGTTCCGGCACGTTCCACAGTGTGACCGTCTCAGGTTTGGCAGTTGCGCAGTGACATCGCGCGAAGCGGATGTCTCTCATGTCCGCCGACCCGTAGGACGGACGATTGCGGCGCGCGGGTGCGGCGAAGCACTCCCACTCCTTCCCAGCCCGGCACGCTCTGAATGATCCGCGAGGCACTGCTCGCCCGGGTACGTTTAGCAGCGGCAAGGCGCTGGACGTCCGGTCTAACTTCGCGCCGAGCCGAGTCGTGTCGGATCCGAAATCGCCATCACTCAAACTGGCCTATGTTGAGGGCAGGACCACGCTCACGGCTGAGGAGCAACCTATCGGCACCGTGCCATCTTCAAGCTCGTGACATCCTCCGCGTGGTCCGCTCATAGACTCTCAAACAAAGGCCCAAGCCGAAACCCGACTATCGGGTGGATCCGGTCGGCCAAGGACTGCCGCAAGCAGGGTTCAAATCAATAGCAACCGCTCATGCATTGTCCACGCTGCGAGATCCTTGGAGCCAGGTTTTTCGTATCGTCGCGCTGATGGAGCATAAGGTTTCCAGGCAGGAAAGCGCACCGAGTTTGCGGCTCGTGCCCTGCGGTGACCGCCCGGCATCACCCGCCTCCCCTCGTCGCTGTCGTAATCGTTGCCGACGTGCTCTTGAGCGACAAACCTTGGTGTATATTTATACACTTCAGGCTATACGGTCGCATACCACTGCATAATTGAGCTACGCTGAGCTTGTGCTTCAACTGGGCTCAGATTTTCGGCGAATGTCCTTGCCGTAATCGAACCGGCGGTTGTCCTCTCTTCCGCCGATGGAAGCCCGCGCGATGCGTCAGCGTCGCTCCTCCCAGACTTTCGCCCGGCCCGCTAAGCGGGGGCCGGGCTTTTTTTGTGTTCCCAAGGCTCCATCGATTATGGAGAGCGCAAATGACCGCAAGAGGATCAGCTTTGTCGAGAAGAGACCCAAGCCCGGATCAACGGCCTCGCGGATCGAATGCAGCGCGCAGTTGGCGGGCGGCAGCGACCATGTTCGCTAGCGCCGGCCGAACCTCCTCCCATTTGCGCGTCTTAAGGCCGCAGTCCGGATTGACCCAGAGCTGCGAATCCTGCAGCCGGGTCCGAGCCAACGCCATCAGCTCCTTCATTTCGCCCGCGTCGGGAACGCGTGGAGAGTGGATGTCGTACACGCCCGGCCCGATCTGATTCGGATATTCGTAGTTCCTGAACGCGTCGAGTAGTTCCATTTTCGACCGCGACGTCTCGATTGAGATGACATCTGCGTCCATTGCAGCGATCGCACCGATGATGTCGTTGAACTCCGAGTAGCACATATGTGTATGAATTTGCGTTTGATCAGCGACGCCGGATGAGCAGATGCGGAAGCAATCCACGGCCCAGTCGAGATAGGCGGTCCACTCCAATCGACGCAACGGCAATCCTTCGCGAAGTGCAGCTTCGTCGATCTGGATCATGGTCGCACCAGCATTCTCGAGATCGCGGATTTCGTCTCGGATCGCGAGCGCAATCTGGCGGCAGACCTCGCTTCTGGGAATATCATCGCGAACAAAGGACCAGTTCAAGATCGTCACCGGTCCGGTCAACATCGCCTTCATCGGCTTCCTCGTTAGTGATTGCGCGTAGCGCCACCAGCCTACGGTGATAGGCTTCGACCGCACTACATCGCCAAACAGGATCGGTGGCCTGACGTAGCGCGATCCGTAGGATTGGACCCATCCATTCCTAGTAAACGCGAAGCCGGCGAGTTGCTCACCGAAGTACTGCACCATGTCATTGCGTTCGAACTCGCCGTGCACGAGAACATCGAGACCGATGTCCTCCTGCCAGCGTACGGCGCGCGCCGTCTCCTCCTTGAGGAACCTGTCGTATTGCTCGTCGCTCATAGCGCCTCGGGCATGCGCCGCACGGGCATTCCGGACTTCTTTGGTCTGCGGAAACGATCCGATCGTCGTGGTAGGAAAAGCCGGTAGTCTGAAACGATTGCTTTGGATCTCGGCACGACGGGCAAATGGGCTCGCGCGCCGACGCATGGTCTGGTCGATCGCTTTCATCCGGACAGCGACATTGGCATCATGGATTTTCGGCGAAGTCCGGCGGACAGTCGCGGCACATTCCGACTCGGCAAGAGCTAGCGCAACATTCTGGTCGCCTGCGAGTGCCCGCGCCAGGATCGCGAGCTCTCGCATCTTCTGGACCGCGAAAGCAAGCCAGCTCTTGACGTTGGAAGCGAGCCCGGTTTCGAGTTCAACATCGACCGGCACATGAAGCAGCGAGCAGGATGGGGCAATCTGTACACGATCCTTGCCGAGCTTCGCAATCGCGGGTTCGAGCCGCTTGCGCAGCGACGACAGATTCGACCGCCATACATTCCGGCCGTCGACGACACCGAGCGACATGACGAGATCACTTCGGCCGCCAGCGATGATCTGGTCCAACAACTGTGGCGCCCGAACCAGATCGAGGTGCAGTCCGGCGACTGGCAGGCTCAAGGCGGTGTCCAGATTGTCCCCGAGATCGCCGAAATAGCTGGTGACTAAGATGTTGATGGCCGGCCCCTCCTTGGCGAGCCGGTCATAGGCATGTCGCAAAGATTGTCGCGCCCTCTCATCCAGATCAAGAACCAGGCAGGGCTCGTCGAACTGAACCCAATTTGCCCCACGTTTGGCCAATTCCTGCAGAACCTCGATATAGGCCGGTATCAGTTCATCCAGTAGTGAGAGTGGCTGGAACGCAGGATCGGGACTCTTGCCGAGCTTTAGGAATGTGACCGGCCCGATCAGGACAGGGCGGGTCTGAAAGCCAAGGGCCTTGGCTTCCTCATACTCCTCGATCGGCTTGCGAGAGCATAGCCTGAAAGTCTGTCCCCTGTGAAACTCGGGGACCATGTAGTGGTAGTTGGTGTCGAACCACTTGGTCATCTCCTGCGCGGGTGCGCCAAATCCGCGCGGTCCGTGACCGCAACTCGCATCCTGATCGTCGCATTGTGATCCGCGGGCCATGGCGAAGTACGTCTTGAGCGAAACGGATTCGGTTTTCGAGGCGTAGATCTCCGGGATGGCGCCAACCATGACACTTGTGTCGAGCACCTGGTCATACAGCGAGAAATCGTTCGATGGAATGACCGTGACGCCGATAGATTTCTGACGAGCCCAGTTCGCGGCACGCAGGCCAGCTGCGTCCTCGAGCAACTGCTGTTCGCTGCTTTTTCCGGCCCAGTAACTTTCGAGAGCGAGTTTGAGCTCGCGCCTTGGACCGATGCGTGGCGTTCCGAGGGTGGCAACCGGAAGCGAGAGAAGAGTCATAGCGTGAACCCCATGTTGGGGGCAAAGGCCATGGCGGACGCAGGCAGGGGAAGTCGCGCGGTGCGACGGCTGCTTGGCGCACCACCGGGACACCCCGCCCGTGGACGAATATATTGTCGGGGCAGGTCTCCTGGCTCGCGGGTCATCGCTTCTGTCCGGCCTTCCCGAAGCCGCGCAGGCTTCAGTGACGTCTTTGGACAGCGGCTTGCCGCTCACAGTTGCGGGGGCAGCGCCGGCATTGTCACCGGCTTCCCTCTTAGCTCCGGATCAAATGGAAACCGGAGAACCTCGACGGCTTGGATTATCGGCAAGAGAAGTCTTCCGTCAACCTCTCAGATTATGTCTCACGCTGATGCTGCGACATCTGCTACGCGAATCACCGTGCATCACGTTGAGATGATGTAGAAGCGCTTTCAATCGGCGATATCGGAATGACCATCGCAGCTGCCCGCGGGCCGCACGCCAGATTGGGACAAATGCGGCTTGCGCGGGTCGGGACTGCCACCTCGAGCAGAACGCATCTCCGGCTTCCCAGCGGTTCTTGAGCACGTCCACCATCCAGTCACCTTCTCGGCCAACAGGATCCGTGTTGAATAGGCCCCAGCTGGCAAGGCCAGCAACATACCCCGCCAGCACGTTGATTTGCAGTTCAGCAAGACTCAAAATGCTCGGTGGTGAAGATCGGCTTCGCGTGGTTGGCCGTCGAGTGCAAAGCGCTCCGGACTGAGGCTGTTCTCGAAGCGCCGCGTGTCGCGAGGGAGCGCCAAACGCACCATGGCCCATTGGCCGCAAATGCCCAAACGCATGGCAGAGATCGAAACGCACATTCTGGCAACGATACCGGACCAAACCGTCGCGTGACGAGGATGCATAAGCCGCGCTGGATAGCGCTGAAAGGAAACATCGAGACCTGCCAGTCGGAAAGTCGACAAAGAGGACACAAAAGCGGTGTGAAATACCGTCCATCACCTGGCACGAAGAATGCAAGACTTCGGCATGCCCAGTCTCCTCCTGCTGGGCATGTCCGGCACAGCAAATTGAAGCTGTCGCCGGCAGCGAAGTTAGCGGCGCGTGACATAGAGGGGAGTGCCTGCTCGCACGGGACACCATCGGTCTCCCCGTCGCGTCGCCGCTAACTTCTTGCGCTCGCGCATAGCAGGTTAAAGGTTGCCCCGCTTTAGAATGACGTGTGGATGAAAGCAGATAGGCTGACAGTTATGAGGAAAATGTCTGGAAGACGCGCGTTATGGTTTTGTCTCGGTCAATCCCTGATCTGCCTGGCCGGGTTGGCTGCGACGAACAACAGTGTTCGCGCCAACGAGAGCCCCCTTATCGAAAGATTCAAGTCAACGTGGCGAGCGCAAGACGGCGAGACAATAGAACAAATTATCTCCAATGTCTCGAAGGTGGCGCAGTTCGTCCCTCGAATGTGGGGCGTCGCTGAACTTGACGAAAATGACCATGTTTTCGTTTCGTGGACCAGGCACCGCGATGATACATCAGACGAACAGTACGTTATCACCTGGAAGATCGCGCTCGACGGCACGATTCAACTTGCGTCGACCTATGCCAAACCGATGGAATTGGGCTGGCGCGCCCTGGCGCTCTCGTTGATCGCCAGTGAAGTCAAGGATGGCGAAAGGGACGCAAATTTTGGCTTTCTGCATGATCCGAGCAACTTCAACTTTGTGACGACCATGCAAGGCCGGCTCGGCGATCTTCTGCGGCAGGGCCGCTGCACTATCGTTGAACCTGTTGGAGTGGACTACTTGCCGAAGCAGAATGACAAGCCGACCGAGAAAGGTGATCTGTGGCGCGTTTTGCTTTTAGTGAACTGTAATATCCCAGGGCCCCGTTTTTTTACATACAACGGGGTCATCACTTTCGAGAAGAGCGAAGGGCAAGATTGGGAGCCGCAATCCTCCTTTGCCAAGCGTATCGCGGCCTTTCCTCCTGGCTCCTGGTTCGCTCGCATGGAGCCAAAGGAACAGGAAGAGTTAGAGGGGAGCGAAGGCCCTCGCTAAAATGGTCGCGCAGAGCAAGATCGCGCCGTAGCTCCTTTACGGCCGAACGTCTGAGCAACTACAGACATATTAGCTCTAGTTTACGCCTTCAGCAGTCGCGAGCCTTTCCTGCAGCTTTCAGCCCGTCAGGAAAAAGTCGGGCAGCACGATTGCCTCCGATTCCTTCTGCGAGTAGCCGAGCTCAGCGGCGCGTGCCAGCTGGCGAGATTTGGCCCCCGGCGCGCCCGACGCGGTGGGAGGACACCAATCCACGAGGGAACCACCTCCTCCATGCCACTCTTCAAGGGACCGGGCCTGAAGATGCTTCGGGCCCAAGCCCGATCCGGCTGTGCGCCGCCCATCGCGCGACTGACTGGCACCCGCAAGAGCGTAAGCATGACGACGCCGAGGCGGCACGCGGGATCGAGTGCTGCGACGAAACGCGTTAAGACGGTAATCGGGCAGTGTCAGTGGGCCGGCAATGCCCTCTGAGCACCGGCCCTTTTCCGAGTGCCCACGGCGAGAGCCCCGGAGCCGTGCGCGAAGCTTCGAGGACCGAACTGAGTCGGCGCTAGATTTCCTCGCGCGCATTCGTCTGCGCGTCAAATATCCGGATTTGAAGCGTGGGAAACCGCCTCTTTCGTTCTGCTCCGCCTGCCCTGGCGGCGTCTCTGGTTGCGAATTCGGCTCTGAGTCGACCATCCACTTCAAGCGCGTAGGAAGAGACCGGAAAATTCCGGGGCGCTGCAACCATTTCATTCCCATTGTGTAGTGAGGTCGTTGCGAATGATTTGCAGCTTGAGTCGGCTAAACCGCACCAGAGCTACCCTGCCCGAGTGCCGCGATGGGGCAACCATGTTGTGGATTGAGGCCTCGCACCGAATGGCATCAGGATGACACTCGCGATCCTCCGAACACGCGGGCGGCTTACCCCTCGCCCGGTGCGTATACAACGAAGCCACGGAGGTTGCCGTTCCAAATTTCCCTGGCGCAAACGCACGCCCACACGCCGGGCTTGGTGGGTGACTCTCCACATGTGATCGCGGTGAAGCGTACCACGAGAGAGCGGCCGCCAGTCGCCGCCTGGGTCATGACAATCCGGTCCTTGTCCGAACGCGGCGGCGGCACCACGAACGAGATATGGTGCAGCGCAGACGTGCGAAAAGCCACAACGGAATTGGCATCAACGACCACCCTGGTTGCCCCCCCGAAAGAGGCCTCCGGGTCTTGCGCGGTTTGCTCAAACGATACCGGTTCATTTTACGCAGCGGACATTGAGCTGAACTCCGTGGCGCCTTTGTCCAGATCTCAGAAGAAGCAAGACCAGGTTTCTTTCGAACAGATCCTGACAAGACTTTACGGCGAAATGTCATCGCTCTTGCTGAAACCGTCGGCAGCCTTGCCGATGGTGACCGCCACAAAGCATAGCCAGATTGCTCCTCCCCTCCTGACTTCCACTCGACCCTCAAGATTCACAGGCGACTTTTGTTCTTCAACCGCGTGAGAAACAGCGTTCCGAGGTTCGGCTTTCTCCCGCATACCGAGTTCGCGGCCGAGCGATGCGGATCTCCTCCTCAGGTGGAGAGGGTGCAGTGCGCGCCCAGAGAGAGAGACCGGCGAGGTTCGAAGGGTACCGCGACACGCACACCGGAAGAAATCGCTTGAACCTCACGCAGCGTAAGGTCGTAGCTTGGAAATGACGGCCACCCTTTTTAAGAAAAAACGTCGAAAGATGTCGGCCGAATAACGGACATAGCGTTTAAGCAGTCGAATGTGGCGGCGCCGGATCGTGCGTGAACATGGATCAAGAGCGAGAGGTTATTGTTGGGATGAAACACCGCGTAATGATGGTCGCATTGTTCGCTGTCATCACATCTCCGGTCTGCGCAGCGAAGCTCAGCGGCCCTCCTCGCATCCTCGACGGCAATACGATTGAGATCGAGCAAACTAAGCTTCGGCTCTCAGGCATCGAAGCTCCTGAGACTGACCAGATTTGCCTCGACGCCCACGGTCGGAAATGGACTTGCGGCGTAGCTGCTCGCGACGAGCTGATCAAGCATTCGAACGGACGAACGTGGGATTGTCATACCACAGGAGTTGATGAATACGGCAGATCACGCGGCAGTTGCTTCATAGAAGGCGAGGACGTGAACGCCTGGATGGTACGCTCCGGCTGGGCATTATCGTCGGGCCCTTCTACTCAAAGCTACGTTGTCTATGAGGTTGTGGCGAGCAAAGCCTATGCGGGGCTATGGTCGGGGGCGTTCATCGCGCCCTGGGACTGGCGTCGCCGCAACAAGGGGGACGATCATCATCGGCGCGAGCTCGGTTCCGATCGACGCTCAGGAACTCCTGCTCGGATCCGCGCTGCTATCGGACCCGCCCTCGTCCGAGTGCCTGATAAAGGGCACCGTAGACCGCAACGGCGAGCGCATTTATCACCTGCCCGGGCAACTCAGTTACGAACAAATCGACATGACGAAGAAGCCCGGTGAACGCTGGCTTTGCAGCGAAGCGGAAGCCGAAGCCACCGGGTGGCGTAAAGCCGCGCGATGAGGTGAGATGCATGCATGCAGGCCATTCTCCGACCTATCTGACCAAGATCGCGCCTTCGCGCCGCTCGCTGTTGCAATTCGCTATTTCGTCAGTTTGCCTGCGGCTTGGCAACAACATTGTCGATGCGAAGGAAGCAAGAACGCCGCCCAAGCCAGATAACCTGATCTCGCCGGAGACTGCCCTGAACCGGCTGATGGAAGGGAACGATCGCTATGTCCAAGGCGTATCACGAAGCGACGATTTCAAGCGCGAGCGCCCGGTTTTGGTGGATGGGCAAAATCCATATGCCGCGGTTTTGAGCTGCGCCGATTCTCGCGTGGCGCCTGAACTTGTCTTCGGCAGCGGACTTGGCGATCTGTTTGTCTGCCGCCTCGCCGGCAACTTCGCCAACGATGACACGCTCGCCAGTATGGAATATGCGGTGGCCGTGCTGAACACGCCGCTGATCCTGGTACTTGGCCACGATCATTGCGGTGCGATAGACGCCACGATCAAGTCGCTCCGCGACGATAAGCCGGCGCCGGGGCACATTTCATCCCTCGTCGCTGCGCTTGCGCCTGCGGTAAAAGTATCTCGCCAGCAAACCGGTGACACGTTCGTCCTAGCAACCCGACAAAATGTAATCGATAACGTCAACAAACTAAAATCGACGGGGCCGATTCTGAACAGGGCAGTTGAGCAGAACAGACTGAAGGTCGTCGGGGGCCTGTATCGGCTCGGCACCGGCAGGGTCGATTTGCTGAGCTGACGCCGGCACCTTCGCCGGCCGGCTGGTCGTTTGCCGCCTGATGTAGGGCTTCGGTTGAGTTCCGTGCGATTCGCTCATGCATCGGCTGCATTAAATGCACCGAATACAATCCGCTCCACAATTGTCCTAGCTTCGAGAAGATCTTTGGTATGCGCGGCCTCTTAATTCTTATCGTATTCTACGTGCTCATGTTGGCGACGCGAGGCCAGCACCAAGAAGCACTCATACCGCGGGCGACACTATTCATGCCTGCACGTTGATGCGCTAGGCCAACAGACGTGGTGCAAGCGGCAGATCGCGGTGCGAGGCATGCAGGGGCTGAGCTCTCGGCCTAACGGAACACGCGACAATTCCGGCAGTTCTCACCCGCGATCCGGCAGCCCCCTCTGGTCCTGCTATGATCACCAGGCTCAGCTAGGGCCGAAGATCACATAGAGCAGGGATTACGACCACCAAGACTACCCATCCGGCGGATGCAAAGAAAAATGCTACTCGCGTCGGGATCGGACGGTCTCCCCCGCATCTGCCATCAATGATGAACGACTGTGATCGCTATAAAAAGAAGGTAAAGATCTGCCGTCCATTCTTTCAAGGCGGCCGGAGGCAACTGTCTCGCGTCAACCAGCACGAGGCGAGGCCTGCGCGTTTTTCCTACCCCGAAGGACGCACAACTGCAGCCAGTCCGGCGCTTATTGAGTCGTCACCATGATTGGCGACTGGAGTGCTTCGATTACGTAGGTGACCGCGCTTCAGTTTCGATTTTGGCAGGTCACGGCGTATCTGTTGATCAACTATCCCGGCCCCGCGGCAGCGCGCGATCGAGCCTTCGTCGCACAAACGTTCTCGTATGACTGGCGCGCCACGCATTTGCAGGAAGATTGAACGCGCGCTGGTCAAAAGACGCCGAGCGCCGCCGGCGACATCCGTCGTGTACTGGCGTCCGGCGGACAGGTCCCCGGCTGGGGTACATATCGCGAGCAAGCGCACTCCGGTCTCTCAACGCCGGCAACCGGCTCGCGCCTGACGTCGTTCCATAGGATATACCGCCAGGCAGAACGAGCATACCAAGGCCTGCTCGTCCATATCAGTGATGCCGCTGCACACCTTGATGTCAGCGCCACGCGGAGACACCTGCGCCGCCAATTCTTTGCACCCGATGGCCTTTCCGGACGCCCGCCAAAAGAAGTAACCGTTGCGGCGCGGACGATTCCGCCCGGGGTGGTTATTTGGCAGATTGGGCTTCGCCATGCGCGCGCAAGCTTCCTACTGACCGGACAATGCACACTCTCAGCGAGAGTGATCTGATCGCATGATAAGCGTACGGTGCGTACCGGAGCGACCGTGAGAAGATTTCCAGTTTCGGCGTGCCGAATCACGGACCTCGCCGGACGCGCCCCAACTCGATCCTATCTCAGAGCCCTGTACAGCACTGATCTCAGCAAAAGACGAGCAGCCAATCGTGTCGCTGTTGCTGGCGAGTTAGACAAGCTCAGTCATGATCTAAAGCATCTGGAGCTCGCTGAAGAGAGAGGCGCCGAAAAGCGTAAGTCACGGCAGGGATCTGCGCGAATCTCTTGCGTTTGGTACGACAAAACAGGAACAGGCGGATCAGTTACTGGTGAACTTCGACAACTCAAGCATCCAGGAAGCTTTTTGCCTTTCGCTTGCATGAGCGGGGGCACTCTTGGAGTACATAGGACAGCGACTTGATTGCAATGGCAGGCCCTGACGCCGCCGTCACGTTTGTTGAATACCTGCCGTCTCATGTCCGCTTCTAACCAACAGCTCACCCACAGTCGCGAGCACGGTAAATTGCGCTGTTGGTAATGTCAGGAGATCGGAGCGGGCCTGAAACTCCAGCAGGCAAGCCGAGCCCGACTGGTTCGCGGTCGAGGTCCACTTCAGTCGTTCTCCTTCCGCCGTGTTCGGTTGATGACATCTTGTGCCTGGAATCAGACACGGGAGGCGCGAACATCCTGCCGGCGCGGCACGAGCGACGTGATCTCGCTGGATTCAGACACGGCCGGCAGACTTGATTGATGGCATGTCGATTGCTGGGGACATGGAAAAGAGCCGCAGGCTTGGGCGACCTCGCGGTCGCCAAGTCAGGCATTCACAATTGGTTCGAGCCGGCCGAGCCCAAGTGTGACAAAGTCCGTTGGAGAAGACATGACAAAACGAGCGCTGCCGTCAGCCCTTGGAGACATAGTGCAGCAGAGGCGGATCGATCTCGCTGCCGCATATCGGTTGCTTTGCCGGTTCAGCCTCAATGACAGCATCGACAGCCCTCCGTCAGTCTTCCAAGCCCTCAACACCTTTTTTTTGAGCCAATCGTTCGGGGTGTGGTTTAGACTGGAAACCGCCTGTAATCGCATCACAGTCGATATCAACTGCGACAGTTTCGACGATCCCTGCGGACTGGGTATCAATCCGGCCGGCTTCGCCATGCGCGCACAATCCAAATCAATGAAGCACGGCATCGATCGGCTCAAGACACCGAGGACAGCTTATGAACGCTCCACCAGAGAAGATCACTTCAGAAGCCGACGCTACGGCTGCGACCTGGGATAATCTGTCGCCGCTACTGGTCGATATCCGCGCGCGTCGAAACGAGTTCGCCCGCGCGCAGAAGATTCCAGACGAGATCATCGAGGGCTTCAAGCGCGTTGGCGTCTATCGGGCTTTGGTCGCCAAGCGATTCGGCGGCGAGGAGCGAACGCCCGCCGACTTTTGTCGCCTGATCGAGCGCATTTCCGAAGCCGACGGCTCCGCCGGTTGGGTCGCCAGCTTCGGCGATGGGGCTCGCTACCTCGCTGCTCTTCCGGACGACACGCTTCGCAAGGTATACGCGAATGGACCTGACGTGGTCTTGGCAGGTGCGCTTTTCCCGCTTCAGCCCGCCAGGCGAAGCACCGACGGGTTTGTCCTAAACGGCGTGTGGCCATTCGCCAGCGGCTCACCGGGCGCGGATCTGATAGCCGTTGGCATCACTGTGGAAGACGATCCGACCGGGGGCCTTGCTCGTGTAGCCGTGATGCCGGCCGAGAAGGTGACAATCCGCCCCAATTGGGACGTCATCGGCCTGCAAGGCACCGGCAGCCACGACGTCGTTGTCACCGATGTCATTGTACCGGAGGAATGGACCTTGATCCGCGGCGGTCCGCCGACACTCGACGCGCCGGTCTATCGTTATCCGTCCGTCACTTTCGCAGCGCAGGCGCATGCGATTGTCGGCATCGGTATTGCGCGCTCCGCGCTAAACGAGGTGATCGCCATGTCCGGAAGCCGCGTCTCAATCACTGGAGCGCCCGTGATGGCAGAGCGCGGCTATGTCCAACTGGAGATGGCGAGAGCCGAAGCTATGCTGCGTTCCGCCCGTTCCTTCTTCTATGAGGCGACCGAGCAGCTGTGGAAGGAAGCGCTCAAGGATGCGGTAAACCCGAACACAGCGACGCTGATGCGACTCGCCGCGACGAACGCCGCGCGGCAGAGCGCTGAGGTCTGCAACATTGCGAGCGGTCTCGCTGGAAGTGCGTCGCTCTCTACCACCAGCAATCTGGCGCGGGCCATGTGCGACAGCTTCGTGGTTGCTCAGCACGCAGCTTTAAACGAGGGAACGCTCCAAAGCGCCGGCCGACTCCTGCTCGGAAGTGCAGCACAGCCGGGATTTCCATGAAGTGGTTCATAAACGTTCCACACGCCGCGGCGCAACGGATGGCCGGACCTGCGATATAATGCTGTCTGCAGCTACAGTTCCTCGCGGCGTGCCGGCCTTGTTTAAAGGACAAGAGAGAGAGAGAGAGAGAGAGAGAGAGAGAGAGAGAGAGAGAGAGAGAGAGACCCTTGCAGTCAGGCGCTCCTCAAAAACACCACTTCTTATCCGTGGCGCAACCCTCGAGCGCTCTCATAGGTCTCTACGCCCCCGCCTCGCTCATGGTCGTGTCGAGCACGATCCACTTGCATTTCAGCGCAACGGCTCGCGGTTCAACTCACAAAGCTCCCAAGTCCGACCTTTTTTAGTATCGCGCTCCGTGCTTAGCCGTTCGTTCTGCTGGCGTAGGCGGACGATCTCCGAAGCCTGGTCCGCCGACATCGGCGTCGCCTGCGTGGCGGGCCCAACGCCGCCGATGCCGGCTCCTGCCGGAGCTTCCAGAGTCGCAGTACCGAGTCGCGCAGACCGAGTTCGTTGACGACCGTTCCGATCGTGGCACTGTCGGAACCCCCCCCGCCCCGACGCGGATGTCATGCGCGGGGTCTGTAATGGCAACCGGAAACCGGAGCGCCCCTCCGGCCACCGATATCCGCTCGAATGATCACCCGTTGTGCAGCTTTGGGCGGCTAAGCGCGCCGGTCAGGTTTACCAGCAATGAATGAGGCGCCCGATATGAGTCGCCACTAGAAGCGCTTATTTTCGAGCAATACATCACCCTCCACCGCGCGGGGATAGTGGGCCGCCACTTCGAATGATGGCAACAGGTCAAGAATAGCTTGGAGGGACAACTGCCCTTCGTAGAGCTCGCGGTCGCTATATTCTGTGTAGACGAAGCGCGTGTTGCTCAAGGTCTGCATGCCGCCGGCGATAACGTCCGCTTCGGCCCCCTGGACATCCATCCAGATGAAATCGATCGTATTCAGCTTGGCTTCGCTGCACCAGTCGTCCAGCCGCCGCGTTTCAACCGAGACAGGGCGATCGAACCGAACCCACTCATACTCAGTAAGATGGTTCTTCGGGCGGCGTATTGAGCCGGAGAGGTCCCATTCCTTCGCATCACCATCTGCATTGCTTGGATGGAAGTCGATCATCCCGTTTCGATCACTAATCGCGATCTCAAGCAGCTTCACCCTATAGAGGGATGGGCCCAGCTTCTTCTTGAAGCGCGCGATCGCTCGCGGGTCCGGCTCAAAGCAGTAGAGCTGAGCTTGCGGGCAAAGGTTGAGAAACTGTTCCGTATCGGTCCCGTCATTGCAGCCGATATCGAGGATGACGGGATTCGGCTTCTGAAGACGTGAAACAATGTGCTGGTGAACTTCGGCAGACGACACAGGTGCTTTTTCCATGGGCGCGGAGATCGGATGAATTTCGCCTTTGACGCCAATTCACACGCCAGACGCGCCGGCACAACGTATATCAACGTATATGATTCATATGCCCGTCGGTCCCTCGATCCATGACAGCTATTTGGACGCCATCAACACCAAAAGGGACGCCTGTCGAACCGGGAGCTGCAGCGACTGCCCAGCAATACAAAGTGCCGCTTGGTTTCGGGAGCCGCGCCAACTGTGAGCTAGATCGTCGTGTCCGGTCCGCCTTTCGGAGCGGCGGAACGGCTTCGCGCCGAATGTCAGCCGTCGGTTCTCTTTGAAACGTGCCCGGCAGGCTGATCTCTCGTGCGCAGCAGCTAGCCAATCACCTCGATCACAGTTGCGCAAAATGTGCTCTGCCGACTGACGGTCATCATCTCAGATTCGCTGACGCATTTGCGAGCAGCTCCGGGCGATCCCTTCTTCGGAATCATCTGTCCTTCGGAGAAGAGCGTATGAGGTCAAAGCTCCGACGCACGCGTTGCCGCGTGCACGCCTCCGCAGCGATCATCTTCGATCACTCGATCGGGGTAAATGCAACAGGTGTGAGCGACCGTGCGACGTCTGGAGACGGACAATTCGATGATGGCCTTTCTTGGAGTACGCCGCCTCCAACAGGAAACATCGCCTGAGTTTTCGCGATAGTTGGCATATTATTGCGACTACGTCAGACTGATCGAGCGCTGCTCATCGAGCGGGTCTTGTGCAGGTCGCCGGCGTCAACTGCTAGATGCTGCCGTCAGACGAAGCAATCATTTGCCAACCACGCGGTCGTCGTTGAAACACGCGGCGCTTCGATCGGTGTAACGGCCGCCCGTGCAGTGTTGAGGACCCCTGGGTTCAAATCCATGTTTCGACGAAACGCAATGTCATTTTAGCAACAGCTTGGCGGGCTGTGTAGCTGAGGGCGTTTGCTTCCGGACAAAGACAAACGTTGGCCAGGCTACGATTCAGTAGAACTGCAGGCATCGATCGTTCAGCCCATTTTTGGCCTGATCCTTGCTATAATTGGGCTTGTCACAATGTGACTATCTCTAACTTGTTCAACGCTCAGGAGACTCGCATGAATTTCCGCCCGCTTCACGACCGCGTCGTTGTCAAGCGCATCGACGCCGATGAGAAGACCGCTGGTGGCATTATCATTCCCGACACAGCCAAGGAAAAGCCCTCGCAGGGCGAAGTCATTGCAATCGGCCCGGGCGGCCGCGATGAGACTGGCAAGCTGATTCCGATCGACATCGAGGTCGGGGACCGCGTGCTGTTCGGCAAATGGTCGGGCACCGAAGTCAAGATCGACAGCGAGGAGCTGCTGATCATGAAGGAGAGCGACATCATGGGCGTTCTCACCGATGCGTTTCCCAAGAAGAAGGCCGCCTAACCAAGCGCTCGCACAGCTCACTCCCTGACGAGCGCCCACTTAGGCGCGCTGAAGGATGAGATAACAAGAACTGAGGGAATCTTTATGTCAGCCAAAGAAGTCAAATTCGGAGTAGACGCGCGGGACCGCATGCTGCGCGGCGTGGACATCCTCGCCAATGCCGTGCAGGTCACGCTCGGCCCGAAGGGCCGCAACGTAGTGCTCGACAAGTCGTTCGGCGCGCCTCGCATCACCAAGGACGGCGTTGCCGTCGCCAAGGACATCGAACTCGACGACAAGTTCGAGAACATGGGCGCGCAAATGGTGCGCGAAGTAGCTTCGAAGGCGGCGGATGCTGCCGGCGACGGCACCACCACTGCGACCGTCCTGGCCGCCGCGATTGTCCGCGAAGGCGCCAAGTCGGTTGCCGCCGGTATGAACCCGATGGACCTGAAGCGCGGTATCGACCTCGCGGTCGAAGCCGTGGTTGCGGATCTCCAGAAGAACTCCAAGAAGGTCACCTCGAATGAGGAGATCGCCCAGGTCGGCACCATTTCGGCCAACGGCGATGTCGAGATCGGCAAGTTCCTCGCCGACGCCGTGAAGAAGGTCGGCAACGAAGGCGTGATCACGGTCGAAGAGGCCAAGTCGCTCGAGACCGAGCTCGACGTCGTCGAGGGCATGCAGTTCGACCGCGGCTACATCTCGCCCTACTTCGTCACCAACGCCGACAAAATGCGCGTCGAGATGGACGACGCCTACATTCTCATCAACGAGAAGAAGCTCTCCTCGCTGAACGAGCTGCTGCCGCTGCTCGAGGCCGTGGTGCAGAGTGGTAAGCCGCTGGTCATCGTCGCCGAGGACGTCGAAGGTGAAGCGCTCGCGACCCTGGTCGTGAACCGCCTGCGCGGCGGCCTGAAGGTCGCGGCCGTCAAGGCTCCGGGCTTCGGCGATCGCCGCAAGGCCATGCTGCAGGACATCGCGATCCTGACCGGCGGCCAGGCGATCTCGGAAGATCTCGGCATCAAGCTCGAGAACGTCACGCTCAACATGCTCGGTCGCGCCAAGAAGGTGATGATCGACAAGGAGAACACCACGATCGTCAACGGCGCCGGCAAGAAGGCCGACATCGAGGCGCGCGTGGCCCAGATCAAGGCGCAGATCGAGGAGACCACTTCGGACTACGACCGTGAGAAGCTCCAGGAGCGTCTTGCCAAGCTCGCTGGCGGCGTCGCGGTGATCCGCGTCGGCGGCGCGACCGAGGTCGAGGTGAAGGAGCGCAAGGATCGCGTTGATGACGCGATGCATGCGACCCGCGCGGCTGTGGAAGAAGGCATCGTCCCGGGCGGCGGCGTCGCCCTGCTCCGTGCCTCCGAGCAGCTCAAGGGCCTGCGCACCAAGAACGACGACCAGAAGACCGGCGTCGAGATCGTGCGCAAGGCGCTTTCCTGGCCGGCCCGCCAGATCGCGATGAACGCTGGTGAAGACGGCTCGATCGTGGTCGGCAAAGTCCTGGACAACGAGCAGTACTCTTATGGCTTTGATGCGCAGACAGGCGAGTATAGCAATCTTGTCTCCAAGGGCATCATCGACCCGACCAAGGTGGTCCGTATCGCGGTCCAGAACGCTGCCTCGGTGGCCGCGCTCCTGATCACAACGGAAGCCATGGTCGCCGAGCTGCCCAAGAAGGGCGGCGCCGGTCCCGCGATGCCCCCGGGCGCCGGCATGGGCGGTATGGACTTCTGATCCACTTTCTCAAAGTGTCGATGACCGTGCAAAACCCTGGCACGAATGCCAGGGTTTTGCTTCGGCGAGCTTGCAACGTAGCCCTAGCAAGCCGTGCCAATGGCCGAACCCATCGGCTAATCCGTATGAACGGCGGTAGAGCCCAGACCGAACTTGCTTGTGACTTTTCCTTCGGCGGCGACAGAGCCTTGGCCAAGGTAAAACGGGTCCAGCACTGCGATGGAAGTGTGTCGCTATTTGAGTCTCACGAAGCTGCCTCTGCCGAGTGTTCGAACCCTTCGTCTGGGTTTATCGGGTGCCGCCTACCGCTTTCGACCCTCTTGCCCGTGGACCCAAGCGCCCACATGCCCTTTCCTGGCTCGCACTTACATCTGATGGCGAGAGGCTTATTTGAAACCCCTCAGCGAGAATGCGCATCATCAAAAACCACGAGATATCCTGCGGAAGTGTCATGATTTACTGTAGGCTCTATTTTTTTCCGCGGATGGGCTCCGCTTCGCCTAGGGGCCGCCAACTTCGCCGCAGCGTCCTACCATGATATCTGTGTTACAGAGAGTGTGTGTCAGCAGGTTGCGCAATCGACGCTGTTGAGCATACGGCCAAGCAGATCACGGGGAATGACTTTTTCTGAGGATGCAGCGGGACCGAACTTTGGACTACTCAAAACTAGAGTTTTACGCCTCTTGTAGCGAGACCGAAGTTTGGACCACCCAAAACTAGAGTTTTTCGCCTTATCAGGTTGGCGGGCTGGTTGCGCCGACGTGGTTGTGCAGCAAAATCGGCGGTCGATTGCCGATCGCCCCATGGGGCCGTTCCTCGTTATAATAATTTGCGCCAAGTCTACACTTTTTCCTGGGCGTCCGCAGGGGACAGGAACCAGTGGGCGTTGAGACATTCGGCCCGGAAGCGACCGTTGAAGGGCCTGGACGCACTGTCGTTTGGCTTGCCGGGCCGCCAAACACAGTGTGACGCCGTGCTGTAGCCCTCAGAAGATTGCGCGAGACTAGCTCGCTGCCCTGCTCGATGCGGATCGTCGACATCCCAATTCCTTGTGGCTCCTTTCCGGTATCCCCACGACGTCGCTGCCGAAGGCCCGCACTCAGCAACTCCCAAAATAGATGCGGATCGGCTTCATGGAGTTCTCTCCGGTGCCGGCACGAATTTTGATTCGTTCCTTTCGCACACCATCAGCCACGTCGTAACTATCATCAGCCGAAGGCCAGCCGAGAAGAATTTGATGAAAGCCAACGTTCTGATCGATCGCGACTTCACCATTGGTCGCACGGACCTCGTCTGTTTGGTGCTTTTGTCGAACATCTGGGCCGATGCATCTATGGTGGCATCTACGAGCCCGGCCATCGGAGCGCAGACAAAAGAGGTTTTCGGAAGGACGTGCTGTCGCTGGTGAAGGAGCTCGGCCCGCCCCTCGTTCGATATCCTGGCGCAATCTCGTCTCCGATTACAAATTGGGAGGACGGCGTTGGACCACTAGAGACGAGGCCGGCGCGCCTCCACTTGGCCTGGTTCAGCACCGAGCCAAACAGCTTCGGCACCAATGAATTCACGGGCTGGTGCACGGCGGCCGATGTCGCGCCGATGATTGCCGTCAATCGGGGGACCCGCGGCGGCGATGCCGCTCGCAATCTGGTCGAGATACTGCAACCATCCCGGAGGAACTGCGTGGTCGGAGCTCCGCCGCAAGCTCGGCTGGAGGACGACCTCATGGGATCGAGCTGTGGTGCCTCGGCAATGAGATGGCGGGCCCTGGCAGATAGGGCAAAACAGTGCCGCCGCTTACGGGGCAGTTGCAAGAGAGGCGGCCAAATGATGCGGCGGGTGGACCATACCATCGAACTTGCGGTGTGCGGTTCATCGTTGCGCAACATGCCTAGTTTCGGCCAATGGGAGGAAACGGTCCTCAAACACTCCTTCGACTACGTCGACTACATTTCAATCCATACTTATCTCGAGAATTACAGTCACAGCGCCTCATTTCTCGCGAGCACCGACGTGATGGACGGCTTCATCGATGAGGTCGTCGTCCTAGCTGATGCGGTTGCGGCCAAGCGGCGCTCCAAAAAGCGTCTTGTGCTGAGCTTCGACGAATGGAACGTCTGGTATCGAACGCGCAACGAGGTTGCCCCGGCGGTAGACCGCTGGTCAATGGCGCCCCCGATCCTTGAGGAAATCTATACAATGGAGGACGCGCTCGCCTCCGGCGGCGCCTGCATTCCATGTTGAATCACGCCGATTGGGTGAGAGTTGCCTGCCTGGCGCAACTCGTGAACGTCATCGCGCCGATCAGGACTAAGACAGGCGGAGGTGCGTGGCGCCAAACTATCTTCTTTCCTTTTGCGCATATGAGCCGCGTTGGTCGCGGAAGCATTTTGCACGCGCAAGTCGAGACGGAAGCCTGCTATGCGTCGTACAACAATACTGACGATAGACTGGTCGGACTTTCCCAGCGCCTGATGTGCCGTATCTCAAGATAGGGGCAGTCGCCGAACAAGGCGGCGGCTTGTCGCTCTTTCTGCTCAATCGTGATCTGAAGCAGGATGGAGGTGAGCGTCGAGGCCAGAAGCTTCGTTCCCCTGACAGTTCACGAGCGGCTCGAGCTCCGGCACGATGATCTGATGGTGGCAAATACCGAGAATGCGCCGGACAAGGTCAAGCCGGCGCCCTCGCAAAGCGTGGCCTTTGCCCGCGGGAGGTTGCGACGCTCAAGCCGGCGTCATGGAATGTGTGTGATCTACCTGGCGCCACGTTGAGAAGATGAAGGGTCCGCGAAGGCGGCGGCAAAGGATCAATCGTGATCGCGGTTTAGGTTCTTGCTTGAGCATGATTTTCGCGAACGCTATTAGGCCGAGAGCGTGAGCACATCGCAAAGGTGTGAGCGCTGCCGATCGCACCAGGGCCAATGATCGTGGCCAACGGCAGTGATGGGTGATAGTCCCCTGCCGCGATCAGCGCGTCCGCCGCCGCGCCCGGCCCAGATTATCTGCACGGGGTACAACAAACTTTCAGGCCGCCGCATTCTGCGCCTGCACGACATCATACTATCATCGTCTTTCGCCCGACAAGCAATCGGCCCGTTCTAGAGCGGCGCGCCCTACCAGCGCGTGGCTCCGATAGGTTATATCGACAAGCTTATCTTGATGAGAGCCCGCGCAGCGGCCGCAATAAATTCGAATACCGGAGACGTGCTTATGCTGCGCTTGCATCCACACTATACCAATGTGTAACCGAGATAGCCACGGGGATGAATTGGCACGAAGCGCGACCGGGTTCATTGTGGGCCTTATGACTATCTATACTCAAGTTTACGCCCAATTTAGCGAGGCGCAGGAACGCAGAGCCGAGGGCCGTGCGGCTGCACTATACTCCAGTTTGATCGCTGACCTCAGTCAGCTGAATTTCGCTGACGCGGATGACCGCCGAGCATTCCCTCCGACCCTACACAGCATATTGGCAAGGCATGGACTGTTCGGGCTCACCACACCAGGGGAGCATGGCGGATTAGCTCTTCCCTTGCAGGAGGCCATCAACCTCATCTCCGCCACTGCATCTTTCGATGTCTCCGCTGCCTCTACCCTCGTCATCCATAACTTCCTGGCCTTGCCCTGCATCCAAGCGGCACCGCACATCCCCGAACAAAAGCATATCATTTGGGGTGCAACACGCGGCGATCTCTGCGCTTTCGCTTTGACGGAGCCCGGAGCTGGCTCGGCCCCGAGGCACATAGAGGCTTCGGCTCTCATGCGCGAAGATAAAGTTCGTATCTCTGGCCGCAAGATCTGGATCGGCCTCGCTGACTGGGCTCGCTGGATCGTTTGCTTTGCGCGCGCGTCTGGACCCGATGCAAAAGGTCGGCTCGTTGGTGTACTCGTTGACAGGCAAACTCCAGGCCTAAAGGTCACGCACGAGCATCGCACACTCGGTCTACGTGGCATCATTCAAAATACCCTGGAGTTCCACGATGTCGAGGTGCCGCGTTCTTACGTGCTCTCTCGCGATCAAGACGGCTGGGGCGCGGCGGCATCTAGTATGAACCGCGGCCGTATCGGTGTGGCTGCTATGGGTCTTGGTGCCCTTGAGCGCGCTATCCAGGTCGCAGCCTCTTATGCAAGCCATCGCCGGCTCGGTAAACTGCGTATGATCGAGAACAGCTACATCGAGCAATTATTTGGACAGATGGTCCTGCGGCGGGAAGTCGTGAAGGCGATGCTGGCCGCATCCTGCCGACTTGTTTCAGCGCTGGGCGCGCCAAACGTCCACCTTGCGTCGGCAACGAAGGTTTTGTCCTCGGAGTGGTGCGGCCTTGTTGCTGATCAATGCGTCCAGCTGTTAGGTGGCCGTGGTTACGATGAGGGAGCCCCTTTAGCGAAAATCTATCGAGACGCTCGCATCCTTCGCATCTTCGAAGGTCCGACTGAGGCGCTCCTATCACATCTCGGCCGCTGCCTCCTCTCTAAAGCCACGCGTGACGAAATAGCCGATCTCTTTCGGTCAGTTGGAGCGGCATCAGTCCATGCTGCTGCAATTGAGGAGCTCTCTGGGCTCAATGAGACAGACGGGGCCGTGCTGATCTATGCGGGTTGGCTCACCACATTGGGACTGGCAAAAGCTGTCATGTCTGCTGGTTGCTTCTCTGCCTCAGATTGCGCCGCAGCAGCGGCTGACCTGGTCAGTTCCGAACTTGCAATCCTCCGTACTCGCGCGCCGGGCCGGCAACCTGTCGAAGTCCGCAATCGGGCTAGTCGGACTCTGACCACCTTCCTTGAAGACGCGGCTTGTTCTATTCGCTCACCTGTCCTCACAGACGATTACCTTAGATTGGTGCAGTATGTCTGACATCTGGCGGATGCCGGAGGTCTTTCCCACCTGGTGGGCCCGCGCGCAATGATGCAGCTGCGGAGAGGCGAAACATCCCTGAGCACTACCATGTCTAATTCCGGCAGGCTGCTATGAGGGCCTAAGCTAATCTCGCTCCGGGCGGCGCCGCAGCAGCAAAGGTTTTCGCGTTCAGGAGGACCCGATCCGCTCCTCGACCCGGCGCCGCTTCAGAAGAATGGGCCGCGTCGAACAACTTCAGCACGCTCCGTACCCTATCGATGATGGCCAGCCACCGTTTCGTGGTCCCCCATGGTCGATACTGACGCCACCGTGCTTGCGCGGCTGACGACTGCGCGATAATGCGTGTTCCGACATTTCTCGTAATGCGCCCGAGAAGCGCTATGTACCCCGGAAGGGCCGCCCTACACTCAGAAGCCCCGCGCCCTTCATTCCTGGTACTGTTTCGCTCCATTGGAACGCGGCGTCGAAGCGCATGCCGCAGCGAGATGATCGCCATGACTTGGCCAGGCCATGAAGCTTCATGTTGTTTCGGGCATGAGCGGCGAAGCAGTATACTGGACCCATCAGCCATGTGTAAGCCGTCTGACGGTCTGGCTTAGGATCAATATCATCGAGCCATTCGATAACCGCCCTTGCGATACTCGCAGATGGTCCAGCGAAAGGGCGACACACTCTCTCTCGTAGAGCCGATCCAAAGGCGATCATCAGCTCATCGCCGTGTTCCGAGTGATGGTGTAGCTCGGTAGAGCAAAGCCGCCCATGAACCTGCGCACGCTCGTTGAGAAGACCTCTGATGCCGATCTGTTGCACGAGATGATCGGCTTTGCCGCCCAGCCCGTGATGGAGCCGCAAATGGATTGCCAGATCGGCGCCGCCTATGGCGAGAAGACCCCCGAGCGTCTGGCCGAACGCAACGGTTGCCGCGACCTGACCTCGATAGACCCGAGCCGGCACGATCGAGCTTCGGATCCCCAAGCAGCGCAAACGCTCCTATTTTCCGGATTTCCTGGAGCCGCCGCGCATGGCCCAGAAGGCGCTCACCGCCGTCATCTCGACCCGCTCGGTTGACGCCTTGGTGCAGGGCAAACCGGACTCTCCAATCGCGCTGGAGGCGGTCAGACACCTCGATGCGTTGTTCGAGATCGAGCGCACCATCAACGGCCGGGACGCCGACGAGCGGCGCGCCGTGCGCCACGAAAAGAGCAAGCCGCTTCTTGAGCACATGCACGCCTGGTTGTTGCGCGGGCGCGAAACCCTCTCGCGCTCCTCCGAGGTCCTGAAGCCTATGAATTACATGCTCAGGCGCTGGGACGACTTCAACTGCTTCCTCGACGATGGCAGAACTACTTGACCACGGATGGTGTTGAGAAGACCTTACTGTCAGTTCGTGACAACTTTTTTTGGTTTTTCCTTCCAGGCAGCCACCATGCGTTCGTAGGCCTGCTCGACGCGTGCGACGTAACCAGCTTCCCGTTCGCGGATTTCCTTGATCCAATAGTCCCGGCCCGGGCCAGCCTTGCCGTAGGCACGGGGAGCCCCAGCCTTCAGAGCCACCTTCCGGAGTTTCATCGCCGTGAACGCTGGCCGCGCGTAAGCGTAGTCCTTCCCGGTCGTCAGGACGTGCCAGATCATGACTGCGAGCTTGCGCGCCGTCGCGACGGCTGCGACCCCGGCCCCGTGCTTTTTCTGCGTTCGGTTGAAGAATGCTCGCAACGGACCCGGCGCCGTCTTAGCTGACCACGCCGCCTCAACCAGCATCTTGCGGGCGTCACGGTTGCCCTGCTTCGAGATCCGGCCATGCCGTGCCGGGTGCTCGCCTGACTGCCGAACCCGCGGAGTCAACCCGAAATAGCTGCTGAGCTTATCCGGCGACGGGAAGCGTGCGATGTCGCCGATGGAGGCTAGTACACTCGATGCGACAACCGAACTCACGCCGGGGATCGTCATCAGCTTGAGAGCCCGTGGATCGTCCAGAGCCTGCTGGGCCACGACTTTGTCGATCTCCGACAGTTGCTTCGTCACGCGTTCGAGTTCCACGATCAGACGCCGGAGCATTGCACGCTCCTCCGATGGAAGAGGCAGACTGTCCAGCCAATGCTGTCCGCGCTTGCCGAAGAGATAGCCTTTGTAGGGCGGGATGAGGTTGGCATGCAGGATAGCCTTCATGCGTCCTTTAATCCGGATGATCTGCGCCAAGACGCCAGCGCGCTCGGCCATCTGGCGCCGGCGGCTGTAGGTGTCCTCGTCAGCAACCCAGACCTCCGGCAAGAAGCCGGCAGCATGCAACTTTGCCAGGGTCCCAGCATCGACCTTGTCCGTTTTGACTCGCGCATAGGCAATCGCCCGAACGAGCCTCGGATTGGCGACCGCGACGCGCTTAACGTGCGGGCGCAGAATACGTTCGACCGCCGCGCTGTTGCCCGTCACCTCGATGACCACCTCATCCTCGAGGCTGAGTGTCTTGGCAAAGGCGACAAGCCGATCGTGGACGAGATCTACGCGGAGCTGTCGGATTATTGTTCCCTCCTCCAGGATCGCCACCTGGGCGAACGATCGGTGGATGTCCATGCCGACGATTTGCATGCTTGGTTCTCCTTTGTCTCAGGAGCCAGTGGCTTGCACGACATCTACGGATCCGCGCTCGCAGCGCAGCCGGGCAAGTCGTAGGGGGCGGCCAAGTAACAAAGCGAGCTCACAGCTCATGGTCATGGCGGCCTGCCACCGTTTCGTGCTCCAGCGCCCCTATCCCGGCTTCGACAGACTAATCCGGACGACCAGTCCTCTCCACCGGGTTTGAGCGCTGAAAACATCATGCCCTTTAACAATTGCGCTGAGCGCGCATTGAGAGGCATCGCCTTGGGAGCGCCACTGGACCTTCGCTGGTAGCCAGCGTGACGCCGACCGTCCCGCCATCGTGCTGACGATGATCACGACCTATCGCCTCAACGACGTCGAGTCCAAGGCCTGTCTCACCGAGGTCCTGGCCCGGATCGCCGATCTTCCCGCGATACGCCTGCACGAACTGCTGCGCTGGGAATGGAAGCTCCTCCGCCAGGCCGATAAGCCCGCCGGTCAGCAAGCCGCCTGACCTTGACACAACCGATCATAGAGCTCGTTGTGCCCGCGTACATGCGTCAATCGGGCGGACTTCGTCTATGCGTACTCAGCTCCTCACGTGAGACACACTATGATGCTCTGCGAACACACCGATTGCGGATCTTCGATCGGCGAGAAGCGCATTCACTCAGTCGCGCGCCCTGTTCAGTTGAAGCCGACACCAGCGCCTAGTCGGTCCCGCAGTGCCTGCCGATTGATGACAAGATTGTTGAGGTTCAGGTCCGGCCGTCGTGCTGCCAATCGCCTAACCAGTTCCCGGGTGCCGTCCACGACAAAGACGCCGCAGTCATAACCGTTCTGCTGCTGTCTTATCGGCGCCTGTTGCAGGTTAGCGTCGAGCCGTCCTGCGAGTTCCGCTGCGGGCCTGTCATTGTATCCCCGGGTGGAGTCGTAGTGATAGGCGACCGGCCGGCCCTGATCGCGGCGATTAACCAGCAGCAGCGACCAGTGACTGCCGCGCCGATGTCTACCCGTATCGCTGGCATCGCTTACCGGCAGGAACAGGAAGTCGGCTGTATCATGGCGAACCCACCCTAATGCTCGTTCGGCGACCTCCTTGGAGGGGGATCGCAACATTTTGGCAATCAGGGGATCCACGAACCGCGTCCGGGCGGCGAGATCCGGATTGTTCTGCTGCAACTCCTGCGCCAGGAGCTCATAGTCGCGCTGGATATGCTCGTCACCCAGCCACTGCGTGGGACCCAGCACGGGTCCGCTGCGGTGGCCGGCAGAGGCAACGGTAGCCGAGGGGCCGATCTGAGCACCCGGGACAGGGGACGGGCGAGGATGATGGATGAATTGCGCACCGCGGCGTCCTCGCGGCCCCGGTGTGATCGAGTGGGTCTCATCGTTGATGGAGACCTGGGTTGGGCCGCTGAACTGGGTCGGCAGGACCCCAATATTATTCAGGACATCGAGCAAGAAAGTCGGCACCGGCTGGGATCCCTCCTGCCACTCCTCGTCGACTCGGTATCCGATGTGCTCAAGCTCCTGAAGTACGCCCGACCGCCCGACAAAGAACGCGGGCTTACCGGCAGGGCTGAGCATCGGCCCTGACTGAGCATCGTCTCGCATCTGCTGCGGTGTGTACGGCAGATCAACCAAAGAGTTGAGACCGCGGTAGATGTCTGACGACTGAGCTGGCGCGTCTGATAGTTCAGTAAAGACCGGCGGTCTGGCGGCAGCCCCACCCGCCGCCGCTGACTGAGCATCGTCTCGCATCTGATGCGGTGTGTACGGCAGATCAACGAAAGAGTTGAGACCGCGGTAAATGTCCGACGACTGAGCTCGCGCGTCTGATAGTTCAGTGAAGACCGGCGGTCTGGCGGCAGCCCCACCCACCGCCGCTGACTGAGCATCGTCTCGCATCTGCTGCGGTGTGTACGGCAGATCAACGAATGAGTTGAGACCGCGGTAGATGTCTGACGACTGGGCTGGCGCGTTCGACGGTCCGGTGAAGAGCGGCGGTTTAGTGGCGGCCCCACTCACCGGCGCCGACTGAGCATCGTCTCGCATCTGCTGCGGCGTGTACGGCAGATCAACGAATGACTGAAGACCGCGGAAAATGTCTGCTGACTGAGCTGGCGCGCCCGATGGTCCGGCGCAGAGCGGCGGTGTGGCGGCAGCCCTACCCACCGGCGCTGACTGGGCATCATCTCTCACCTCCTGCGATGAGTACGGCAGATCCACGAAAGAGTTGAGACCTCGGTAGATCGCCGACGACCCATCTGGTACCGCTTCCGGCGTCGGCCACGCAAACTCGTACGGCAGGTGCGGCGACCACGTTGAGTTCGACTCGCCACGCCCGGCTCCCCACCCGCCTGGTCAGGGAAGACGCCCAGCGCAGCGTTCGCCTCGACGAGCCATAGGTAGTTCCGCAGACGATCGAAGCCCATGTCCGCGGTTCGATGGGCTTTTTTAAAGTCCGTGTAATCGTCGTTGAACGACTTTTGCTGCTCGCTGGTGCCGGTGACTCGGCTCACCATGCTCCCCCGCCCCTTTCTTTGAAGCCAAGCACCGAATCTTCGTTGGTTGCGGGCCAGATCTTGAACAACTTCTCTCCGGCTAGTCTCCTCGGGTTTGAGCATGCTCAGCTCTGCCTTTTCCAGGCCATCAATGATGCGGGCGTCATCGGGGTAAAGATGCAATGTGGGCGACGGCACAGCACGACCGCTGGGCTCCCGAGACGCACCCGCTTCGGAAACGTGCTCGGCATCGCGAACCTTGTTTAACGCGAACAATAGAAGCTCGTCCTTCGGGAACAACTTCTGAGCGAATTCAATCCGCGCAGCGTAGTCTAGCCCGGATATGGAGTAGCCCGGAAGATTAAGCGCGTTAGAAAATCTGCGAAGACTACGATCATGACGAGCAGCGCTGCCTGTCGTCATGCCACTGGCATTAAGCCGCTCTGAGAGGGGCGCGTCGTCCGCTGAGGGGATCGTGCGCGGCCGCCCGCCGGAAGCTACATAGCTCGGATCATGATACGCACGAAGAACATTCAACCCTTTCTTCATGTCTTCGTCGTTAGGGAAGTAAGTCTTGACGTGACGGACCAGGGACTCGTGGTCTCCCAGATCAATCTTTTGGCGATGAGCGCCAAGATCATGTCCAAGTCGGCGAAGCGCCTGAGTACAGCGCTTAATCGTCTTCGGTTTTGGTTTTTTCTGAGCTGCGTATTGGGCAATGGCCTTATCGATAAGTTCCCGATCTTCTGCAGAGAGATGGGGATGGTGGTTGCGGCCGCCACCGGAGACAGGACCCGGATGGGGTAGGCGCGCCTCGGCCAAGTGCTGCTCAAAGCCCTCTTGCCCGGCATGGCCCCCCTGGTTCTCTTCCAAGACGGCGTGTTGCGGGCCAAGCTGTTACATTGGATGGATCGAAATTGTAGGCGTCCAAGCTAGCCTCACGTCCAAGAAATCAATTGAGCTGATCCTATTATCGATAGGCTTTCCAGAAGCTGACGAGGCCGTCGCTCGTGAAGCAATGCATCGCCACATCTGCAGAACGAAACTGCCCCGCGGCTCTCAATGGTCGCGGGGGGATTCATGGGTTTCAGGACCCGCCTTCCTCGCCGCCGATGAAGCCTTCCGGCGGCATGGGGCCGCCGACTCGTCATTGCTCTGGCTGAAAACGGCATACCGGCGGCTCCGCACTTGTCCGCCGTCGATCTTCTCTCCCGGTCCGATCACTTTCGAGCTTGATCGGATGGGCCCAGCTGTCGTCGAAGTCGCAGAGATAATGGATTGCCTTTCGTGGATGATGCCGCAGAGCCGCGCCTTTGCAATATCGATGGGTTTCTGCTGACACCTTCTCGCGGCACATGGCATATGCAAGTTTCACGATCTCTTTGAAGAGATAAGCTTATGTCTATGCTTGAACATACCCTTCAGTCGGATGTCCGCTGGACAGATGGGTGGGTTCCAGGCAGAAGGACATCGACCCACGCCGGCCGCTTTCGCACTTTGTGAATCTCGTCGGGTTCGTCAGCTTTCGGAAAGCTAGTCCCTGTACGGTGACGTCGAAGTTAGCGGCGCGTGGTAGGGACAGCGCTTGCCCCGTGTATGCGTGGGGCTTTGGGGCGCCGAGTCACGTTTCTGCTAACTTCAACCAGTGCGGGCGTGGCAGCGACAGCGTCTGATCCACCAGCCCGACCAGCGCCGAGTCGCGCCCGCGCTGCTCTAGGTGTGAGACTGGGATCATATAAAAACCATCGGACAACGTCTTCCAGATCAACTAATAGCCGGCTTGCGCCCGCTCCGCGGAGAGGGGCTCCAGGCGTAAATTCAGAAAAATTGCTTTGTAGTCGGCTCCGCGCAGAGTTTGACCGTCAGGCTTCGAACGAATACAGTGCATAGTGTTATCACTGTCGGTTCCGCTTTTGGGATCTTCAACCAGAGCCGCGCGCGTACAGGGCGCCACATCCATGTTCCCTACCGTGGTTGCACTGTCGGAGGCGATGCGGCTGTCCGGCATCGATCACGAAAGATCCACTCGCGGGCCTCGGGTCTGTTGCAACCTCCGAAACACTCACGCCGTCCTTTGCGTGACGACAGTCGATATATCATGTCGGTTCGGGTTCCTGTAGCAACAACTCACCCATCTGATCTGACCGAACGGTAAATTCCGCATAATTAGGATCAAAGAGGGTCGTCATTCCATTCGATGTCGACGTTGCGATTGTGTGGGCGCCACCTGCGGCGAAACGCAAGCTGACCAAATAGATCACCCCATCGTCAGTGACCTCATTCACGATTTGGTCAATGCGCGAAGATGTACCAAACCTATATCGCGTCTGTTCGGCGAACGGATCTAGGCCGGCTTCGCGTAACATCGTACTTTTTGCCTGAAGGTTGTGAGAACCTTCCGCCCCATCACTTCGCAACAGACTCTTGAGGTCTTCATACCGCTGCTGCCGCATTGCCGCTGCGTTATGATTTTGAGTCCCCAGGTGCAGCGCCCTCATCCGGGATGAAGGGCTGCTCGGCAGATTGAGGAGCCATTCCGCTGTCATCCAACGTAGATTCCGTTGACATTGGCCTCGGGCAATTCAGCAGCCCTGTATTCGAACAGAGGACGGATAGGCCTCGCTGAAGAGGATGGATTTGAGCTGGACGACAGAGAGGATGTGCTGGGGTCTAAGGTGCTTGGACTATGAATGATTGCATCTGAGGTCTGCGGCTTGCTGCAGCAGAGCCCCATTTTGTCGGACAATTCCCCAGATGGCGGGCTCTCCCGTTGAGCGAGATCCGTCAACGTTTGAGCAAATTCGTAACCGTCCGCGGACCGACTCGGTTCGTCAGCTTGATCAGGGCGTGTGGATCGGCCACTAACTCGATTATACATGCCGGTTCGCCCGCTTCCTCGGCGTACTTTTCCTCAGAGCGAGCGCGGCTGCTTACGCTCTGCTTGCGAATGATCTTGCGGCAAGCTGACGACGAGCTGACAACCAGATATTTTGGCGAAGCTACCACCTCCCCCGCGCCTAGTTGGTGTCTCGACCGTCTCTGCTCATGAGCCCCGCTCCAGATGCGGGGTAGCCGACGAGCTCACGGCTGTCGCACGGCGACGACCGGCCGACCTTGTGTAATTCCGGATGCAGTCAGGGTGATGGGGCGACAGTGATGGGGCGACGGCGCCTTCGTCAAACTGAATTCGACCGTCGCGTTGACCTCGATCTCACCATCATCGCGTTATGCCGCCGGCAGGCACACTTCTCGCTCCAAAGAGTGCGCAACTCGCGTCGCCGGATCGCCCAGTAATTTCCTTGTGACCGGTCGTCGGCCCGGCAAGATGCTTTTGTTGCTGCCGAACCGCGTTCAGCACGGCTCCGCGATCTTTATTGGGATCAGCGCACTATTAGCTGCTCCTAGTTGATAGCAGCTAATTCAGGGCTCAGCCCCCCGCACACGGCACAGGCGATCAGTCCTGACATATACCCGCTTTAACGCCTCAGTTCGGCGGCGCCGAATCGGTGCTCCTGGAGCCGCTCGGCGTCACCTTCCCCTTGGATAAACTAACTCAGCTGATCATGATGTCGCGCTCATCCGCGCGAACAACATTGCTGCGTCTGAGGGCCCTAATCCAACGATGCCTACAAAGCTCGGCGGCGGCATCGGGATGTCCCGATGAGTGGGTCTCCACAGGTGAAGGCAATATCGGCTGTTATTCACATACTGCGAATGTGGCGGATGCAGTTGCATGACGCACTCCTCTTCATCCCAGAACAGGTCTTTGACAAAGCACATCTCTTCCCAGTTCGGGCAGCGCCGCGGCGTCGAGACAGCGACATGCTCCCAGCCAGGACGGACAAATCCACTTATCTTTAGTTCACACCCGCAAGGCCCCTGTACAAAGAACACGCCGCAAGGGCCTGATCCCGGAACCGTAGCGAACCGGCCGTGTTGCACGCGGCCGGCTTCCAGCTTCTCTATCATCCGCGTTCGCACGCTCGCTCCTTTGCCTTTCGGAGGGCCTTGAACTCGATGCAGATGACGTTGTCTCGCAACTCGTCAACCGGCTCGATCCTCGGCCCAGCGCTCCTATATCCCTCTTCAGAGCACCATCTGAGCAAGACGCAGCTGTCCATCATCACTCGTTCTCCTGCTATAGGCTTTAACGATCGCATTGTGGGCCGAACGCTCTGAGGGGCCACTGATTGCCGAGTATGAGCGGTAGCGATGGCGAATCAGTCCGCCGATCGCAACTTCCCGCTCATGATGCAACTCTGTCATCGAGCCCCACTCATGCGAAGCATCTTACTCACCGATGCCGGCCAGTATTGGTCGCACATCGCCGAATAGAGCGCCCATCAGCAACAGTAATGTCCGCCATCGCTCTCCCGCGCTTCAAGCAAGCGTTAGTGCGCATTCATTCATGGCTACCTGCTTGAGCACAAGACACTGGCGGCTCCTCTCCTCAACGAATTGGTCGTCATCATGGCATGCTCCCGTAGTGACCTTCGACATCCACACTCAATGGTGACTCGCAAAGCCTGTGATGGCACCTGTTGATGCCGCGCGGCGATCAACTGCTTGATGAGATCGTACTTGACTATTCACAGGTTCTCGTGAGTGCGAATGGTGCTCAATGCGCCATCTATGTGAACGCGATTTAATTGTACCGGATCGAGTCGAACGGGTCTGCACCAGGGCCGCGGACGCCTGACATGAACTGTCTTCGAGCTGATAACATGAGCGGGTCGCCTGCCATCTCGGTGTCTCCTCGTAAGGTCACGGTCAGAAACAATGATTAGTCGATCTCAATCAGGGCGGCCGTCGACTGATCTTCCTGCGTCAATACGATGCAAGTCCCAGCTCATTGTTCATGGTATGGCGCTCGCGAAGCGCTGAGCCTTTTGCTGCCAATGCGGGTGTCCTCTTTCAGACATGGACGTCGCGAATCCGACCTTTGGCAGCGACTCTGTGTCGCCAACGCCCGACAGACGCGCTTTTGTTTGCATCAAGGCGGTGCCGATACTTCTGCGTCGTGGCATGTAGATTGCTGCGGTGACGGAAAGCGACCTTAACTGTACCGACGATACACGAGCATACCATCGACCGGAGGATCGCCGCGCAACAGACAACGATTCTGATACTCTCATGAAAGAGGACTGCGAACTTATGAGTGGTACGAGGCATGCAAAGCCCGGCATTTTTCGGTGGACCAGCGCGACGTCTGATGAAATGACGCATTGGCGCGCACCAAAGCACCCACCGATCAAGCATTACGGCGCCGATTGTCACTCCCGGCAGGCGCAAAGGAGGTGGAACCTTTGGCCCCTGGCCGCACTCCTCATAAATGCGCTGCTTTGGGCTGGACTCTACTGGATCATCGCAGCGTTCTTCTGAAATAATCTAGCGGATGGCAGAGGCGCGAGGGGCTTTCCGACGTCCCTCGCATGCCGCGGCCGCACCGAATGCGCGCGCACCATCAATCGGACGTGGAGCCCCCTTTCATAGACTTGGTTCCAGCGCACCTTCGCAAATCCGCCCCTCGGACGAACGCAAAGGAAATATTGAGGCATGACGCAGATATCTCGAATTGGCGAAACCGATACGCCATTGCAGCCGCGGCGACGTTCCAAACACTGGCCTGTAACAGCTGAACGTTCCGGCTCGCATGGCATATGGCCTCCCGCGTTAACCGCGACGCATTGACTGCAAATCGAGGTCTAGGGTTGCGCATTTTTTTATGAGGATTAGCTTTCGAGAAGCTGACTAAGCAAGTAGGCCTGAAGGTACGTTGGGCAGGCGGACTGCTCCGCCTTCACGTATATGTCGCGATCTGGAGCGCGGCACAGGACCGTCAGGATGCCCCGCCCTACGGTGCCCCCCCACGCCCCTTCCAGGCACTGACTTGCTTGCTGAGCGACATTTGCGTGGCCATTGGGTCCGGAGCGATCAACAGGCTGGCGCCATTTGATGATCTGCAGCGTCGCTTTACAGCTCTTCCTCATGCCACGTATCGTCCTCGTCTTTGTGCATCTGCCACACGTGGGCGCGCCGAGCCAGCTTGTCGTATTCCACAGCAATTTTCAGCAGCCTGTCTTTGGCTTTTCCGTCAGCGAGCGCCTCCGCTTTCTTTCGCGTTGCTTCCGCACGGCCTCGCCAGTGCTCGGGTTGGTGGAGTTTACTTTTCGGATTCATGCCGAGAGCATGCAATTCGCAGATCAAAGAAATGCGACACCGTCCCTCCGTATAATCACGTAACCGCGGCGCTCGGGGTCTCGGGTGCCGAAGCGGGCAGTCGCCATGCACAGCCGCTATTCTGGAACACCACAGTGCGCGTTGGAGCCGAGGCTCGTACGAAGAATGCACAGCCCGACATCCTCAGTCGATCGGACGCACGAAGGGGCTTGAATCGCACGTAGCGTTAGATTGTACGATCCTCGACAAGCGGGAACCATGTCCGACAATTTAGACCGTTCCGGACACGTCATGAGAATTGCGAATGTTTCAAACATCTAAACTCACCTTTTGCGACTCGATCAGGACGATGAGATCCTCCAGGTGCATCCTTGTCCGCGCTTCGTCGGAGCTGTTCCTGTCGCGGCTGGACGAAATCGCGCGTTTCGAGCTCTGCACGGCAGGCGCTCCCATCACAGCAGCCTCACCGGAACGGACACAAGAGGCTCCGCCCACCCAACGTCTTCCATAACGCGGAACACAGGCGTTATTACAGCAAACATAGTCTCGACGCGCGCCATCATGGTTCGCTCTGAACGATCGAATGCATCATCAACAGTGGCTTGAGCGCACCTGCGCTTTTGCCTGCTCTCTCTGCCTCGCGATAGCTGGCCCGGGCCCTTCAACCCGGCGTCGCGCCGGCTACGGCGTCATTAGTCGGTTGGCGGTAGGCTGGGCCAGAGTACCTAAGCACATGTCAGGTCGAAGCAATGCCTCGCGACATCCAGGCATGCACCGAATCACTGGAAACTCCATAATGACCACTTGCTGGGCCAGCTCAGCCGCCAGTGCTTCCACTCTTCGTGGTGCTCCGCCACTACGGCAGGTGTCGTTTCTGTCGTGCCGGACAGATGACCAGGACCGTACGCACCGCAAAAGCGGAAGAACGAGTATGCCGGCACCGTACTTAAGCAGTTCGGGCCTGAACGCATCCACACGGACTTGAAGGGATATCATGACTCAAAATCAACGAACTCAGTTGACTTCGCGCCTCAAAATCTACCGCTGCGCCAGCGCTCTTGTCGTCGCAATGACAGCTGTAATCCCCGGGCTGGTCAACGCGCGCGATCAAGCGCCGACCGCAGAAGAGAAAGAGGCTTGCATGGAGGACGTATTCCGCCTTTGTAGCAGCCACATACCAGATCGGGCCGCTATCACTGCCTGCCTCAGATCCAAGCAAGCGAGCCTCAGTCAGCAATGTCGCTACGTGATCTCCGTGCGAGACACTGGCAGGAAAAGCAGCGACTCGAAGTGACGATGTGGCGACCTGTTCGTTTGCCGTACCCGCAGAGTGGTCCCAGCGTGAGCTGCAGGACGGTCACCCGAGGTTAGGTGACGAGCATGGTCGCCTACAATTGACCAACACTCTGATTCAGTCGCGCTTGTCCAGATAGGCGAATGCATAAATTACCCTTCTGGCGGCCATTCGAGGGTCAGTTCTTGAAGAATATCGCGAGAGGTCAAGTTTCTATTATGCGGCCTTGGAAATTTGGGACGACTGCATTCTTGATCCGATACTAGAACTGCCCTCGCAATCGCATTGAACGCTTCGCTCGACGCGCCTCAGTACGGCGTACTCTGCTGTAAGGCAGGACCGAACATGACCGGCTCACCGCCTCAGGCGGCCGGATCGACGGGACGCGTCCATCGCGTCATGAAGGCCGACCTTCATTTACGCGACGGGACGCGTCCATCGCGTCATGAAGGCCGACCTTCATTTACTATCAGGTGGGATTATTTTGTAGAGCCAGCTGAGACCGGGCTTGATCTACCTAGCGCCGATGGCCTCGAAGCCGGTAGAGGAAGCCGCTTTAACGCTTCACCACGGCGGCGGCGAAAGGCTAAAAGGCCTTGAAGGATGCGGTGATCCGGCCGGAACAGCGCGGTAAAGAGGCCGCTGCGTACGCGGCAAGCGGGTGCGAGACAGTGTCATCGGTCCTGCGACAAGCAACTGCAGTGTTCTAACTGGCCGACGATCTCCTCTCGACGGCACCACCGAAATGGAGAGCTTGACCCTCACGTAGCGTCAGGTTGTAGCCTCGCCAAGTGTGCCCACAAACGGACTGCCGCCTCAAGCGTCAATGAGGCCATGCCGCGTGGGGCGGGCCGCTGCATCAAGGCAATCGGTGCCGGGTCTCTTCAAGGATGTCTCGCTGAACGGAAGAGCTCGAGGTTTGGACAGGGAACGTGTAAAGTTCGATGGAAGTGCTTAGATCGATCATCGGCAAAGTTGCCACGGGCGCCACTCTGACGCGTGAGGAAACTGCGTCAGCCTTCGACAGCATGATGTCGGGCTACGCAACTCCCTCGCAGATCGGTGCGTTGCTAATGGGGATGCGGGTCCGGGGCGAGACGGTCGAAGAAGTCACAGGCGCCGCCTCGGCGATGCGGAATAGAATGCGGCGGGTCGAGGCGACATGCGACCCCGTCGGTCTCGCTGGCACGAGCGAGACCCTTAAGTATTCGGTCAACGTGTCGACGTGTGCTTCCTTCATCGTCGCCGGGGCCGGCATCCCTGTGGCCAAGCATGCCAACCGCGCTGCGTCTTCGGGTTCAAGCGCCGCAGACGTGTTGGCGCGCCTCGGTGTAAAGGTCGCTCTCAAGCCTGAGGCCATCGCACGTTGCGTGCAGGAAGCCGACATCGGCTTCATGTTTGCGTCAGCCCATTATCCGGCGATGCAGCGCATCGGGCAGATCCGGACCGCAGTTGGAACCCATACGATTTTTAATCTGATCGAGGCTCTGTGCAACCCGGCCGGGGTCAAGCGGCAGATCGTTGGGGTATTGTCTCCCGAATGGGTGCAGCCTCTAGCGTACGTCTTGAAGAACCTGGGTGCCGAGACGGTATGGGTTGTTCATGGCTCGGACGGGCTCGACGAAATAACCCTCACAGGCCCAACGTTTGTTGCTGCGCTTGAGGCGGGTATAGTCCGCACCTTCGAAGTGACGCCGGAACAAGCCGGGCTCCCCCGCTGCCGCAACGACGCGCTGGAGAGCAGCGATGCGGAGACTAATGCCGTTGCGCTGCAAAATGTGCTTGACGGCGTACCAGGTCCATTTCGCGACGCCGCGCTTTTGAACGCGGCGGCGGCGTTGGTCGTGGCCGGGCGGGCCTCGACACTGCAGGAAGGCGTAGCACTTGGACAAGAATCACTTGATCGCGGCGCCGCAGCCGCTCGACTGAAGCGCCTGATCGCGGTTTCGAACGCCTGACAGCCGAGTTGGCCGATGTTCCAGTATTGCGACCAAGTCTACTGCTCACGAGCGCGAAAATATTGCAGCCACGAATGCACGTCACTTCTGCGGGATTTCAAGGAGCCTGCGCCGCCTGCGCTCGCCCTGACGAACGCAATTCGCGCTGACCGCGGGGCGCGAGAGCCAACTTTCTTATCGACGAGAGCCTGTTGCAGTGCCCGGGTTGCCGAGGTGAGGACCCGCGACGAGGCGCGCGCTGCGCGCCAGAGGAGACAATCGATGATGTCCTTTCAGAGGATTGAAACACTCGGATCTATTGCAGTGATGGAACACATCATTCGGAAGTTTCGGGAATTGATCGATACGGATAGCTCAATCCCGCCGGAGCTGAGGGGTGCGCTGCACGCGACGCTCGATGAGCATCTTCTCGATGCAAAAAAACGTATTCTACTAAAAGTACATTAAGGTGCGTCGATGCCGTCTTCATGCGGAGAAACTCTGGCAGGCGCGCGCCGGTACAGCAACCGGCATCATCTCGTCCGCACGGGACCCAGCGAGGTTCCAGCACAGCTGGTCGGATCGCGACCACCGCTCCACTTGCACTGGCGCGTCGCCGGGCTGCTCAGCGCGGTTTGCTGTTTGATGGGGGCCCTGTTGAAACAGGGGCCGCGGCAATTCTCTGTTCTGCCGCTGCGATCGCCATCCGGCGTAAGGCGCCGAGATATTGCACGTCCGTCCGGTCATGACTGTAGCAGATCCAGAGGACATCGAAGTCATACCCGGTCTCAATGTGAGCCTACTCGTCACCAATTTCGACACCGGGTACCCCATTACAGGCCCAATAGGGATCAAAGTCGTCTCTGGGTTTAAAGACACTGGAAGTGGGGTTCAACTGCAGAGGCTGATCATGAGCCACCAGTTCTCTCCTGCCATTCGGGATATGCCGTCTATCCAACCGGCAGAGTTCCGCAATGCCATGCAAAGCCTGGCGAGCGTTGTCGCCATCGTGACGACCGGGACGGCAGCCCGACGACGTGGACTGACGGTGAGTTCTCTGACGTCCATCTGCATGGAGCCGCCTTGCCTGGTCGTTGGCATCAATGCCCGCTCCGAAGCACATGATGAGATCCTTTCCAACGGCAGCTTTGGGGTCAGTGTTCTCCGCAGTGACCAGGAGGACCTTGCCCTGCGTTTTGGCGGTGGGGAGGGGGCGAAAGGCGCGCACCGCTTCGATACCGCGCCCTGGGATCAGGGCGCCCTCGATGTACCGCTATTGCCCAACGCATTTTGCGCGCTCGAATGCATCTTGTATGATCACAAGGTGCTTGGCACACACACCGCCTTTATCGGACGAATTATCGCGACCCGACAAAGAGATGGAAATCCATTGATCAACTTCCGGGGCGCGCTTCGTACCTTATTGCTTGACTGAGTGCGGTTTTTGCGCAGATCCCGTCGGGACAGCAGAACGGTCGACGGCCTCAATCCTTAGTCGCTTCCATGACAGTCATCGAACAATTTCCCGGGCTTTGACTGGTTTCCCAGATTAGAGCTCGTATTGAAAGGTCTCATCAGCCCCGGCAATTTCGGCGCTTCGCCTGTCGTGCGATGCTGGCACCGGTCTGCGACATCCCGCGTCGAGACGCGTGGCAGGTTGGGCCGACGAACAATGGCAAGACGATGATCGTCGAGAAGTTCCGGCGCAGCCATACTCCTGTCGCAGCGATCGACGCCGAAGATGAGTCGTTAGCGTACCTGTACTCAAGACGCAGATGCCGGCCAGTCCCGATGAGCGGCATTTCTTTGGTGCAATCCTCGAAGGACTCGGCATGGCGAATACACCATTGCTGCGCAGCAGAGCTTGGCGATGCGGCTGATGTGGAAGGCGGATGTGCGGATGCTTGTGATCGATGAGTTACACAACCTTCTCTCCGGATGGCGGACCCGGCAACTGCGCTTGCACAACTTACTGCGATGGCTCGGCAACGAACTGCAGTTCCGCTGGTGGGTGTTGGCACAGCCGCGGCACTGCGCGCGATTCGAGGCGATGACCACCTTGTCAATCGAGGTTCGAACCCATCGCTCTGCCGCCATGGATAGAGGACGAGGCATATCGGCGTCTTCTGGAGACGTTGTTGCCGCTGCGCAAGCTCTCCGGACTGACCGAGCCTGCTCTGGCCGGAAAGATTCTTGCGTTGTCAGAAGGCGTGCTGGGCGAGATCGTCGCAGTCGTGACGTGTGCCGCCGCGACCACGGTGTTGTCCGGCACGGAGGCAATCTCTCCGCGCGTGATCGAGATATCCGGATTTATGCCACCCTCCGGTCGACGACCTGTGGCGATCTAAACTCTATCGTACAGAGGTCTACCGGCGCCCCTCGACAATGGCGGGATCGCTGCCAGTTACGTCGACCTGCAACAGACGAGACACTGGTGGTCGTGGTTTTGTCGACTTGCCGCGATGCTCGACATGCCGCCTCTGATCTTCATAACAAGCTTCGGGATCGATGGCCGCCGCCACACGGAGTGGTGGCGCCGTCCACACGAAGATCAGCTCACCATGATTGGTAAGAAGACAGGGTTTGGTCCTAGGCGGCTTCCAGGTATGACTATGGCCGCCTGGTTCTCGGCGCACGACGATGAACACCAAGGCCGGTTCAGCGCTCCGTGTCCGTCGTCGACCTGCGCGACCAACAGTCGGCCGTTCTGTAGCGGTCTACCCTTCCCGTCTGGCCGAGGACGACATACCGTACATCCGGCGGGAGTGGACGATCGGCTGGCTGGCGGTCTGCCCTCGACACCAATGCGTTTTGGTAAGCAATTGCCCTTCTTGCTCTCGTGATCTGTGGGCTCATTGGTTGGAGAGCCAGTAGTCGGTCATTGCGACCACTGCGACTTCAGACTGAGCAAGGCCATTGCTCGGCCAGCCCTTCGCGCCGCTGGATTGTTGAAGCTCGAACGAACGGAGGCCGGGGAAATGCCGCCGATCGGTTGGATCGAATTCACCACGATCGCCGATCTTGTCATGTGCACCATATGGGTGGACACCGCCGATCATGCGCGCGAGACCGCGTGCAGTCGCATCGTTCGCGACCTTGGAATGAGGGCCGATCAACACTTGTTCATTGAATGGCCGGCGAACTAGGGATCGTTGGTGATGTTGACGTGGAGTGCCGCAAACTGGCCGAACCGGCTTCAGCAAACGTTGCATGACCTCCGGTTCCTCAACATCGATGGTGTCCTACAGGCTTCCTTCGCGCCAAAGAGCGCACCGCAAGGTGCATCTTGCCATCGTGCGGCCGCCGCACGAAGATTGATGACTGTGCTGTAGTTCAGTCCTTGGCCCCATATCGGCGCCAATCGTCCGCATTTTGACCCATTTGCGCCAGGCTTCACGCAGAAGCATATCTCGTGTCGATAGGGCAACAGGCGCACGGCGCGAGCCTAAGTGAGCTTTGAGCAGCAGCTGGACCAGTCGCAACCCACGTTGCCTGAGGAGCGTGGTGGAGGATCGGAGCGCGGGCCTGCGGCAAAACCGTCAGTCACTCGGGGGCGGCGCACGGACCAGAACCGGGACCGAATAGCGGGAGCCACAGCCGGCCTTTACAGTGTACCAAGTGTGCAGGTGGGCGCAAAGCGCGTTGCTCCGAACCGTTTGCCCAGGACAAGGAGCTCGTTACAACCTCCCAAAAGAGGCCACCGCATTCGGCCAAAGCCTAACTCTCGACCGCCGCTGCCTGAGAAACTGCCAACATTGCAGCGCTGAAGATCTCTGCAGCCGCCTGGCGCGACGCAGCTCTCCTGGTGCGACTACAGACGAGTGGTCTGCGAGCCCTGAAGCGCTGACAATGTGTGGAAAGATCGTGGTGATTTGAGCATTGTCGGCATAGATGTTGGTTTCCCAGCCATGGATCCGCGCGCTTCGTATTCTGTATGTGTATGTCCGATGGCCGCCTCAATGTCGAAAATCCGACAAGAGCTGCCGCAGCAACTCCGCACGAAACGCTGTACGTGGCCATGTTCTTCTCGTCCAACAAGGCGCAGTCGAGATTTTGTGGGTGGCACGGCGGTTGCTAATGAGCAGAGAGAACACCGGATGGGGTGGGTGAAGATTTCGCAGGCGGACATTAGTGGTCACACGGATGAGACTGTTGCCGGTTTCAACAGACGGCTTGCAAAACGCGGCTCTTGCAGATGCAGGATTCACCACGCCTCCCGCGGCTACAGGCCAAGCCGCTGCCGCATCCCAAGTCACACAAACGTGCTTTAGTAGTGAAGCGAAGCACCCGGACCCGGACAGAATCTACACAAGCGCCAAGGACAAGAACTTACACGAGCTCAAAGAGACTTCTGTGGAAATGCTGGATGTCATTGGAATTGGAATCGGCCCATTTAACCTCAGTCTTGCAGCGCTTATTGACCCTACTCCGCTCCGCGCACTTTTCCTGGAGAAGCGCGACGCACTTTTCTGGCATCCAGGCCTTGCGCTGCCGAACAGTCGGCTGCAGGTGTCGCCGCTCAAGGATTGCGTGACCCTGGTCGATCCTACTAGCCCATACTCATTCCTCAACTATTTGGCACTGCATGG
Organism: Bradyrhizobium sp. ERR14; assembly: GCF_014198235.1. Lineage (NCBI taxonomy): Bacteria > Pseudomonadati > Pseudomonadota > Alphaproteobacteria > Hyphomicrobiales > Nitrobacteraceae > Bradyrhizobium > Bradyrhizobium sp. ERR14. The sequence goes on along the minus strand of NZ_JACIHD010000012.1, from coordinate 106,757 downwards.
TCGGCTCTACAGCTTTGTCAACAAGCGCAATGCATCAACGTCCCGGCAGGAGTTCACTGAGTATTACCGGTGGGTCGCAGGGCGACTCAATACGCTCCGCTTCTCCGAGGACGTCACGGATGTTATTCCGTTTAGGGACGGCTACCGCATCAGCACGAATACAACCACATACTTGGCGCGCGCTGTTGTTGTGGCCGTTGGCGTAGAGCCCAAGATCCCCGCCTTTGCCAGATCTTTGCTATGTGACACTGTCTACCATGCAGCCGACTATCTCGAGCGGCAGCTACCGCATGCAGCCGAGCATGTGCTTGTTGTGGGAGGTGGCCAGAGCGGGGCTGAGATTATCGAGGACATTCTTACTCGTTCTGTATCCACCCAGATCACGTGGGCGACGTCGCGTTCGAACTTGTTTTCCATCGACGACAACAGCTTTGTGAATGAGGCTTACACACCCGCCTACAGCCGTCGCTTTCACGCTCTACCGCTTCAGCAACGCCGGGACATAGTTGAGGGCGAGATGCTTACGAGCGATGGAATTTCTGTCGATTTGTGCAACCGCCTGTATGAAATGCTGTACGAACGCAACGTGGATGGCACGCAGGCCGACCGTTTTCGTGTGTTGTCCAGCGTAGTCGTGAAAGACATCACGTCCCACATAAAGCGGTGGCGAGTAGATCTAGATGAGATCGCAACGCAGCGAAATAGCCGCATCCTCGTCGATCGTGTAGTGCTTGCTACAGGTTTCCAGCCACGTACGCCGCCCTTCTTGGAGGCCCTCCTCGAGGGTGCGTGTATGGAAGATGGCCTACCCGTACTCGGCCCGGACTACGCAGTCCGCTTCAGTCGGCACATGCCCGGGCCAATATATCTACAAAACCAAAGTCGCGTGCAGCACGGATTGCAGAGCGCCAATCTATCTTTGGTCGCGTACCGCAACAGCCAAATTATTAATAGCCTCCTCGGCCGACCGTTCTATTTGAATACATCCGACAGGCAGATGATTCAGGTTTACGCACCTTCGGACACGTCTGAAGGAGACGCCGGGTTGGTTGCGATGCGATCAACCCGACAGGTATTGGGTTGCACATGAACGGCGGCTCGACCTCACCGCTGCGGGGCCGGATTGCGGATGGACCGGCCAACGCCGCCGACCAGCTTTCAGGCACGCTCGAGTACCTCGCCTTTGTACCACTTTTGATTGCCTCCATTGTCATTGCAGCAGCTTACGGCACTAGCTTTCTGTTGCCGGACTACATGCATGCGCTCGGAATGGATAGTCGAACCGCGGATCTTATTATATCAAGCGGCATGGCTGCCACTCTCGTTTCCTGTTGCTTAGCAGGGCGGCTGGCAAAGCGGATAGGCCTATTACCCACGTTGACCGTCGCATCGCTGTTTATGGCGTTAGCAATGCTGGCCTTTGCCGGCGCTGCCCTCGATACGCGAGCGGCGTACGGTGGAGGACTACTGGTGGGCGCTGCTTGGTCAGTGTTCTTCATTTTGGCACCGCTGCAGATCATCGGCCATCTACAGCCCTCAGCACGTATTCAGTATTTGACGGTCTTATCCGGATCACAAATGGCTGGGCTCGGCCTAGCGGCTCCACTTGGTCACTTGCTCGCAAAGTACACTGGTTCGCTGGCGACGATTTATGCCGTGCTTGCGATTGCGTGCGTGATCGCCGCGGCCTGCGTAGACCTTGCAAGACGCGCGATGTCGAGGCTATCGGCACTGGCTATGCCGGATATCGCAATTACACTGGCCGCGACCACGACACTGCTTCAGAAGTGCACAGCACGCCCCATCGCCATGATTGCGATTTCAGCCTGCATATTCGCGGGGCTGTCTACATATCAGAGCGCGTATGCCGCATCACGTCACTTGAATTCCGATCTGTTCTTTCTCGTTTTTACTGCTACGAGCGTGGTACTACGCTTCTCAGTCGCTGACCTCATGGGCAGCCTGCCCTTACGCCGACTGGCGCTCACGCTCATGCTACTGACCGCTGCGTCTCTGGTGCTGTTCCTTCTCAACGGTGGCAGCGCCTCACTCTATATTGCGGCCACTGTCCTCTTTGCCGCCGGCTATGGATTAAGTTATTCAACCTTGAACACGATAGCCGTCAATCTCGCCGGCGAGCACGGCGTCTCCGTGCCCACCACCTCGCAGATCTTTACCCTCGCATACTTCCTCGGGCTCTTCGGCTTTCCCATGGTCGGAGGGCAGTTGGTCCGTGGATTCGGCCCTGACGTGATGTTGCTGAGCCTATTGAGCGCGACCGCTCTTAATGCGGTGCTAGCAGGCCGCCTCGGGCAAAGCACAACTGATCCGTCTCATCTTAGGAAGGACCTCACACATGCTGACTGAGGCACAACAATCGAAATGGCGTAAGAATGGATACCTTCGGTTGGAACAGTTCTTCGATCCAGCCACGCGCGAGAAGATTTCTCGTTACGTCGAGGAAGTTGCACGTTGGGATGTAAGCTCCGACAAGTGGATGTTGTGGTTCGAGAAGACGAGTGACAGCCGGAAGATTATCTCCAAGGCAGAGAACTTCTTAGACTACCATGCCCCTCTTCGGGAGGCGCTCCTGGCCGATGGCCGCATTCGTATAGCGGTCGAGACGCTCTTGAACGAGAAGACACGGATGTTGAAGGAACTTCTGATCTTCAAGTATCCGGACAGCGGCGGATACCGCCCTCATCAGGACATCTATCATGTCCCCCACAAGATACCCGAACGAATGGTGCACGCAATTGCATCCATCGCCGTGGACGACTCCGACCCGGGTAACGGTGGGCTCTTCTTCACGCCAGCTCGCCATAAGGAAGGAATGTTTCCGATGGATGCCGGCGGCGTGATTCACCCGGAGATCGCCGAGACCTTCACATGGGAGCCGGTGCAATTGACAGCTGGCGATGTTTTCATTTTCGACGATTACGCGCCCCATTACTCCCTGCCAAACAAGAGCGATCGGTCGCGTCGTGCAATTCACTTGGTATTCCAGCGCGCATCCACTGGGGGTCCGACACGCACCGAATACAACCGCATGAAGCGCGCCTACAACCCACCGGAGGAAGCGGTGGCGAATCTTGAAGACCTAAAGCTTCCCAATGGCATATTCTATCGCGACTGACAGCCACGTCTGAGGAAGAGCAACGTGTACACGACGCAGCCCGATCCTTCTTTAATGCGAACCGAATACGGCGTTCTGGTCTGGCGCCTTTTGGAGCATCTCCCGGAGGGTCTCAGCCCAGCATTTGGCGCTTCAGTCGTGGAACTCGCTCCTGGCGATGCGGTCGACCCGCACGATCATCAGGAGCACGAACTGTGGCTGCTGATCTCTGGTCGTGGAGAATTCGAAGTCGACGGTCAGGTCCGTGATGTTAGCGAAACGACCTTGTGTTACATGTCGCCACATCAGACGCACACTATCCGCAATAACAGCCAAGACAGCGCTCTCAAGTTTATCTCGATCTGGTGGGATTAACGTGCGCACTTATTTTGTCTGTCCCGCGCCGCCTTGCCCTAACGGCAAACTACATCTGGGCCACATCGGCGGAGTGTATTTACTCGCTGATATCTTCGTCCGCTTTCAACGCATGACCGGCCATCGGGCCTACTACATCACTGGTTCAGACGAGCACGGCACACATACGCTTGAAACGGCACGAAAGCTCGGCCGATCCTTTAGCGAGGTCGCAGAACAATACGTTCACCAGATCTTAGAGTGTTTGCGTGCCGTGCAAATTACGCCTGATGTGTTCGTGCGCACATCTAGCGCGGCTCACAAGGAAAATGCGTTAGCGATATTCCGCGAACTGCAAGTGGCCGGCTACGTCGACGTACGGCAGGGCGTCCAACTATATTGCGAACATTGTGATGAGTTCGTTACGGACTCGCTCGCAACTGGACGTTGCCCGGCTTGCTCATCGCCTTGCGACAGCAACCTGTGTGAGAACTGCGGGCTGGCTGTCCAGAACGACACAATCCGTGACGCACGGCACGTCACCTGCGGCCGCAATCTTGCGCTAAGACCCATCAGGCAGGCCGTGTTCGACATGCCAGGCCTCGCTCGCCAACTGCATGAAGCCATTGGAGAAAGCGCATGGCCCGAGCCGATACGCGCCAAGGCGCGCGCTTGGCTGCACCGGGAGGTGCGCGGTTTGCCGATGACCCGCCATTTCAGGCACGGAGTGGAGGTAGAACAGCCTGACTCTCTGATCGGCCAAACGCTGCTTACATGGTTTGAGGGCCTCTGGTGCTTCGACACCGGAATTCGGGAGCAATGCGCCCGCTCAGGTCTGGACGCAAACGCGACGTTGCACGACCAGAACAGCGAGCTTCTCTTCTTCATGGGGCAGGATAATCGCTTCTACTACACGCTAGGTGTGGCCGGCGCTCTGCTCGCGCGCGGCTACCCAATTCCAACAAATCACTCCGTCCAGGATTTCTACAAGCTGGAAGGCGAGAAGTTTTCCACCAGTCGTGATCATGCTCTTTGGGCCGATGAAGTGGCGCGCGAAGTGGGGCCAAACGTACTCCGTTATGCACTGGCGCGAGTGGCCAAGCCGTTTGGAACCGACGCAAACCATTTTGATCTCGACGGGCTCATCTCGGCAGCCTCACGCATTCGGGTCTGGGAAGATGCGTTACGGCGCCTTGCAGAAAGCGAGCGTAGGGTAGAGAGCACCGAACTCTCCCCGAATTTCCGCCGCTTCGCTGAAGATTACGCCGAAGCGGTCACCGCACTGCGTTTCTGGGATGCGCTTGATATCATCGACAGGTACTTCGAGCTAGCTGGCATCGCACATGCAAAGGGTCGGACATGGAATGCTGCGCAGATCTCGCTGTTCCTGAGCCTACTCTATCCCGTAATACCTGAGCTAGCGATGGGCTACGGCCAGCACTACTTTGGCGGTTCCTGGCGGCCGTCCCTCGAGACATCAGCCGTAGCAGCCCAGCCAAAGGCGTCGGTGAACTTTCCCCGTTTCAGCACGCCAATACCTGCAAGCTTTGCCTCGGAGTACAACAAGCGCTTTCGCAAAGAACAGATTTGGCAATCATGAAGATCCGAATGACGAAGCCATGAATATGCGCATCTCAAAACGCAGCGCTGTTGCTCAGGGTTTTGCGCCGTTCAACTCCTCAAGTGCGATGCATGGTATCAATTTCGGCTACGCGCTGCCTGACCCGGTGATGTTTGCAGAACTGCCGTGGCCAGACGCGTTTGACGGACGTACAGGTGTGGCTCCCGACGATCTGCTGCAGTATACAGATGCGGCGGGTTTGCCCGAACTTCGTACAAAGCTCGCACTGAGGTACGGTGTGCGGCATGACCAAGTTATGCTTACGGGTGGAGCTTCACAAGCCTTACAATTACTTGCCGATGGATGGATTGACCCCGGTGACGTGGTCCTGACGGAGGACCCCTCCTACTTGGGTGCACTGCGTACGTTTTCGATCGCGGGTGCAACCGTGGTCCAGCTAGGTCTGGCCGCAGAGGGAGTGGATCTGAACGAAGTGGAGGCAATGCTGCAGACCAGTGCCCGGGTGAAGCTTTTCTACACGATGCCAGCATTTCATAATCCAATCGGGCACCAGATGTCGTGCGACTATGTAGCCAAATTGGCGGCACTGCTAGCCCGCAGTGGCGCTCTCTTGGTGCAGGATCTTGTCTATGCTGAGTTGCCCTATAACGGTCCAGTGCATTGGTTGGCGCCGGGCGACAACGTGATCAATGTCCATAGCATCTCAAAAGTTGCCGGACCGGGACTACGGGTAGGCTGGGTGCTTGCGGAGCCGGACATTATCAACAGGCTTGCGCACCTCAAACGCGACGGCGGCGTAAGTCCGGTTCTAAGTAATGTCGTTTTGGGATTGTTGCAATCGAGCGCTCTTGACTCGCACATAACACGCCTGCGCGAGCACTACCGAGCGAAGCGAGATGGCGTACATAGGTTATTGCAGCGCAGCCGGATTCTCGAGCCGGAATATAGTGTGCCAAGCGGGGGCTTCTCGTTCTGGGTACGGCTTACCGCGGGTACCGATCCGGTGAGGTTTATTGAAGCTGCAAGCCGGGAGCACGACGTACACCTTATAAATGGTCGGAACTATGGCCCACGAAGTGGCCGTCACGTGCGCCTGTGTTTCAGCTATCTTCCAATATCTCTCATTGAGCAGGGGCTGGAGCGCTTAGGTAATCTGCATGCTAACCTTTAGACGCGCGTGGAATGTTTCAGCAGAGTTTTCCCATCATCTGAGAAGGGGTCGCAGGTCCAGCTCCCAGCGCCGACACTTCTGAAGAGAGCGAGCTTACGCGGTCACGCGAAGTGGCTGTCCTGCTTTGTTGCGGGCCGGCAAGGTCGCCTTGGTGCGCCCTAACCGACCCGCTCGTCACTCGCCCGAAGCTTCGAAGAAATGTTCGAGCTGCATAAGGGGTGCTTCTTTGCCACGCACTGAAGGCAGAGTATACGGCCCCGATTTGCCGCATCTTTGCAAGCTGCTTGCTGTTCATCGCGGCGAACCGAGAGCTGGGCTGCAAGCTCGTGAGCAGCCGGGTTCGCCGGCCGCGCAGTCCGCTCGGCAGTCCGGCTCGGCGCGGGAGCTTCGCCCGACGCCTGGCCACCCCGAACGCGGGAGCTTGGGCTCGTTGGCCAGCAGATGCAAAAACCAGCATCACTATCAACTGTCGGGAACGACGTTTCGGGGTCGAGATCACCGCTTCCGTTACATACCGACTGCTGCGCAACGTCCGCCATATAAGAAGACCCGTGCCGGTGCCGCACCTTACGCACACGCCAAAAAGCTCGCCACCGAGCTTGGCTTCGAGCTCGGTTCAATTCGCCTGATACATTCACGCTGACGCCCTCGGTGCGCGAGCTGATGCCGAGAATCTGCGGCACCAGCTCGTCGGCATGGGCCATGGTCGGGACGCGCATGTCGACTTGCGCATAGGCCAGTTCCGCGACCACGTTGGGCCTGGTGCCGCCGCGGACGACGCCGACATTGACGGTGATACCGCGCGTGAGATCGTTCATCGCCTCCAGCGTCTGGATCACATGGCCGAGTTCCCGGATCGCGCTGCGGCCGTCCTCGGGGCGCGTACCTGCATGCGCGGGAGCGCGCTTGATGAATACGTCAAAGCACGCCACGCCCTTGCGCCAGTATGTATTTCGCTTGCGGCCCTCGGCCTCGATCAGCCCGCGAGAGGTTGGGCTGCCGATCTCTTCGTCCGAGACATAGAGGTGCGTGATGCCGAGTGTTCGACGCGTTCAGCGGCGGCGGCTCCGATAGCAATTTCACCGCGCCGCATACCGCGACACTTGACGGTCTTGGTGTCGATGGCAAGGGCGCGCATACGCGTTATGAGCAACTCTACATCTCGTCGATTGAATCGCGCGCGGCTGCTCTACCGCCTCTGTCAGACGCTGCGGTAATCTCGACGCCGGGCGAAGTCAGTGATCGCGACGCGCGTTTGATGACGGCCGGGGGCACGTTCGCAGGATCGTTCCTCGCCGCCCCTAAGGGCTGCAGGCTGCGCCCCCTTAGGCCGACCTCATCGAAAAGTATCGGTCGGATGCCGGATTTGGCATTGCAAGGTCAGCGTAGGATAGAAGTGACCGAGCTATCCAATCACGGCAGCGGAGGTCAGGCGGGTAACCCGCTGCAAAGGTAGCGAGCACTTGGTCGCAATAGGGCGAAATGTTTCCGACCATGGGCTTATCGGCAGCGACCCTGATCTCAAAGGAGACGAACTTTCTTGACGCAAATCGCAGCGCTGAATGCGCGCGACACCAGACCGGCCGGCGGCCCGATTCGAGAGCTTGGCCACGTTCACACGCCTGCCAAAAAGGGCTTGAATCGGACGTAACGTTAAGTTGTACGGTCTTGAGGTAGGCCTATCTCGGTCTGCCGCCGGGATTGTGAAGGATTGCGAATGTCTGAGCTGGTCAGATCTCCGTTCCCATGGCCGGTCATCCTCAACCCCTGTGGCGGGTCGGTCGGAAGGGCGCTGCAGCGAGTCCCGATTGCGGCGCTATGGCTCGAACGTAGCTTTGAATGGCTCGCCATTCCGGAAGCAAGACTATGTGGCTGTTCTGGACCGGGGGACCAGAGAGCCGGCGAGGTCAGAATTGACCGACGTAGACGTCCATCCGAAACCCCTAAGTGTGGGACGCTGCTTCCCGAATCTGAACCAAGCCCCTCCTCTGGCGCGACACCGCGCCAAGATCAGTTCGCCGAACCGGCTTTCCGCTCTGTTCAAACTGCTTTCCCGTGAAGGCAAGGCATTTCTATCGCGGAAAGGTGCGACAGACGGCGGGCCTGCGCAGGTTCTCAAAGAGCCTGAGCTGCAATTGTCGCTCCGCGTGACCAGCGCGGCATCGGATGATATTGCTTGGCATTATGGAGCAGCAAGTTGAAAGAGCCCGACGGCCTCAAGAAGGTCCTGTTGATCGACCATATTGAAGGCCAATGCCGTTGCATCATCGGCTTCAAAGATGGAGATGCTAGGGAGGCCTATATGTGCGGCGAGCCAGTATACCAAAGACGCGGCAAGAAACTGTCTTCCTGGTGTATCTATCACTACGGACAGATGCACACGACCGCCACCCAGCAGAACAGAGTGAGTGATCAATCGCCCGAGATCCCTCAAGCAATATCGATTGTTCGCAACCCAAGAGAACCATGAGAAACCGGGTCCTTCCAATGCCGTGTGATCAGCCTGTACAAGAGCCAACCGAAACATGTGATCGGGGCCTCGCCAAGCAATTCCGGATTGCGGCGGAAGCAACTTGCGGCAAACGTACTATGCGGGCGTGAGGCGCATGAATAGCGAGTTTGAGCTCTGCAGCCTGACGAGGGAAACGCTGCCTATGCTCGCGACACAACTGCGATCCATTTCGAAGGGCAGACTCTCAGCTACGTCAGCCTCAACCGACAGACTGAGCGGATCGCTCGCCTTCAAGAGCCAGCTCGGCGTCCAGAGGGGAGACCGGATCCCGATCCTCAGCTTCAGCACGCCGAATTTTCTGGGGATGCAATGGTCGATGCGAAAGCACCGACCTATCCTCTCTCGGAGCAGGACGGCGTCAAATCGAGCCTCACTCAGTGCCTCACCGCGGCACAGCAAGTTCAGCATTGTTGCATCACGATTCCTGTCTGATCGCTTCCAAATGCCCGGAGGTCGCGGATGCCGCGGATCCTGATCATGAATGCCGGTACAGCTCAGATGTCGGGCGCCGATTTGACACCAGCTCAACTTTCGCTGGCCGCCAACTCGGCATACCGTTCAGCGTGGTTTGCTCATGAGGGTGACCTGATAGTCTCCCCAGTAGTCATCCCGGCGGATCTGCTATCCTTCATTGGCGCGACGCTCGATTTCGACGCATCGAGTCTCTGTCTGCTTGTACCTCAAGGCGGCAGCCAATCGGCGGTCCTTGATGATTGCACACTCCTTTCCAATTCTGTTGTTGAACGAATCAACAGACATATTCGTCAGACATCGACCTGGCGATTATATCCCTGCTACTCTACTGAAGGCGTCGCACGCCTGGCGGCCATGCTGGGCATACCGCAGACCGGCGACGACTTCGCTCTGCAGCGAGGGCCTGATCTGTTGAACCGCAAGAGCCACTTCCGTCAATTGGCGACAAGCGTCGCACTTCCGCTGCCCAATGGATCTGTCACGACGGACTCGAACGAACTATTCAGAGCGGTCACTTCCCTCAGAACCGAGACCGGGAGCGTCATTGTAAAGCTGGACAATGGAGCCGGTGGAGTCGGAAATGTTATCCTGACGGGCAATGAAAGCGATCCACTACCTGGGGCAAGAGATACCCGACGGATTCCATGGCCGTCGTTTGATCCTGGCGCGCTTTGGTCTGAGATGACAACGGCATCGTGTAAGACGCTGGTCGTGGAGTCGTACCACCTGGCCAAGTCTTTGTTCTATCTTGAGTATGAAATCGAGGATGATGGTTCAATTGTTTTCACGAACAGTGGAAACATACGTTTGCGCAAAAGCACGGATCGATCCGAAAGAACTCTGATCTGGACAGGACTTGAGCTTCCAAGCGACCTGGGGAACGAGCAATGGTTGACTGCCCAGGCGCATGCCTACCGATTTGTGACGCTCGCGCGAAACCTGGGATATCGCGGAATGATCAACATTGACGCCATCTTCGCTGATGACGGACGGTTGCTGTTTAATGAAGCGAACGGCCGCTGGGGTGGCGGCTCGGTGTTACACAGCATTGCCGTTCGGCTGCTCGGCTTCGACTATTCCGGTTGCAACGTTATTTTATCCGTTAGAAATGTTCGATCAGGATCCCTCCAAACAGCGCATGATCGTTTTGTCAAGGAAGGATTTCTGTTCAACCGCACACGCAAGGAAGGAGTGATCCCGCTTGCCGCCGATCAAGAGGCCGGCACGGTGGAGTGCCTTGTGATTGCGCGCAATAGGCCCGCGGCCCGCGATCTGCAGCACCAGCTACTGCGAATGGTTTGATTGAGTATCCCAGCGACCACATCTTCAACCGCTGAATTCATCTGAACTTGTCCCTGCTTTCAATCGCGCGCGGTACCTGACGAAGCGACGCGAATGTTTGCCTCGTCTAGCTCGAGCTCTGTCAGCCCCAATCCCGACCACCCTTAAGTCGCCCCTGGAGTGCTGGCGAATCGGCGATGAGGTGCCCGAGGTGCAGCGGCTCATTGTCTGGCCGCTTGCCCCGCGTCAATCGTCCAATCAGCGCTAGCGTCGCGTCTACCACGTGGAACCCGCAATCATGGCCGTTCTGCTGCCGGGCCAGCGGGCCGCTTGCAGACGGACGCCCAGACGTGCTGCGAGCTGTTCTGCAACGGTACTGTTTGAGGCATAGTGATGGGCAACCGGCGCGGTAGGCACGCGTCAACTAACAGAAGCGACCAGTGGGCGCCGCCGCCAGTAACGCCAGCATCGTTCACAGGCACGAACAGGAAATCGGCGGTGTCGTTACCATCCTGATCATGACGATCTGCTGGAAGGTTTGTACGCGGTCGCTCTGGCTCGGGATCAAGCCCAGCAACTGGGCTTGCGCAGGTTGAACGGATCGGGTCGGGGCGGCGAGATCCGGCTCGATCCGTTGCAACTCTTCTTCCACATGCACATCGCCGTGGCAGCTTTTGCGAAAGACAGTCTGAGCACAAGATGGCAAAGCTACCATCCTTTCTTAAGAGCTCACCCCGTTACCAAATTCACTGGAAAGCGATTTCAGCCACCCCACCTCATACGTCAGCGGTAGAGCTTTCAATGACCCGGCGGTTCGCGCCGCCGCGTTTTGAACAGAAGTAGACCAGCGATCGGCGCTCGCCGGACAGCACAGGCTTCACCTCGTGCCGGAGCTTACATGTGGTGACAAGCACGGCGCCAAATGGCGGTCGGAATACCTGGTGTTCGTACCGGGTTGGATATACCACGAACTCACCCCCGTCGAAGTCCCTCGCCAGCTGTACAATCACCGAGTACTCGAAATCCGGGTCGCTCGCAGCATCCAGATGAATGCCAACAAAAGAACCAGGAGGCATCCGATGCATTTGGCATCGGCGAACCACGTAATCTGACGTGGCTCCCAAAATCTTTCTTAGCGCGAAGCTTCGGTCTTTCCTTTCAAGTAGTTTCATGATCTGCCCTGGAGCTGCACCACTCGCGTCGCTAGGAGCGCGGCCGGGCGGGTCGACCCTCACGCGTTTGACGAAAACATTGTGCGAGTCGCCGGCATCTCCCTCCCTCACTTCTTCTTCAGGAATCTCAGCCTGCAGCTGTTCGATCATGGCCAAGTCATCTTGGGTGAACAATATCTCGGGGCCGATCACGACCGTCCCCTTCACCAACAGCTCAATGCGGTACTTTGTCAAAGCTTCTTCTGAAAGCAGACGGGATTTCTGATTCATTGCGCGCGCCATTCGAGTTCACTCCAGGGTTTTATCTTCAACGCAGGGCTCCAGATCCTGGTGCATCGAGCGGAATGCTTGGTCCCAATGCTCGCCATCGAACTCGCTTATTGTTATGCGTTCGATGGTCCTTTTATCCAGGCATCGAACGTTTACGCTGAATCCGGAGGGGTTCGACCGCGGCGTATAGAATGGCTTTACGCCACAAACCCGGCAAAACGTGTGCCGAGCGATGTTCTTGTTGAACTGATACGCCGTGAGGAATTCTTCGCCGCACTCAATGCCGAGCTTATCGCCAGGTACGAGCAAGTGCAGAAATCCGGACATTTGGCAGATTGAGCAATTGCATCGAACTGCAGAGAGCTCTCGCGGTGCTTTGACGTAGAACTTGACAGAACCACAATGACAACGGCCATGGTGTTCGATCTCCGAGTGATCATCTCCCTTAAGTGAGACAATTCGGAGCATATCGCGGCACCAATGTACACTGATCCGATAGGCTCGATCGAATTCACTCAAAAAGCGCTCATTGCGGTGAGCCGGGACAAGTTCGCCGATAAGCCGGCTTGTCATTTCTGCGTGATACTTCTCCGCGGGATCTTCTCCGCCGACATGGCTGCGGAAGTATTCAAGATCGTCAGGACGCACCTTGAAGGTTTTGACCAGGGTGGTCCATAGCGACTGGATCATGTCGGCAGCATGTAGCTCAAAAGCGACCATGTAGGCGCAACGCACCAAGGGATCTTTCGATGACAATCCGGCATAGAGAGAATGCAGGTACCGCTTCGTCGTGGCGCTGTAGTTGGGTCGTATTGCTCTGCCGAGTAGTTGCGACGCATCCTTTCTAAACAGATTGGAGTGGAAGTTCTCAGTTACCAGAATATCGGGTAGCGCCGCCTTGCCGCCCTGGAGAATTTGGCCATAACCGCCTGTCTCATCCCAACAGATGAAATTTCCGACCACGCTGGTCAGCTCAATGTCCCTCGCAAGATCGCGATTGTGATTCATTGCATCGAATATGAGATCCCGTTGCGACCCCGCCTGCAGGTAGGGGAAGGCCTGTGACATCGCCAGATATTCAGGGAGCAGGCTTGCGACCTGGTCCTCGGACATCTCCACAGCGAACGGGTGCGGGCCGAACAGGGCTCGCGCTTGCTCGGTCAAATACTCGCAGCATATCTGCGGAGGCTGATCGGGTGTAAATCGAGACGCTTGAGATGTCATTTGCCCCCTGGAGATGAGGAGAGAATGGTCCTTGGCGGAGCCACTTCGTATCCGGGCCAACTATTGGCTACCGCGAGTTCGTTGGTTTTCGATGGGCTTGTGATCGCGTTCACCATCCAGGCGCAATTCCTGGTGGCCACCTTTCGCGGTGGCAGACAGCGGCATGCTCAGTCCTGCTCACGCCCATCGAAGGGAACGTGTAGATCAACTGAGCGGCGGCGAGCCAGACGGATTTCGGTGCACGAAAAGTCCGACGCCGCGAATTCTCGGCAGGGCCAGCATTCGCTTGCAGATTCATGGTGAGATATTGCGCCCCGCAGGCTCTCGCGGTCGCTGCTCCTGCAAGTTGATCGAAACGCTATGAGCTTCGTACAGCATTGCAAGGATTATCCGCATCTACCTGGCTCTTACGGTCTCGGCGGCAAGCCGCGCGTAATGCCGGCTGCTGGCCGGCACGAGCTTCTCAAAGAGACCGCCGCTATGTTTCACGTTCGCGAGCGCCACCACGCTGTCTTCTTGCACGTTTACAGCAATCACCGTGCCAACTCGTGCATTCGCTCCACAGCCTGAATACATTGGCAAAACGCTCGCGACCGACTCGTCATTGCAGTGTACTAGACCTGACAGCGCTTGCATGGCCGTCGGACACCAGACGGCGATGGGCGAGCCGCCACTCACAACGGGTAAAGGGCTTTTGAAACGCGGAGATTGGTCCAAAGCTACCACATAGGTGGGCTTCGCGCCTGGACAGCGCTTTTGGCGTTCGTGCGCCAGCATGGTGATCCCGATCGCTGACGTAATCCGTCTTCGCTCGTGACAACTACGCGAGGAGCGGTCGCCTCAACGCCGTCGAACACGACCATAGATCTGGACGCATGCGCAGCCCTTTGTCGATGCGCCTGACAATCGCGGTCAACTCCGGGGATCGATCGAGGCCATAACGTGGTCTACGGAACATGCGGTCCCAGGTGATCGCGAGCAATCGAAAAACGCCATGGACAGAATGCGAAGGTCGCCGGCTGAGATTCCTACCTACATCATCGCGCTCACTGGACGCGGGTGCCTCATGGTGTTGAGACATCCTCGGACCGTTACGATGAGGTCTCTCCAGATCAAACGTCGCGGACAAGTGCCGCAAGATCGGCTTCGAGCTTCGGTTGGTGCTTGAAAATTGCGTCTATCAACGCCGGCGCCGGTTGTTCGGCTGCCTCGACCAGCTCCGCCTTCTCAGCCCGCGCAGAGGGAGCGAACACTCGCTTGACGACGGTCGGCGATCCCTTGAGGCCGCATTTGGAGACGTCTTCGATACCGGCATCGTTTGCGCTCCATTTCACGATTTTGGCACGCGCGGCACGCAAGGCATCCTCCATCGCGCCGCGCCGAATCTGATTCGTTGCCTCCAGCATGGTGATGAGACAGGGTAGCCTCGTGTGCAGCACCTGGACACCGCCTTCGGAGCGTCGTTCCGCTTCAATTGTATGGGCGGCGAGATCTAAGGATCTGACTTTCGCAACGTAGGTCAGTTGCAATACGCCCAGCCGCTTTGCGATGCCGGGCCCAACCTGCGCCGTATCGCCGTCGATGGTCTGCTTTCCCGTGAAGATGAGGTTTGTCTGGCCATATTCCTTACCAATTTTTCGAATGGCTGTTGCAAGTGCATACGTTGTGGCCAGGGTGTCGGAGCCCGCAAAGCAGCGATCGGTGAGTAGGACGCCGCGATCGGCGCCATAAGTCAGCGCCTTTCGCAAAGAATCTTCCGCCGATGGCGGCCCCATTGTAAGCACGGTAATTTCGCCGCCAAACCGATCGCGCAGCTCCAGCGCGGCCTCGAGCGCGAAGAGGTCATACGGGTTGATGATGGTCGGCACTCCCTGACGCATGATTGTATTGGTGACGGGGTGCACGCGGATCTGCGCTGAGTCCGGAACCTGTTTGATGCAGACGACATTGTGCACGGTGTTGCTCCAAAAGCTGCGACAGCTGCGGAGAGCACAGCAAGTGTTGTACCATCGCGCGCCCTTTTGGAATTGGCTTGCCATCACAGAGGCTTAGACCGGGTGATGCGCCCCCTCTAGCCCGCTTGCCGACGAAGGAATGCTAACATAGTCAGGACTGCGACAGCGCTGTTCCGCAGGGCACGCCAGCTGAGTCGGGCCAGGACAGCTTGCGACAGATTACCGCCGCCAATCACCAGCGGGTGGCCGACCGGTTGACGTTCAGCATTGCCGCTCACTGTCCGATCTTGATCGACGGATAGGCATGACGCTTTAGATGTTCAGCAGCTGTGCGCGATTGCATGGCCCGCAGGTGACGCTCAGTATGTCATCGCGCGCAAGTCGTCTCTCATCGAACCAGGCAAGCCCGCCTTTCGACAGCAGTCCCGCAATCGGGCGCGGTGCCTTCGCTCGGGGTCAAGTCGCCCCCCGAGGGCGGACCCATTTCCTTCAGATTGCGATCAGATTGCCCATCGGAGATCGTCCTCATAAAGCTATTTGGCGGTATCAGTTCCGACCGATGTCATCGTTCAGAAACGCTTTATCTCGATTCCATATTTCCTCAGCGCGTAGCCAATCTGGCGCGGCGTTAGTCCGAGCAGGCGCGCTGCTTTTGCCTGCACCCAGCCAGACTTTTCCATGGCCGCAATCACCCGTTCGCGATCGGCCATCTTCGCGCCACTAACGAGAACAGTGCCAGGAGGCCCCAGTGAGGCCAGCTCGCCGCTGACAGACTGGACCGGCTGGGTCGCTTGAGCTAGCGGAATGGTGGACTTTGCGGGCACCGATGCCAGGGGTGCGGGCTGGTCTGGTCTCTCATCTGACGTGCCTTTCCACAGCATCGCAGAAAGACACTGGCCGTGGCAGCATGCAAAGTCACTTCTCACGATCGATGATCCGGCGCACAGCGTCGCTGTCCGCTCGATGCAGTTCTCGAGTTCGCGGACATTCCCCGGAAATCCGCAGTTCATCAGTACATCGATCGCACTCGCCTCCAACGTCAGAGTACGGCCGTTCTCGTTATTGAATTTTCTGAGGAACTCCCTGGCAAGCAGCGGAATATCACTGCGTCTTTCGCGCAGCGGCGGCAACAGTAAGGGAACTACGCTGATGCGATAGTAAAGGTCCGCGCGGAACTCGCTCCTTGTGACAGCCTCTTCAAGGTTCTTGTTGGTCGCAGCTATCACTCGAACATCGACCTTAAGAGTCTGGTTGCTGCCGACGCGCTCGAACTCCTGCTCTTGCAGAACGCGCAGCAACTTCGCCTGGAACGGAGCTGAGATCTCGCCGATCTCGTCAAGAAACAGCGTTCCTTTGTCAGCAAGTTCGAAGCGCCCCTTGCGCGCGCTGAACGCACCGGTAAAGGCGCCTTTCTCATGTCCGAATAATTCGGATTCCAGGACGGTCTCAGGAAGCGCCGCGCAATTCAGCTTAACGAACGGGCGCCTGGCGCGGGACGAAGATTCGTGAATGGCCTTGGCGACGAGTTCCTTTCCGGTACCGGATTCACCGCGCAGCAGAACCGTGCTGTTAGATCTGGCTACAACCGCAATCTTCTCGAGCAGCCCGCGCAACGCCGGACTGTCGCCAATGATCCCATGGGCGTGTAGCTTCTTGCGCTCCCGAGCGGGTGGCCTAAATTCTAGTACTTGCTTTTGTAGCCGGTCTTTCTCCGCCATCAGTCGTTCGCGATCGCAGGCGAACAAGCGATGTAACTTCACTGTTTGTCCCACCAGGTTGGCGATCATGGCGAGCAGCTGCGCATCGTACTCGAGCCCGAGACTCGACGTATCGTCCCGGATACGGTCGACCGTCAGCGTACCCACGACCTTCGGATCAATACGAATCGGAACCCCGATGAACGACACTGGCATATCATCAGAGGCGCCGAGCACTTCCCGGTCGGTAGCGCTGAATACTGGCTCGGCGGCCACGTTTTCGACGACAAGAGGCCTGTCCGTCGCGATGATCTGGTCGATTGCCTTCCGCGGCAGTCGCATTCGGTAACGTTCGTCGCTGCCTTCGCTCCAGCCGGCGCCCACTGTAATGTCCGGCATGCCGTCGTCGTCGAACAGTGAGACGATGCCGTGTCGCATCTGCACAAACGATTGCAGAAGACCAACAACGTTGGCCAACGTGACTTCGAGCCGACAAGGAGCGGTGAGTATTTTCGATATTTCGAAGATGCCGGTCAGCGCGCTCTCACGCAACGGCTCCCCCGAGAGCTTACCCTCCGGCTCAGATTGCGAGGTAGGTCTTTCACGTGAGGAAGGTATATCCAGCATGAGGCGGCCTCCGTTCTCTTGATCATCCTCCCTGGTACCTTGTCCTGGTTGGCGAGCTTCGTTTTGCATGTCACTCTCGATCTAACGCCGGTGTTGACGAGATGACATAGAACCGTGACATCTTTTCATGGCACGACAGTAAACTTACAGTGTGCCTTCATTGCATTTTTACGGATTGCGTGCGCGTCGTCAGCGAAGAACGCATGTACCGCTGTTGCAGCTCACGTCAGCTGTGTCGCCAAGGCCGGCCGATTCACAGATGTTGCCCACCATTGATTGGCACCTCGGCCCCTGTGACATAGCTCGCCGCATCCGAGCACAGGAAAAAGATGACCTTGGCCACTTCATCCGGGGTTCCCACTCTGCGCAGCGGGATATTTGGCACGAGACGCGCTTCTGTGTCGGGCGATAACATGTCCGTCCTGATTTCGCCGGGCGCGATCGCATTCACGCGAATGCCATGCGGCGCATAATCGTGGGCCATTTCGCGTGTGAGGCTCGCGAGCGCAGCTTTCGACGTGGCATAGGCGCTGCCCGCAAACGGGTGCACCCGCGAGCCCGCGATCGAAGTCACATTCACGATCGACCCTGACGCGGCTCTTAGCTCGTCAAACAAACCCTGCGCCAGCAGGATCGGGGCCACCAGATTGAGATGGAACACACTCATCCAAGTCTCGATTGACGTCGTCAACGACGTCATCCGATCGCCAGCGGGCGTTTTCGGCGAGACACCGGCATTGTTCACGAGCGCGTGCAAAGGTGCACCGGCCAATCGTTTCTTGACCTCAGTGATCGCGCGCGGCAGCATTCGATGATTGCTGAGGTCGATCTGGACATGATCCTCGTTCCCTGCCTGCCAGGGGCATCGCTCGCCGTCGAACGGCTGACGCGCGCAAGAAATGATGCGCCAGCCCGCCTCCGAGAACAGCTTGGCAGTGGCATGACCAATTCCGCGCGATGCTCCGGTGAGCAACATCGCCTTCTGTTCTCCGCCATGAACACGGGCTTTGTCGGCCTGAAAGGGGCAAGCTAAATGTGTTTCGGGCAGCGGGCCTCTGATTAGATCGTCATTTGGCAGATCCAGACCCACGCCCGCCTCCTCTCCTGATGCGCGCAGCACGCGTAGCAGGATTTGGGCCACTGCGATGCATGTAAATCCGCTTTCGTTTTGCGTCCTAGTGTCGCGCACGCGGAATGTTTGGCGGGCTCAAGACACGGCGCGTGTGCTTTGTGACAGCGATGGTGCATCAGCTACGTAATGTCGCGAGCACACTCGCCTGCGTCAAGACAAAGCTACGAGCCGCGCTCTCTTTCCTGATCGCACAACCGGAAGAGCCAAAAACATGGCCATCGCCTCTCGTCGAGGCAACGATCGATCAGGATAGCGGCCGCCGCCAGTAGCCGCTTCAACTCGAAAGCTGACGTTACCAGCTTCGTACGTTAGATTCGCCGGCAGCTGACGCCGACTTCATCGCGCCCCGCTCTGCTGTGTCCGGCACTGGCACATCGCCGGGCGGATTGATTCCCGGACCACGACCTGGCGTACTGAATGTTTCTTCAAAATAGTGGATCTCGAGAGCGCCCGTTGGCACCAGCGAGTACAGACCGCCAAGACGGAACTCGCCGGCTGAACGGAGACCCCTTTCGGTATGTTCATCCGCGATCGACCACCGATTAGCTTCGACTTTGGACCCCCGAGGCGATGACGAAGACGTGTTACACCTGTTTACCGCGGCGGCCGCACGTAAGCTCATTGTTGTCGACGTCGAGCTTCACCGGAAGACATTCGTACCCCGCGTCGCTCTGTTCTCCGGTGGAAGTTCGGGACAGAGCATCACCTTGAACAGGCAATTGCCGGCCCGAAAAGATCTGCCAATACTGCTGGATGCAAAAAGCGGCAATCAGATCGATCAGGCGAGCTACGAATTTCATAAAGCCACGAGCTCTTGTGGGGATTCTTCAATCAGGATCAATCGGCTCGGATCGCTCAAATCGAATTCGATCACGCGTGGGGCAAAGAGACGCGCATAGCGCGTGAAGGCGCTCGTCGGGGGAAAACGGATCACGGTGTCGCAGCGCGCAAGGAGATACATATCGATGAGGGCGGAAAAGCCGCCCTCGGCTCCGAGCGCGGCGTTGTGCAATGGGCCGGCCTGAGGTGCCTGGAACCGTTTTGGGATCGTGAAAACATCGGGAAATATAGTCGAGACCTTCTCAAGGACGAGCGCGCTGTCCGTGCACAGGAAAGCCCTTAGGGGTTTTGCGTGGGGTAACACCCTGGCCTTATCGATGGCATTACAGACCTGGCGCAAGGCGCGCTCCGGGTCAGCCCAATAGGGAGCATGCCCCATAATGTCCTCGCCGTTGCCATGCCGGACATGAATGCCGATCACGCTGTACGGCTCAAAGTGCTCCTGGTAGATAGCATCAATCCGAGCCTGAATTTCAGGTCGTGGCTTGATGCTCCGAAAGATCTCTCGTTCGGCCTCCTGATCGCAGCGCCACATCAGACACGCATCACACACAACCGTGTTAGCGTCACTATCTTTGTGACTTTGGAACAGTCGATCGAGTTCGTCGCGCTCCCTGAAAATCTGCTCGTCCGGGCGATAGACGCAATCGATGGTTGGCTTGTTCCACCATGTCGGGAAGAACGGTCCCGGAAATGAACACTGATTGATCTTGTCATCGCAAATCACCCGCACGCCAGTAATGTCTTGAACCGGTTCGAAGAAGACTGGAAAGGCGTTGGTGGATGGCTCATCGAGATAACAAGATCCCCGCCAATCGATGGCTAGCGTCCGTCCTGTCTGCTTTGCAAAACGCCAGGCTGCCGCCAGTGACCACAGGCAGTCGCCGAACCCCGTGCGTCGCCGGGAAACTACGAACCTATCATTCTTCGAACCGCTCTGCATTGCCTCTTCCCGGGCTCCTGGTTGGACAAGAGACGTCATTGCAGACATCTCACGTATCATCTTGTCCGACGTCACGGTCTGAAATTGCGGTGCCGGCGAGCTGCGTCGGTAGAACTTCATAGCAGCGCTATCCGTGATGGGCAGCGTTCTCGCAACACTTTCCGTTTTTTCTCGAGCGGTGTTGCGTCGACGTGCCCGATTTCAGTCGGATGGCCGATGCCCACCCGTGCGTCGGATGGCCTAGCCTCCTCACATGCAGGCATCGGCATGGCCATGCTCATGAGTTCCGACTATGTTCGCTTGGCACTTTATTACAGCCGCAAGCCGCGCGCGGCGGATGCAGCCGAACGCCCCGCAGCTCCCACACGAGCCGCAGTTCCTTCACGAGATCTTCACGCTTGGCCTGGTCCAGCATGGTTGCGTCGAGAAGCCCGCCGAGCGGCGCCTCGCCCTCGATCCGCATCAAGATCTCGAAAAGCTCATGTGAGATACGCGTACTATCGTTGGCGGAATGTCCCGTGCGGATCTCGCAGACCGTTTCTTGACGATCGGGCGCTGTGTGGGAACGAACACGATGAAGGGATGCATACGGCGGCAATGAAACGCCGAGTGCACTCCAATCCTGCAGTGATGCTGGTCGCTTCCTGACGAGGAACGGCCCAACAACAAGTCCGTCCAGGTCAGTCGTCAAGAACGTGGTGATCGCATCTGACACGGACTCCACGATCGGCTCGGCATTGTTGTTAAATGAGGTATTTAGAAGAACTGGGATGCCTGTTCGCCTCTTGAACGCATCAATTACATCCCAATAGGTGGGGTTTGTCTTGCGCGATACTGTCTGCAGCCGAGCGGTCCCATCAACGTGCGTGATCGCACCGAGCACGTTACGCTTGGCTTCACGCACACGAACCACGAAGTTCATGAAGGGGAGTTGCCGCGTGCCCTCCGGGAGCTCAAAGAACTCCCTTGCATCCTCCTCCAGTACAGATGGCGCAAAGGGGCGATAGCCCTCGCGCTTCTTGACCATCGCGTTGATGCGGTCCTTGTTTTCCGCAGGCCGCGGGTCCGCGAGAATGCTGCGGTTACCAAGCGCACGTGGACCGAACTCAGAGCGGCCCTGAACCCAGCCGATTACAGCGCCATTTGCCATCCAGTCTGCCGCACTGGATGCTATGTCATCACTTCGCTGAATGTCGAGGTGGCCTGACCATGCGTTGAGCTCATGCTCTACGGCTTGCTCGTTGCCGAGATCGGGCCCCCAATAAACGTCCGGCAGTCGCTCGCGCGGCGCCGGCTTGCCCAGCTCGTTTGACACCATCAACGCAGCGCCCAGTGCGCAACCGGCGTCGTGCGCCGCGGGTTGAACAAAGATGTCGTCAAATAGCCCGGAATAAAGCAGCTTACCGTTCAGCGTGCAATTATGGGCTACTCCCCCAGCCAAGCACAAGCGTGTCATGCCCGTCGCTTCACGATGGTGCCGCAGGATGTGAAACACGATCCGCTCCAGCGCCTCCTGCAGCGAAGCGCTGACATCTCGATGCTGTTGGGTGAACGGCATTCCTTTTCGCCGAACCTCGAGCTTGCGGACCAGGGCCGGACCGATCCGATCCAGGTGAACGCGATAGCCACCGTTTTCCAGCAACTCGTAGAACTGCGTGAAGAGCTCGCGATAGGGAGCGGGATCACCATACGGGGCAAGCCCCATCACTTTGTACTCGTCGAACAACCCGTAGCCGAGATATCGGATCGTCTCGAGATAGAACAACCCCAGGGAGTTATGTTCCGGGAAGGTTGCTAGTTGTGCAATTTCGCTGCCAGACCCCACTGCCAATAAGCCGGAGAGAAAATCGCCACCGCCGTCGATCGCAAAAACGAGACTTTGCTCGAAGCCGGACATGGCAAACGCGCTCACGGCATGCGCTTCGTGGTGATTCACGAAGGAAAGCCGCGACGGATCGATCTCAGCGCCGAACTCCCGTGCCAGCAGCTGGCGCAGCAACAGTTTGGCGTCCAACGGAACGGGCTGAGAAGCAGAAAGACGCTCGAGCATGGTATTGCAGTAGGCTTCAGTCGCGTAGAACGCGATACGGTCGATCTCACCGAGCTCAACCCCTGCGGTAGAGAGGCAGTACCGGATCGAATTGCTCGGGAACTTGTTGGAGTGCTTGACGCGGTTGAGGCGCTCCTCTTCGACAGCAGCAATCACGCGGCCATCCTGCACAAGAACCGCAGCGCCATCGTGCAGAAATGTATTCGGCAGCTCCGGCGAGCTTTCATAGATTCTGTCAAGTCCGCCACTCACTCCCAGGCACAACATCCAGTTCTCCATATGATCATGCCGAGAACGCCAACTGCGTCCCACCTATCTAATCTTTACTGTCACGCTCCGTCGGTTGCGCGGGTCAGACAGCACAACACAACTTTGCAAAGTCCATCTCGGCGCCTAGCGACTGGCGCTCAGAAAGTCCGGTGCTGGCGTCCGCACCGATCGACCGAACAGGCGGCCGTAGACCTCGCTCGATCTGGGCCTCTTAAGGCCATTGCAGCAGTTGCTGTGAGACCAGGTCATCCCGAGCTACCGCAGAACGCATCGTGACATTGCATCGATGTGACTTTCTCCATTTTCGCTGAACTCACGTCAACGCATCAGCCGGCGACGAAATAGTGCTGTCGACGCGAAGAAGGGCAAGACCGCGTAAACGCAGAGCGCACCTACGTGCAGGGCAGCGCTGTCAGCGCCACGCTCAAGCATCGCTGGGCGAATAAGGTCGACCGAATGTGCGAGAGGCAACAAGCTGGCGAAATGCTGAAATGAGCCGGGCAGTTGGCTCGTCGGAAAGATGGCGCCACACAAAAACACCATAGGAGTGAGGACAAGTGTCTGGTAAAACACGAAGTAATCGTAACTTGGCGCAAGAGATATGACGACCATCGCCATGCTGGCGAAGACAAGGCCAGTAAGGGCGATTGCTGGCATCGCATACAGAATGGATGGCCATGACGCATAACCCAGCGTGGCAGCGACGATCCAGATCGCTGTTCCGGCCAGAACGGACTTACTGGCCGCCCACACCAGTTCACCCAGAACGATGTCGCCAAGCGTGAGCTGAGTGGAGAGGATTGCTTCCCAGGTGCGCTTGGCGTCCATGCGTGCAAAGGCTGCATACATGGTTTCAAAGGTCGCGGACGTCATGGCGCTGGTCGCGACCATGCCTGCCGCCAGGAACGCGATGTACGACGTCCCCTCAACGCGCCCCACGATCAGTCCAAGGCCAAAGCCGAGGCCAAACAGATTGGTTATAGGATCTGCGAGGTTGCCGAGAATCGATGCAAGTGCGACTTTCTTCCATGCTAGGAAGTTTCGACGCCATACCGCAACCCAATTGTACGCGTTAGCTGGCATCACCGCCGCATAACTTTCACCCATCGCTCACTTCTCCATCTCGCGCCCGGTCAACCGCAAAAACACGTCTTCGAGATTCGGGGGGCGCTGCAGAATACGAAGGCCCGCTCGCCCGCGCAGTTTCACGCGTACCTGCTCCGGATATGGCGCATAACAAAAGAGCGTCTCACCACTCACTTCGATGTGCCGTGCATGCGGCCTGATCAACTCGCAGAGCTGATGTGGATCACCGCCATAGATTTCGACCACGTTACAGCCAATATGCTCATCGATCAGGCCGTCCGGCTTGCCTTCGGCGATCTTGCGTCCACCCTCGAGGACACACAGCCGATCGCACAGACGTTCGGCCTCTTCCATGAAGTGAGTGGTCAGGAGAATCGTCTTGCCCCGCCCGAGCAGAACTCGCAGACGTTCCCAAATCAGGTGGCGGGCGTGCGGATCCAAACCAGTCGTCGGCTCGTCCATCACGAGCAGATGCGGGTCATTGATTAGCGCACGCGCCAGCGTCAGTCGCCGTTTCATACCACCGGACAGCTCGGCGACGCGCGTGTCCGCCTTGCTTTCGAGGCGTGCAAACTCAAGCAGCGAGGGGGCGACCGCCTCGATCTTGCGAGCGCTCATGCCGAAGTAGCGGCCAAACACCAGCAGATTCTCTCGTACGGTGAACTCCAGTTCAAGGTTATCGAACTGCGGCACCACGCCGATGCGCACACGCGCCACACGAGCGCGGGAAGGGACAGGCTCATTGAGCACCGTAATCTTGCCTGCGTCCGGCGAAATCATACCGAGGAGCATACGGGCAATCGTACTCTTGCCAGCTCCATTCGGCCCGAGAAGGCCAAAGCATTCTCCGCGCACGACAGAGAACGACAGCTCATTGACGATGATCTTATCGCCAAATGATTTTCTCACGCCGGCAAGGTCGATCGCTACCGTGGACATGTTCATCTTAGGCTGAAAGAAGTCGTTCAGCAGACGATGGCTTCTTAACGACCGTTTTGGTCCAGAGCTGGCCGTCGCACCACACATGCTCAACACGCCCCCATTGGCAAGCCGCGGCAGCATCCGGGAAGAATCCCCGTCCGTGGAGGTTCGCGCTCGTGTTGCAGAGCAGCGGAATCCCCGTGAGTTGCTCAAATTCGACGAGAAGCGCGGCGACCTTCTGCGGAGAGTTGCGGGAGATTGTCTGCAGCCGCGCCGAGCCGTCAAGATGGACCACAGCAGGGATCTTGTCGCGCCATTCCGCCCGGGTCTGGTGATCGAAAAGCATGTAAGGATCTGGCGTACCTGGGCTGAAAATTTCTGGCGCCCGATCCTCCAGACAGATCGGCGCCACCGGCCGGAAGTGCTCGCGACGCTTGATGTCGTTGAGATGATCCTTCATTGCCGGGGAGGTCGGCGCTGCAAGAATGCTTCTGCCGCCCAACGCCCGCGGCCCCAGCTCGGCGCGCCCGGAAAGGAAGATGACCGGCTTGTTGTCGGCGAGAATCGCCGCAAGTTCACGCAGACTGCATGGCGCCGCCTCCCAATCCGGCGGAAGCTCGCTGTCCTGCAGGTCCGGACCACTGTAAACTGACCATTCCAATGGCCCGAAGCCATTTTGCGCCGCCATCGCGCCGCAAGCAGCGCCGATTGCCGAGCCGCTGTCATTCGGAAACGGCGGCACCCAAACGTCATCGAACAATCCCTCCGCACGAAGCGCGCTGTTCCACTTGATATTGAGACCGCAACCTCCGGCGATACATAGATTTCGCGCTCCCGGAAGCGACGAGTGTCGCAACAGAACCAACGCCATTTCCTTGACAAGAAGACGCTCCACGAACACATGAAACGACGCAAGGACGTCCTCCGCTCGCTTGGCCGTCAGGCGCAATGCGCTTGCCTCGAAGAAGTCGTGCATAGCTGCGAGCGACAATTCCGCATTGTTGATGTCGGCGCGGTAGCGACGAGCCTGCTCCGTGTCATCGGCGAAGCGCTTTTCATAGAGCTCCTGAAACACCGTCACGATGCTTTCGTCGACAGAGCCAAGCGCGATGTAAGCCATCAGCTTGCCGGCGATGCCCAAATCCCAATTGGAGCGGTTCGGCTGCCTATAAGGGCCGAAGTGAAGGCCCGCGGCAGCATAGGCGTGGCCGATCATCGGAAATAGGGATGCAATGAGCCGTGCCCCCCGAGGCTCGACATAGTAAAGACGTGGAAAGATGCAGCCGTCCCATACCAGACAGAACGCGGGTTTTCCCGCGCTGGCAAAGGGACTGGTGCTATATGCTGACGCGACATGGCCCGTGACGTGCGGGTAGCTCTTATATGTAAAGGCCTTGCCTCCGAGGATCAGGCCAAAGCCGTCGACGGAATCAAGAACGCCCTCAGCATGGCGCTCGACATATGGCGCCCCTTTCAGCGCGATCGGCACAGCGCCACTTAGGACCTGGAACTGCGACTCAATCTCTCCATCCCAGCCGTCGATCACGAACTGATCGATATCCCGCGGATCCAGGCCATGCTCCGCCAAGGCGAGCACGACTGCATCGAGATTCTCGATGGATTGATATCGTGGACTGTTGCCGCGCTTCTCTTGCTCGGTGCAAAAGACAAGCTGCCCGTCCTCGACGACAGCAATTGCCCCGTCATGTGTTAACTTGATGCCGCAGATGCGCATACGATCCCCTGGTCTAGTGACCGACGTTTGATTGTTCTGACGAATGACCCGGCTTCCGGAACCGGACGATCAAGCAGTCTTCGTTGACCGATTCGGTGTGGCAATGCAGGCGCTCGACCTCCGACAGGCTCTCGTTGAAGAGAGCGATCACCGTTTCGGCACCAGCAGCATGACCCCATCGTTGACATGTGGCATCACGTGCGGACCCGAAAATCAGAGCTCCATTTGGCGCAAGCATACTCACCAGGTTGCGGATGGCCGCATGCATCTCGACAATGTCCTTGAGGTAGTAGAGAACCTCGGCCACTACAATCAAATCGAACTGCTCAGTGGTCGAGAACCGTTGAATGTCGCAGGTCACCCACGTGATATGTGACCACTTCCTGGTCCGTCGTCGCGCTCGATCGATCGCCTGCGGCATGACATCGACCACCGTGAGTCGCTCGCAAAGCGGCGCCAGCATCTCCGTGAATGCACCGGCTGCACATCCTACTTCGAGGGCATACGCAACATCTCCATCGCGATGCGACATCCGGAGCATTTGCGCGTATCGCTCCTGCTCAAACGAACTACTGTCGAGGCGCCATGGATCGTCGAAAGCCAACTCTCGCTCTAGCAGCTGATGATTTGTGTCCAGGGTCATGAGCCAATCACCTATTTGAAGGCAGTCGAACGGTCGCGACCGCAAACACTCTTCTTCGCCGCCAGGCTCGATGGACGTTGCGAAACCCCCGTCTTACGAATTGTGCTACACACTCCCCCCATACTTGCAGGACTTCGTCCAGCGCTCGGCTGCAGGATGACCGGCTCCTTTTCCCCTTCCGACACGTTGGCGACCTTGCGCGATAGCCAATCACTGTTGCTCAAGGTACAAAGCGCATAGGCTTTTAGAGGAAGTAAGAGAAAGATATTGATCGGTGTGTGGAGCGAGAAGCCCAGAAACCGCACTTCGCGAGCACGAAGGGATGCCACACTGCACCGGACCATCGTCATTGCTGCAATCGTCAATCCCGTCCACCAGGGTACCGAACCGCCGATTACGAGCTGCGCGAGCGCAGCCAGTGATGAAAGGGCGAGAAGCAACGGGCCGAGATTTTGCCCGATAACATCTAACGTCAGATAGCCATCGAGCTCTGGCAGCAGACGCAACGCAAGAAACGTGTCCCGAAAGGTACTGCGCGCCCAGCGGAGTTGCTGACGCAGATATGGCCCAAGGCTGTCAGGGACGACTGTTGCTGCGATGGCGTCCGGGACATATTCGGTGCGGAACCCCGCCTTGAGCATGAGGATGGTTAGATGGCGATCCTCACCGAAATCGCTCGGCTTCCCGCGAAAGAATTGCGCTTCGTATTGATCAAGTAGCAAAGCGAGCGCGGAACGACGATACATAGCACATGGGCCGCAGCAGCACATGACCGCACCGAAACGAGCTTGCGCCGCACGCTCTTCGTTGCACGCCAACCAGTATTCCATATCGATCAGCCTGGTCAACCAGGTTTCGCTGCGATTGCTCGCTATCAACTGACCCATGGCCGCACCGACTTGCGGGTCATGCATCTTCAATACAAGCTTCGCGACAACGTCAGCGGCAAGTATCGTATCCGAGTCGACGTTGAGAACCAGGTCACCGGATGAGCTGCGTATTGCGGCGATCTGCGCTTTGCGCTTTCCAACGTTGTTTGCCAGCAAGATGATGCTGAACCTCGGATCGTTGGCATAGATTTTGTGTACAGGCGCGACAAGGTCGCGATTTGCAGATCCGTCGTCGACCACATAAACCTGCATCTTTCCGGTGTAGTCTTGGCTCGCAAGCGACTCCAGACATTCGGCGAGCGTGATTGGATCCTCGTTGAAGCACGGCACGATGACGTCTACACTGGGAAGGGGCGCCTCCGATCGCCCCAGATTGTCCTGCTGCGATGAGTTCATCGCCGGTCTGGCATAAAGCGCTTGCGCGCTCTTGTAGATAGTCGAGAGCAATGCATAAGACGAAACGGCGACAGCACTGGTGGTAGCGAGAATGTCCATAGGGTGCCAGTTTTTGTTCAGTGAAGTTGAGGGAGCGGACGGATTACAAACCCGCGCCGTTGTAATGCGGGAATCAGATATGACAGCGCCATCGTGGTCTGATCACGCAGCGTGGCATCAGTGCACAGCCTCTCCTCTTCAGGAGGATATCCGTCGTGCAGGAGAACAATTGCCCCCGGGCGAATGCTCGCCAGCACTGAACTCACAATTCTATCAACTCCGGGGCGAGACCAATCTCTCGGATCGACAGACCAGTGCACAGCTGTGAGACCAGCGCTCGCTGAGATAGCAAGCACATCTTGTGTCCATATGCCGTAAGGTGCTCGCATGTACCTGGGCGAGGCCTGCGGGCAAGCCAAACGGATTGCCTCGCTCGCCGTCAACAGTTCGTCGCGAACCTCCGCAGGTACGCATCTGGATAGATCCGGATGCGTCATCGTGTGGTTCGCAACCTTATGCCCTTCCGCAATCATTCGTCGAATGAGTTCAGGTTGGTCGGCCGCGTACATGCCGATCACGAAGAACGTCGCCGTAACCCGATGTTGCGCCAGCACATCGAGCACTTCTGGCGTACAAGATGGATTTGGCCCATCATCAAAGGTCAAATAGACAGGGCGACTTCCGCTCACGTCAGCGTAGTCGCAACGGACAGCCGATGGGGGCATAAGCCCGTTCACAGCTCAGGCCCGTTCCGATCGATGATCGTCCCGGCCGGCCACTCGCTCATCGAGCGTCCAACCGGGAAAACCACTACGATCACGTCTTCGATCCGGATCGGCGGCAAATTGGGATAGACATCCGGATGCGTGGAGCGGACGCGAATGCCAGACATGAGTGTTGCGAGCCCCTGCCTTTCGACCAGTCGGGTCATATGTTTCTCAAGCGCAGGCCTAACCGTGCCAAAGCCGAATGGAATCCCAAGCTCCTGCAGCATGGGATACATCACGCGCATTGCATGGCTGACTCCCAGGCCTTCAAGATCCGGACGCACCGCGTATAACCCCAGTTCGCCCACGAGAAGATCGACCCCACCAACATTGATGAAGCGGCGTAGTAGCCCGAGGTGAGCAGCTATCCCGCGCGCGTCGTAACCGATTACGCGGACCTCAGGTCTTGCACCGGCCCAACTTCGGTTGCCCTCAAATGGCTGCGCATTGAACGCACCGGTCGGCCCGTAACTCTTGCGGAAGAACTCGGCGAGTTCGGCATGATCGGCGAGTTGCAATTCGCTTTCCCAGCGACGACTCCACTGCACTTGAGCGCGTGCAGAAGGAGTTTCCGCAGTCGGGGATACGGCAATGTTCATGGCGAGCTTCCTTGCGCCGATGGAGTTATGAGCGGAGATGGTCACGTGAACTCGCTAGTCGCTGAACCGCTGATCAATACTGAACTGAGCTGCCATGACCCGTCTGAACGCGGCACTCCTCGCGCACCGCCCCGTGCGCTTTCGCTCGCGACGAAGCGATCTCATGGTTCGCACTCGTCATCCGGCCAATGCCCTGCGCGAGATATCCCGGGAGATGCCGACGAGGCGATTGGACTAGCCCGAATCTGTCTGCACCACGGAGCTTCTCCGCCTCGTCTAGCATCGCTGTCGACGTTTTGACGTCTGCGGGCAGGCCTTCGATGCAGGGGGCCTCATCGACGCCGCATCCTAGTGGCATCAGATCAAATTGCCTCATATGCATCTTCGACACGCCCTGAATGCTGTGGACAGGCGAGCCATTTGAAGAGTCGCCTGAATTACTTGGCATCCGCAATCTGCGCCTGCCGCTATTTCGCGACACTAGAATGCGGCTGAACGCGCTCTCAAGTGTACGCGGGTAAACCTCCAATATGGAAACGGATGAAACACGCATACCAAGGTTTATGGAGATCCGCCTGGCGGCTCGATCGAGCGAGCTTTGCACCGAGAAGAAGCGACGCGGCTGGTACGGCGCGTCCATAGCTGCCCTCGAAGCGGATGCGCCGGCTGCTCGCACGTCCAGGAGTTTTTCTCTGAGCCAGCGTGAACGAGCAGCAGCCATCATGGTATGCCTGATTTCTTTTGCAAACTGATGTTTGCTATCTAACATCCCGCAATTTGGTAAAATCGATTGTTTCGATGGAATACATCCACACGATGGATAGACTCACAACATGCGGTTCAAGGGACTTGATCTAAACCTTCTCGTCGCGCTCGATGCTCTGATGGCGGAGCGCAACCTCACAGCGGCGGCGCGCAAAATTCACCTGAGCCAGCCGGCTATGAGCGCGGCGATCGCGCGGCTGCGCACCTATTTCCGCGATGAGCTATTTACCATGAGAGGTCGCGAGCTTGTCCCGACACCTGGCGCGGAGGCGCTTGCAGGTCCGGTTCGCGAGGCCCTGCTGCACATCCAACTCTCGATCATATCGCGAGACGCGTTTGACCCTGCTCAGTCGAGCCGACGCTTCAGGTTCATTCTCTCCGATTTCATGACGATCGTCTTTCTTCGCCAAATTGTGGACCGTATCGCACAGGAAGCTCCGGCGGTGCGCTTCGAATTGCTGCCATTTTCCGATGAACCCGATGAGCTGCTCCGCCGGGGCGAGGTGGATTTTCTCATTCTGCCGGAACTGTTCATGTCGAGCGCGCATCCTAAGGCGACGCTGTTCGAGGAGACCCTCGTATGCGTGGGATGCCGCGAGAACAAGCAGCTCTCGCGGCAGCTTACGTTCGAGAAATACATCTCGATGGGGCACGTTACGGCGAAGTTCGGACGGGCGCTCAGGCCAAACCTCGAAGAATGGTTTTTGCTTGAGCACGGCGTCAAGAGACGCATTGAGATCGTTGTGCAGGGCTTTAGCCTGATTCCGCCCATATTGTTGGACACAGGCCGTATCGGCACGATGCCCTTACGGCTCGCCAAACACTTCGAAAAGCGGATGCCACTGCGGATCGTCGAGCCACCGCTCCCCCTGCCCACATTCACCGAGGCTGTGCAGTGGCCTGCGTTCCACAATACCGACCCGGCGAGCATTTGGATGCGGCGGATATTGCTGGAGGAAGCATCTAACATGGCATCTGGGAATCAGGAGCCTCCAACTCGCAGGCGCTGCTAGGCTCACCATAAGCCGCTCCCAGCACGTTCCAAATACGCTAACAATCCTTCGACCTGCTCGGCCGCTTTCGCCACTTCAACGTGACTGGGGCCAAGCTGCCAGAGACGGCGATCGGTTGCGAAGACTTGCCGAGTGGTGCGCGAGGTGACCTCGCAGGTGATGTTTGATGCGCTTGCACTGCAAACAGGTGTAAGCGCGAAGCCGATACCCTGGCCTCAGAGTTAGAATGAATGTGCGAAGAAGCCTCCGGCTTGGAACGGGGGTTTGGATGGGATTGGGCAGCAAAAGGGACGCCCATTTGGACGGCTCGTCGGTAAGGCCCGTCAAACAGGCGACGCCCGGCACTATCGCGGCAGAACACACCTCCTCCAGCACAATAATGTTTGACTTGCCCGATAAAATCGCTTGAACCGCACACTGCGTCAGGTTGTAGATTGGCCGCCGTGACTAACGCTGCACTACGCGGCCGTCGACTGGGCGCTTTGGCGAACTCACGGCGCTGGCCGGACACTGTGTTCATCTGCCATTAACCAACTGACCGGGTCCTGTTGCGTGGCTCGCCGGAAGCGGCGAGACCGATCAACTTTGGGATTCCTGACGGTTTCCGGCCGCGGCTGGTCGCCCTACCGCCTTGCTCTCCGTTGTTGCGGTCTTTCACGAGCGTCTTTTCGCCCGCAGGACGGAACGATGTCCATTCGGGCAAGCCAATAGGACCTCTCGAGACGCAGCGGTCACCGCTCGTTTTATGCGCCGCAACCCCGCTCATGCCGGATAAGTAGACATGCGTTTCAAAGGTCTGGATCTAAATCTTCTCGTCGCGCTGGATGCTCTAATGACTGAGCGCAACCTCAGCGCAGCGGCACGCAAGATTAATCTTAGTCAGCCTGCCATGAGCGCGGCCGTTGCCCGGCTGCGTTCCTACTTCCGTGATGAGCTGTTTGGGATGAGGGGGCGGGAACTTGTCCCGACCTCACGCGCGGAAGGACTCGCGGGTCCTGTGCGCGAGGCTCTAACGCACATTGAGCTCTCAATCATCGCGCGACACGTGTTCGATCCAGCTCGATCGAGCCGGCGATTCAGGATCGGCCTTTCTGATTTCATAACAGTCGTATTCTTTCGAAATGTCGTGGAGCGCGTCGCGCGAGAAGCACCCGCCGTCAGCTTCGAACTGGTCGCGCTCACCGATGAGCAGGATGAGCTTCTCCGCCGCGGCGAAGTCGATTTTGTTATCTTGCCCGAATTATTCATGTCCAGCGCGCACCCCAGGGCGGCCCTATTCGAGGAGAGACTCGTCTGCGTAGGTTGCCGCACGAACAGCCAACTACTGCGGCGTCTTACATTTGATCGGTACATGTCGATGGGCCACGTGGCGGTTAAGCTCGGAGGTGCGCGCAAGACGCCGATCGAGGAATCCTTTTTACTCGATCTCGGTCTGAACCGGCGTATCGACATTCTCGTGCAGAGCTTCAGCATGATCCCGCCCCTGCTGGTAGGCACGGACCGCATAGGGACGATGCCATTGGGGCTCGTAAAGCATTTCCAAAGAACGATGCCCCTTCGCATTGCGGAGCTCCCGCAGCCATTCCCCGCCTTCACTGAGGCGGTCCAATGGCCCGTGCTTGACAATAGCGACCCGGAAAGCCTGTGGATGCGAGAGATATTGTTGCAGGAGGCTAGCCGCATGGTGACGGGAGAAGAGCCCTCAATCATCTGCGCTTCGGAACGAGCGGATACTGCCGGAGATTTCGCATGATCTGTCTCGCCTTTTCGTAAGGACGCACGCAAGATCCGCGAACCTCAGCGCAGACAATTCAGGATCGCCTCGCTCGAATTCATGATCGCTCTATAAAGATATTCGCAGCGGACGGCTATCATGACGACGTTGTGTAGGTCTTTCGCACGTTGGCAATAGGCTCGACGTGCGAGCGGCGGCTCAGAATGTTGGCCTGGTTTTAGAGACAGGGCGTTACGTTGCACCCGGCCGCAGGGCGCACCTGCCGCGATACAGCAGAATCGCCGCTGGGCTGCCCTCGTCAACTCTCCGAATCAGTAGTGGCTCCCGATGAGCGGAAACGCTTCGGCTTCTTCGGAGTCGTACCATCACGCACCGTGGGCGTTGTGGTCATCGATCATGCACATGACCGCGATCTCTTGCGCTGTGGAAGCAAGCATCGCGCACCCGTGTTGCCCTGTCGCATCACCTGGGAGTACATCGCATCTTCGTCGCTCCGCGCCGCGGGTCTGACTTGTTTTGGCCCTATCGCAGCCAAACGTCTTGACGACGTGCGCTGCCATGACGCAATGACAAACAAGGAGCTGAACGTTGGAGCAGTGCATCGGCGTATTCGATCCGGAAGAGCTTTCCGTCCTAGGGCGCCTTTATGATAGTGCGGTCACCGCGCTACCCCCATCGATGCGAAGTCCGGAAAATCGCACAGCAATCGCCAAACTAATCCTGGAGCGTACAGCGGCTGGCGAGGCTCGACTGGCATGCCTGACGAACTTATTGATCACCATTTCCCCTCAGGGTTGATCCCCCGCCATTCTGAGGATAGTCACCTCCCACGCGCTGGAATGGAAGACGATCCAGCTAGAGCTTTGAAATAGCTTGAATCACACGTGACGTCAGGTTGTAGGCTTTGAAATTGAACAACATGAGCAAAGCTACACCACGAAGGCGTCGATGGCGCATTGGCGAACTTGCAGAGGCGACCGGAGTAACGGTACGCACGCTGCATCATTATGAACACACCGGGCTACTAGCGGCTTCAGAGCGTACTGACGGCGGCCACCGGATGTACGACCGCGAAAGCGTGCAACGGGTTCACCAGATCCGTGCGCTACGTGAGCTTGGCTTCTCCCTTGTCGAGATCCGTAAAGCTATGGAGGGCACGACCTCACTTATCGATCTTCTACGCAAGCATTTAGAGCGGATAGAACTTCAAGTCGCTCGAGCAACTCTGCTGCGAGATCGCTTGCGCAACATGACCATCGACAGTGATATCCAGGTAAGTGTGGATGAGCTGCCTGCCACCCTCAACGCCATGTCGCGGGTCGAGACGCATAATCAGACGTCCCGATGTACCTGCAAGTTAGCTGCAGATCGCGAGGAGCGGTGGCGGCGGATCCGCAACGACCTGCGTGATTGCATGGATCGGGGCGAGCATCCTTGCGGCGAGCGGGCAAAAGCTGTCGCAGTTGCGGCACGCTTGCTGATCAGCGAAATCGCCGGCGCCGATTCACGCGTTTCGATGATCCTGAAGGTACTTGCACGATTAAGCGCCCCCCGTAGTCTGGCTGGTTGGGACCCCTGCCTCATGCAATATCTCGATCTCGCCCTTGGCGGGTTGGAAGATCAGCCGTACTGACGTCCTCACGGCCGGCTCCGCACGGCATTGCAGATCGGCCCTGGCAATGTGAAAACGCGATGACGCTTGGTTGATCGGCGGCTCCGATACGGGCCGACAGTTTTATTGACTCAACCGGACAGTCGTCACGACCTCGCCGATCGGCGCTCCCTGACACACTGATCGAGGCTCCTTCAAAGGGACTTGAACCGCACGTAACGTCAAATTGTAGGCTCTAGCATGGTCGCAATCTGGCCGACCTCACGCAAGCTTCGCTTGTCAGACACCCTCAACGTGCAGGCACGTCTGATCACAGCTGCTGGCGGTTCACTTCAGGTGAGCATTGGGAGCTCTACAATGTTAAGTGGGCGTTACGCTTCTGCTGCGAGTGCAGCGCTTCTCTTCTGCGCCCTCGCCTCGATTGCGCGCGGCTCCGAGGTCAATATTGCCGTAGTTGGGCCAATGAGCGGAAGCAGCGCTGCCTTCGGCGCGCAAATGCGCGATGGTGCGGCTGTGGCGGTCGAGGCGTTGAACGCTTCTGGCCTACTTCTCGATACCAAGGTGATATTGAGTGTCGCCGACGACGCATGCGACCCGAAGCAGGCTGTCGCAGTCGCGAATAAGCTCACAACGGAGCGGGTCCGGTTGGTCGTTGGCCATTTTTGTTCTTCCTCGTCGATCCCGGCCTCCGGGATTTACGCAGAAGCAGGCATCATTCAGATGTCGCCAGGCTCGTCAAATCCTCAGCTAACAGAACGCGGCCTTGAGAGTGTCTTTCGGATCTGCGGCCGCGACGACCAACAGGGCATCGTTGCCGCAGAGTACATTCACCGGAACTTCCCTAACGACAAGATCGCAGTGCTCGACGACAAGAGCACCGCCGGCAAGGGTATCGCCGACGTCGTTGAAGTACAGCTTCGGAGATTCGGTGAACAAGTCATTCGCCAAAGCTATGTAGCCGGTGAAAAGGATTACAGGGCGCTGGTCTCAAGAATGAAGAAGGATCGGGTGCGCGTCGCCTATATCGGCGGCTATCACACCGAAATCGGATTGTTTGTACGCCAGGCGTCAGAAGCAAGAGCGGGACTCATCGTCATGGCAAGCGATCCGTTGATGACCTCTGAATTCTGGGCCATTACAGGCAGCGCTGGAAATGGCACGTTGTTTACCTTCATGCCGGACCCCGCCAGGAATGCCAATGCGGCCGGCGTGGTGGCCAAACTCAAAGCTTCCAACCTGTCCGCTGAAGGCTACACGCTTTACGCCTATGCAGCCGTGCAAGCATGGGCAGAGGCGGTGATCCGGACCGGCTCTTTCAATGCTGTGCGCGTCGCCAGCGCACTTCGTTCACGGCCGACTGATACCGTGATTGGCCCAGTCCGGTTCGATACAAAGGGAGACAATGCGGCTCCTGGCTTTCTGGTTTACCGCTGGCGAGACGGCCGTGTTGAAACTGTCGAGCAGAACTGATTGGCATCAACGCCGTCTCCCCCAACCCAAAGTGACACCGATGATGAGGCGCACTCAGGTCGTTGGAGCGGCGATACTCGCAAGCTCTCTTATACTTGCAGCTTTCGGAGCGTTTTTTGCTTTCGTTGCAGCGCTCGCAGAGCTACCCGATGTCGAGCTGAAGGAGACGCTACATCCGATGATAGACAAATAGTAGCCGTGCCCGAGCTGATCTGGCTCGCAGGCACAGAACCTCTGAAGCGGTTAACGATGCTTCTGGTCGAGCACATGCTCGCTGTGGAGGCGCTTCGGGAACGTCTAGCAAGGGTGCGGCCGGACTGCCATCTGCGCATTCTCGTGACCACTCACATTGTGCAAGCTCAGATCCGCGCCCCCAAAGAGAAGCGGCCTAAGCGGTCGAATGACGAACGAGACCTCTTTGAGCGCGACGGCATGAAGCAACAGCCATCTGACCCATAACCGGAGATTGATCGAGTGAAGAGTGGCCTTCCTTCAAGACTAAGGTGCGGCATTTTCGACCATTTGGATGACGACGGCCGAGATGCCGCACGACAATATGAAGATCGTCTCAAGCTGATCGAGGTCTGCGACTCGCTCGGCTTCTACGCTTATCACCTGGCCGAACACCACTGCACACCTCATGGCAGGGGGCCCTCGCCGAACCTGTTTCTATCGAGCGTCGCGCAGCGCACCCGGCGATTACGCTTCGGTCCGCTCGTCCTGTTGCTCAACCTTTATCATCCATTGCGCGCGTTCGAGGAGATCTGCATGCTTGACCAATTGAGCGGCGGCAGGCTCGAGGTCGGGATAGGCCGCGGCTCACAGCCGATTGAATGGGGCTTCTTCGGCATCAGTGCAGACGCCGCACCAAGCCGTTATACGGAAGCCAGTGAGATCCTGAATATTGCGCTGAAGGGACATACGTTATCTTATCAGGGACGCCACTTCGAGTTGAGCGAGATACCCTTAACGTTGAGGCCTCATCAACGTCCATATCCGCCTACCTGGATCGCGAGCAATCGGGCTGAGTCGGCGCAGTGGGCCGCTGCAAATGGCGCCAATCTGGCGTGCATAGGCCCCGCCCGTGTTGTCCGGAACGTTACGGACGCCTACCGCTCCCATCGAGCCCACAATACAGCGGCATACGGCCGCGACCCATTTCTCGGGCTGGCCCGCATGGTCGTGATTGCGAAGTCTGATCGGGACGCTCATGCGGCGGCCGAAGCTGCGTATCGGCGATGGCTGGAAAGCTTTAAGTTCCTCTACGAGCTGAAAGACATTCCGACACCGCCCGCCCTTCCGCTGACCTTCGATGCAGCACTTGAAAGCGAATTGTGCGTCGTTGGAACGCCAACTTCGGTCCGACAGCTCCTTCTTCAGCAGATGGAAGTGGCAGGTGCCAACTACTTGCTTTGCCAGGTTGCATTCGGAAACCTTCCGCTGGAGATTTCCCTGTATACCGCAACCGCAATCAAAGCTGAAATTCTCGATAGCTTTGGCGGATAATGTCCATTGGGCGATGGTATGCTTGGCAAGTAGACCGACGCGCTGTGGTTATCCGAAGTTGGTTGCGATTTTGGTTGTTGTTTTCGCTGGGCACAAAGGCGATCGTCAGCCTCAATGGCAGCGATCGAGCCGTTGAGCTGCGCTTGAAGGGAAGTCTTCGCCGGCATGGGCGGAGCTGGCGGCGGTACCGTCTACGTCGGCAACGGCAAGATTGTCGGTGTCGGCGCTGAAAACCTTCGCTGTAGCGGCACCTACATCGAGCAAGGCGGCCGCATAAAGGGGACTGTCAACCTATATGCGCCAACCGGCGGAACGCTGGTAACGGGCGCTCAAGTACCGGCAGACTTCAGATGGAGCCTGACGCTCGATCGACCTGCTAACTTCTCAGATGGGAAGCCACAGGCGCTCATGGTTGAGGGTCGTCCGATACACATTGTTAGGGAGAAAATCGGCGATATCTGACCGCCTGGCGCTCGTATTTGGGGTCGAGCTTTGGCCTAGGGACTGTTTGCGAACCGCTTTCTCAACTCATCCGCGGCCGAACGCTCTTCGTCTGCTTCGATCTCGCGGGCCTCTTCAATGAAGGCCCCCGATTGCTCAGGCTCATCCTGCATCTGCGGGAGGCCGGACCTGGTCGGATAGTCGCCGACGAGACTCCATGACCTCCTCTTCGGCTAATGGGGATCGAGGAGTTTTTTTTGCACCTTCGTGACAACTGGAGTCCGATTT
The DNA here is from genome assembly GCF_014198235.1 of Bradyrhizobium sp. ERR14. Taxonomy (NCBI): domain Bacteria; kingdom Pseudomonadati; phylum Pseudomonadota; class Alphaproteobacteria; order Hyphomicrobiales; family Nitrobacteraceae; genus Bradyrhizobium; species Bradyrhizobium sp. ERR14. The sequence continues at coordinate 68,182 of NZ_JACIHD010000012.1, read as the reverse complement.
AGAGGCTCGCCAGCGATCACTGCTGCGACCTCTCTCTTCTCAATCATGGCCGCCGGTCATCAACGAATCAGCAGGCGCCCTAAAAGGCGCATAAGACGACAGAAAAAACTAACTGCCCCGCTTTCGATGTAAGAGATGAGATTACGCGCGTGCGCGATCCACGAACTGGATGCATCCCATCAACACTTTCGATTTTACCAATTTCAGCCAAATACCCCATAAGTCGATAGCCGATTTCCGGTAAGCACATTTCACGAATGTCGTGTGAGCAATGGACCCTTTTTGCTTGGAGCACAGTCGCAGGCCGATTCAAGGTTGTTGTGGCTGCATCGCCAACGACACCCATAAATCCTTGGAATCGACGCAGGTGCGGCGCAAATGCGGTCGGATGGCTAATCGCAACGTCTGGCGCGTAATCTATCGCGCTGGCGCCTCCCCCTTTGCAATCATACTAAGCCCCTCCAAGAAGATCGACTCTCACGCACACCGCTTGGCCAAGGTAAATGCGTGCGCTGTATAGAATTGGGGCGGGCGAACTGCCCTCTACATCGGTGCGGGCTGGACTTTTTGCCCTGACCAGGCGGGCGCCGCCTACAATCCGACGCTCTCGTGGCGTTGAAACAAAGCAGTGCGGTCAGCTATCTGACCACGCTAAGTGCAAGCCCCATATCCGCCGGCCACGACGAGGCACTGACGTCGATCGGTGTGATGAGACCAGCCTCGCGATCTTACTGCCCACCCCAGTACGTCTTGTGATCGTGGATTCTCACTCTGCTCGCGTCCTCAGTCTTCGTCGGCGGGCGGCTTCCACACCCATTTCCTACAGATTGAGGCCACTCTATCTCATTCTATGCGCCGGCGCTCTTCGGCCATATCCCGGCGCCGTTATCCCTTCTCAGCAATCCTTACATCACTATCGCAACGAGGGGTGGAGTTGCGCGATCTGCCGGTCTTGTCTCCTAGCGCGCCCACCTTCAAGGAGCCCATCCGCACCCTCACCGGGCCAGGTATCGCCTGTCAACGAATGCAGAGAGAAACCGCAGACGCATGTTATTTCTGGGTTGCCTCGCATGGGCTGGGAATTAATCTTCTGGCATGATGAGGAGACCGGTCTGGACCAGTTGACGGCGCGCCTTCAGCAACAGCTTCGTCCAGCGCCAAGCGCTCTTTACTGCATTCTGCCTGGCGAGGCCTCCGGTTGCGTCCGGATCGCTATGTCCGGCGGCAAGCAATCCGGCAGCAGTTCGGGCCGCACTTCTCGACCTGCCGTCATCAGCAGTGTCCCCGCTGGCTGGAGCCACAGCCACGGTTCGACGCGCTGGACCGGCTCGACGGTCGAATCAAACGACGGGCCATCTACAACGCAGTTAGCAGCGTTCTATAGTCGATTCCGGCTTTGCGGTCCTTCCGCGGCACATGCCTGCCACCCTCTTCCTGCGGCGAACGTGCATGCGCGCCTTGCCTTGTGCAGCAGCCATTCGTTCTATCGCCGCGTCTGCCGTCTCGCGAACGGAAAAGCACGACACAACCGCTACTCAGCCTGCTGCCTGCATTCAATTACTTTGGAGCAACACCGTGGAACTTGACCCTTCCAATTCACGCTCAGAGAACCTCGAGGATCGCATCGACTTGCAACTCGACATCGTGGCCGCCCTCATATGCGAAGAAGGCAACGAGCTCGAAGCGGTCCGACTGCTAAACGCCCTGACAAACCAAATGATTGTGGCGGAACTGGAGCTCGGCCAGCTCGGCGATACGAGAACCTGGGGCCGCGCCGGCGACCGGCAAACGACGCGACTGTCGCGAGACCGTGGCGTTTACTACCCAGAAGACCTTCAGGTTCTGGGACGCCTTCTCGATCAGGCCGTGGCCGCATTACCGGCAGAGCTTCGAACACCCGCCAACCAAATGAAGATCGCGAAACTAATTCTGTCACGTGCAGCAGCGGACTGAGATTTCATTTTTGGCTTTTTCTGCGGCTATTGGTGCGCTTATCGAACTTTATCGCTGGGCTGAGTGCTATGGCCGTACGCACCAGAGATCGACGACTTGGCGTTTATGGGCTCACCGTCCCGTAAGCGCGCCGGTTCCGCTGGCTTTTCCCTATCACAACTGTTCGCCACCATGCTCGAACGCTGGACGCCGCGCAGGGTCGAGCAAAGGACAAGTGCCGGCGGACACATGGCAGAAAGCAAACAAGCAGTGGCTGGAAAACGCCACAGGCTTCCAGAAACGCTTCTTAGCTTGAGACTGCGAAAGGAGCCGAACGATCCATTTTTTATCGATGTTCGGCTTTAGTCGTGATTGGCATGGGCCGATCTTCCGATTGCAGGAAGAAGAGCCCCAATTATCGACGGATACCGAGCAACAAGAGCACTTCGGCAACGAGCCGCGCGAACAATGCGAGCTGGTTTCAACCGCCTCAGAATTATTCGAATTGCGCCTGGCAATACGACATTTGCGGTCATCGTAACTTCAACAAACATCTATAAATTCATTGAAGCATCGAGAGCAGCTCGATGTCTGAGCGTACTGCGGCTCTGATGTCTTACTTGCTGGGACAAGCCGCAGACTCTCGGTTTGCTTTTGCGAAGGTACTTCCTTGTATCAGGACGCCGTGGAGTGTTGAGATGGATCAGTTGTTATCCGACCAAGTGGAGATGCAAGATGCTATCGTGAGCGTCGCATTTGACAAAGCCTGGCGCTTTGTTGAGAAGGATCCGTTGCTGGCGCATAATCGCAAGACGGTCCTCCATAGCCGGTTGTGCACTTTCCTTGAGTCTTCGATAAGGAAGGGTGAACGGAATACTTTGAATCTGGCTAACGAGGCGATACGCAGCTTGCGGGCTGAACTGGCGCCGTCGACCGAGCAATAAGGCGCTTGAAGCTCTACTGCCACATGAGTTGGCTTGTTAAGGCTCTTGGGGGCCTATGCCGCGGGAAAACAAGGGGGCAGAGCATGGTGGAGCTGACCTTAATCCACTCATATTCAGCCCCGCCGAAGACGAGCACGTTCGCGACGACTGACGCCTATGCAGCTCTTCCGGTGACCCAGACCAGTCAACTGGAACCTGGAGTCGGCGACGAGACGGGGCAGTCGCAGTAATATTCGCTGGCGCCAGCGAGCCATACCGTTTCCTCTCTTGACCTTTGGCTCGGCACGAGCTTGCGCAAAGTTCAAGCAAGAGCCTCGTCAAGCACAGCCGCATCGGCTCTTGATCATTCGTCGATCGACGTCGAGGTTGAGGAACATCGTGCTACACTTGCGATAGGTCCTGAGCGAAGCGATCCAGGCCTGTGATCGATCATCGCCGCATCGCTACGATTGCAAGCGGCAGCACGACCGTCCTGCCGGAAGAATGAGCTTGAGCGCAGGAGACGCGTCCTCGATCAGCGGCCTTGCGTGCATGCACGGGACGTGTTGGCGCGGCCTTGTCGCTAGTCAGCGACAGAGGGAGCCAAACAGCTCGCAGCATTGCCTCCCGTCACTGGTCATCACGAACGTATCGTATTCAAAGGAGCATCTGCGCGAAGGACCAGTGTCGGGCCCCAGCATTGCGGTCGAGGCAGTGCATGGCAAGTTGTGCGCTCCACAATCTGACGCAGCGTGCGATTGGACCCATTTCTTTCGAAGACATGTTGTGCGGCAGTTACAGCAATTCGCGTTCATATTGTTAAACGCACGGCGCCGGGGGGCACCGAAAGGAAACGACACTCGAATGAAAAAGATTCTGATTCTGACCGCAAGCATCGGCGCACTCGGTGCCGCCGCTCCCTCATTCGGCGCGGACTTGGCTGAGCAACCTGTCAAGGTCAAGGCGGGAGCGCTGCCGGTCGCAGCCCCGATCATCGATTGGTCCGGCTACTATATCGGCGTCAATGGTGGCTGGGGAACGAGCCACAATTGCTGGGATTTCAATGGCGTCACTCCCGAGGGCTGCCATAATTCGACTGGCGGGACCATTGGCGGCCAGATTGGCTATCGTTGGCACATCTTCAACATGGTCTACGGCATCGAAGGTCAGGGCAATTGGGCCGACTTCAGCGGCTCCAATGTCAGCACCGCCTTTCCGGCAAACACCGTTGGCACCACGACAGATGCATTCGGTCTACTCACGGGGCATATCGGCTACGCGTTCAATGCCGTCCTACTTTACGGAAAGGGTGGTGCTGCGGTGACCAGCAACACCTATCACCTCAACTCGGTAGCTCCAGGCACCGAGCTTGCCAACAGCAATGATGTGCGTTGGGGTGGCGTGCTGGGGGCCGGTGCCGAATTCAGCCTCACGCCGAACTGGTCAGCTGGCGTCGAGTATAACCATTTGTTCATGCAGCGGAGCAACATAAACTTCCCAACCGCGCTTGGCGCGGATCGCGTCCACCAGGACGTCGATCTCATTACGGCACGGCTCAATTACAAGTTTGGCTCGCCCTTTGCCAAATAGAGACCTCCACGCGGTTGCGTGAATCGGAACCCCGACCCCCGGTCGGGGTTCTTTCCTCAGCTGCTCCTCTCCCCTGCCGGCCACCAATCCAGTTCCGAAGCACCAGGTGCGAGCTCGTCTGGGCAATGGATCCACAGGCTGGGTGGTGGTGTGGCCGAGATGCTTACCACACTGGGGGAACAGGTCAGTCGGTTCGACAATTCATCGATCTTAAGAAGTCCCACAACCTCACGCAGCGTGAGATAGCGGACTTGCTCCAAGGAGCGTCGTATCTGCGAGCTCGCCGAAGGCGCCAAGCTCAACATGCCAGAAGCTGGAAGCCGACGATTTGGCTGTTAGCGCCCCGTTCTCAAAATTCAAAGAACATGGAGGCGAATAGCGATAGCGACTGCTTGAATTCGGCTGGTCGCACCCAACTTGCGCGTCGCATTCTTGACATGAAAGTTGACTGTATTGTCGCTGATTCCCAGTATCTTCCCAATTTCCCATGACGACTTCCCCTCTGCCACCCATCGCATGCAACTGATCTCTCGCTTCGATAATGCCACTTTTCTTTCGCAACCATTATCGCAGGGGCGAGCGATGTCGCCATAGGCGGTGTGAAACTGCCAGGCCAGCGCGTTGAGATGACCGATTCGATTCTGAGGATCAGCATCGTCGAACGCAGATGCAAACGACACCACAGATATCCGACCCAACGGGCCAAACAACGGCACGCTCATGCCATGCTTCAGCCCCGCCTCTCTCGCCTCGTCCAGTACGCGTCGTTCGTCCGGTTGAAGCTGATAGTGGTCGGCGAGCTGATCCCACAAAAACGGCCGCGAAAGCATCGGCGTCCGCCGGACCACCGGATCGATAGTATGGTACTGGCGCTTGAAGTATCGGTCGCACCAGTCTGGCGGCCACTTCACAGCCACAGTCGGGGGTGGATACTCCGCCAGCCGAAGTGGCTCAACGAAGTTGAGAGCGCCGTATGCGACTTCGCTGAAGCCTTCCTTGGTAGCACAGCCTACAAGAAGCTCGAATAGCGCTCTGAGTGAATGAGTCTGTTTCGCGCATTCGGTGAAGCTAAAGAGGTCCATGATGGGCGCTTCAGTACGGCGATCGAGCTCGCCGTAATCGTGTTCGATTGCGCTTGTTTCAGGCGGAGCCAAATTCCAGTCCATGAGCTGAACTCGAGTTTTAGTTATTCGTGCAGTCTGAGCGCTCGCGCTGCGCCGGGCGCCATTCGCCGTATTCGTTGCCCTGCCGCCGAATGCGCGGGCATGATCGCATCAAACACCGGAGATAGCGCCATCATCCCTGCCTCCGAGGCTGAGCGGAAGTGATCGGTCCAGTTCGCCGATAGCGCACTCGCCAAATCGGAGATCATCGCCCATCATCCGTGTTGAAGGATTGTGCCACCGATACGAACCCAATGGTGTGCCGTTTGATGATGCCGGCACCGATAGAAGGTCCGCTGTCCTGGACTAAGCTTCCAAACAGCTCTAGCGCTAGAGGCTTGGCTTTGTTGAGCTTGCATGGCGAGAAAACGAAACGACGCTTTGGTTTGTCTCGAGGCCGAGCACGACAAGATCCAGGGCTCTGATCTGCGCGATACAGCTAAGCTCGAGCGGTTGGCGGCGCGGGGGTTCGGCGAGCGTCCTGTCAGCAACCATTCTCTGCTTAGAGACGAAGACAACAGGAGAGTCATGTCTTTTCCCAATCTCTCGAATTGCCATCGCTAACCGTTCGCCGATTCTCCGCTGTGCGACGGCGCCGGGGACGCGATCGATGAGCAACACGGAACAGTCGAGGCAGAAGCCGTACTCCTCGCATCATTGTGCGGCGTCTCATCGAATCCGTCCGGTAGGCTTGGCGCAAACGTGCCGAACGTGCAGAAAGGGGCCACCTTAAAGGCCTAACGAGAGATACTCGTAACCGCGAGATCTGCTTGATGCGGAGGACACTTTGCATGCGCTTCTCCAGCAGGGAGAGGACCCGCCGCCAGACTAGCAAGTGTCATACCATCTGTTGATTTCACCAAAATCAAACGTCGCAGAACGGGTTTCGAACGCCCACGGTTGGTCGCGACGTAGGAGCGTCGAAGCATTTATGACATCCGGAGGAAAGGCGACAGCACCATTGCTGGGCGCGGCAAGCGGTGAGCTACAGCAAGAAATGCAGCTCACCTCGGCGGCCCCCTCGAGGGCCGCACCCCTTACGGCCCAAACGCAGCCCTATTGCAGCCCAGTCAAGTACCAAGTTCGGCAATTGATGGGACGGTCCAAACACAGCACTCGTTAAGGAACTTAAACTGACTGCACCTCCGGCCAGCGCTTCCGGCGAAGCTCCTAGATCGTCCCAAGCAGAAACACAGTTAGATCGCACCTGATGCACGAAATCATGATGGGCTCGGTGGAAGACGGCGAAGATCGTCGCCAAGGTAGTGAAGCATAGCTACTCTGCTCTTCGCGATCATCTCACTGCTCTATGCGAGCGTTGGCCAGGCAGGTGGCACTGCATTCGTCTCGCTAATGGCATTTTTGGGTATGTCATCGACGGAGATGCGCCCGACGGCGCTTGGTCTCAACATTGTCGTCGCGACTTATTCTACGTGGCTCTTCAACCGCAACAAGGTCGTTGACTGGGCAATCCTGCGCCCGCTTCTCTTTTCGTCGGTGCCAGCGTCGCTTGCCGGTGGCTGAATTGTGCTCGAAGACCACATGTACAAGACGCTGACCGGGCTTGTTCTTCTTCTGGCGAGCGCAATGATGATCATGCAGCGGAGACGAGCTGCCGATCGTCTTTGCGAAACTCCGCTCACGGCAAGCGTGAGCATTGGCGCGGCCCTCGGCCTGATTTCCGGCCTGACCGGCGTGGGCGGCGGAGTGTTCCTCGCGCCGACGCTCATCACACTGAATTGGGCATCACCGAAGCAGACCGTCGCGTTATCACCACCTTTTATTCTGGCCAACTCCACCGTCGGCTTCGTCGGAGCTCGTTTCAGCGGCCAATTTCCCTCTCCGGATTTGGCTCTTTACGCTATCTCCGCGCTGGCGGGTGCAGTCGCTGGAACGGTAGTCAGCCTGAACTACCTGAACCCGGCAGGCATCAAATTTATCCTCGTGGCGGTTATGCTCGTTGCCGGCATCCAGTTGGTTCTTGCTTGAAAGTCTCAACTCCCATTTTCGTGGGATCGGCAGGAGATCCAGCACGGTCAGATCGGGGTGCAACATGACGGAGGCCGCAGCTTAAGTCTGGTCGGCGCCTTGCCTAACTCTGAAAGCCGACAACGCGACCACGAAAAGCTGTCGAGTCGAGCGACGATGGGGCGGATCACCTCGTGCATCCCAGCTGATCGCCATGAGCCGAGCGGTCCGTACCTAGTCACATCCCGTTCGCGCTTCCAATTTGGCGGGAGGGTCAATGTTTGCTGGCGCACGAGCGGGATAAGGCGCTCCTCCATCTCGTCTGTGGCCTGCGCGGCCCTCTAGGGCCACGAAGCCGTCAAAATGTCCGCGTGCTGCCTTTGAAATCAGCCGCGCATCCTTTTACCGGCCCCCGATGAGTTCGATGCCTTCGGCGTTGTACAACAGAAGCTGGGTGGAGTGCCCACTTTCGACCGATCCAGCTGTTTGGCGGCAATCTCCTTGAGGCCTGGCTAGGCTCAGCTCTCATTCGTGCGAGACGAGCCCCAGGTTCGATTGGCCTACCGAACCACAAACTTCCTCGATCCATTGTGAATGGACTGAAATGCCAGGATGCGAAGGTTAATTTCATGCAATGAACAGGCGCAAGATCTCCGAGCCGGCTCCTGCATGGACGGCTCCAGCTCGCAGCCGAGAACATAGTGACGGGATGGTCGACGCCTGACCAGGCGGTCTATGTGAAACTGAGAGCTGCGATCGCATCGCTGCGACGCCAATGAAGGCTATGGAATAGATATGCGGGATCTGGCAGGGATCGATAGCTCCAAAACCGATGTAAAATGAAAATAACCCAGTTGATGAACAAGAGTAGAAACTATTGCAGATAGTGTCTCGTCCGATGCATCCGGCCGGAGTTCGCTTTGCCATCAGCAAGACGTCCTAAGCCGTTGTGAGTTGGTGAGCTGCATTAGACAGCGACGAGACGCCGCCGAACCAAGGCGCCCCGACGCACTTCGCCGGGGGGCTGAAAGTGCGCTGGGGTCGCCCCAACATCATCAGTACATCCGTGATGATGCTTGTGGCAATGAGACAACCAGCGTGGCGGAATTGAGGCTTATGCGTTCGATACTAGGGATTAGGAATTGTTATCGTCTGCTGCGCTAAAACGATATGAATCGCACGTCGCGTCACGTTGTGCTCTTGCGCTCCTCGCGCTCCCATCTGGCAAGCAACTTATCTTCCGTGTCACGCCGGCCCGACGGAGGCATCCTTCGAACTCTGTGAGCAACCAATCGGCTTTGCTTGAAAAAACCGGTTTGAAGATCCAGAAGCTCAGCTGCTCATGGTGAGACCTACAAGTCTCTGTTTTCGTCGCAAAACTAACTGGCCACCAGCGAATGCGAACCGACGTGCCCTCGGATGAGCGATTGATCGTTCGCGCCGGCTCGTCGTGCCGTCTAGCCGCTTCAACCGTGCTCGCACGAGAAAATTCATACCTTAACGTCCAGATAATCGCCAACGAGCGGCTCTCACTCCCTGCTCTGCCCCTAAGCCGCGTTGGCAGTAACATCGAAAACGGGACCAGATCTCAGAAACCACTAGCCGGGTTTGACATAACGCAAAGACACAAGAGAGGCCATCGGTCAGCTTCATGCTGTTTTAGCATGGGAAAGTTAAGCCTTGCAGACCTCCCTTCTAAACAAGTATTGCGATGCTCGCCTGCCTTGGTACACCATCTATCCAACCGTACCGGATTTCTCCGCGATGGTCGGTGCCAAGACTTGTGAGACATGGCTGAGGCGGCTGCCGCCCGACGAGCCCGTATCGCTCTACATCCACGTTCCGTTCTGTCGCTCTATATGTTGGTATTGCGGCTTCCCTACAAGCCTCACTGGCGGCGAGCGACCGGTCCGCAATTATTTGGCGGCAGTGCGGGACGAGATAGGCTTGGTCGCAGAGCAAGTGCCGCGCGCTCTGCCGGTGCGCGACGTGCATTTCGGCGGCGGGACGCCGACCACCATTGCACCGAGCGATTTTCTCGCCTTGATGGAACTCCTGCGCCACTGCTTTGCATTCAGCAAATCAGCTAGCATCGCCATAGAAATCGATCCACGTGGAGTCACGGCCGAGATGGTCGAAACGTTACAAGCGGCCGGGATCAACCGCGCGAGCATCGGCGTGCAAAGCTTCGATCCGGTGGTTCAAAGGTCGGTCAACCGCGTGCAGAGCGAGGAGCTCACAGCTTCGGTCGTCGAAAGTCTACGCCAGCATGGCATAAGCCGCATCAATTTCGACCTTCTCTTCGGACTGCCGCATCAGACGGTGCGGTCCTGCGTGGACTCCGCGCGGGCGGCTCTGGCCATGCGGCCAGACCGGCTTGCGGTTTTCGGCTATGCTCACGTCCCCTCCTATATGAAACGTCAGCGCCAGATCGATGAGACGGCGCTGCCGGATAATGTCGCCCGCGCTGAGCAGGCCGCGGCTATTGCAGATACGCTGGTCTCGGCCGGCTACCGCCAGATCGGGCTCGACCATTTCGCCCTGCCCAATGACGAGCTCGCGCTGGCCCAGAAAGCTGGTCGGCTGCGCCGCAGCTCCCTGGGTTATTCGGCTGATACCTGCAAAGCCGTGATCGGCTTAGGTCCGTCAGCCATCGGCCGTCTGCGTGACGGTTACGTCCAGAACGAGATCGCAACCGCTTCCTATCACCAACACATTCAGGCTGGCCGTCTGGCAACCTCAAAAGGCTACTGTCTCACCGCCGAAGATCGCGTCCGCGCCGCAATCATCGAGCGTTTGATGTGCGATTTGCAGGCCGACGTACCAGCGATCTGTTCTGCTCACGGATTTGATCCGATTCCTCTTCTCGATTCGGCCGAGCGCCTGGGAATGCTTGCCAAGGACGGGATAGTGGAGATTGAAGAGGGATTCATTCGGGTCAAGCAGGAACACCGGTTTGTCATTCGCGCCGTTGCTGCCGCGTTCGACACTTATCTCGACCGCATCCCTATTAACTAAGCCACGCATGTGAGCAGATCCCAAAGCTCTAAGATCTTTGTGAGGCAGCGATCGGAAGAAGCGCCTCGGGACAGGCAGATTTCGAAGAAGCAGCGGCGGTGTGATGACACGAGCCTCCAGGTATAGTCTCAGAACTGGCGAGGGCTGATTAAAAAGGGAGCTGATCGCAAGGAGAGGCGCAGCGCGCTCAGCCGCTCAGGGCCACGCCTCGATCATCCAGAAAGTGCTCTGCCCCACCTTCCCTGGAGTGCTCTCGATGATAGTGACGGCCTCAGTGACATGCCGCTGGAGACGACGGCGCCCGCACAAGCTTCGGGTATTTGACGACCGGTGCAGCTTTGCGAAGCTACGGTCGACCTCATCGAGCACAGTTGGAGACTCGACCACGCCTGCAGCGTCTCAGACCTCAAGGCTCGGCTGCCTTCGGTCCGGCGATCACTGGCGCGCCTCCGACGGAAACAGGTGCCTGTGGTTTGGACCGCCCGAAGCGTTTCCTGACGACGCTCGAAACCGCCCGGGCTGGCGCCGAAGGAGGCTCGGAAGCAGCAGAAGGGACAGGTGTTAAACTCTGCAGCGAATCGATCCGCGAAGTCAGCATGGTGATCTGATCGAGGATCCCTTTGAGGTCGTCCCGCTGGGCATTGATCCGGCTGTTGAGTAATGCGATCTCATCGCCAGTTTTCCGCTGTGCCCAGTTTATCTCAAACAAGGCTGCTCTGTCCTCCAGTGAGAGGCTCATCGTTGAAGCGACGTCCCGGGCTTCCGGCGTCTCGACAAACGCTTCAAAGTTAGCCCAAAGCCAGACGCCAGCAGCACACGAGCTGACGAGGACAAGCGGGAGCACCAAAACCGGGAGAATTCGTCTTGACGGCCCGCGCAAGAGCGGCCGCAAGTCTGAAGCGGCCGCTTGATCGATCAAGTCCATTTTCCCTCGCCTAAGATCCCATCTAGCAGGCTTGTTTTGTCGACGCCATAGGCCGCGATGCTCACGCGCTCCAGGAGCTGCGAGCGTCGACGATAATCAATCTTGCCGAGCTTCCCGATCGGCTGCCCTGCTCCTATGAAACGCTACTTCTTGAGGAACGCAACGCGACAATTTGCGCGCGTTCTCCATGATAGCGTCACCAGCGAGCAATGGTATTCATCTTCGCCGGCGATGGCGCAGCATTTTTTCGCCATTCAGAAGAACCCTGGAGATTTTCTTACCCACGGCACGAATGCACACCGTTCACTCATTCCTGCAGTGTGTTCGATCGAGCCCCCCTCACGGCTTGCCGAGACCAGCAACTTCCTCTGGGACTCGCCACGTAAGCGCAACGGCTGATCGGCCGAGCAGCAATTGCCGATCGGACAGGCAAACACTGCAGCTGGTCAACTACCAATTCCGGCAGATTGTTCGAGATGACGGGCACGTGGCAAGCGTGACCAACGAAAGCCGCGCACGTCAAGGATTCGGATGCAAGACAGATTTTGCGGCGCTGACGGCAGCCAGCAACTGCTCGCCGATACCCGCCAAAGCTGCTCGATGGCCGATTCCTCCGGTCTCCTGGGCCGTCACGTTGGATGTTGTGGTGAGGTTGCCGCGCGCGCAACTTCAAGCCTGGCGATTGTCTCGTGTTTCGCTGACAACGATACCGCTAAAGCGCTTCGCGAATCCAAGCCTCTTGCATGGCGAGCCTTGCTTTCCGGTAGCTGCCGTTTCGTCCAGAATGCCGCCTTCGATGCAGATGCGCGACACCGCCAGACCCGCCTGACCCACAGTGAGCAGGGCGGACATTCGCAATGTTTGTGGCCAGGAAAGCATGCCCTCGCGCGCTCATCGTGAGCATTTGCCGAGGCAGTGCCCTTCTCTGGCTCTCGGCGCACCGGCGTTATGCACCAGCAGAGTTTCGGACCAGATCATCATCGCGCTGGGGGCTGAGAGGTTCAGCAAGCCTGAGTGGTCCTCTTCGGATGGATCGCGTTCTGGCTCGTCCCCCTCGCCCTCGGACGCGAAAACGTCGGGAGCTCACTCTGGGCCAATCAGGCGCAGTTCAACCTATTCATGGCCAGCAGACATGGACCCGAAGTACGCCATGCGTGATTGCCTTCTTACGACGACCTCGCCTCGGACATACTCGGCTACGGCAGCGCTTTCTTTCAATTTCAGACCCAGGGGAACTCAATCTGCGCTTGTTATCGCATTTTCGCTAGCGGCTTGTCTGGTCGGCAATTCCGTACTGGGACAAACCGCGGGCGGACTTGATCCCAGTTCTATGGATCAGGCCAGCAAAAGAGGAAAGACCTCCGATCGGGCCGCAAGGCTCCGGATCGACCTGATCCGTCAGGCAATCCGCCCTCCTGCTCCGGCGCCAGCAGCAGGTCCCGGAGTGCCTTTTGAGAAGCGCGGCAATGCGGGCAGGGGTGCCCAGAAGAGACCGCAAAAGACGATCGATCCCTTCGAAAGGTACGACAAGCTGCGTGAAAAAGGGTTGTGGTTCAACATACCTGGCCCTGCCGACACGATTGATCAGGACAATGACGGCGTTAGATCGGCGCTGGCAGACGTCGGCATCGGCTACATCGGCTGGACGCACAACAGCTTTGTAAACAACCAGCTGCCGAATGCGGCCAGAAGCACTATCGCAAACCAGCTTTATATGGGCCAGAACCCGACCTTCGCGTCGGCAAACTTCATGATCGTCACCTACGATCTCAGCCGGTTTGGCATTGCCGACGGACAGATTGTCGTAGGAGCCGAGCAGCAATACTGGACGTGGGATCGACCGGGACCAGATCGAGCGGGAATCAATACGCTCGCCTACTACCAGACTTTCTTCGACAGGACGCTAGAACTCAAACTTGGCTACCTCAGAAACCAAAATGAGTTCACCGGCACATTATTTGGAGGGATTACAGGATCGAACATGTCTGCCTTGTTCCAGGCAGGGATGAGCACCAATGCTGCGCCGACGCCGGCGGTTAACTTGAAGTACAATTTTGACGATCGCTTTTACAACAAGGTCTCCGTCCAGCGCTCAATCAGTCCAGATGGTGCCTATGCCCACATAACCGAGAATCCCACCGGCTTGAACTGGAGCACGGCCAATGCGGGCATCCTTCTCGTCGACGAAGCCGGCTACAAGAGCAAGGCTGCTGCAGGCGTACCCGACACGTGGCTACGGGCGGGCGCTGGTTTGAACAGTAGCCGCTACACGAATTTGGCGGATCCCAAGCAACAAAGGGAGAGCGGGAATAATTTTCACTACATCGCTGCGGACAGGCAGCTCTGGCAGATTGACGCGAGTGGGACGCCGTCTCGCGGCATCTATGGCGGCTTCTCCATCATGGGAGCTCCGCCTGTCCTCAACAAGATCAGCCAATATTACGAGCTTCGTCTCTATGCGAAAGGGCCCTTTGATAGCCGGCCCAGTGATCTGATTGCACTCGTTGCTAGCAAGACGAGCTGGAGCAAATTTGCGGTGGATGCTGCCCTGGCTAAAGGCCAGCTTGCGCATCGTGATACCACGGCAATCACCGGAACATATACCGCCCATCTTGCTCCGGGGATATATGCAGGCGTGGGATTATCATACGTTCATAACCCCACAAGCATCACGCACACGCCTCAAACTGAACACGCGCTCAATCTGTTGGTATCTACGTTGATATTCTTCTGATCATCGCAAACGCCATTTTGGTTCCATCATCTCGTGCCGCATGGGACTTGAGCTTCGCGATCTCGTTGAAGGGACCGGCGCCAGACGAGCCCGTTGGGATTGCGCCAGCTGTAAGAGCTTATGGACAAAAGATGTCCTTGGATCCCAGGCAGGGTGAGGCGGATTGTTCAGGAGAGCCTGGTCCCGAACGCGGTCATTTCCGAGGTTGGCCACCGCGATTAACTCTCCGCCGCGGAACCATAGCCAGGTCAGGTTCTCGAAAGCTTGCCCGACTAGGCAGACCTGTTCAGGTGATCCTGGAGGTGAGGTTAGTGTGGACCCGCAAGATCTTGATCCGTTTAACGTGCCAGCTTGTTCGCAAGTGCAGCACGCCGTCTCGCAAGAGCCGCAGACAAGCCAGGCCGGGCAAGATGGCTTTGAGCAGCACTTGGCTGAGGCAAGGCAGGCCCAACCCGCGCCCGTCGGCGCTGGACGCTCCTATCCACATCTATCTACAGAAGACCGGGACCTTATCGACAGGGCGGTTGCTCAATATACGGCTCAGAAGAACCCACAACCGAACACGGTCAAGCTTTATACTCAGGCACTTCGTCGACTGGCGAATGATCTCCGCGCCCGTGGCCAAACGACTGATCTAAGGGACCACCAGTCCCTGGTTAATCACCTGGATACTTACTTTCCGAAAGACGCCCTCATGAAGACAGGCGTAAGCGTGCTTCGTGCGTATCATGATTCCGGCCATTTGGTTTCTCGCGGGCGACCGCGCGCGCTCCCCTCGGCGAAAGACGCATCTAACGATGGCCAGCAATCCCCGGATGAAGCGATGGATCCAAGTGCCCGGAGCAATCTTCTGGCAAGCGAGGAGGCCCCCATCAATCATGAACATGACGCAACTCAATCGAGAGCAGCGAAAAGACAGAGGACGCTGAACGATCTGGAAGAAGTTCTGGTATATCGGAAACCGAGCGCAAGCGCCGCCTCAGGAGGAAGTGGCGGAGCAATGCCGGTCGCCTCAACGGGCGTCATAATCCGGGGGCAGTGGGACAGGCGGCCTCTTTATCCCGAGGATGCTGCCGATATCTTCAGGCTTGAGGAGGCGCTTATTGAGGGCGGGACGGCCGCCGTTACGGCGAAGCAGCATGCAGGTTCTCTTATTGGCTATAGCCGTTGGCTCTTCGCAAACAACAAGCCAAGCATTGTTGCTCGGCTAGACGGCAAATCGCTGAGCGATGGCAGTGACGTGCGCGAGTTCAGCGGTTCCTCTAATAGCAACAGACTCGTTAAAGCATTAGAGCATCTGCGGACCTTTCGGTCGACGGGCGTAGTCGTGCCCATCGTGCGTCCAGGGCGCACTCGCGCTAAGCTCAATCCTCCCAACGTGCCTCCAATCAATCCCGAAACCGCGTCACTGACGGACCCGATACGCATCGACGGCGCCGCTGCGCAGCACCGCGCGTTGCAGGAAGCTGAGCGGCAAGAGGAGCATCAGGACTTGCAGGAAAATCTACCCGTCCCGTTGGCGTCGGCTCTCCTCCAAGGACAGGTCGCGGTCGATCCAGAGCAGCTTCCTCAGGAGCAGCTTCGCCGCGGACTGGACCATCTTGATGACGAAGCAATCCCTTTGCCAGTTCCCGTCCGTTCAGAGGAGGAGCTTCAACGACTGGAAAAGAACTTGCACGACGAACTTCAGGGACGATTGGAGGATCATGCAGCTCCTTCGTTCTTCATTGATCCGGAGGAGTTTACTTTCGATCCAGACCAGTTCTCTCAAGTGGAGTTTCGGCGGCTGCTGGAGGATGAAGACGCACAGGAGGTTACCGAGGGGCGAGATGATCAACCCGCCACCTCGGCGTTCGTCCAAGAGCAAGTCGCATCCGATTCGGAGCAGCTACCTCAGGCAGATCTTCGACGAGTACTGGATCATCTCGATGATCAACCCAGCGACTCGCCAGTCTCCGTCCCTCCAGAGGAGCTGCGGCAACTGGAAAAGGACTTGCACGACGCGCTTCACGGACTACGGGATGATCACTTCGCTCCTCCTGTTTCCATTGATTCAGAAGAATTTACGTTCGATCCAGGGCGGTCCCCTCCAGAGGAGCTTTGGCAACTGCTTGATGATGGGTCCGCAGAGCAGCTACAGGAAAGGCACGATGATCAATTCGCCTCGCCGTCTCTTATCCAGGAGCAAGTCGCATTCGATTCAGAGCAGCTTCTTCAGGGGGAGCTTCGGCGAGTACTGGATCTTGTCGATAATCAACACGTCCCAGTCTCCGTGCCTTCCGAGGAGCTCCAGCAACTGGAAAAGGACTTACATGACGAGCTTCACGGACGAGGGGATAATCACCTTGCCGCTCCAGCGTCTATTGATCCAGAAGACTTTGCTTTGGATCTGGAGCAATTCCCTCCAAGTGAGCTTCGGCGCATGCTTGATGATGAATAAGCAGAGGAGCTTTCAGAAAAGCCGAGATGATCAACCCGCCCCCGTCCGCTTTCGTGCAAGGGCACATCGCGATACGGGGTACCGCCAATTTATATCGCGAAGGACTCCAGCGAGCCTACCATGATTGATGGCAGCCTTGATCGACTACCTTCGTCTAAGCTGGTTGCCGATCTAGGAGAGACTCGAATGGCCAAACGCACGCATTCGTTGCACTAACAAGAAGGACGGAAAGAACCCTCACGAAAGGATCACACACGTCGGCGGACTAAACCCCGACGTAAACGCAGCGGAAGCGATCCATCGATCAGGCAATCAAAGACATCGAGAGCGGCGAATGGGAGTTCTATGTCGAAGAATACGGCCGCACGGTTGATGTGGTGTGAGCCACTCACGACGGACCCGACAATGTCCTTTCGCTACTAGTCGAGTGTCGCTGATGGATCGCCGGTCCGCACTGCGCTCTCAAGGGGGTCTGCCCGATAGGTAGGCCGAGCCCCTCCCAGATACCAGTCAGCGCCTTGCGAGCGTAAAGGCGGAATGCGCGGGATGCCCCCCGAACGCATCCTCGGGCAACCGCAAAAGGCGATTGCGTCGGCATTTGACGATGGCCCCAAGTTCATCTGGTCAGGGCGTAATATCCGCCCCAAGCGCCTCATCTCGGCGGGCGAACGCTTGTCCCGTTTATGATCACCATCCACTTCGACCAAAGTGGAAGTTAGCGGCAACGTGATTCGGCGCTTTGTCGGCCCTGAAAAGCGCTGTCCCTACCACGCGCCGCTAACTTGGCTGGGCTGCCTTGCCATAACAAAGCTACCACCTCGCCTTCCCAGGAGTGTCGTCAAGCTCCACGGGCTGCGAATTGTAGCGCCAAGAGCGCACGTGGGATGCCTACCAGGATTGGTGGCTGGCCTTCACTTCATGAGGAGCGCGATAAAGTGAGGTTTGGCCGCAGAAGATCGGCACAAGCACATCAAATCGGCACAAGCACATCAAGATGACACCGTGCTTGCGAGCAGGTCGGCTGACTTCGCCCCAGCCTCATGCTCCTTCAATACGCGATAATCTGTCTTCCGTGAACCTGGCGCGCTTCATTTGTCCGTCCTTCTTCGGGCCGTCCCCTAACTCCTTCCGGAGCAAATACTCAGTCGCAGGTCAAATCTACGATGGCCTGCGAGAGCCTTTCTGACCAGACTTCGGTTACAGCTACTTATCGGCAGGGCTGGTTCGACAAACGAAGGAGCGGGGTGGCACTCCGAGCATGAGCTGGGACAGATAAGGAATGTCGCGCACGGTCCAGCGAACCGCAAGCGCGACGGCAACAATCATTGCCCCGAGAAATGTAGCCGCGGCCGCCCTCGTTGTGGGGCTCCACAATTCTCCATACTGTATCGAATCCATTAGACGGAATACCGTACCCTGGATCAAGTACAGCACCAGCGTGCTCGGTCCCAGTTTCGCGGCGATAAAGCGGACCACCCGATTTGAGCGGCCAATATTCCATGTTCGAAGTAGGATCTCAATCATCACCGCTGAGGCAGCTGCTGAGCCAAGAAACATCAGAAGCACATTCTTTGCGGACTGCAAATCCTGGACCAAAGCAAGATTGTTGTAGACATAAGTGTCATTGCGCCAGATCAGAAAGCAAATCATCGCCACCATTGAGGCAGACATAATCAAGAACGGCCCCTGAGAGCGCACTATGCTCGTCCACCGCTCCGACTGCGCAAATGCGAGTCCCAAGCAGAAAAACGGGTACGTATACTTTATGAGAGGGAATATGGAAAAGGTCAGAGGTGCGAGGACGACCAGAATGACCGATACCAAGAAGACCCAGGACGAGGAATGATTGAAGATCGAAATAGTTTTGGCGAGAAGAAAGCAAATGAACGCGGCCCAGACGAACCAGTATGTGCCGGCGAAATCATTCAGGAACTGCAAAACGCTGTCTGCTGCGCCCGCCGGTCGGGGAAACACGGTCAACTTTAATGTCTCCAGGAGAGAGCACCAAAACAGCATAGGCAACAGGAGCTGCATCGCACGATCGCAGATGGCTTTCGTGAAGGGCTTTCCCGTTAGCGCTCGGCAGGAAAGATAACCGCTTATCGCCATAAAGAGAGGCATGTGGAACATGTAGATCCATTTGAAACTTGCCGAATCCCAAAACCCTTCATTTCGGTAGAGGATATATTGGATCAGGTGGCCGACGATCACTAAAATAATGAGCACTCCTTTGGTGAAGTCCAAAGCGAGATCGCGATCGTGCGCTGTCTCAGGCATGACCTTTCCTGTTACATGATGTATCAACATCTCGCCACGCTTTTCCAATTAGCCGAATACATAGCTCGCGACAAATCGACCTGTCCGATGACGGCGGAGACAATCGCCGCTCGAGTCTGCACTCCAATAGCTGACTGTGCGATAAAGACCCAAAGGAAAGGGGAAACGAGCTATACGATGGTTTATCGATTTCTTTCCCACCAACCACTGAGCGGAGGAGCTGTTTGAAAGTCATCGCGAGGAGTCATTCCATAGCGTAATAACTGAACTGCGCATGAAGGCTTAAGCGTATGCACGCTGCGAAGTAACACGCCCGCCGAGGATTTTGGCCCATCGTTACGAAAAGAATTCGTCAGCAAACCTTTGTCTGGTAGCCATGTTCTTGGTGCTTGTTCCGTCGGCTGCACTCCGCGCTGTGCTCCCTCGAGGACAAACGCGCTCGATCTGCAGGGCTCGCTGAGCGAAGGTTTTCACGACAAGAATTGGCGATTTTTTGTGAAAGGATCAGGGATGCAGAAGGCATCTTAGGGCATGCACAAAATTCGTAGGATCCAATGAGCCTGCCTGGTTCTACAACGAGGAAGCTGCACGGTTCAGTCCGTGACCTAAAGCGGGATGGGGTTAGGTTGAATCGATTTGGGGATTCCCAAATCAGCTTGTTTCTGATTCACCATGCTGGCTGGATTGGAGGCCAGCATGGATGGGCAAGCCTTATTCTCTGGATCTCCGCAAGCGTGTCGTGGCCGCGATTGAAGGCGGGATGTCCCGCAATCAGGCAGACCAAGCAGTTTGGGGTGGCGATCAGCACAGCCGTTGGCTGGATGCAGCGGGTCGAGGAGACCGGCAGCGTTGAGCCAGGCCAGATGGGCGGTCATAAACCGATGGCGGTCTCGGGAGACCATGCGGTCTGGCTATCGCGACGGATCAAGGACGGCGATTTCACCATACGCGGGCTCGTTGCCGAGCTTGCCGGACGTGGCCTGAAGGTCGACTACCACTCGGTGTGGGACTTCGTGCATGCCGAGAAGCTCAGCTTCAAAAAAAAGCGTGGCGGCTGGCGAACGCGATCGACCCGAGGTCGCGCGGCGGCGAGCCCAGTGGACAAAATATCAAGGTCGCGTCGAAGCTGAGCGGCTGGTCTTCATCGACGAGACCTGGACCAGGACCGATATGGCACCCTTGCGGGGATGGGCGCCGCGCGGGTGCGGGCTTCACGCCAAGGTTCCCCACGGCCGCTGGAAGACCATGACCTTTCTGGCGGCCTGCGCCATGACCGGATCGATGCGCCATGGTTCATCGAAGGGCCGATCGATGGCGTGAGCTTTCGCACCTACATCGAGAAGGTTCTCCTGCCCGTCCTTCGGCCCGGGGATATCGTCGTCTTGGATAACCTCGGCAGCCACAGGAGCAAAGCAGTTCGCCAGCTCATCCGTTCGGCTGGCGCCAAGCTGTTCTTCCTGCCAAAATATTCGCCCGACCTGAACCCGATCGAACAGGTCTTTGCCAAGCTCAAGCACCTGCTCCGCAAAGCTGCCGCGCGAACCGTCGACGCGGTCTGCGCCGCAATCGGCCACGCACTCGATGCCTTCACCTCCGAGGAATGCTCCAACTACCTCAAAAATTCAGGCTATCGGACCTAATGCCATCACGCTTTAGCAGCCGATCTCGCCTGCCAAAGCCGCGTATAGGAACGCCGCACGCGAGCTGCCCCGCCGAGAGACGGGGATTGCTGCCCTGCTGCCTCTTCAGCCACGTTCAGGAAAAATGCGAACGCGCTGGCGTCCCTCGCGTTCCACCAACTCGCCCCTGTAAGGCACACCGCGGATCTCGAAATAGGTCGGCCGCCCAGGCTGGGGCATGATGCGCTCGCCTTCCAAAACGCGCACGAGGTAAGACGGCAGGAATCGCTCCCTATGCTCCCAGCCGCCTCGGATAAGATAGCCAAGATCGACTGCACTTTCCTCGGTTTGCCTTGCGCTTACGATTGGCGGTGGGCGATGCAGCGACTGGGATGGTCCGGCCTCGTTCGTTCCACCGGCGCGCGGGTGATGAACCAGGCGAACATCCCTGCGACCGCCTGGTCCAAACGTAGCCGAATAGAGCTCACCGTTGATCGCAAACTGACTTGGTCCGAACTGGTTTGGCAGCAGATTGATATTGCCCAGGACATCGATCAACACGTCTGAAGCCGCCTGCGAGCCGTGGCGCCAGCCGGCGCCAACAATTGTGCCAATATCCCGTAGCTCCGGAGCCGCCGTCGGCAGTCCTGCGAACGACGATGCGGCTGCAAGCTCAGGTGCTGGCGCAGAGTGCGCATCGTCACGCAAGTGGTACGGCGTTGACGGGTCCAGATCGACGAAGGAATCGAGGCCGGCATAAATGTTTGACGATTGGGGCCGAACTGACGACGACGATGCGGGCTCTTGCATCTGTTGCCCAAGCCAGGCCCATGCGCCCTGGCTTGGGGTAGCTGGAGTCGCAGGAAGTTCGACTGGCAGATCAGCCTGGGCGGCCCAGTGCGGCGCTGGAACCGGTGACGCAGGATCGTGGATTTGCTCCCCGAGCCAGTCCCAAGCTCGGGTGCTTGGCGTCGCTGGCGTTGCAGGAAGCTGCTGTAATGAGGCAGCGTGTGCCCCCCGGTACGCTGGCATCGATGAGGCGGGCCCGTGCATTTGCTCGCCAAGCCATTCCCAGGCTCCCGCGCTCGGCGTTGCCGGCATTGCGGGAAGTTCCTGCGGCGAGTGAACCTGCCGAGCACCTTCCGCAGACGGTTGACCAGGGTCCTGAGGAGGCAGCAATCCGAGCGCCCTGTTCGCCTCCAGGATTTGCTCGTATTGGCCAAGCTTGACCAGATCAGCGTTGATCTTGCTGTCGTCGGTATCGTGCCTGTACTCCTCGACATCCTGAGCGAGCCCAGCGGTGGACAGTCGGCCGGCGATCGGTGGCCGGTCATGCGTCTGCAGCCACTCACTCAGCCTCGACATGCGGCGAGCTTGCCTGTCGATCGTCTTCGGGTCGATCCTGCCTGTCGCCTTTTCCGCCGCCGCCCACATGCCGATCAGGGTTGCGTCCGCGCCGTGAGGAGCCAGTCGGCGGACATCGGCCGCCAGGGCGTTTCCGGCACCGACCTCACGAAGCTTCTTCAAGGCGGCCTTGATGCGCCTGCCCCGGTCCTTTGCGTAGGTATCGACATCCTCATCGAGCTCAGCTTCCAGCTGGTGGTTTTCCACATCAGGATTTTCCAGCTGCGCGTTTTCCAATTCCCGGCGAATTCGATCCGCGATTGAGGGCCTGCCGGCCGCGCTCAGGCGCGCGCTCAAATGGCGCAAATCGGTTGCCGCATTCTTGATCGTGCCGTCGCTGAGGTTACCCGTCGCCTTGTTTCTGAAATCTTCGATGAGCTCCTCATCGGCGGCAGAGACCCCGCGCGTCCGGCCCGGTTGCCTTGCATAATCAATTCGTAGATTCGTCGGAAAAGAGGGCTCCGATTGCCCCGCCTCGCGCGAGGACTTTTCACTGCCGCTCCCTCCAAGGGCCTTGCCGATTCCGGACTTGAAGCGTGACCATAATCCGCGGCTTTTTCCGCCCTTGGTCGACGCAGCAGGCTCCGCGTCGGGAAAGGTATAGCGTGCGCTGCTGAACAGATCATCGCGCAAACTGGATTGCGGCACTTGCGCCAAAGCGGGAAGCTGAGAGCGAGGAATGTCTATGCTCCGGCGCGTCGGGCCTATTGAACTCTCCCTAAATGCGGAGTGTGGCGGCACCCGCATCGACCCACCTAGCTCATCCCGCCGGACTGCTCGTCCGCGTGCGGTAAGAGCCCGATCAGGCGACGTTGATTTGGTTTCATCAGAAGGATCGAGGTTCAAGCCCTCCAGCCGCCTTTCAAATTCACCCTGCTCGGAGGGATTATCCTCTCGCTGCCCATTTCGCCCCTGCAAGGCAGCGTACTCCCGCATCCAGGCTCCTGAATTCAAGAATGGGTCAACCGGATCCATCCTGCTCTCCTCATGTTTGTATTGGCAATGCAGCAATCCGCACGGCCGGCAGCAGATCATCTAGCGAGACACGATTCTCGATTGTTGTAGCTGCAACCTTTCGAAAAGCTGACGAGATCTGGACATTGCTGCGCGATTGACGGCCTCTCGTCCGGCCGACCGCTTGGCGACAGGACGGGTGCACTCCCGCTTTTCCGCACCTCTTCGCCGGGCCTATTCCAGTCGACGAGATATCAATGGATCGCCCTGTCGATCGTGAGAGGAATTCAAACATCACAGCGGGGATCACTCAGCCTCGACAAGGATTATCGCGCAGTCACAGATCAATTAAGTTCCGGCCACTCCGGCGACCTTTGTCTTGAACGTCAACCAAAGCGAGTTGGTTCGCTGCGGTCGCGCCTATGGAAGAACTCCTTTCACCGCCGCGCCACCTTGGTCTTATCAACAACTTTCAACTGGGAGCTCTCGCCCCGACGAGGCTTTCGAGCGGAGTACACCTCGCCTTGCGTCCCCAGCTTTCAAAGCTCGGCAACACCGAGAGGAACTGATCGACGCAGCGCGCCTTCGAAGCGCAAAAGCACCTTGTCAGCAATTGGCGGGACTGCAGCATCGATCTTTGGCTTCCGCCGCAGAGCAATGATAATATACCTGCGGCGGTTTGAGACTTCATAACTCGAGGCCGCCACGCGCGGCCAGCACGCGGTGCATGACCTCGCGTTTAATCTCGCTGGCGAGCTCGTTTCGGACTTGGGCTCCGAGCACCCGCTCCGCATCCGGATCGCCTAGAAGACCGTGCTGGGCCAGTCGCTGACCCAAGCGGGTTTGAAACTCCTCGCCCATGGCTTCGACGAGCCGTTCTTGCATCGCTTCATATTCATCAGGAGCGATTCGTCTCAGCACCGTCTCCCAGGGTTGCCAGCGGGTTGCCATGTAGTCGGTAAACTGGTTCGCTTCTTGCTCGCGAACCGAATCCAGAGCGCGCGCCGCATCGTCGGACGTCACGTGAGAAACCGTCAGAAAGCGCATGTCAGAGGCGACGTGGATCAGCTCCAGCGGCTCGCGCAGAAGATGTTGATAGGCCAAGTAGACTTCGACGTCGTCTAGGTTCGGGTGCAGGGTGAGGAGCGAGTTCACGCGGTCGCGCGCGATCCCATCCAGCGCGTCTAGGCGGAATGCAATGCGGCCGCGCTGGATCAGTTGGTCGAGCCTATCATCATACCCCCCCTCCTCCACGTCAGCATTGAGGCGCGCGGTCCGCATACCATTCCAATGCAGGGTAACACGATCCTCGCAACTGGCGTTGGCTTCGGAAGCCTGTGTGAAAAACTGTTCGCGCAATCTCGGATTGGCCGCCGCCTGCCGCAGATCATCAGCCACGGCTTGCCGAAACTCGGCACTTCCATAATTGACGGTCCCGCGTAGCCGATCTAGGAACCGGGCGTAGTCCTGGGCGCCAGGCTCATCCGCAAAGTGCAGCCATTCGGCCAGCGCCGCCGGATCGTCCCCCAGCCAGTGCGCGGCAGCCTCCGACAGAGGCAGCTGCCCAAGATGCGGTGCCGCAAGGCGAACGCGGACCTCGTCCGGGAATGGATTATCGCCGAATTCGACGTTCTCCAGCGGATAGCTCAAACTTCCCGGTAGGAGATGTTCTGGGAGGCTGGTGAGCCGGTTACCGCTGAGATTGATTGATTGAAGCCAGTTCGGAAGGGTTTCGGGCAGGTTGGCCAATTGGTTGCTGCTGACATCGAGTTCAACGAGACCCCATGGGAGGGACTCGGGAAGCTCGGTCAGCTGATTGTCACTGACCGACAGCACGGTGAGGCTGCTTGGAAGAGCCTCGGGCAAGCTACTCAGTCGGTTGTTGTTTGCGTTCAGGATCCCCAGCTCCGCTGGGAGGCTGTCTGGGAGACTGGTCAACCTGTTATCGCTTACCTCGAGGCAATAGAGGCTCGCCGGAAGAGCGTCCGGCAAACTGGTCAATTGGTTGTGGCTTATAAGAAGCTCGCGGAGACCAGGCGGAAGGCTTGCGGGCAGGCTACTTAGCTCATTGTGCATGGCGCCGAGGTTCAGTAGCCTCGGCGCAAGGGCGTCGGGCAAAGCGGTTAAAGACAGGGATGACAAATCGACCGAGTTCGAGCGCATGTTATCCGCAGCCCTGATTCGTGAGCGCCCCTGTCGCCTGTTCTCGGCTTCGCCCTGCCCCTCCTCGGCAACCCAGTCGTCCAGGATTCGCGCGCGCGCGGAGGCCGGGGTCCGATATCCTGTCAAGCTTTCGACCAAACTCGCCAGGGCACGGTTGAAGCCGCCGATGTAGCTTTCACGCTCCCCTTCTTCCAAAGTGTCCGGGCTGGAACCTGCGCTCCGCTGTGTCTGTCCTATGTCCACCATTTCTCTCCATCATCAGAAACTTAAGGAATACGCCTGCCGCCGCGCAATGCTGCGAAGCAGGAGTTTCGCGCTGGCGCAATAATCATTCGAGCGGGCGCACGTGCGACGCGTCGACCCACTCCTGGCCGAAGCGACAGCTTCACGCGATTGAGGCGAATGGATCGATGCGGCTGCAACGTTTCCTGCCGTTCCGTTGACCGGACAGATCTAGAGGAACCGCCAACGTGAAAGCGATCTGCCCCTATTACGGCCACCTGTCGATTAGCTGACGGGTCTCGCTGCAAAACACAGAGTTGCACGATTTGTTACCCGAGGAAAAGAGTTGCACCGATTGCCTTACCCACATGAAAGGACCGCTCCGGAGTTGAGCGTTCGAGCGACTGCCGCTCTTCCTTTTCACGCACTGGACCGAAAGAGGCTCCCTTGGCTGCCATTGAGATAACCCACCGTTGCCCCGCTGGGGCGCGATGTTAAGCCGCCGCTGCGTCGGTTAGATGCCGAAACGTATAGATGGGAGATAACTGCCCGCGACCGCGATGATTCGTTCGTACCGAAGTCATGTCGGTTTCGAAGCCATCGTACCCTTGCCGCGATAGGTCTGTCAGCTTGTCGAAAGATAGATGCCCTAAGCTCTGGACCGCGTTGTCACGGGCCGGGTTGGCTCGGTGTGGTAAGGAAAGTGGAATGGATCCTTTTGAGGCAGGACAGATTCAGCGCCGCGAAAGCATTTCTTCTGCATCTTCCGGACAAGACGCGGGGGAAGACGGGGGAGCGGCACAGTGGGATGAAGTCGTCACGGGCTTCGCATCGAACTCTGGGCATTCACCCCATGGGGCGGCTGAAGAAGACGAGGCGCTCGAAAATTGGCTTGCTGAACAGGACGTGGGTCCCCTCGAGGACCGGGAAGAAGCGGCAAGGCGGATGAATGCGCTGGGTGAAGACGCCATACTGGATCTCGAGTCGCTGTCCCTTACCAGTCTGCCCAGACTTCCAAGCCAAATCGTTGTGCTCTATGTGCCCTTCAACCGGCTTACGAATTTGCCTGACGAACTTCCTGCTTCGCTCCAGCGTCTCAATGTCAGTGGCAATCACCTGAGCAGCCTGCCCGCGCTGCCAAGCGGGCTCAGAGGCCTCGACGTAAACTCCAACCGGTTGGAGAGTCTCCCTACCGTGCTGCCTGCCGGGCTCCAGTTTCTCTGCGCCAACCACAATCGGTTGCCGAACCTGCCCGAAGGCCTCCCTTCTTCACTGCGATTTCTCCACGCCAGCCACAATCATCTCACAAATCTGCCAGAGCTCCTTCCTGCTACGCTCGAGTTTCTCGATGTCAGCGAAAACCAGCTGACGGAGCTGCCTGAGGCTCTCCCCGCTTCGCTCGAGTTTCTCGACGCAAGCCTAAACCAGTTGACTAGTTTGCCCGAGGACCTACTGACGGGGTTGGGCGCCGGCATCACCATAGTGCTGACTGAAAATCCGCTATCCGAGCACGTGCTGACGGACCTGAATACAGTCCTAAGCGCGGAGAGTTATGCCGGTCCGACCGTCCACCTTTCGCGCGACGACGAAAGTGAAGCGTCCGGGACAGACGATGAGCAGGCGGAAGCTCTCGCTGAAACGGTTGCAGAATGGCTCAAGAGCGATCCACGGGAGGGCGATCGGGAGGTGCTCGCCGCTTGGCAGAACTTTGCAGAAGAGCCGGGCGCCCGGGAGTACGGGCTCTTCCTCGGCAAGCTGTTCAATTCCGTCAACTCTAGCAATGAAGGATTTCGGCAATCGGTGGCCAATGATCTGCGGCAGGCGGCAAAAGTTCCGCAATTGCGTGCGCAGTACTTTCAACTGGCGTGGGATGCCAACCAAAGCTGCGAGGATCGTAGAACTTTGACGTGGAACGGCATGCAGACCGCGCGCCTCATCGCAGAAGTCGAGAACGGCTTCTATGACCACAAGGCACGGCTTGCCGATCTCGTCGATTTGGGGCGTGTCATGTTCCGCATGGACGCGCTCGAGGCGATTGCGCGCGAGAAGGCTCACTCTCTCGGCTCGGCTGACGATGTCGAAGACATCGAGGATATTGAGATCTTCCTTGCCTATCAGAACAAGCTGCGCGAGCGGCTGGGCCTGCAACACGTCGCGCCGGAGATGCGCTTCTTTGAGGTCTCCGGCGTCACCGACGCCGACGTTGACCGCGCAGAGACATCCGTAAGGACCAGGGAGGCGGTTGAATTTGGCGACTACTTGGCAATGGACTGGCAGCCTTGGGACGATGTGGTGCGTCGCATCGCACCTGAAGACCACGCCAAGGCGCAGGACCAGCTCATTGATGCAATGGGGAGGGAGTTCGACAGCAGATTGGAGCAACAGCTCGCCGACCAAGGATTGACCGGGGCTGAAGCTGACCTGGTTGAAGATGCTAAGCGAGCGTTGGGCCCCGCAATTCGCAAAGAGATCGCCCGTGAGATCAAGGGGGCTCTTAGAGACAAGGTGCTCAATGAGCACGGCCTCACCCTGTGAAGCGGCCTTTGCCGTAGAATCTGTTTTTCTGTCGCAGTTCCTCTGGTGGAGAAGCCAGCGTTGCTCCTGTTTATTATGGTGCCACTAGATGATGGTCAGCTAGACGCTTGGAGCAGACTGGCTGCTAACTCTCTACCGAGGTTCCTAAGCCCACTACCTGGATCGTCAGCGATACCCACTCTCAATGCGGAGCACACCAGTAGACGTTTATCGGCCAGGCCTGCAATTCCGGAGAAAACTCAAGCCGGCTTATTCGCGCGCGTTTCGATCTCCGCGCAGCGGCGCATCAATGGGTCAAACGTGTCCGGCACATCTAACAACAACCCGTCATCAATCATGTACCAGTAATCCTGCTCCAAGACGGTTCAGGACTCTCTTTCGGGAACAAGCTTCAATGAACCGCCGACGGCCACGCGATAATCGATGACCCATCCCGTAGCGTCCTTTGCTGAGAAAACCACGACTTGTGTTCTGCGACAATCCCAGCCAGCTTCCGGCAGACCCTTCTCTGCTATAGCTGTCTGCGGCCTTCTCCCAATGCGAGCCGGCATCCGATGACGAGACGGTGCAGGCAGACGTGCAGGCAATGGGGCACTTGTACATAAACGGGCAGGAAGGCCCCGGGGAACGCTGCGCGCGGGTCTTCCGGATGCAAAGCAGTTGTTTGGACGGGTTGCCAGCCGGAATCGCCTCGCAAGCCGATAGCTGCGTCATGCTCTAAAGGGCGACGGCGCGACAGGCAAACGCGACACCTTCGGTCAAGGCGACCTTCTGGTCTCTATTGGGCAGGGCTACCGGCGGCAACGATGATTTGCGCGGGCAAAGCCGCGGAGGAGGTGCGCAGGCTGGAGGAGAGTTTGGATCGATCATGGGCTTCGACTTAATGACGAAGGCTGCAACTCCGACAGCAGGCGGGTTGTACTCATGCACGATGTCTGAAATGCTCTCCTGCCCATCCTCAAGGACGGATATTCGCTGAGTGATCGACACGATCATTTCGTCTCGCTTGTTTTGGTCATGCATTCCAGTACCCGACGACGGCGTAATCGAGATCCAGTTTCTGATTCACGGTGCATTTCCCGTCGTCGCCAAAGGCGCGAGGGCTCGAAAGCAGTTGTCCAAAGGCGACATCGCCGCGCTGGGTGACGCTTCGGCACACGATGCTCTGAGGCAATTGGTGATAAACTGGTGTTGCATGGGCTGCACCGATCCGCGCCGCAAACGAATTGCCTCGACATAACCATTTAGAGCTGCATCCGGGACGTGGACAAGCGCCTTGCCAAGCACCTCCTACGTTCCGGCTGCCGTGCCAGCGCCAGCATCAACCCGCTCCAACAGCGAATCGATCGAGACTTTACTGATTAGGCTGGTGAGCAGGGGCTTCGTCAGCGGCTGGCGGTTGCTGTGACTTGCGTTGATCCGTGAACGAGTGGCTCCGAATGCCTTTGAAATCGAGACAATGCGCTTTCTGTTACGCTACGCAAGACGGAAGACGCCGCTCGCCTTCGTCGTTGCGCAGATTACCGCCGAGCAGTGCCTTCGCTTGGCCTTTGAGAGTACTCACCCGGTCCCGTTCAAGACCTCCATGTGCAGAACCCGACATTGCCATTGAGGCAATCTGAAAACGTAAAGAGATGATGGTCTGAACAAGTTCGCCGTCTTGGCATGTCGATTGCTAGGAAGTGGCTGCTACATCATGCCACTAACGCGACGGCCGAGTCAGACCCAACTTTGGTCCAAACCAATTCTCGAGCATAGAAGCGGCCCTGTTAACTGCCGCTCCGCCAACGGAGCTCGGTCATGCCCATCGACACATCCAAAATCTTCGCGTCCATTCGCATCAACAAGCAGGAAGCGCAGGAGCGCCTGACCGCGGCGCTATGCGAATGGCCTGGTTGCCAAAACAAGGCTACCCATCCCGCGCCCAAAGGCCGCGACAATGCGCGCGACTATTGGCATTTCTGCATCGACCATGTTCGCGAATACAATCAGTCCTACAATTTCTTCTCGGGGATGGACGCGGAAGCGGTCGCGCGCTACCAGAACGACGCGCTGACCGGCCATCGTCCGACCTGGAAGATGGGTGAGAACATCAGCGCCCGCAAAATGACCGGCAGCACTGCCACTTACGAGGACGACTGGCATGCCCTCTGCATGCTCGTCGAGGTGAACGGACGCGCCGGTGCCCGCCCCCGCGCGAAGGCCAAGCCTGAGGCGCGCAAGATTTTAAATGCCGAGCGGAAAGCGTTGCAGGTGATGGGCCTGAATTCCAATGCGACGCTCGGCGATATCAAGGCGAAGTACAAGGCGATGGTCAAGCAGCACCATCCCGACGCCAATGGCGGTGACCGCTCCACGGAGGATCGCCTGGTCGAGATCATCAAGGCCTACCATTACCTGAAGACGGTGGTGCGCGAGAGCTAGCCCGGACATCTCAGTGGGCCTCAACGGCGCATCAGCAGTGGAAGACGGAACCACCCAGACATTATTCGCTTTGCTCTGGTTAGCTGGCAGTTTGACTTTTCTGGCCAACGCTTTCGGCCGAGCATGGCGAACAACCGACATGATGAGCGGTTCGTCTCATTCCGCCCAGCGATCAGGAACAACAGTGAGGCGTGACAGCACGCGCCGCCGTCTATCCGCTCTCCTCCGTCATTTATCCAAGGAGCACCGTCGTTTCCTCACCGTCAGTGTTGCTTTGTGTTCCCTCGATGTCGTTCCCTGGGCAGCCAATCTGTGGTACCTCCGAAGAACACTCTTAGCGACCATCTCGAGGCCTCGCTATCGGTCAGTTGATGGGAGTGAGATTCGCGGCCTGAGGGGTTAGCCCCGGCGCCGAAGGATCTATATTCGGCATAATAGCTCGTGCTCAAGGAGTTGGTCTTGCCGGGAGCCCATTCTCGCCAGCCTTCCGCAACGACCTGCGCATCTATCTTTGTCGACAGGAAGACCACTGTGGCGTAGGGCCGCCAAGGGCGGCCAAGCGCGATATCGCGCGCGGCAGGGTCGGCGCTTAGGCTGCAATGATCAAAAACATAGCCGCTGTCCTCATCGGGAGCTGCCTTGCTCTGTGCGGTAAAGACGACCGCTTGATTAGCAATGCCGTGCAACTCACATTGCCGGAACCAGGCCTTGGCGTTGCCAAATACGAAATCGACATGCCCTTCGATGTAGCAGTTCGAGAAGTATTGGCGTGACATTCTGCCGTTTGGACCCTTGCCGGCAAACAGCGTGTCCTGGGCGCCGAGCAGACGGACGCGCGTGACGACGTCCTTGTCTCCGGTAAGGGACAGTGCAACCGCTTGCGAGGGTGGATTGGCCGGATTGAGGGCGTAGTCGTTCTGTATGGTCAGATTCTCGAGCCGGAAGTCATCGCCAGTGGCACTCAGCGTCGCCGAGCGGGCGGTTCCTCCTACATTGATCGCGCCGTCGCCGTACACAATGACGGTATCCTCCGGATTGCTACCAGTCCCTGAGAGATGAATACCGGATTTTGAGATTTTGACCTTCTCGCGATAGACGCCCGGCGCGATCCGGACATTTCCGCCTTCCGCCGGCAACGCGTCGATGGCTTGCTGCACGGAGTGATAGTCTGCATTTGCGGCATGAGACACCCATAGTGGCTGAGCGTGCGCTGCCGAGATGCAGAAACATCCGGCCAGAAGCGCAGACGGCACGAAAATTCGCATGTGATCTCACTCTTCGTCGAGTTCGCGGCACGTTCGACGCAGTCGATATAAGGTACCGCCGCGGGATAGCCGCCGTGCATGGTCAAGCACATTTTTCGCGCGGAATCAGAACCTGCACGTCACCTTCACATTCCGGCCCTGCAGACCGTCGGACAATTGCACCCAACTCGGGGCATGAGGCTGACCTTCTTCAACACCGGTAATCTTGCCCTAGATGCGGAACTCAGTACCCGAGTTCGGCACCGGGTGGACTGCTTACCGATTGCCGTCGCGGAATGCCCTGGAACATACCTCCGATCCGCGCAGCAGCGGTTTTGCAGCTCGTCCGGGCAGCGGCGGTGATACGTCAGAATGGTTTGCGGTGACGTTCGCATGTTCAACTTGCCAAGTCGCGGAATTGGCAAATCGGACATCTTCGAGTGTCACGTCAAGTGCATGCCCCTCGTCTACGCCGCGCATCAGCAACACACCGGTGTCGCCATGCACATGACGGAGAACGATTTGCCGATAGACCGGTATCCTTGTGCCTTGTGCGCGCGGATCATACTTTGTATCGAAAGCCACGGGCCACCTGTTGCCCCTCAGGCACACGTACTCATAAGTCACGCTCTCGACCAGACCGCCTCGACTGACATCGCTCTTGATGCGCAGGCCAGACGTCGTACCATCCAGCGTCAGATTACGCACCAATATGTCTCTGGCCCCGGAATTCACCTCACTGCCGATCGACATGCCATGCCCCCAGCCGAAATAATTATCAATGATCGAGATATGGCTGCTTGAGCCATTATCGCCGGCCTTGACTGCGACGTTGTCGTCACCCGTACGGATCAAGCTGTGGGTGATGGTCACATCCTGACTCGCGCCAAGATCGATGCCGTCGGTGTTGCGGGCGTCCGCCGGTGAATCGATCGTGAGGCCCCAAAACGTGGCACCTTCGACCCGGCTCATCGCGATATGAAAATTGGGAGCGTTGCGCAAGGTGACACCAGAGAACGTGATGTCCTGCGCATGATCGATCTGGATCAAGCGCGGGGCGTTCTGGTTGCCGCCCTGGGCTTGGGCGCGGCGGGCTAGCTGCCACCAGCTTTCCGCGCCGCCGCCAATAATTGCTCCGCCTTGACCATCGATGATGCCTTCTCCGTAGATGCCGCCGCCACGCGTTTTAGAAAAGCTGATGAATGGCCGGCAACCGTCGCCCTTTTCCGCGATGCGACCACATTGTCCGAGGCCCTTGTCGTAAGCAGCAGGTTCGGGAATGGCGATCAGCGTCGCACCGCGTCCGATCCATAACGTCACGCCCGATTTCATCTCCAGTGGGCCTGAGTGAAACTCGCCGCGCCCGAGATAAACTGCAGCCCCAGCGGGGCAATTTTCAATGGCGTCCTGTAGGCTGAGTGTATCGTTCTTACCGGAAGGCACAGGGCGATCGCAGACCGTATGAGGTGCAACAGGTTCGGTGATAGTCCGGCGGTCTTGCGCCTTTGCGGCGGGGCAGACAACCATGGAGGTGAGTATGGACAATAGGGCCCAGTTGGGAAAACGCTTTGTCATCGACCTGCTCGTGCTTTGTCACGCGCATTTTGCCGCGTGCCTTGTTTAGTATTGAGCGCTGGCTCGATCGAGCCGCCGCGCGCGTCACTGGCCCGCGCAAGATGACATTTATAAGACGCAGCAGAGGCCTCGGCCGTGCGATCGCGCCGTAGCACCTTGCCTATGCGCGAAAAATACGAAGCGTTGTGCGATAGTCCAAAATCCAAACAGCTTCTCAGCGCTCTTACAGTGTTTACGCGCCCAAACGGTCCCGATTTGCGGCATCTCAACTGCGCGTCAATCCGCACGATCCGTCGCATCGACGTTCGATCAAAGACCCGCACTACAAGAACTGACAGCAGCGCCCAGGGTCACCCGATACCGAAGCTGCCGTTCAGCCAGGAAGGCGCGCCGCGAGATGTGTAGCGACACGTCGTTGGACGAACGGGGGCCGGATCGGCTTTTACGGCGGCAAGATCGAGATCGAGCCCCTGCGGGTTAGGGACATGGACTGTTCATCGCCTCTGGCGCTAAACTTTGTCGACGGCGATCCGCTGCGGGATGGGCCACGAGCGCTGCATCCAATTGCTGCTCAAAGGCATCTTGTTCCGCCTGGTTCGGTTGCTGATCGTCTGCAACAGCATGCTGTACCGATGCCGGAAGTGCTGCATTGGATATTTCGGAATTGTGTGAGTCCATGCCAGCCTCCCGTCGAGGATCAGGTTATTCCTTATTCGGAGAAGCTTTCGAGAAGCTGACGAGGCTACGCCGGCACCGGATCGCACTCGCACCGGGACCCCTCTTCCTGGGTTCTCACGAACTTGGGTGACTGCCGTTACCCACCCTCTTTCGCATCGCATTGTGATCGCTTGCGGACATAATTACCCAGTTCTCGTCATCATCCATGCGATGCCGGATGAGGCATGGTCGGCTTCCGCGGGCAGGACCGCCCGTGACTCACATGCTTGGCCCACGGCCATAGCGGACCATCGTGTCATTGAACGCGCCCTCTCCAGACAGGTCTACCGGCAACTTGAGCGCCTTGAAGACGGACAAAACGAGCGAACTGGGTGGCTCAAGGCGGAGAGCTCTTTGACATTCGATTCAGGACATCTACTTGAGCAGCTCCCGAAACAGGAAACTCTAGCCAAAGACGCGGCGATACGTCCCATATGTGGTGCTACTCTGCGCGCATCCCCTGGCCAACGCACCGCGATCAACCAAAAGCCGAGCCTATCGGCTGGGCCGCACCAGTTGTCCAGTTCGCCCGCCGGGCTCGCAACACCATGGGTCTCGAGATCTTCGCCACCCCCGTGACAAAACCTGTCGCCGTTAACGTGCGCGGCGCGAGCTTTCAGCGGTCCCATGATCGAGGCGAAAACGCCACGGCCGCATCCTGGTCAACAGGATCATCGACGCTTCGCGATTTGGGCGGTCCTAGGTTACGTATTGAATTGTTTGCCGCAGAGTTGCGCTGGCGTTCATCTCTCGGCGACGAGACCGTTCGACGCTCAAGCCTCCGCTCCAGATCCGCCAATCCTGCCTTACATTCGGCGACAACCGATTGGGCGCGAAGCAGCTTGACCTTGAGCTCGTCCTGTTGCCTGAGTTTTTTCTCACGATCCCAATCGCCGTGCATCAGCTCATTGACCATCTGCAGAGCACCGACTGAAGGCCGCCGCTGAGCTTCACGGACCCAGGCTCGGCATCTCGCAGATTCCCGCACTCGAGCCACCGGCCAAAAGTGACGCAAACAATCGTCCTGAGGTATAGCGCCTTTTGCCCTGGTGTGTGGACCATCTTGTTGAGGACCACCATTCGTTGCGAGCCCCTTACACGACAATCGGGTTCTGCCCGGCAGACCGGAGCGTGTTTCGAGGATGGCAGAGTTCGGGGCGCAGGCGCACGGTTTGGAATGCGCATCAGGAGACCTTCGATCAAGCGGGCAAGTTTCATCTGAACACCAAGTGGTTTCGTCACATCTTCGAGCAACCGGCATGCCAATGCCTCTTGAGCGTTTCCTTATAAAGAAACGATGTCGGTTTTCCCGCAGCACGTAGTTGCAGGCGGTGCTTTTGTCGCGCTTGAAACAAACGACGTCTTGAACGAGACAGCCAAAGCCGCAGCCACGACGGCCCATAGCAGCGCTGACTATGGCAGCGGTCAATATAGAGAGAAGATTTTCCGGACGTCGGCCAGAATGCTCTCACAATCTTGGAGTGGTGCGTTGTTGTGTGAGAACATGCTATCGGTGGCCATGGCGCCGATGATGCGAACGCGACCGCAGCGATGTGTCAGCGAGGTCCAAGGATAGCTGAAGCGCGCAATCCGGGCAGTGTGTTCATGAGGAAGGCAGCAGAAAAAACTCCCGCATAGCGGCCTCGTCGGTCGGTGAAATGGGTAGCTGGCCGTCAAACTCATCGACGGACTCGCCGCAACTGCAACACTTGCCACCCCGATCGCGCTCACGCAGGTTGGACATATCGCGATGATGGCGACGGATTTGGCCTGGATCGACCATATCGGCAATGAGGCAGTGGGCAGCCGCGATTGCCGGCATGATCTCGCCGCTCGGCTTGTCGTTCGCGGCCGGTGTGATCTCCGCCGTGGGTCCGCTCCGCGGCCCAAGTATGTGGTGCGGCGGACGGTGCTTTTGGTACGGCGCTCGGTGCGCATTGGGCTATGGGTTGCAATCCTTCTGTGGGTGCCGATCATGGTTTTGCCGCT
The DNA here is from genome assembly GCF_014198235.1 of Bradyrhizobium sp. ERR14. Classification (NCBI taxonomy): domain Bacteria; kingdom Pseudomonadati; phylum Pseudomonadota; class Alphaproteobacteria; order Hyphomicrobiales; family Nitrobacteraceae; genus Bradyrhizobium; species Bradyrhizobium sp. ERR14. The sequence goes on along the minus strand of NZ_JACIHD010000012.1, from coordinate 32,366 downwards.
GCAGGGCGAGCAAATTGTGCTTGCGCTCGGCCACGAACCGGCCATCGCGCGGCTAGCTCAACAACGTCTGTTCGGGCTGGCCTGGCGCGTCTTGCCGGCATTGTGGTTCCTGGCGATCCGCAGTTTCATGGCGGCAATGGCGGCGCGCACTGCCTCAGCGCCATTTCGGGACGAGTGCAGGTCCGCTGTTCACGCGAGCGTCCTGTTCATGGCGATCTCCTCACGTTCGGCGAATGAGAGGTAGCGTCCTGATAGAGGTTTTGACGATTGCGATAAATGTGTCGGGGTCATACCGCCCGCTCGTGCAGTTGGCAGACAATATTGTGTAACCTTCGGTCCTGACTTCTCTCGCAATGAGCCAGATCTACGCTCACTGACCATGCTGATTTATGTTTTCGCCATCTGCATTCGGACTGCGCAGCAGGCGACATGCCGCTCGCGCGGCCCCAATTGCAGGGCGACTCGTTGAGCCGGATCTTTCTTCACGACCGTTACTCTTTATCGGATGGCACCAGGAGAGCCGTCCTCATTAAACCGGCCTACAGCCGCCGCACCGAACGAATATGAGCTCGCCTGCGGATCACTTCTTAAGCCTGCGGGTAGAGCCTTCTCTTTCATGATCGAGTGTCCCCCGGAAACCTCGTCCAATAAGCTCAGTGCGGCGCTTTCGCCTCCCTGCGCTGCTTCTCAACGGACGGCAATTTTAACCAGGTCTGCTGCGACCGTGCCTCTCATCCGGACAGGTCGACTGTCAGCCTTGAGACCAATGTCGGGAAGTTGACGCGAGACACTCTTGGGAATTCTGCGAAATACACGAATTCAGTTCGGCACACGGTTTGCTTCATTCGGGAAATCATCACCAATCGTAGTGCGGTGATCTTCGGGACGGACCTGGCGAGCGCTATCGCGTGTTTGGTCTGTCTGACGATTTGTCGTGCGGCAATACTTGAGGAGGCGGGTCGTGAACCAGGAAGTGCAGGACAAACTTTGATGCGATCGAGAACTATTTTTTGTGGTGCGACAACAATTGCGCTCGTCGCAAGCAGCGCAGCCAAGCCGGCGGACCTTGAGCCACAACTTAAACTGCCACAGGCGGTCTGGAACTGGTCTGGAGGCTATATTGGGGGGCACGCCGGCGGTGGGTACGGCCGCACCTCCTTCAGCAATCCACACGGTCCATCAATCTATGGCGGCATCGTCGATACCCCGGCTTTCCTTGCAGGTGGCCAGATCGGTTACAACTGGCAGAACAACAGCTGGGTGTTTGGCATCGAGCTGGATGCGAGCGGTGCGGTCTCCGAGGGCACAAATACATGCCTCGCCGCTTCGGGCTTGGTTGTGAGTGCAAATTGCAAGGCAGGTCCGAGCCTCTTTGCCACCGGGACCGGTCGCGTCGGTTACGCCTTTGGCGCGCTCGGACACACGCTGGCCTATCTCAAGGCAGGCCTAGCCTGGCAAAACAATCGGGGCGATGTCGTCAACAACTTTGAAGGCCGCGGCTTGCCACAGGAGAAAACCCATTTCGACTATGGTCGGGTCGGTGGCATCATCGGGTTGGGCGTCGAGCAAGCCCTAGCGCCTGCATGGTCGGTGAACGTGGAATATGACTATCTGCATTTTGATGGGCCGAGTGTCGCGACGGCCTCGACAGTGCGGTTGCCTCCGTTTGCGATTCTGCCGGCGGACACAACGAGCCTGACCAGCAACTATCACATCGGAAAGATTGGCCTGAACTATCACTTTGGTGCGGACCCAAAGGCACAATGGTCCGGCGCACCGCTGTATGCGAAATCAGCCCGCAGCGTACGACCCATTTTCTACGCGCCCGGCTGGTCCTTCGAAGGCGGCTCGCGGCTCTGGCTGAGCCGGGGACGATTCCAGTGGGATCATAGCGCACTTCGGTATGGCTGGCCTGAAGACCCCAGCGTACTGGTATCGAGGCTCACTTATCATGGACTGGACGGACTTTCCGGGGAGTTATTCGGCCGTGTCGACAGCCCGTGGGGAGTGTTCCTGAAGAGCAATCTGGGTATCGGGGGCTTCAACAAAGGGAAGATGAACGATGAAGATTGGCTGCCACACAAGGGGCGGTCGTACCAGAACACCATTTCACGTCAGTCGAACGGAAGGTTCACATATTACACGGCCGACGTCGGTTACGATTTCCTGCGCGACACGAATTATACGATCGGGGGATTTCTAGGGTGGACGTACTACGGCCAGAGCTCGGACACGATCGGTTGTGTCGAGTTCGTTAATCCGCGGAATCGATGTCTTAAGCCGGGTGACAACAGGATCGTTGGCAGCGAGGATACGCAATGGAATGCGCCTCGAATCGGCTTGAGCGCCGAAACCATGCTGAGCGAGCGTTGGCGTCTGAACGCTGATGTCGCTTACCTGCCGTGGACCTATTTCATCGGGCGGGATAATCACCTCCTGCGCGACGAGACCACCTTCATTGAACAACGCGGCAGTGGTGGTGGCGGAGTCCAGATTGAGGGCGTGTTGTCCTACTTCCTCACCCAGAACATCAGCGTCGGGGTCGGAGGCCGCTATTGGGCCATGTGGACCAAAAAACGGGGCGACTCACTGTGCAGCAGCAGCGGCTGCATTGGTGATCCGTCCGTATTTGGGAAGTACAGCATGGAGCGCTGGGGTACGTTCTTCCAGGCCTCTTATAAGTTCGATTAAAAGGTCTACCAAACCAAGCCCCAGATTCCTCTCGACTCATCCGAAGCCGGCTCGTGAGTAAAGACATCGGCGCCAGAATTGTGCGCCGATGCCATTGGGTATGGCGTGACCATACCCAGCATCGAGCGTAAGAGTGGAAACCCGATCTTGATCAACAGCATGGGCACGCGAGCGCAACAGCGCCTGCGCTCGCCCCAAAGACCATCGCGTGCTGCGATACCTCACAGGCGCAGCACAGTGACAGCTGATCAAATCTGATTACGACCTCATCTAGCGACGATTGCGCGCACGCTTTCTCAGCTCGGAAAGACAATCATTCCGGGCCCATCAACAATCGCTGTCGATTTGATCGATGCCCTCTGAGAACAATAAAACTTTACCTGAGTTAAGTGCCGCGCGCGCTTCGCAGCCGGGGTGGCGGTCGAGGCGACTGCTGCGTCACGCCGTGCGTCGATTGGACCTGCCGTTCCAGCGTCGCCGCGGGCTCTGACGGCGACTGCGCAGGAATAAGCAATTTTGCAGCATCAGCGACTTCGCTGGCGAGAAATAGATGGTTGATCAGGGCCTCTCTTTGACCGGCGACGGCCTTTGCGGTCGCAGACAGGAATTGCCGCCCGTCTTGCGCAATTTCCCAGCCGAGAGCATCGCGAAGTTCAACCGAAAAGCTATTCAGATCTGGCGCGTGTACGGCCAACTGCTCCATGCGATCGGCCCAGTCATGGGCGGCCCGCGATTTGACCTCATCGCGCCTCATCAAACCAATCCGGCTTTGTTTACACGGGCCCTCGAAGGTTCACGCCATCAGCGTAGCAGAAATACGCCTGCAGCCGCAGCACAGCCGGCCAGTATGGTCGATAACGGACGAACCCGGTTTTGCGAGCACCTTCATGAACTACATGCATCACGCCTGGACAGGGGAGCACCAGCCGGCGGCGTGCACATGCCCGCATTTGGTCGCGAGCGTACGATTCGGACCGTTTGTGGCCCGCGGGCAGGAATATCTTGCCACGCTCACACTGCGACCGGGTTGCAACTCCTGTAACTCTGACGGCAGTGACCCGTCGACGGCCTCAGGAGACCAAGGCTGTCATGCGGCTTGTGAGACTCATGGCTGGAAGCGACGGTCGAAAGGCCGAACGCCCGGCGCGCCGTGACAAGGCATCGCCGGACAGGTACGAGAAACACGCTTTGAGAGAGCAGTTTCCGAAGACGAGTCGGATCAGCCAACTCGGAGATCCTCGGCGGACATCTTACCCGAACGCCCGGCCATGAGCTGATAACTTACCCGGGCCCCCTCTTCGAGAGTGGTGTAACCGGCCTTTTCGACGGCACTGATGTGCACGAAGACATCGGGACCTCCGTCCTCAGGACTGATGAACCCATAACCTTTGGTCGAGTTGAACCACTTCACAATACCCATTGCCACGGCGGCATCTCCATAGTGAACCGTTGTGATCTAGCGAAGAGTCTCCCGGCCATCAAGACGGTCGGCAAGAGACACCCAGCGTCGCTGCGCTGGTCACGTGCTCATACTTTTATCGCATGGTCTAGCTACGGCCGCATCCTGCAAGCGACGAAAATCCTGACGCCGACGACAGTTTCGTCTCAAGGCTTCAGCCCAGATGACGTTTTGACCTTCGCTTCACCCGTCGCGCGCCCCCGGCATACAGAAGAGTTGCGGCGCCTCGAACATGCCGCTCTCATCCAGAGCCGGCGGATGGCTTTCATTGACGTTGGACAACAGGGCGGCCTTGAACTCCTTTGCGCGGCCTGGAGTAGGATTACCGCGCATGCCTGCATTGAAGCGACCTGACATGCTTCTCAAGCACGAAGAGCTCGCAAGGTTACGCTTTGGCTGTTCATCTTTGATGTCAACCGCACGTCGCGCCCTGTCGAACGAACCGGTTCTGCCGAGACAATCCTCAAGGAAGCGCATTTGGCAAATTATCCGCTCGTCATGTTGTATTTGGGAAGACAGCAGACCCGCTTGGCAACGGAGCCTGTTCAAACCGGAAACTTGCCTGTGAGAAACTTCGCGCGCTGCCGGCGGCTCAACAGCCTCTTGCCTTGGGTTCGATGAATTCAGCTGAGCAACGTGAAGACGTTGAGATAACCAATGGTCCTCAGCCCGTCCCCTAACTTACTCAGAACAAAGCCGCCTCCATGCATAGGTGTATTCAAGGGCGAGTTTACGCGCATATTCCATGAGATTGGCCGCGGCACGGTGTCCCCCGTTGATGTTCTCGTAATAGAAGTAAGGCTGGCCCAGCGCGGCGAGCTTCGCGGCAGCCTTGCGGCCGTGCGCTGGATGTGCGCGGTCGTCCTTGGTGGAGGTAAGAATTAAGGGAACGGGATAGGTCTTGCCCGTCACCAGCTTCAGGCAGGGCGAGTAGCCTTCGATCCACGCACGCTGCTCAGCAATGGCGGGGTCACCGTACTCGCCGATCCAGGAGGCGCCCGCGCCCAGTTTGGTGTATCGAAGCATGTCAAGCAGCGGCGCATCGATGATCGCCGCGTTGAAGAGCTCGGGACGTTGGGTGATCGCGGCGCCAACGAGCAGGGCGCCCTGGCTGCCGCCAATCGCGCCCAGGCGGCGCGGACTTGTAAGCTTCCCGCGGATCAGGTCCTCCGCAACGGCAATGAAATCAATCCCATGACATCTGCTTCGTTGCCGCCTGGGCCGCTTGATGCCATTGTGGGCCAAACTCGCCGCCCCCGCGCAGGTTCGCAACGACATAGGCATTGCCCTGTTCGAGCCATAGCCGCCCCTCCAGTCCCAGATGAGAGGGCAGAAGCGGAACATGGAAGCCGCCATAGCGATGGAGAAGCATCGGGATCGTGCCGTCAAACCTTGCGTTCTTGGGCCGCACCAGAAAATAGGGAATTGACGTGCCATCACGCGAAGTGGCTTCGAGCTGCTCCACGACATGATTGGACGCATCGAAGGCAGACGGTGTCTTCTTCAATTCCTCCATCCTTTTGCTTCCGGCATCAAAATACCAGACGGAGGTTGGTCTGAGATAGCTCGAGACCGTGAATATGACCCGGTCCGGTTCATCGTAGGTGGCTGACAGGCTGACATTTGTATGTTCCGGCATCGGGATCGGCGTCGCCGACCAAGCTCCCTGATCGTACTTATAATCAAACGCTCTACTCTGAACGTCTCAAGGATCGTCAGGATCAACAAGTTCCTTGTGCCAGTGAACTCGAGCAGGGCCTGGCGGGGCCCAGGTTGGAAGACAAGCGAGGCTTTGGCGCGCCGCGGATCCTGCTTCCATTCGTCGAGGTCATACGAGATCATCGAGCCGGCCTGAAGCGGATGTCCTCGGACGGCGTCCAGTCCTCCTCAAGTTTCACAAGCAGGCGGCCGCATGCGAGCGTGGCGATCTCGGCCTTCTTCGGCAGATTAAGTTTGACGGGCCGATCGGGGCGGAAGACCACATACTCGGACTCCAAAGAGCTGATCATGCGGGCCGCGCCGATCGCAGGAACATGACCCTCGCTGTCACGAAGCACGAAGGACAGCGTCTGAGCGCCGGTGGGCTCGCCACGAAAGATCTCGCGAGCCTCACTGAGCGGCTGAGCGCGTTTGAGCTCCTTCACCACAAATGGGGAGCCGGCTTGCGTCAAAGTCCCCTCACCCCAGTCCCGTGCAACAAGGAGTGTGTCACCATCGACCCAGCCGACGTCCTGCTTGCCCTCGGGGAGATAAAAGCCCTCCGCAACGAAGGTCTTGGCGTCCCGGTCGAACTCTCGTATGGACACGGCATCCTTGCCGCCATCGGAAAGACTAATCAGGCAGAGGCGCTCTTCAGGCGGAAGGCATCTTGCAAGACCCAATTTCTGTTCTCGGCGGCAGCCAAGGCGTCCAAGTCGAGAATGGTTTCCCACTTTGGGTCTTGGCTACGATCGCTCTCACCGGTGGAGCGCCGCCAGACGCCGCGCACCTGGTTCTCGTCTTGCCGGGCATGCTCCAAACCGTGCCCTTCCAATGGAATAACCGGGGCCTGCAGGATGGAGAGCGCCTGTTCGTAGAACTGCTGATAGCGAGGATCTGACTGGAGCACCCCGAGCGTCTTCTCGTTCTCGGCGCGAACCCAAGCCAATGCGCCTGGCCCTTCGATCTCCTCGAGCCAAGGAATGTGTCATCAGTCACCGCCGCATCCGTTCGCTCCTGTGAAATGGCCGTAGAGGTGAAGCAGGCAATCGAAAGCAACGTGGCGGAGAGGAGTGATTCCTTCATGGAGCTGCTCCGGCTGAGGTCGAGCGGCCACGCTCGCGGGCCCTCGCGCGTCAAGCATAAGCGGCGGAAAGCACGCTGGCGCGTGACACAGCGCCGCTTGCGCTATGTTGCGGGCCATTCGATGCAAGCTGCGTGCGGGCTAAAGAGCCACAAGTTTCAACCGCTTCGGCTGCAGCACGATGTCCGCTTCCCAGCACTGGTTGCCAAGCGGACACCGACAACGTGTCGGCCGGACAATCCGTCAGACGGCACCGGTCTCTTCGGTTTCAGCGGCCAAGAACGGATGCCCCCGCCTGTGTAGATCCCTTCGAGCGGGTTCATTTGGCAGACTTGTCGACGGGGTCATCATGACAAAGAGCAGCGCCTTTCCCAGGGGATTGCACTCAAGACGATGAGGGCTGAAGCAAGGACTACGACTCTTAGTGGCAACGTGTCTTGAGGTCGAGGCTGTAACCAAACGGGTTCAAGCGCCGGGTCCGGTTCTATCTTTCGATAAGATGACGAAACGAAGCTGTCATCAGCAGTTCTTTTGGTCGCTAGGGTCAGGCTCAAACAATGCTGACCCTACCGGCGGCAACGGGCGCACGAGCCCGTGGTCCTTCATTCGTGCCACGCTAAGGACGAAGGGGGCGCGATGTAGATCGAGAATGCCCGCTGCTGGCGGAGCAGCTTGGCAGGCGCGAGGCGAGTGCGAGCCACTCTGTGCTAACGGTGCTTGCGGGCCTGCATTGCAACGGGCAGCCTTTCCGGCGCGGAACGACCAAAAGCTCGCTGATGCGGACGCCACTTGCATAAGCATCGTTTACGGGTTCGGAACAACGCGTTGGCTGCACACCGCCCGTTCCATTATGGATCACTCGCGTGATACCTTGATGCAGCTCGTTCAACATTCCCGGTCATCACCCAGGCTTGCGCAACCTGCAAGAGCCGCGTCAACGCTAAAGATCTGTATCGTTCCTCTGTGCCGCTGCAGAACAGCGTCATCTGCCGTGCTCTGCTCCTCGCCTGCTCAATCCTACCCGACACCGGGCTCTTGTTCGGGACGACCGCTGAGCGAAGCTGTGGCTATCGGCAGCTCCCAGAGTCTGCCCTGTGTGTGCATCAGTCGGGCCTCTAGCGCTTCATAGGCCTTCTTCTCGTCTGCACCGGCAGCCTCTTTCAGGGCGACATCCGCGGGGTCGATCTCGTTATAGGTGGCCAGCGCCTCGGCATGGTTCCGGTACAGCGGCATCAGAGCCTCGTTGGTCCAGCCGCGACCGAGAATAAGGCACTGATCAGCCGGAACGGTGACACGGCTTTTGTCCAGCTCCCGCACGTAGTCTGCCGACCAGTCGTGGATGGTATAGGATTCAATCTTGTCCATCATCGACCGCCAGCGCTTGACACGCTCCTCACGCGGCATGTTGGCCGCTCTTGAAATGGCGTCTGCGATTTCTTCGGGATGGTTCGGATCCACCAGCAGCGCCTCGTCCGCATTGAAGTCTTCAGCCGCCCCAGCAAACTTCGATAATACCAGAACGCCCGGATCCTTCGGATCCTGGGCAGCAACATATTCTTTCGCTACCAGATTCATGCCGTCCCGGAGCGGCGTGACGACGCCTACATGTGCCGCCCGGTAAAGACGCGCGAGTGCAGCCTGGCTGAACGGGTCATTGGTGTAGTGGATCGGCCTCCACTCGTCTGTGCCATGCTCGGCATTGACGTGGTTGATCGCATTCTCCACGTCCTCCTTGTAATTCTGATACTCTTCGACGTCGGTGCGTGAGGACGGCGCGATCTGCAACAGCGAGATGCTGCCCGGCTCGGCCGCTAGGAGCTGGTTAAACCCTTCGACCCGTTTGTCGATGCCCTTCGTGTAGTCGAGCCGGTCTACGCCGATCGCAAACTTGGCGCCCTCGAAGTTTCGCAATAATGACGAGATTTTTTCCTGCTCTGCGGGCGCGAGCTCTGCTGCAAGATACTCTGCGAACTGCTTGGGATCGATACCGATTGGGAACTTTTGAAGTCGGGTCTGGCCACGTTCCGTGGTCACAACGCCATCCTTGCTCTCCAGCCCGAAATGGGTTCGCAGGCAGGCCAGGAAATTGTTTAGATCCCGGTTCGTCTGAAAGCCGAGCAGATCGTACTTCAGCATCGATTTCATTAGTTCGCAATGGTTGGGTACGCACTCTATCATGTCGGGCGCAGGCCATGGCGTATGGAGGAAAAAGCCGGTTGGCCGCTCAATGCCGAGGTCACGCAGATCAGCCCCAAGCGGGAGCAGATGATAATCATGCACCCAGAAAGCGTCGCGATCTCGTACGTCGAAAGCCGCGCGCGCGATGAAGTCGTTGATCCTTCGATAGCTGCCATAATCCGCTTCCGAGCCCGACATCCGGTCCGGCAGGGAATGCAATGCTGGCCACAGCGTTGAATTCGAATAACCTCGATAGTAGCCAGGATGGTCTGCGGCGGGCAGATCGAGCCTGGCGACGTGGCCCGCACCAGTTGGCACCAGTGGCAGGGGCCGCTCGATGCCATCGCCGCGGGTCTCCGAAGAGCCTATCCAAACCGCGCCGGAACGTTCCACCACCGGTTCGAGCGCCGCGGCGAGCCCGCCGGTCTGGGGTTTATTGGGGTCGAAGGGTGCAATGCGGTTCGAAATGACGACAAGCTTCAAATCGGGTTGCTGGTTGACGGCATCATCGCGATCCTCCACCTCGTCCGATACACTAGGATCGGAAGGACCTGCACTAGCTTGTTGCTCATGCGGTCTCTCGTTCAGGTGCTGGTCAAAGTCCGCCTGGCCTATGGTTTCATCTTGCCCAGTGGCCGCTGATGTGCTGCCGGAGTCTAAGGTTGGCGTATCGAGCGCATCTTGGATTCGAACCATCTCGCAACTCCGTTTGACGATGTTTACGTTTGGTGCAGTCGCAGATCAGCCCCGAGATATCTCCACTTCCCCAGGATGATAGGTCTAGCTTTCGGAAAGCTGACCGGCCTAGCAAAATGGTGGGATTGCTGCATCCATCCAGGACTTCGAGGCGGTCATGGCGGAGGAGATGTCGGATTAAGGCAAGACGACGTTTGGCTTCATCGACTTGATGAGTACACGCCGAGCGTTGTTGCCATAGACGGCGACGCACAATGGGCCTCGACGCTAGGAAGACTCGGGCGCTGTGGCGAGGTCACCGTCATGATCGGCACCATTAGAATGGCGTCAGCGCGCATTGACGAGTCTATGGAGTGGTCAGTCCTCTGGATGTCGCAGATCTTGTTCGCCAACATCGGCCGCCCGCTCCGGCCTTCCGACGTTACGATATAGACGGCCATCATAGGGATCCTGGCGCGGTCCGCCCCCGGCGCATTAGCGCGCATCCGAATACAAGGTAGTAACCTGCAGAGACGCTTCTTCTATCAAACTGCCGCGGCTCACAGCCTTCGCTCTATCAGGTTGTCGCCCTGCGCGGTGATACGGTCCGCTTCCATGACATGCCCCTGTTCATACCGTCAGGAGGATACCTCCGATATGGTCGGCGCAATGCTCTGCCGGCCGCGCTAACAATGCGGCGCCGTGGTGCGCCCTCGCCAGCGGGCGAGTAGCTGGCTGGCCTCAATCAAGATCCCGTTTCCGCAACGAATTTATCACGCGGCACGGCTCGATTGCGCCTCGGCTTCGCTTTGGCTCACATCTTTGTCGAATAACGAAGGCCCGGACCTCTCATCCGAAAGGCCGACTTTGCGGCTTCGCTCCTTGCCCGCCGCAGAGGCCCGGCGGCAAGGCCCCTCATCCCTACTTTGATAGTGCTATGCGACAACCCCATCAAGTTTGGCCTTTGTCACGGAAGATTTCGTCGTATATTTCACCCTCGAGGATTTCCTGCGCGGAGTGGTCATCTCGCGACGAAATATGTCTCCCGCTGGGAGGTGGTTATGCAGTACGACCGGATACGCCTGTTCCATCCGGCACGCGTTTCATTCAGCCAGCATAGCGCACAACTCAACGAACTGGTCGGTTTCATCTGCATTGGGCTATCTTGAGGTGGAATGCGTTCGCGGGCCTAACGCCATCTCATTCGCAGCGATACTCAGAGACACCCGCATCGCGACGTCCGCCGCAAACATATTCAGCTCATGGCTCGAATCCGCTAGACCATCGAAGAACGCACCCTTCGCATTGGTGTTCCGGAAAAACGCAGTTCATTGAGCTAGCTAAGCTTCGTGAGGATCGCCCGAACATGGTTGAGCACGCAGAGCGCTAGAGTATCGTGCAACGTCCACCAGCAGCTGCGCTTTTGGAAATCCGTTTACGGACTATTATTGCCGCCTTCCTGCCCGGCCCACACCGTGTACGCCGCTGATACCACGACTTCAGCACCAAAGCCGCTACGATCACCACACATCAATTTGCGACACGTGTACAACCGCCGCGTCCGCAGCAGGGGGACGGGACGACCACAACGTTGACATTGGGATCCGACGGGCCATCGAGCTTTCAACAGCGTTGTGCGCCGATGATCTCACCTCGCCCAGTGGTCCGCGGCGCCCCGCAGTGCCGATATGCGACGAAATCGAAGCACCTCCTTGTTCATAGTAACAGCGGCTGTATTATGGCTATACAGCTGCGGACGCGTAATTTGTTCGCATTCCGCCGGAGCACCCCACAGTCGCCCCTTACATTTCGCTAAATCTGCATCAGCGGCAACGGAACCGCGGCCGTTACTCAATAAGACGCAGACGCCGCGCCTTGACGACGCACTGGGTACGGCTGGTCGTTTCTAGCTTTCGCATCGCATTCTTGACGTGAAAGTTGACGGTGTTCTCGCTCACTTTCAGGATGACTCCGATGGCCCAGGATGACTTCCCCTCCTCGACCCATCGCAAGCACTGTCTTTCACGTTCCGACAGCACAACCTCTTGAACATCCGCCATGATTTTCTCCTGGAGTCGAGGAGAGGCATCAGCAAATGCCATACCACTCACTGGCGCCCGTAAACTATCAGCGAAGCAGGACAAGTTCTTCGGCGATTTCCGCTCCATTCGCGCGAGGCTGCCGTCCTACTGCAGCCCTATCGACGGGGCTTTCGACATTGTCGTGAATCCGACAGCAGCATTACGACAATCGTGGCTCGATATTTGCGTCGAAATCTATGTGAGCCGGATATCACCGTTTCACCAAGCACTCCTCCTCCGCCAAGGAGTGGGCGGATTCTCTCTGGGGGCCGTAGCGCCTGGCTCGCGGACCAAGGTCAGTCATCTGCATCCAAAGCCCTTTTTTTCCTGCCTTTGGGAACGACGCTAAAAAATCATAGCGAAAGCTTTACGTTCGGCGCGAAACATATGGCGATCATGCAAGCCTTTGCGTCCCAATAAACTACCAATGCTGGTCATTGATCGGCATCACGCCGAAGCGATATGAGCAGTGACGTTGGCGCCAATCGAGGACGGCTTCCAGGATTTAGGCATGCAGCATCAACCACAAGCCGTTCGGCCTACCGCAGGTCGTCAATGCGCACAGCAGTCGCCAGTCGAAATGCTTCGCGCCCAGGTCAGCTCGAATGCTGAGCTCTCGTTTCTGATGGAAGCGCATGATGGCCTGTCCGCCACAATCGCCCAGCGCTCGGGATTTAAGGGGCTCTGGGCGTCGGGCCTGTCGATTGCCAGCTCGCTGGGCTACCGTGATGCCAATGAAGCTTCATGGACCCAGCTCGTCCAGAGCGTCGAACGCATAGTGGACTCAACCGAGCTACCTGTGCTCGTTGACGGTGACGGCGGCTTCGGCAATTTCAACAATGCTCGCCTCCTCGCACGCAAACTTCATCAGGCTGGCGCGGCGGGCGTCTCGCTTGAGGACAGCTGCTTTCCGAAGCTGAACTCGCTCATTGGTGAACGGCATCCGCTCGCCGCTATCGATGAATTCTCCGGTCGTCTGCGGGCTGTAAAGGATGCAGTCGCCGACAATCTTGTTCTCGTGGCCAGGATCGAAGCGCTGATCGCCGGGCACGGATTGAACGAAGCTATCTTGCGTGCTCACGCTTATGCCGACGCGGGAGCCGATGCAATCTTGATTCACTCGCGAAAGAGTACCGCGGACGAGATGCTTTCGTTCGTCACCGAGTGGCGGAACCGGCTCCCTGTCGTCATTGTCCCGACGACGTACTTTCGAACGCCAGTCTCTGCCTATCGCGATGCGCGCATCTCCACAGTCGTCTGGGCCAATCACTCCATGCGAGCTGCGGCAGCTGCAATGCGGCGAATCTGCGACAGCATCGCAGCTCAAGAGAGCGTTGCGAGCATTGAATCTCATATCGCGCCGCTAAGTGAGATATTCGAGCTCCTGAGGTATGACGAACTCGCCGTGGCCGAAAAGCAGTATCTCCAGCCCAGCTAGTCCATGTCAGCGGCTTGGCACCTAGAGCTTCCTTTCCTCAAAACCGCCCAATGCGCCCCCCTGGCCTCTCGTCCGTCTCGCTCCAGTGTCACCCAGCAAGGCCGCGACCTAACATCCTGGACAGCTCCGGACATGGCTAAACATCTGTTCCTGCCGCTTAAGGAAGCTCACACAGCAGGTGCATGCGTTGATGACAATTCACACATACCCGCTTCAATGTCTGGGGTGGTCGGACAAGTCTGCGGCACGTAACTCCGAACACAGGTGTTCGCGATGCTTGCGGAGCGACACTCGGGATGAAGAAGGCCAATGAAATGCCTCTGAATGCTCCCAAGCATGCTCTCATTCTCGCCGCTGGAGTGGGCTCTCGACTGCGGCCGCTAACGGATCTAAACCCGAAACCTCTCGTCCAAATCCATGGCACTCCCATCCTGCACAACGCGCTACATAATCTTGGGCGTGCCGGCGTGGAACAGGTGACGATTGTTGTCGGGTATCGCAAAGAGGCGATCCAAGACGCCTGCGGCAGCCGCTTTGGCAGTGTTGCAATCAAATACGTCGAATCCCCCGTTTACGACCGTACCGGGAGCGCCTATTCGCTCTGGCTGGCGCGTGACGCGCTCGTTTCCGGGGGCCACTTTCTTCTTGAGGGCGACGTCTTCTTCGAGGAAAATGTATTGCGGCAGCTGCTCATCAGTGAAGAGCCCGACGCGGCTGCTGTCGCTCCCTTCGATGATCTGATGCAGGGATCAGCGGTCCTGTTGTCCGATCTTGGCTTCATTTCAGAATTTCGTTTGAAACAAACAGCGAGAAATCTCATCGCGGAAGGCCCTCCCCTTTACAAGACGATGAATCTATTGCGGCTGTCCGCGTCTACTCTGCGGACAGAGGTTATTCCGGCCCTAGATGATATGATCAGGGCCGGAGCTACCAAGGCCTACACCGAGGAGCTTCTTTCCTATCTCGTGGAAACACGAGGACTGCAGCTTGCTGCGGTGAGATGCGATGATCTCAGATGGTACGAGATCGATGACGCGGAAGATCTGCGTATCGCTGAGCGCATCTTCGCAGAAGCCGATACCTTTGGTACAACCGCCCAGGGCTGAAGTTTACGACGGTCACGGAAAGTTTTCCCTCACGCCTGTTCAGAGCATTCGCGGCTGGCTCTGATGCCGGCCGCGTAACAAGGCCTAGTACCCGCAAACTCGACTGGGACCGCAACCAACGCGGCCGGCTATTGCCTCAGCAGAACGGGACCGGTTTGTCGCGGCATGCAGTGTGAAACACACATCTCAAGCGAGCGCGGTAACGAAACAGTTGTTTGGCCGGCGGCCGCCGTGACCACCTTGATGCGCGGTACCTAGACCTTGAAGGAAGCAGATGACTTCGATTTGCTCGCGCGCGCTTTTCCGGATCGAGGCTTTCCTGCAAGCGATTGCTCCGCGGAACTTATCTCTTTGAAGTCGAACCTGAAGCTGATTCTTGGTGCGCAAAGTACATTCTCGCCAAATTTGATTGGAATACGTCCGGAGCAATCAAGGCTCTCTTTGACGAAGACCGGCGCCGAAGTGGACATTTCAAGCAGGCGCGCCTCCTTGGCGGAGGGCAGACGCGCACTTATCGTCACCCATTGCTGCGAGTAGTCGTCAATTCCGATGCGCCTGAGAGCTGTCGAGATCGAGTTGGCGCCAGAGAATTTATCCAGCAGTCCAGGGGTGCGTTTCGCCGGAAAGTAGCTATGCGCAATGACGATTGGGATGTCGTCCTGATAACTCAGCGTGTCGATGCGCAGCACGTCGTCACGGGCCTGCAAGTCGAGGTAGCCGGCGAGCCGCTCGTCTGCCGGTATGGTTGCAGCAGACAGGATCTTGCGACGTGCCAATCTGCCTTGCGAGATCAGATTATCGGTCAGCCGAGTTTGAGCGGAGAGAAGATAGGGTGTTGGATGTTCGACAACGAAGGTGCCTCTCCCCTGCTCGACACGAAGCAATCCTTCCTGCTCAAGTGCCCGAATGGCGTATCTTACGGTGTGCCGGTTGACACCATATTCGAGAGCAAGCTCCACGTCGTTCGGAAGTTTTTCGCCTGGCCGAAATCGGCTCGAGGCAATAGCTTCTTCGATGTTCGACCGAACAAACTCCCAGCGCTTTCCTTGATACATATGTCAAATGGTCCCCTCAGGCTTTCGACTGGATCGGATTAGCGTCAGGTTTAGCATTCTTGGGTTCCACCAGCGGGGTTACGGCCGCTCCTCTCAGATAAAGACGTTGTCTGTAAAGCTCCCGGAAGACAGTTGCCCGGCGCGCTGAAGAGGCAATTGAGACGCTCGCATCTTCGACATCATACTGACCTGAGTCCTCGCGATCTTGCAAAGCTTCATCGATGATACGGCCGTGCACGGTCGACGGTAGCGGCAGCCCCAAGCTGGAAAGGATCGTCGGTACCAGATCAACGATACTGGTTGGGGCAGCAACAACTCCGCTTCTAAAGGCATTGCCAGCAAGGATGCATAATGAAGACAGCTCCTGCGCCGAAAGCCCTCCGTGCATGCCAACGCCGATCGGATAGGTCCCGTCGTAGTACACGGCATCGGGCGAAGCGATCCGATTGGCCGCGCGGCAATCGGCGAGAACAAACGACAGATCCGCGCTTCGTTGGTGTTCGGCCATGACAGCAGAAAGCGGGAGGGTGTTGGCGATGAGCGGAGCGCCTTCGGAAGCCTTACGTGAGAAAGCCACGCCAAACCATGGCTCCTCGGACAGGCACTGATACATCTCTGTCAGAAGATCACCCTCTCTGTCCCGGGCCCAAATGTTGACAACCCGTTGAGCGGTGATTGCGGCGTCTACCTCGGGCGTGAGCTCGTATCCGACCTTGAATCCCGACCGCTGCAAGTGTTTCAATACGGAGACCTTTTCTCCGATGATGGCGTGTCCATGATCGGATGCAGCAATAAGCTGTACTCCTTCCCGCTCTCCTTTCTCGCTCCACCAAGCGAAAATGCGCCCGAATTGCCGATCGACCTCATGGAGCACCTCACGGGCCGTAGGATGCCGAAGTCCGAACATGTGATATGTAATGTCCGGCTCCGAAAGCCATAGGAGGCTGACCTCCGGAGGTGCTTCTTTCTTCAGAAACGAAAAGAATAGATCGACGACACGCTCAATGGTAGCACGCGCCGGCTGCTCGTCGGGAGGGAGCATCGGAAACGACGGCGCAATCCGGCGAACGATCCCATTGCCACTGAACTTTGATGGGTCATGAACCCAGAACGCCGGCGCACCTGTCTGCCAACTCCCCCAGCTCGAAAGTCCAAACGAGCCTTGCGACTGAGATCCGATCGACAGCATCGCCCTTCCATGAGCCGCCAAAACTTCGCCGATCGTCGTGGCGGTGAGGACGCCGCCGCGTTCGCCGCCGAGCGTCAGGAGCGCCGAGAGCGAAGATCCGTCGATCGACCGACCGTTTGCTAAAAAGCGGTTGCCGATGATTCCATGCGCCGAGCTATGTCCGCCCGTGGCCAGCGCGGCCGACGAAACCCGCGTCTCACTGGGAAAGGATGAGGTATGGCGGGCCAGTCGAAGCCCGATTTTGGACAGCTCGACGAGATTCGGCGTGACTGCCTGGTGTAGCTGGTCAGGGCGGAGGCCATCCAGCACGACAATTACAAATTTCATTCGGGCACCTTCCAGCTCCGATTCCCGGGGCTCAACCTACGAGGGTGGCGGCCCCCTGTCGAGAGCTACCTAGGCACCTAGGCCTGTCATGATGGTGTCACATGGTGTGAATTATATCTCGCACTACGCGAACCGCCCTCAGAAAACATTGTGCGAGTCCGGCCGGCCCGAGCGCGAGTACGCGAAGCTGCATGGTCCAGAAGCTCCGCATTCTCGATAAGTATATCCAACTAAAGGGATCTGTGATGAATACCTGTAGCCGACGCGAGGTTCTCAGATTGGTCGGTGGGCTCTGCTTGCTTCCATCGACCTCTGTCTTTGCCCAAGACGCTGGCCGAACCTCACTGCGGATTGCAATGCAGGACCTGCGGACCGAGCTCGATCCGCTCCATCCCCGTGCTACGGCGCTCGTGAGCTTCCGGGTGCTCGAGAGTATCTACGACAAGCTCTTCGCAATCGACTATCAACGGGGCGGGCAGCTTCGGCCGATGTTGGCCGAAAGCATCGAGACTCTCGACAGCACCACGTATCGCGTGTCTCTCCGGAAAGAGGTTCGATTCCACGATGGTGAAGAATTAACCGCAGAGGACGTCGCATTCACCTTCGGTGCGGAGCGTATGCTGGCAAAGGACAGTCCAGGTTTTGGCGTTGGCCAGATCAGCTTCCCGTCGATGAGCGCGGTGCGGGCAACCGGTCGACATACTGTCGAGTTTAGCACCAAGGTGCCCGACCCTGTTTTTGTCAAACGCCTGACCTCATATGGGGCTGGCATCGTCTCAAAGGCGGCCTTTCTGAAGGCGGCAACATTCGATCAATGGGCTAGGGCTCCCATAGCGGCGGGGCCATACCGGGTCGTTGAGGCCGTCGAAAACCGTTACATCCGCCTCGAGGCGCACGAGGGGTACTGGGGTGGGACGCCGCCGCTGAAGGGGATCGAGTTTCGGATGGTGCGGGAGCCGGCGGCACGCGTCGCGGGCCTTCGGGCTGGCGACTTCGATATCATCACAACCGTAGCGCCGGATCAGTTCGATATCCTCGCTGCGGACAAGCGTTTGGACGTGGTTGGAGGCGACACGATGTCCTTCCGCACGCTAGTCTATGATTCGACCACCAACGAGGTGCTGCGGAATCCGAGCATCAGGCGCGCCATGAATCTGGCGATCGACAGGCAAACCATTGCCAACAGTATTTGGCGCAAGCGCATAAGTGTGCCGTCTTCCCATCAACACCCTGCTTACGGTGATCTCTACAATCCTGACCGGCCAATCCCGCGGTACAATCCGGAAGAGGCGAAGCGGCTCCTTGCCGAAGCCGGTTATAATGGGGCAGCAATTCCCTTCAAAACGGTCGGCAATTATTACACGGCCGAGCTGATCGAAACTCAAGCCATCGCGGCAATGTGGAGGGCTGTCGGCCTGAACGTCGATATCCAAATGAAAGAGAATTGGTCCCAAGTCGAAGACCGCCTGGGCCGCGGTGTGAACAACTCGTCTGATGGGACATACTACCCCGACCCCACAGCATCGTTCGTCTCGCGCTGGGGGTCCCAAAGCAATTTTCAGAGGGGTGGGTATTGGCGGAACGACAGATTCAACGTGCTGGAGAAGACCTTGCTGACCGCGCAGGACGCCGTCGAAAGGCGAGTCGCGTATCAAGAGATGCTCGACATATTCGACGAGATTGATCCACCAGGAACGGTGCTGCATTCGCTTGGCGAGTTCTTCGGAAAGCGCGCCAACATCAAGTGGACACCGACGCAAACCGGTCTGATGGATTTTCGGCTAGGCGCAATCAGCGCCTAGCTGAGAACGCCTTGGGGCTAGACGCAGAAGACTTTTGTCTGCTCGGAAGGTGGAATGATGGACCAAACCACTTCGCATGCGCTTGAAGCGCCTTATGTCCAAATCTTTGAGCATGGGAATGCCGGGCGCCCGGCCATCACAGCTGGCGACCCGCCGCTTCTCAGCATTACCGGATTGACCGTCGTTCTTGCGGACCGACCCGAGACGCGCCTCCTGGACGCCGTTCAGTTCGACCTGCGGAAAGGTGAGTTTTTCGCGCTTGTCGGCGAAAGCGGCAGCGGAAAGAGCGTCCTGTGTTCGACCATCATGGGCGTAGCAAGTTCCGAGCTGAGATGTTTAGGCGATATTCAGATCGAAGGCAGGCCTCTTAGCCATGTCGATCGGCGCCGGCGTGCAATGATCTACCAACAGCCAAGTCTATATCTTAACCCCGTCCGAAACATTGGATTCCAGCTTCGCGAGACTGTCCAGATGATCGGCGGCTTGAGCAAGCGAGAGGCGAGCGAAAGAGCTGTAGATCTACTTTGCGATGTGGGGATTGATGATCCAAAAGCGACAATGAGAAAATATCCGCACGAGATGTCTGGCGGAATGAATCAGCGCGTCATGATTGCTATGGCGCTCGCGATGAAGCCGAAGCTTCTGATCGCAGACGAGCCGACCTCGGCTCTCGACGTCACCACGCAAAAGCAGATCCTTGACCTGCTCGAACGGCTCCGCTCAGACATGGCAATCCTCTTTGTGACCCATGATTTGGGAATTGCCCTGCAGCGGTCGGACCGCATCGGCGTTCTCTACGCCGGCCAGTTGGTCGAAGTCGGGCGTGCCGATCTCGTCGCTCGAACTCCCCTCCACCCCTATACGCGCGCGCTATTCTCCGCTGTCCCACCACTATCAGGCCATCCGCGGCGTCTGCACAGCCCTGCAGGCAACCTCCCTGAACCTACTCAGCGCCAGGCCGGCTGCAATTTCGCATCTCGGTGCTCCGGAACGCTGGACACCTGCCGGCACTCAAGGCCCACCTTGCAGGGCATTCCACAACAAGTGGTGGCATGCCACAACTTGAGGGATGAATGACATTGCCAATCGAGCCTCCTCGCGTTCGTACAGCGCGCGCGTCCTGCGAACCCATTCTCGAGCTGCGCAATGTTGATTTTTGCTACCCGGCTGCTCGCCGCTCCGCTGGGGAGGTCCTTGGCGGCTCGAGGCTGAACAAAATCAACATGAGCATCCGTCCTGGGAAAGCCCATGGGCTGATCGGGGAGTCCGGCAGCGGCAAAAGCACAATTGCGAAGCTTCTGCTTGGGCTGACAGCGCCACAAGCGGGTCAGATTTTTTTTGAGAGCGAGCTGCTGACGCCGGATCGATTGGCTGCGTTCCGCCTCCGTGTCCAACCTGTCTTTCAGAACCCTCTCGACGCACTGAACCCAGCCTCCCCGATCGGCAAACAGATTGTCGCGCCCCTGCTTGTGAATTTCAAAATGAAGTCTTCCGATTGTCAGGCTCGGCTCGCTGCCGCAATTTCCGCCGTCGGCCTGTCGGGCGACATCCTTGGCAAGTTACCGCATCAGATAAGCGGCGGACAGGCGCAGCGGGTCAATATAGCGCGGGCGCTTATTCTCGATCCCGAGGTTCTGATTTGTGACGAGCCCGTCTCCGCGCTCGACATGACCGTTCAAGCTCAGATCTTGAACCTTCTGTCGGATCTGCGCGAGAGCCGGGGCCTGTCCCTCTTATTCGTCAGTCATGATATCAGATCCGTCGCTTATCTCTGCTCAGAGATCACTGTCCTAAAGGGCGGAAGTATCGTTGAGAGCGGTTCACGCGATCAGGTGCTGCTTGAGCCAAAGACGGATTACGTGAAGTCACTACTGGGCGCGGTGCCCTATTCTGAGTTCGGCCGTGAGATGGCGAGCCCCTCAACGCCCTGTTTGCACCCTGCAGAGCGTTGTCACTTGCCGGCGGAGAGGCGATAACCGATGAGGGGAAACGCCCAAAAGGTATTTGCGAGCAAAATTGCTCGCGCATTGGTCACGCTCGTTCTCATGGTGACGAGCGTATTCATCCTTATGCGCTGCGCAGGCGATCCGGTAACCGTCTTACTTGGGCCAGACGCGACCCCGGATATGCGCGCCGCATATTCAGGCGAATTGGGGCTCGACCGCCCGATCCTGGCACAATACCTAGCCTATCTCCATAACATCGTCCGGGGCAGCTTAGGCGTCTCTTACGTCTTTCGACAGGATGCACTCGGTGTCGTCCTCAGCCACCTTCCGTTGACGCTGATACTCACCTGCTCTGCTCTTACCTTGGCGGCGGTCACGGGAATTGCGGCAGGAATAGCTGGCGCGGTGTTTCCCTCGAGCTTCATCGGCCGTGCGTGCACGATCGGAGCCGTCGTGGGACTGTGCGTTCCCAGCTTCTTCCTGGCAATCGTCTTGATGCTGGTGTTCTCGATTCAGCTCAATTGGCTGCCGACCGGCGGCGCTGACAACTGGCGCAGTTTGGCTCTGCCGGCACTAACCATGGCGGCCGCAAGCTCCGCCGTGCTCGCCCGCTATACCCGCGTGGCCGTTCGTGAATCGCTGGATAGCCGGTATGTGTTGGCTGCGTTTGCGCGCGGCATTCCGTTCTCGCGGATATTGATCCACCACGTCCTGCCCAATGCGGCGGTGCCGATCCTGACCGTACTTGGCCTGCTCATCGGCGGAGCCGTAACTGGCTCGACGGTCGTCGAGACGGTCTTCTCATGGCCGGGTATCGGAAATCTCTTTGTCACGTCCGTCGGCAACAGAGATAGTCCAGTGGTGCAGGCAATTGTCCTGCTTGCTGGCACTGCGATGATCATGACCAACCTGGCCGTCGATCTCGGTTACACCTGGCTTGATCCGCGGTCGAACTCCTCGGAGACATAGATGAGTACCGCCTGGGCGCGCGAATGGACTTGGAACATCTTTCCTTCGAAACCCCGACGCGCTCCGCGTAGGCCACGCAAGGCAGGACTCTATGGTGCCTTAATATGGATTGCCGGATGTCTGTTGATTGCCGCACTGGCCCAGCTGATCTCGCCCTACCATCCAGCACAGATCTCCTTGGATGCTCGGCTTTCGCCGCCACTATTCTTCGGCGGCACGCTGGAACATTTGTTGGGCACTGACGAGCTCGGCCGCGACGTGCTGGCGCGCTTGATATATTCGATCCAGATCAGCATGCTCGTTGCGGTGGGCGGGACCTTCATTAGCACCCTGCTTGGCGTTTCGCTGGGCTTCCTCGCTGCCGAGCTTGGCGGACTAGTCGACGAGGGAGTCATGGCATTGGTCGATATGCAGGCTGCTGTGCCGTTCATGATGACCGCACTGCTTGTCATAACGATATTTGGCAATTCGCTGGCACTCTTTGTGTGTCTTGTGGGCTTGCATGGTTGGGAGCGCCACGCGCGGATCGCGAGGGGGCTTGCTTTGACGGCCCGCAATCGGCTCCATGTAACGGCCGCACGGACCTACAACGCTTCGCGGATCCATATCTACGCAAGGCATATTCTCCCAGCCTGTGCACCGACCATCGTGGTCGGCATGACTCTTGGGCTCACCGAGACGGTTCTCCTGGAAAGCACCCTGAGCTTTCTGGGACTGGGGATACAACCGCCGATGTCCAGCTTGGGCAATATGGTGGGATTCGGCAGAGACTATTTGATGACCGCATGGTGGATCGCGCTCGCGCCGGGGCTCGTCATCGCTGCGACAGCGATCGCCCTCATGACAATTAGCGAGGCGCTGCGCCAGATGAGACCTCGCTCGGCTTCCTTCACGTCGATCTGAGGAGACGTCATGTCGGGCCCGGACGTCGAAAGCTCACTGAATCAAATGGTCAGGAACGTTCCTCTGTACCGGCAAAAGAGGAAGTTCACTTGTGGACCATCTTCCCTGATGATGGTCATGTCCGCGCTGGACGAGCGATATCAACCGAATGAAACAGCTGAGCTCGAGATCTGGCGAGAGGCAACGACCATTCACGGCGGCTGCGGACCGGTTGGCCTGGCATTGGCCCTCAAACGCCGCGGCTTCGCAGCGCTTGTTGTCGTGAGCCATGATCGGCTTTTTCTTAAGTCTCGCGCTTCACAAGGCAGCGAGGTGGAGGTGATGCAGATCCTCCAGGAGCGAGATCTGGCCGAAGCAGACCAGCGAGGCATCCCTGTCCATCTTGGCACCTACAGCCTCGATGACCTGTCGAAATGGATGGCGGCGGGGTGGTACCCCATCGTAATGGTCAGCATTGAGTTCGAAGCTAACACGATCACTCATTGGGTGGTGGTGACCGGGACCGACGCCGATTACGTATTTTTCAACGATCCTCTCAAAGACCCCGGCGAGCCAGATGCTGCCACGAGCGTTGACCACCAGAGCTTTGCTAGCATGACCGAGTTCGGTCCCAGCCGGGAAAAGGCAGTCATTCTTGCGGGCCTTCCCAAAATGGCGAATGTCACGCTTCCGCTTCCCAGGATTCATGCCAGCCATCAACCTCGGCCTGACACACCGAACGTTTCTGATCCCGAACGCTGATGCATTCTGGCAGCCGGTAGCACGATCGGTGCGTCTCGAAGCGTGCCGTCGAGCGGCCTTCGGTCGGCAGCGCCGGTATGCACCGAGTTCGGCACCAGCAATAACCAGCCATCAGGGGGCCTGCCCTGCATTCTTACCGCGCGTCCGTCAAGCGAGCGTTTTCGGTGGGCGCGCGAACACGTCCAGGGCGCTATCATGGTCAAAATCCTTTACTGGCGTCCTAATGTGCTCGCGTAGTCCAGCGCAGTCCAAGCGCCCTCAGACTCGTGCGCACTGGATAGCACGATCCCGCATACACATTTTCGATCGGCCCTGGCATTCTCCCGCGCAGTACCGATCGGCACGAGGCTTTGCCGCTGATCGGATTGACTCCCCCACAGCATTTGATCCCGCAAAGATCTATGGAAAGAGTTCACGGAGGAAGATTTCTAGATTGCAGATCAGCCAGAGTTGTTTTCCGAATGTATCGTTTGCCGCTTGAGAGCGGCGTGCATACCACCGCCGGAGAGCGTCAACATCGAGATAATCAGCGATCGCGGGAGAGTCTTTGAAGATTAACTCCCGAAACGGCGCCGAGCTCTGGTCTGTCGCCCACTTACCCAGGGGCAACGGAAATCCGAGCTTCTTTCTCGTGATCACACTTGCGGGTAGACGATTACTGTAAAGCGTGCGCAGCGCGGCCTTAGAAACGTCGAGCGTCTCGCTAAATTTCTCAATAGGCATGAAGGCCGCCTGAAACCGGGCGAAGGCATGCCTCCAACGCAGATGTTCTGAGAACGGCATGCGCAGAGCCATTGCAACGATCCGATGGTCTGTGAAAGGCACGCGAGACTCCACACCCGCTGCCATCGTGGTATTATCGACCATTTCCAGCAGCGCCGGCAGATGATGCCGTACAAAGAATTGCCTTATGCGCTCGGCCGGAGTGGCGCCGCCTGAATGGTAGGCGCTGCTCATCCAATCGATCAGCTCCGCATCGTGAACAATGTCCCTTCTCCATGCTGATGTCCCCAGCTCCAGCTTCTCGACTTGGGGAAAGTAAGTGTACCGCGCAAGAAAGAGCTCGAATTCGCTCGCCTTGAACTTGGGAAGGCCGATATGGCGTCGCGCCGGGCGGCCAATGACGTCAGGCAAAGCGGCCAGCAGCGCCTGCCGACGAACATCGAAGGACAATCTGAAGATTCGGCTGTATCCAAGGAATATCTCGTCGGCACCTTCACCGGTAAGGAGGACCTTGTGAGATTGGCCGACTGCCAGCGCAAGCAAATACATCGCAGCTTCGTTGTGCATGCCGATTGGATGCCCACGTAATGCGGTAAGGCGTTTAACCACATCCAGGCTCGTTGCCCCAGGCAGCTGGACCAAGACGTGGGCGAGCTTGAGGGATTTCGCGACCTCGACAGCATAAGGGCTTTCATCGTACAAACCGTCGCATACGACTCCAGTGAAGCATGTCGGCTTTTGTGACGAGTGCCTTGAAAGCTCGAAAGCCAAGATACTGGAGTCGAGCCCTCCCGAAAGCAGCGCCGCGACTGGCGTGTGGGGCAGCAGATGTTCCACCACGGCGCTGCCGATCAACGTTTCGAGAGAACTGAAATCACCACTATCATCCGGGCGGGCAGGATCCCACCAACGCGTATGCTCGTGCGATTGAGCCGTGATCTTCAGCCAGGTGCCGGGTTGCAGCTTTCGAATATCTGCAAACAGGGTCCTCTCGCCGAAGACGGCACGGTAGGAGAGAAAGCTTGATAGTCCAACCGGATCGAGCTTCGAGCGGACGTTTGGCCAATTCAGAATGGCTGACGGCTGTGAGGCAAAGACAAGGCCATTATCCGCGAAAGCGTAATACAGCGGCTTAATACCGAACCTATCTCTGACGAGGAACGCTGTCGCCGCCTTTTTATCGTAGATTGCGAAAGCAAACATTCCCCGCAGACGTTTAACACTGTCAAGTCCCCAACAAGCAAATGCCTTGCAAAGTACTTCCGTATCCGACTCTGTGCGAAATTGGTATCCGCGCCGAAGCAAGTCCCGTCTTAAGTCACGGTAATTGTAGATCTCGCCGTTATACGTGACTGCTAGGCCGAGCTCCTCATCGAGGAACGGTTGATTTGACCGAGGATCCGGATCGATGATGGCCAGCCTTTGATGCGCAAAGGCAAAGGAAGGCGTCACGCAACTGCCACTCGCGTCTGGCCCCCGATGGGCCAGCGTCTGAGCGCAACGCGCGAGGTTCCGCTCGACAACTGACTTATCAGTAATCCGTCCGATGAATCCGCAAATCCCACACACAGCTAGCCTCCTCCGCGTGCTAAGCCGCCTCCCATGCGCTCGGGGCGCCGGCTCGCCGAGCACCGCTCGATAGACTGGATGCTACAAAAACAACGTCCAGAGCTAAGACAACCCTCACTCAATGAGCGGACAATTCGCAGGCAACTCTCTGGCTCTCCGCGGACCTTCTCGCAAAGCAGCGCGGTCGCAAATATTCCGGATTACCTGCCGCGATGCGCACCAAGTGAACTCTTTTCCCTAAGAGGCTAAGCACCCCTAGTGAGCGTCCGAACCTCGTTGGTCAGGACTCGTTCGACGAGCCACTTGGGAGGCTCAATACGTGGTGGAAAATATAGAGCACGGTAGAGGCGATCGAGTTCTTCGGCGCTGCGTGGAACGTCCGACGAATCCAAAAGTGCGGTCATCATGCGCATGGGATAGAAGCAAGGCTTGCGCTGGTCTTGAGCGATCAACTCGTCTTGGGAGCGCCGGGTAAATGAGCCGTCCAACAAACGCAGCCACACCTGGCAGAAGAGCGCGTAGCCATAAAGTTGCGCTCTGGTATCCAGAGAAAGCGCCGTCTCTGAAGGCAGCACGGGGAAGTGCAACTCGCCGATAATATCGCCCCTGTCCACTCGCTCCGACAAAAAGTGGACAGTCACTCCGAAGCTCTTCTCGCCATTGAGTATGGCATGCGTCCGCGCGAAACTGCCGCGATATTGAGGGAGTGGGCCGGGATGAAGATTAATGCCTCCTCCATCACAACGTGTAAGGATATGGGGCGGAAAAATCTTGTTCCACATGACGCTTACGAGAAACTTTCCGACAGGAGGAACATCGTCTATCGACTCGTAAAACGGTATTCCAAAGCGCTCTGCGACTTCCCAAAGCTCCTCACTGGTCTCATGCCGCCACCATGTTTTCTCGTGCCGGGAAGCACCGAGAATGCCCGCGATGTGGTCCTTGCCGCAGGTCTCGATGACAAACAGAAGACAGCGGGTCGCAAGTCCCCTGGTTCCGGCAAATACCACGCCGTTGGTTAAACTCGACATTTTTCGCCTTTATGACGTTGTAAGCACGACTATTGGCTCGCTCTACTCGTAATCAATAGCCCGGCGGACGCACTGGCCGTCACGCCGATGGTGAGCACATGCACAACAGTCCCTGAGGCTTTGATCTTGAACGGGGCGATGTGGAGCAACGATAGCGGTACAAAGACGGCAGGAAGAATGATGCTTAGCTCAAGCGGCGCGATAATGTGGTCTACTAACAAGATCGCCGCGAGCACTGGCAAAGCGTAAGAGAGTGGTAGACCGGTCGAATAACCGCGATCGTCCAGCCCGAAATAGTCAAAATATGCGAGGCGAAGAGCTCCGATCAATATCAGGAAAGCTGTGAACACCGCAGATGCTGGAGACGAGATGAAAGATGCGATGACAATTGCCGGGATGATTGATCCAAAAAGGAGATCCGAGAACGCATCGAGAGCTTTACCAATGGCTTTCGTGGCGGCTGTACGATTCTTGGTGCGCCTGGCAATTTCGCCATCCACGTCATCAGCGATGATCGCCCAGAGTCCAAGCGCTATTCCTGCCTCCTGGTGTCCTCTCGTTGCTAACGCAATCGCTGCTCCAGAACAAAGGATTCCCACGGCGGTAACGGCGTTTGCGCGGTCAGATAGGTATGCGATCATCAGACCTCGATGTTGTTGTCTCCAAGGACGATCGGAATCGCGGGCCTTGCCAACCGCAACTGCAACTTAAATTGGAATAGGTCCGAGTCGCCGCAAACTACCAGTTCTAGTAGGCACGCTTTATGGTTCCTCTAGCTAAGATGGCCGCTCTTCCCGTCAGGCGAGGCTGAGACGAGACGAATCCGAGCATCGGTTAACTTGGCCCCTCTCCTATACAGCCTGAAATTCAACCGCTGCAAAGGGGCCACCACGAAGGGCACTTGCTGAATCGTCCAGGGCAAAGACGCGAAATGCTGCCGAACGCCTCGGCGAATGGTGGTGTCAATCACACCGGCCAAATTTAACATACGAGGAGGTCTCGACGTGCCGCTCCGCAGCCTGCGGTCTGATCTTCGAGCGCGGCCACGACGCCTAGGTGCGCCAACGTTCGTCGCTCCAGTCGCCTCGCGCTGTTAATTGCGAATCCGAAGCCTCCACAGTACAACTCTGCTGGACACGGGCCGAACTCGGCGTGATGAGCTAAACTGCCAATCGATCTGAGGCGGAAACACACTCATTCAACGGCTTGGCTTTCGGTTCGATCGAGCGCTCACTAGTGCGAATGAAAGCGTGCTTCCTATTGCGCAGATGGTTAGTGATGCCAATGCGAAGGCTATACCATAGTTGTTTTGGATGATGCTGAAGAAGAATGGCGCAAACGACGCCGTAGACAATCGGAAAGTCGTGATCAACCCGACCCGTGTTCCATACCCGGTCGGCCCGAAGACTGAGAGTGGCACGCTTCCACGACAGATGCTGTTGAGACCAGAGCTAACCCCAGCGAAGGCAACGAAGATTGCAATTCCGACGAGAGAGTGAGGCGCCACTACGGTGACGAATGTCGCGGCCGAGAGCATAACGCATGAGAGTATGGTGAGTTGAATGGGGGATGTCCTCTCGGTAAACGAGGCTGCAAATAGCCGTACTGCGACCTGGGACGGGCCGAAGAGCGTGGAAACCAGGGCGGCCCCCTGCATGTCTAAACCGATCGACGAAAGGATTGGAATCATCCGGCCGAGAAGTGCTGAGAAAACAAAGGCCGTTAGCAAAAAGCCGGCCGTTATGAGGACGAGATCAAGCAGCTTGGAAGAGGATTGGCCTTGCCGGCCCCGGATCTTGTTCTGATCTCCAAGGCTTACGGAGGACCGGCCAAGAGCCACTTGGATTAATGGGAGAGCGGGGAGAACATTGCAGCCTCCGTAGATCCAACAGACTTGTCTCCAGGATATCGAGGTGAGCAATAACGAGGTCAACGGCCAAAACAACGTTGACGAGAAACCGACGATCAATGTCAAGAGAGCCATTTGCCGTCTTGCATGAACCGCATCTCGCTGCACCAAAAACACGAACGCAGCCTCATAGAAGAGAAAGGCCGACGCAAGTTGCATACCGAACAGGGCGATTGCAAAAACGACCGCATCCCAAGAAATTGCTGCAAGTCCCAGGCTCGCACCTCCAGCGAATGAGGCGACTCTCATTGTCTTGCCTGCGCCGTACCGGCCCATGAGGCGACCGGCAACCGGCGATATCAGCGCACTGGCAAGCAAAGCGAAGGAGAAACAAGCGAGTATCCACTCCTCTGTGACCGCGAGATCGCGGCAAGCCTCTTTGGCAATGGCCGCCACGCAATAATAAAGCGTGCCATAGCTTATGATACCTGCACTGCCCAGTGCCGCAACGATCAGCCCATCATCCTCCCGGACGGGTCGTGATCTTCTCGGTTCCGGGCGCATATGCCGAGTGCCTACCTAATGCGGATCAGAGGGCGTAAAATAGCCTCTGTACGCCCCCGATTTCGCCCGATCAGTTTTGTTTCAGACATGCGATGATGCGAACCGCGGGGCCGGCCGACCGTCGACCGCCGTTCGGGCCGGTTGTGACGCCTTGACCACGCACCTCGCCGGCAGGCCTCTATGTAACCTTGGTCTTGCCCAACCACACTATCAAACGGTCCAGCCTGCACTGCATTCCCGGCAGTCAAAGACGCAATCAGCTTGGCCAGCGCCAACGAAACTATGCGGGCATGGATTGGGCTGGCTTGCCGTCGAAGATGATCCGTCCTCAGCATCTGCAGTTTGCTAGGACTTACCTTTAAAGCACCGGCCGCTAGGGACGACTTCTACATTTTACACCACCGGTGTGATTTGTTCGGGTACGCTTAGCGCGCCAGCTCGCTTCCCCGAATTGCCGCCTAAAGGTAACGCCGCTGTACTTGGCTGCGGATGCACCCAAGTGAACAACGCCTGTCAGGCTGCCATCGCGAAGGGTCCCTTCGAACTCATAGTCTAAGCCCAATGTATCGCCGGGTAATTGTGAGAACAGCTTCAATTTCGATCCAATTATGTTGCCCCGGCAGTTGCCCGAGACCTCGGCGCCGACGTGCGTGCCCGCAATATTTTGGCGGTCCTGTCGCAGCATGAACGCATGGACAGCGCTGCCGTGAAGAAAATCGATATAGACCTGCCATGCTCCCGCCAGCTCCTCGAAAGCGCCGCTTGGAGTGCTGCTGGCGCTAACGGAGGTTCTGTAATGGCATGAACGATCGAACGGCCTACGATCTCGGCTTCGACTTTGGTCAGATTGGTCGGATCGACGACAATCCGTTGCGGGCGTTGCCAACAGTCGTGCAACACAATGCGTGGGCGAGCGCTGGCCAGCTTTTTGACGATCAGGTCGGCGTTCGCCGAGAATGTTTTAACCTCCCAAGAAACTGCTATTCGTGGATTACAGAATGCAGCGTCTGGTTCCATCTCTTCGACAGAGAGGCCAGGAACGCTCAAAAACTCGCGCTTCATTATCGAAATGCGCTCGCGCCATCTTTCCATCGCACGATCAGCCCCTCCCTTCACCCATTGCTCCAACGCGACGTAAGCGCCAATGATCTCGTCTTTTCCAACCTTCATTGACCGACCAAACGATTGGCCAAGAGGCCCATTCAGGTAGGCAGCTCGGCATAATCTTTCAGAGCCTAGTAAGAAGCCAGTAGATTGCGGTCCGCTGATATACTTGCCGCCTGAATGGATCAGTAGATCGGCTCCACTTTGAAGCCAAACGTTGGGGAATCTTGGGGCTGCTCCGGCCCCGTCTACAATCAGGGGAATTCCGAGTTGTTTGGAGCGCAGAGCAATTTGGTCAAAGGACAAGACCGACTTTGGAATATCTGAGGCAACAAGGCATATTGCTGCGATCTTCCCAACTGAAAGCTGATCCAGGTCTGCGGCACGGCCGATAGGACGCAACCCCACAACCGACCGCTCGAATTGCATGCTCGTAGGCCATTCGCTGATCAGCAGCCACAACCACCATTCTCTCGTCTCGTAACGGGAGCTTCAGCATCTTTTCTGGATCGTCACCAGCTACGCAAGCAGCAACCGCCTGACTTACTGCTGCTGCACTTCCAGCGGTCACGAGCCCCCATTCGGCACCGGTGAGCGCAGCCAATTTCCGTCCAACCGCTTCCGCCAGTTCATTCAGAACGACAAAGCCTTGACCCGAGGCTTCCATTGCGGCGAGACCGCGTTGGATTGCACCCGCCGTAGGAGGTGCGCACGCCGGTGCAATTAATGATCGGCTCAACGCCGAGATCCCGGAATACTTGACCTGCAGCGGAGCTGTCATGCGGCGCACGATCGCAATCATCTAAGCTCATTCAAGTACTGTCTAAGACTTGCGTTCAGAGCCGACGCCGGTCGCACTGCTGACGTCAAGAAAACAAGAGAAGCTCGAGCGCGTACAAACTCTGGACCCTGCTCTATCAGCATCGCCGACCAGCAAAGGAGGCTAGGGCAGTCTTCGCAACCTTTTTCCAAAGGTCGACAAGGACTCGCGCATAGCGTCGGAGCTTCGATCTATGCTCCGCATTAATAGCATGCGATTTGACGGACCACCGTTATTGGGCTTCCCCTCCTCCGCGCCACCCGTGACGGCAACCCGAAGCATGATTTCTGCTCGGCGCTCCTGCCGCGCCGCAAGCAAGAGCATCAAAACTCGTGCCACTTCGGTGATGCGCCGGACTCCCACTTAATTACTTCTCAATCCGTTCGACTCTGCGACACAATCAAAGTACGAGTGTGGCGAACCCAACAAACCTGACACAGCGTCGTATCGGTTTTCTTACCGTTAGCGAGCCTTTTCCCATTCCGATGATCGGAGCGTGAGTGCGTCATGTTGAGGCTTGTCAAGGTTGACGACAGATCGCGAATTCCTGGAACGTGAAGCAATCGGTCGCATCTCAACGATCGCCGACAAATCGCCATCGTTCGCCGACTTGGCCGTTGAGCGGCGTCAGCAACGTGCATCATGTCTTCGGCACTTCAGGCGCGGGGATAAAACTCTCGCTGCTACCGCTCGATCCGGCGTCCGAGTTGACCTTGCCCCACGGGCTTAATCCAGTTTGAAGTTCGTTCTGGCCCACGACAAGGACCAGAGCATGAAGCGCAGCCGCTTTTCGGAAGAGCAGATCATCGGGATTTTGAAGGAGCACGAGGCCGGCGTTTCGGTTGCCGACCTGTGCCGCAAGCACGGCGTCAGCGACGCCAGCATCTACAATGGAAGGCGAAGTTCGGCGGTATGGAGGTGTCGGAGGCTAAGCGGCTGAAGGCACTGGAGGATGAGAACACGCGGCTGAAGCGGCTGCTGGCGGATGCCATGCTCGACAATGTCGCGCTGAAGGACTTGCTGGGAAAGAAATGGTGACGCCCGCGGGGGAGCGGAAAGCTGTCGCCCATCTCATGGATGCCCAGGGGATGAGCGAACGGCGGGCGTGTAAAGCCATCGGCTTCTGCCGCATGACTGTGAGATACAAGACGATCCGGACGGACGATGGCGGCCTTCGCCAGCGCATGAAGGCGATCGCGCACGAGCGCCGCCACTTCGGCTATCGGCGCGTGCATGTCGTGCTCAAAGCGGGAGGGCTATAGGGTCAACCACATGGCCTAATCGCGCGCTCGAGGCTGAGGTAGAATGTTCTCCTCAGTGCAAACGAGGAGCATGTGATGACCCTTTATGTTGGTTTGGATGTA
>NZ_JACIHD010000011.1:0-203143 GCF_014198235.1 Bradyrhizobium sp. ERR14 | reverse complement strand
ATCCGACCCCCTCCGTCTTCCGGGAGTCGTCTTCAGAATCCGTCTTGCCTTCCAATGCAATAGCTAGACAAAACCCATATGCGATTCCCCTGCCCCACAGGGGGAGAGGGGGAGACGCGCGCCAGCGATGTTCAACATATTAACCGCCAAAGGCGCTCCTCAGGGTTTGCCTGCATTGTAGCATTGCGGCCGCGTGGCTTGTGCGGCGACGGCAATCCGGCGCAAGCTTTCGTCCAACGCCAATGACGATTGCTCCGCCCGCGCCAAAGACCGCCAATCCGGCCAGTTGGCTCAACAACCAGCCTTATCTGTTGCTCAGCCTGAGCTCGCTGTTCTGGGCCGGCAACATCGTGCTGGCGCGTCATGTCGGCGCGCATGTGCCGCCGCTGACGGTGACCACGATCCGCTGGTTCGGCGTTTTCCTGATCCTGTTGCCGTTCGCCTGGCCGCATCTGAAGCGCGACTGGCCCGACTTGCGCAACAGCCTGCCGCTGATGCTGTTCCTGTCGCTGGTGGGCTTCGCCTTCAACAACGCGATCTCGTACTGGGCGATGCAATACACGGAGGCGCTGAACGCGCTGCTGATCCAGTCGGCAGGTCCCCTGTTCGTGGCGCTGTGGTCGCTGGTGCTGTTCGGCGTGCGGCTGACGGGCGGGCAGTTCGCCGGCATCGCGATCTCGCTTCTCGGCGTGCTGATCATCATTCTGCGCGGCGATCTCGCCGCGCTCGCGAGCATCAGCTTCAACAGGGGCGACATCATGTTCGCCTCCTCGCTGGTGGCGTTCGGGATCTACTCGGCCTTCATCCCGCGCCGGCCCAAGATCCACCAGCTGTCCTTCCTGTCCTTCACCACCTGCTGCGGCGCGACGATGCTGCTGCCGACCGCGATCTGGGAGGCGGCAAGCGGCCGCGTGCTGCAATTCGACGGAACGACGCTGGCGACGCTGGGCTACATCCTGATCTTTCCCTCGACGCTGGCCTATCTCTTCTTCAACCGCGGCGTCGCGCTGATCGGCCCGAATCGGGCCGCGCCGTTCTTCCATCTGGTGCCGGTGTTCGGCTCGGCGATGGCGATCCTGCTGCTCGGCGAAAAGCTGCAGCCGTTCCACCTGATCGGCTACGCGCTGGTGCTCGCCGGCGTCGTGATCGCCTCACGCCAGGGCTCCGCGGTGAAGTAATTCCGCGACGCGGAGACAAGGCGACAAACTCGCGCCTTCCGATTTCGACGAGGAGGCGCTAGGTTCCCCGCCAACCAAAAAGAGGGAACGTTCAAACATGCTTTCAGGGCTGATTCGAAACCTGCGTGCCGCCGGAGCGGCCGCATTGTGCCTCGCCGCCGCATCCACGACCCAGGCCGACAATTATCCGAGCCGCAACATCACGCTGGTTTTGCCGTTCGCGGCCGGCAGCGGCACTGACACGACGACACGGCTGATCTCGCAGCATCTGTCGCAGGCGCTCGGCGTCGGCATCGTGATCGAGAACAAGGCGGGCGCCAACGGCATGCTCGCCGCGAGCTATGTCGCGAAGGCCGCCCCCGACGGCTACACGCTGCTGGTGACGACCAACACCACGCATTCCGCCAATCCCTATCTGCTCAAGAACCTCACCTACGATCCGGTCAAGGACTTCACGCCGATCGCGCGCACCGGCGACCTGCCCTTCATGCTGGTCGTCAATCCGGAAGTGCCGGCCAAGACCGTCGGCGAGCTGGTCGCCTACGGCAAGGCCAATCCGGGCAAGCTGAGCTACGCCTCGGGATCGTCCTCCGCGATCGTCTCGGGTGCGACCTTTGCGCACAATGCCGGGCTCGACTTGCTGCACGTGCCCTACAAGAGCTCGCCGCCGGCGCTCAACGACGTCATGGGCGGCCGCGTCTCGATGATGTTCGTCGACATCCTGACCGGCCTGCCCCACGTCAACGGCAACGCGCTGCGCGCGCTCGCCGTCACCACCAAGGACCGCTCGCCGCTGGTGCCGAACCTGCCCTCGATGCAGGAGGCCGGCGTGCCTGATTTCGACATCTCGTCCTGGCAGGGCTATTTCGGCCCCGCCGGCATGCCGAAGGAGATCGTGACCCGGCTCAACGCCGAGATCCGGAAGATCGTCGAGAAGCCGGAGATCAAGGCCCAGCTCGCCACGCTCGGCATGGACGCGTTCTCGGGCACGCCGGAGCAGCTCGGCACGTTCGTGAACGAACAGCTCGTGCTGTGGGAGAAGCTGATCACGAACGCGAAGATCGAGAAGCAGTAGGACGGTCTCGTGTCCCGGACGCGGCGGCACGTCGTGACGCTGCGCCCGGGGCACTGCTCTTGTAGGGTGGGCAAAGGCGCACTTGCGCCGTGCCCACCATCGGTCCGAAATAGCGACAAGTCGTGGGCACGCTTCGCTTTGCCCACCCTACGAATTCAGTGCAAGAATCTACGCCGCGCGCACCTTGGCGAGGAAGCCGTCGACGGCGCTGCGCAGCGCGCCGGACTGGTTGTCCAGCTCGCGGGCGTTGGAGAGCACGTCGGTGGCCGCGGTGCCGGTCGCTTCCGCAGCGGAGGTGACGCTGCCGATATGGGCGTTGATCTCGCTGGAGCCCGCCGCGACGGACTGGATGTTGCGGGCGATCTCGCGGGTCGCCTCGCCCTGCTGCTCGATCGAGGCGGAAATGCCGGCGGTGATCTCGCTCATCTCGGCGATGGTCTGGGTGATGCCGGAGATGGCCGTGACCGCGTCGCTGGTCGAGGTCTGCATCGCCGCGACCTGCGCGGAGATCTCCTCGGTCGCCTTGGCGGTCTGGTTGGCGAGCGCCTTGACCTCGGAGGCGACGACCGCGAATCCGCGGCCGGATTCACCGGCGCGTGCCGCCTCGATGGTGGCGTTGAGCGCGAGCAGATTGGTCTGCGCGGCGATCGAATGGATCAGCTTGACGACTTCGCCGATCTTCTCGGCGCCGGTCGAAAGCACCTGCACGGTGGCGTTGGTACGCTCGGCGTCGCTGACGGCGCGGCTGGCGACTTCGGTCGAGCGGGTCACCTGGCGGGAGATTTCCGCAACCGAGCTCGACAGCTCTTCGGCGGCCGCCGCGACCGTGCCGACATTGCCGGAGGCCTTTTGCGAGGCCGCGCCGACCGTCGCCGCGCGCGAGGAGGCGTCGCTGGCGGTCGCGGTCATCGACTGCGCCGTCGTCTGCATGCCGGCCGCGGCCGAGGAGACCGAGCGGACGATGCCGTTGACGCTGCGTTCGAAGTCGCTGGCGATGCCCTCCATCGCGCTGCGACGTTCGGCCGCGACGCGCTCCTTGGCATCGGCTTCGGTCCTTTCGAGGTCGCGGATGCGGACCGCGTTGTCCTTGAAGATCTGGACGGTGGAAGCCATCGCGCCGACCTCGTCGCCGCGGCCAACGCCGGGTATGTCGCCCTCGAGCTTGCCGTCGGCGAGATCCTTCATGCGGGCGCCGAGCAGCGCCAGCGGGCGGCTGATGCCGCGGCCGATCAGCCAGGCGACGCTGCCGGCGACAACGAAAATGCCGAGCATGGCAAAGCCGAGCAGCCAATAGACCGGGCCCATCTTGGCGTCGATGTCGTCGAGATAAGCGCCGGTGCCGAGATACATGTCGAAGCCGGGCACCGCCACCGCGTAGCCGATCTTGCGGATCGGCGTCGGCTGACCGGGCTTCATATATTCATAATGCAGCAGGATCGAACCGTTGGCCTTGACGCCGTCCATCAGCTCGACGGACAGCTTGCGGCCGTTGGTCACGACATCCATGCGATTGGTGCCGATCTGCTTGGGATCCGGCGCGAGCTGCGTGATGCCTTCGTACGACGTACCGAACAGATAGCCCGCGCCGTTGTCGTAGGTCATCGAATTGCCGTAGCGGCGAAGCTCGGCCATGGCCGCGTCCTTCGTCAGCTCGCCGGCGTCGACGCGCTTCTTCAGAGCGCCCGCATAGTTGCGTGCCAGCTCGACGATCGCCTTGGCCTGATCGATGCGCGCATTCACCATCTCGCGCTTCATCAGATAGCCGGCGAGGACGCCGGAGATGCACAGGCCGAACAAGGTGACGCCGACAAGGATGCCGAGCTTCGGGGCGATCTTCAGATTGCTCAACTTCACGATTAGCTCCGGCAATAATGGGATATGGGCGTGCGACAGATCGATCGAAATCGAAACAACTTTTAGGGAGAGAGCCTTAGCAAGTTACTTACGTGCCTCCGTAGAAGCCCGGACGCAGCCGCAAAAAGCGGCAATTTATCCCCACACCGGCAACCGACGATTGTACGCGACCGCTCCGATTTCGCGTAAAAGACGCAAAGGCCCGCCCGCGGAGGCGGGTCACAACAAGAACCGACAAACCAAATCGGGAGCGAGAAAATGCCGAAATACAGGGTGGTGACGCCGAAGGGCGCGAGCTTCACGGTCGCGGGCAGCGACTATTCCTTTGAGCGCGAGGCGCTCGATCCGATCGACGCCGAGATCATTGAGGCCCCCGCCGACGAGGCCGGGTTCATCGCCGCAGCAAAGACCGCGGACGCCATCTATGCCAAGGGCATCCCGATCACCAAGACCATCATCGACAGCTTGCAGACCTGCAAGGTCATCACGCTCGGCTCGGTCGGCGTCGACAGCGTCGACGTCAAGGCGGCCACCGCGCGCGGCATTCCCGTCACCAACATTCCGGACACCTTCATCGAAGAGGTCGCCGATCACGCCATGATGCTGCTGCTCGCCGGCTTCCGCCGCCTGGTCGAGCAGGACCGCATGGTGCGTGACGGCCGCTGGGCGGAGGGCCGGCCAGCGCTGCTCAAGGTCCCGAGGCTGATGGGCCAGACGCTCGGCTTCGTCTCGTTCGGCCGCGTCGCGCGTGCAGTTGCGAAACGCGCGGCGCCGTTCGGCCTGCGCATGATGGCCTACGATCCCTTCATCCAGGAAACGCTGATGTACGACCACGGCGTGATCCCGGCGACGCTGAACGAGGTGCTGTCGCAATCCGACTTCGTCTCGATGCATGCTCCGGCAAGGCCCGAGGTGCATCACATGCTGACCGAGAAGCACTTTCGGCAGATGAAGAAGGGTTCGATCTTCATCAACACCGGGCGCGGCGCCACCGTGGACGAGGAGAGCCTGATCAAGGCGCTGCAGGAGGGCTGGATCGCGCACGCGGCGCTCGACGTGCTGGAGAAGGAACCGCCCTCGCACAACAATCCCCTGCTCGGCATGGAGAACGTGACGCTGACCGCCCACGTGGCGTCGGCCTCGGCACGGTTTGACGAGGCACGCAAGCGCCGCGTGGGCTACGAATTGTCACTGGTGCTTCAGGGCATGTGGCCGGTAAGCTGCGTCAATCCGTCGGTGCTGCAAGACACCACGCTCCGCCGCTGGCAACCCGTCAGCATGGATCGCGGGCCGAACAGCTAGACAGCCGGCGCCCGAG
This sequence comes from Bradyrhizobium sp. ERR14, assembly GCF_014198235.1. NCBI lineage: Bacteria > Pseudomonadati > Pseudomonadota > Alphaproteobacteria > Hyphomicrobiales > Nitrobacteraceae > Bradyrhizobium > Bradyrhizobium sp. ERR14. The sequence continues at coordinate 197,718 of NZ_JACIHD010000011.1, read as the reverse complement.
GCGCCAACGACCGAACGGCCCTTCACCGGCGATCAACGCCGGGAAGGGAACATCATAGGGAGGTACTGATGAGGAACGACATCACACGTCGTGATGCCTTGGCGCTGGGCCTATCCGCTGCAACGCTCGCGGCCACCGGTGCTGCAGCGCAAACAACACCATCGACAATCAAGGCCGCCGACGTGGCGGCGCCCAAGCTCGAGATCGAGAAGGGCGCGTCCTTGCGCATGCTGCGCCCGGTGCGCTTCGTCCAGGCCGACGAGGATGTGTTCCGCGCCAATGCGGCAAAGTTCACCAAGGAGACCGGCGTCGAGGTCAAGGTCGATTTCGTCGGCTGGGAGGACATCAACCAGCAGACCGCGGTGACCTCGAACTCCGGCGCCGGCCCCGACATTATCATCGGCTTCTCCGACGCCCCCCACATCTACGTCGACAAGCTGATCGAGCTGACCGACGTCGCCGATTATGTCGGCAAGCGCTATGGCGGCTGGCTGCCGCTTGCGCAGCGCTACGGCAAGAAGAACAAGAGCGACGCCTGGATCGGCCTGCCGTTCGGTGCCACCGCGGGTCCCCTGATCTACCGCAAGTCGATCCTGCAATCGGTCGGCTTCGACAAGGTGCCGGAAGACCATGCCGGAATCCTCGACCTGTGCCAGAAGCTGCACAAGGCCGGCAAGCCGGCCGGTTTCGCGCTCGGCAACGCCAAGGGCGACGGCAACGGCTTCGCCAATTGGGCGCTGTGGTCGCACAATGCTTCCCTGCTCGACGAGGAAGGTAATGTCGTCATCAACAGCAAGGAGACCATCGCGGCGCTGAACTGGGTCAAGCAGGTCTACCCCACCTTCATCGCCGGCACGCCGTCGTGGAACGACGTCAGCAACAACCGCGCCTATTCCTCGCAGGAGATCTCCCTGACCGCCAACGGCGTCTCGCTGTACTTCTCACTCAAGAACGACCCGGCGACCAAGGCGATCGCCGAGGACAGCGAGCATCAGCTGCTGCCCAAGGGACTGGCCAAGGTCTCTCCGATGGCGGGCCTGACCCTCAATGCCATGGTGTTCAAGCACAGCCCGTACCCCAACGCCGCAAAGGCCTTCCTGCAATACATGCTGGAAAAGGACCAGTACGAGCCCTGGCTCAACGCCAATTCCGGCTACTGGTCGCAGCCGCTCGCCGCCTATGCCGAGGCCGCGGTGTGGTCGCAGGATCCCAAGGTGAAGCTGTTCAAGGACACGATGAACAGCACATACTATGACGGCTACAAGGGCCCGATCTCGACGGCGACCGGAGCCGTCAGCGCCGACTACGTGCTCATTCAGATGTGCGCGTCCGTTGCGACCGGTGCGGCCACGCCAGAGGCCGCCGCCGCGGAAGCCGAGCAGCGCTGCAAGCGGTACTTCCGGCGGCAGCGGTAACGCGCGACGATAGAACCGTCGTCATTGCGAGGAGCATTTGCGACGAAGCAATCCAGACTGCAGCCACGGCGACAGACTGGATTGCTTCGCTTCGCTCGCAATGACGGTGTGGTGACGTTCAACGATAGGACAACACATTAATGTCCGTGACGACACTCTCCTCTCCCGTACTTGCCCAGCGGCAACCGAACTGGCTGGTGCGGCTGTTCGACTACAAGCCGTTCCTGATCGTGATGTGCCTGGCGCCCGCGATCGGGCTGCTCTCGGTGTTCCTGACCTACCCGCTCGGCCTCGGCATCTGGCTCGCCTTCACCGACACCACGATCGGCCGTCGCGGCGTCTTCGTGGGCCTGGAGAATTTCCAGTATCTGCTCACCGATCCCTTGTGGTGGAACGCAGTGTTCTACAGCGTGGTCTATACGGGCATCGCCACCTTCGGGAAGTTCGCGCTCGGCTTCTGGCTCGCGCTGCTGCTCAACAACCATTTTCCATTCAAGAGCATCCTGCGTGCGATCATCCTCTTGCCCTGGATCGTGCCGACCGTGCTCTCGGCGCTGGCGTTCTGGTGGATCTACGATCCGCAATTCTCGATCATCTCCTATTTGCTGGTCGACGTGCTGCACTGGCGGTCGGGCAATGTCGACTTCCTCGGCTCACCCTGGCCGGCGCGCTTCTCGCTGATCGCCGCCAATATCTGGCGCGGCATTCCCTTCGTCGCGATCTCGCTGCTGGCGGGCCTGCAGACCATCTCGCCCTCGCTCTATGAGGCCGCGATGCTCGACGGCGCCAGCGCCTGGCAGCGTTTCCGCTACATCACCTTCCCGATGATGATGCCGATCCTCGCCATCGTCATGACGTTCTCGATCATCTTCACCTTCACCGACTTCCAGCTGGTCTACGCCATCACCCGCGGCGGACCCGTCAACTCGACCCATCTGCTGGCGACGCTGGCGTTTCAGCGCGGCATCGCCGGCGGCGAGCTCGGCGAAGGTGCGGCGATCGCGGTATCGATGATCCCGTTCCTGATATTCGCGACGCTGTTCTCCTATTTCGGCCTGGCGCGCCGCAAATGGCAGCAGGGAGAGGCCAATGACTGACACCGTCGCGCAAACCGCCACTGTGGCCGACGCGAAGGCGGCACCGGACACCATGGCCTGGGATTCCGGGCTGCGGCGGCTGATGATGATCTACCTGCCGCTCGGCTGCTTCGTGTTGATCCTGCTGTTCCCGTTTTACTGGATGGCGATCACCTCGTTCAAGCCGAACGCGGAGCTAATGAACTACAAGGACCATAATCCGTTCTGGATCTCCTCGCCGACGCTTGCCCACATCAAGCATCTGCTGTTCGACACCGCCTATCCGCGCTGGCTCAAGACGACGATGCTGGTGGCGATCGGCTCGACCACGCTGTCCTTGATCGCGAGCACGCTTGCCGCCTATGCGATCGAGCGCTTGCGCTTCCGCGGCAGTCCTTATGTGGGCCTTGGCATTTATCTGGCCTATCTCGTGCCGCCGTCGATCCTGTTCATTCCGCTCGCCACCGTCGTGGTGCAGTTCGGCCTGTTCGACTCACCGCTGGCGCTGATCCTGGTCTACCCGACCTTCCTGGTGCCGTTCTGCACCTGGCTGCTGATCGGCTACTTCAAGTCGATCCCCTATGAGCTCGAGGAATGCGCGCTGGTGGACGGCGCGACGCGGCTGCAGATCCTGCGGCGGATCACGCTGCCGCTGGCGGTGCCCGGGCTGATCTCGGCCGGCATCTTCTCCTTCACGCTGTCCTGGAACGAGTTCATCTACGCGCTCGCCTTCATCCAGAGCGGCGCCAACAAGACCGTGCCGGTTGCGATCCTGACCGAACTCGTCACCGGCGACGTCTATCAGTGGGGTGCGCTGATGGCTGGCTCGCTGCTGGGATCGCTGCCGGTCGCGATCTTCTACTCGCTGTTCGTGGACTACTACGTATCCTCGCTGACCGGCGCGGTGAAGGAGTAGATCGCGGCTGCGGCGTTTGGCCCGGTTTCACAAAACTGCAACACGCTGACAGCATAAGGCGAGCGTCCGCCAACAGGAGACGCACATGCGCGCGACTTTTCTCAGCACCGTCGCAACGATCATTCTCGCCGCGAGCCCAGCGCTCGCGCAGAGCGAAGGTGAATTCCCCGCCAAGCTCGCCGGCCACGTGGTGATGCCGGCTGCCACCTTCATCGACGCCCCCGCCGACGCCCCCGCCGATCTCAAGACTTCGGGGAAATATACCACCGGCAAGCGGGTCGACGCGCTCGGCACCGTGATGGGCAAGTCCTATGAGCGCGCGACCGGCGTGTCGCTGCCGTTCAAGGGCCAGCCGCTGCAGGGCCATTCCGGCATCAAGACCATGCCCGATGGCAGCTTCTGGGTCATCACCGACAACGGCATGGGCGCGCGCGCCAACTCGCCGGATTCGATGCTGTATTTGAACCGCTACAAGATGGATTGGGCGAGCGGCAAGATCGATCGGCAGGAGACGATCTTCCTGCACGACCCCGACAAAAAGGTCCCGTTCCGCATCGTGCACGAGGACACCGAGAGGCGCTATCTCACCGGCTCCGACTTCGACACCGAAGGCTTCCAGATCATCGGCGACACCTTCTGGATCGGCGACGAGTTCGGCCCCTACATCCTGAAGGCCGACAAGTCAGGCAAGATCCTGGCCGTGTTCGATACGGTTGCCGACGGCAAGCCGGTCCGGTCGCCGGACAATTGGGCCGTGGCGACGCCGGGCGCGCCGGGCGCAACCTACACCAACGTCAACCTCCGCCGCTCCAAGGGCTATGAGGGCTTTGCGTCCTCCAAGGACGGCAAATTCCTCTACGGCCTGCTCGAGGGACCGCTGTGGGATGCCGAGAAAAAGGACTGGGAGAAGGTCGACGGCAAGGAAGCCTCCCGCATCCTCGAATTCGACATCGCCGCGGAAAAATTCACCGGCCGCTACTGGCAATACGTGTTCGAGCAGAACGGCAACGCCATCGGCGATTTCAACATGATCGATCAGGCCTCCGGCCTCATCATCGAGCGCGACAACGGCGAAGGCACCGCCGACAAGGCCTGCCCGCAAGGCACCCGCGGCGAGACCTGTTTTCCGGATCTTGCCAAGTTCAAGCGCATCTACAAGATCGAGCTCACCGAAGCCAATGTCGGCAAGCCCGTGCGCAAGATCGGCTATATCGACCTCATGAAGATCAGGGATCCCGACAAGAAGGCGAGGAAGCCGCTCAACGACGGCGTCTACACCTTCCCGTTCTTCACCATCGAGAACGTCGATCGCGTCGACGACACCCACATCATCGTCGGCAACGACAACAATCTGCCGTTCTCCTCCAGCCGCGATCCCAACAAGGCCGACGACGACGAGTTCATGCTGCTCGAAGTCGCGGACTTCCTGAAGGCGAAATAGGCTGACGCTATGCTCCTCTCCCGCTTCGCGCGGGGGAGGAGTTCGTCGCAAATCAATTACCAAACGCGACGCCCACGTTGATGGGAATCGTCGCATAAGTGATTTCGGACGGCACCGGTGGAAATGGCTGGGCCTGACGCACCATGGCCATGGCCTGGGCATCGAGCACCGCCACACCCGAAGAGCCCCCGAGGCGGCTGGACAGCACCTGACCGCCACGGCCGAGCGTGAAGCTCAGCTTGACCACGCCCCTCTGACCATTCGCACTCGTCGGATACTGGTGGAAGCGCATGAGGTGCGCGCGCACGCGCTGATAATAGGTTGCCATCGCCGAAGCAACTGAGCCGGCACTCACGGCGGATGCCAGCGGAGCCTGGCGCTCGGCACGTGGCGGCGCGCTGGTGCGCGGCGCGGGCGGCGCATCCGACGGCTTCCGAGCGTCGGGACGTACCACCCGAGGCTTTGCCGGTGCCGGCTTCTCCACGGGCGCGACTTGCACCGGCTCGGGCTTCGGCGGAGCCGGCTCCAGCTTCTGCTCCGGCGGCGCAACCACGTCCGGCTTTTCCTGCGGCGGCGTCGGCGCGATCGTCTCTTCGACGGCCTGCTGCTGCATCGGCTCCGGCGGCGACGCATCCGCCTGCTCCATCACGGGGCCCGGCGCGATATCGAGCGGTGTCGACGGCGGCGCCGATGTCTCCGGCGTCATGTCGATGAGGATCGCCGGCATGTTGACACCTTGCTCGGGCTGCGACCTGATCCAATTCATCGCCAGCAGTGCGGCGGCGATGTGCAACGCCACGATCACCGCCGCCGATGCGCCCCAGCGCGCGGTCTCGCGTTCTCGAAGCGGCTCATGCAGGGCAAAGGCGTTCGCGGCCATCAGTTGCGTCCGTCGAGGCCGACGAGGGCGACCTTGAGGTAGCCGGCGTTACGCAGGGTGTTCATCACTTCCATCAGGTCGCCGTAGGAGACGGCCTTGTCGGCGCGCAGATAAATGCGCTCGTCCTTACGGCCTTTGATGACGGCATCGAGGGCGGCGGCGAGACCGTCGCGGGCCATCGTGTCCTCGCCAACGGCAATTGTGAGATCCGGCTTCACCGTCACGAAGGTCGGCTTGTCCGGCCGCGGCGCCGGCTCGGCTGCGGTCGCGGGCAGCTCGACACCGATATCGACGGTGGCGAGTGGGGCTGCCACCATGAAGATGATCAGCAGCACCAGCATCACGTCGATGAACGGCGTGACGTTGATCTCGTTGACGACGTCGAGATCATCCGGGTCACCGCGCTTGAGCGGAGATCCCCCGCATGCGCCGAGCTTCGCAGCCATGAGCTTACTCCGCCGCCCGCGCCAGGCGGAACTCCCTGTGGTCGCGCTGACGGCTGACCAGCAGCATCAGCTGCGCCGAGGCATCGCCGAGCAGCGCGCGGTAATTGGCGATACCGCGGACCAGATGATTGTAGATCACCACCGCCGGGATCGCCGCGACGAGGCCGAGCGCGGTGGCGAGCAGCGCCTCCGCGATGCCCGGCGCGACCACCGCGAGGCTGGTGGTGTGGCTCTCGGAGATGCCGATGAAGGCGTTCATGATACCCCAGACGGTACCGAACAGGCCGACGAAGGGCGCGGTGGCGCCGATGGTCGCGAGCACGCCGGTGCCGCGCGCGATCTGTCTGGACATTGCCGCCTCCACCCGCTCGAGCCGCAGCGCCACCCGCTCCTGGAGGCCGTCGTCGAGGATGCCGCCGGAGAGCTCGGCTTCCCTGGCGCAGGACTGGATCAGCTGGGCGACGGCGTCGCGCGCGTCACCGGCCCGTGACGATACCTCGGCCAGCGTCATGTTGCCTTCGAGTGCGCGCGTCTGCCGCAAGGCGAGTGCACCCTTGCGACGCAGCTCGATGGTCTTGGCGAGCCACACCGTCCATGTCACCAGCGAGGCGACGGCGAGCCCGATCATCACCGTCTTCACGATGATGTCGGCGCTGACGAACATGCCCCAGGGCGACAGATTGCGCGGTAACAGGGCTTCGTCGATCGCGAAGGCCGGTGTCGGCGCCAGCGCGATTGCAACGACCATTTGCCGAAGCCTGGACTTGCCTTGCATCCTGATCTCCCGACAACAAAAGAAAGCTACGCAGCCGGCTGCGCCGCGATCCGGGCCGCGAGCTGCCGGAACCGCGCCAGCTGATCCGTCCGCAGCGCCCTTGTCTCGTCGCGGCCGACGAAGACCTTGAACATGATGCCGCCGTCGGCGTTCACGAACGCGACGAAGGCCGACGACTTGCCCATGAACGGGCGTTCGACGAAGGCGACGCCTGCGCAGCGCTCGTGGCGAAGATGGCCGTGCAGACCCTTCGGCTGCATCAGGTTGAAGTAGCCGCGGCCGATCTCGCCCGCGGGAATGGCGCCCGTGAACTCGAAGATCGCGTCATCGGTGTGCACGATCAGCGTGACCTCGCCCCACTCCGCGATGTCCTGTATGGCGGCGGCAAAATGCTCGCCGCCGCCAATATGCACCATGGAGGATGGCAGCGCCTCGATCACGCTGCGCGGGGTGACCTTGCGCTGGCGCGCAACGTCCTCGATCACCGCGCCCGGATTGTCGGCCATATGGGCCCTGAGATCGGCAAGATCGGTGCTCAACATGTCCGGCTCCTCTGCTATTGCGATCTAGGCGGCCGCGGCCTTGCGCTCGCTCTGGATCACCTCAAAGCCTTCGAACTTGGGATGGCCGAGATACAGGCTCTCGCCGGTCGAGTTGTCGGCGCGGGCATGGGCACGACGAAACTGGTCCGAGCGCGTCCAGGTCTCGAACGCCGCCTTGTCGACCCAGGTGGTGTGCGACGAATAGAGGGTGTGGTCCTCGGCCTCAGGGCCCTTCAGCAGGTGAAACTCGACGAAGCCCGGCATGCTGCCAAGATAGGATTCACGGGTGGCCCAGACGGTTTCGAACGCGGTCTCCGCACCCTTCTTCACCTGGAAACGATTCATGGCGATGAACATCAAAGTCTCTCCTTCTGATCAAAACGAAACACGCCGAAGCCGCGCTGGAGCATCAGCGCGGCCCGGCGGAGATGTGGTGCTGCGAAGCTGGCGGCTACGCACCTCCAAAGTGGATCTTCATGCCGGCCTTGTAGACCCTGCCCGGTCCCGGGGCTGACCAAAGCACGTCGTTCTGCGACGTGCCGTCGGTCGAGCTGCCGGGAATGGCGTAAGGCCGGTAGTACTGGTTCAAGAGATTGTCGATCGAAGCCGTGAACACGATGTCCCTGGTCGCATTGTAGGTCATGTACAAATTGACCAGCTCGTAGCCGGTCGCAGGCAGATAGCCGACGGGTACATCGTTGTTGGCACCAAACGAGGCCCATTGCGCCGACAGGATCAGGGTGCGATCGAGCAGGCGGACGCCACCGGTCGTGACGACCTTGCGCGGGGTGATGGTCGCGAGCCCGACATTGGTGACAGCGTTCTTGCCCTGGATGTAATGACCGGCGACACCGATGAACCAGCTGCCGGCATCGTACATCGTCTCGGCCTCGAAACCCTGGATGCGGGCATTGGCGATGTTCTGGTACTGGTAGAACTGGTTGAACGTGCCGAACATCGTCGCAACGGGGTTGAACGAGACCGCCTCGATGTAGTCAGAGACGTCGTTTCGGAAGAGATTGATCTTGCCGCGGAACGAGTCGGACGCGGTGAAGATGTTGTCGTATTTGAGGTTGATGCCGACTTCCTTGTTCTTGCCGACCTCCGGCCGCAGGTTCGGATTTGGCAGGAAGCAGAACAGACCCGTTGTCCCATCCGGGCAAGGCAGGTTGATCGGGCTGCCGCCGTTAGCATGCGCGCCGGAGATCACCGTCTCGGTGATCGATGGGGCACGATAGCCTTCGGCGTAGCTGACATAGGGCTGGAAGCCCGGGACCGGCGTCACACCGAGGGTGATCTTGGGCGAGAAGCGATCGCCACTCGCATTGGTACCGCCGGACTGCAGATTGTAACGGTCATAGCGGATCGCGCTCACCGCCTCGAACCAGGTGTTGTAGTTCTGTTTCAGTTGAATGAAGCCGCCCGACACGGTGCGGATGCCACCCGGCGTGGTGATGTTGGAATTGCCGCGGCTGTCGGTCGTGATGACGTCGTCCTGGAATGCGTCGACGCCGTAGGTCACGGCATTGCGCCAGTCGCCGACGTTGAAGCGCGTGGTGTTGTTGGCGTCGAAGCCAAACGTATCGAGGACATAGCCGCGCTTGTCGCCGACACAGCCGGAGATGTTGTTGCCGACATTGCCGGCGCCGCAATAGGCCGCGCCGGATGTCGAGTAGTGATAGGTCTTGGTCTGGTCGTTGTCGGTGCGATTGCCGTAGACCGATATGTGCGAGTCGAACAGATTGTCGCTCGGCAGCGAATAGTTCCAGGTCACCGTTCCGGTGTAGTTCTTGGTGTCGGACGCATAGACCGACGAGCCCTGATACAGCGCGCGCTGCGCCGCCGTCGCGACCGGGCCGCGGTTGAACTGGCCGACATCGTACTGGTAGTCCTGAAAGACGGCGCCGAACTTGACCTCGTGGCCGATCGCGGGCCGCACCGTGAGCTTCATCAGCCCGGCCTCGACCTGGTTGCCGGTGTTGCCGATCTCGGTGCCGTTGCCGTCCTTGTAATTGCCTTGGGTGCGATAGACCGCGCCGCCGAAGATATCGACGTCGGGCGTGGCGCGCACGCCGCCGAAGACCGAGCCGAGGCCGCGATTGTTGTTGGAGCCGTAGGAGCCGGAGAGATCGACGCCCCAGCGCTCGCCAGGACGTAGCACGTCGTCGATGTCCTTGGTGCGGAACGAGACCAGGCCGCCGATTGCGCCGGAGCCGTAGATGTTGGCGGTCGGACCGCGCACGACGTCGACACCGCCGATCAATTCGGGATCGAGGAAGAAGGAGCCGTTGGCGTTGTGGCCGGTGCGCTGGTAATTCTGCCGCGCGCCGTCGACGACCACGGCGACGCGGCCGAAATCCTGCAGGCCGCGGATGTTGATGAAGGTCGCGGGATCGTCGCCGCGTTCCTGGAACGACACGCCGGGTACAGCATAGAAGATGCCCGACAGCCGGTTCGGCTGAAGACCCTGGATCTGGTCGAGCGAAATGGAGCTGACCGGCGCGAGCGCATCGATCGCGCGCTCCTTGGTTTTCGTTGCAGCGACCGTGATGGTGTCGAGCGTCTGAACCGGCGCGGTGCCGCCGGCCTGGGCTCGGGCGTTGAGGACCTCGGGCGCTGCCTGTTGCGCGACCAGCGGCTTGGTCGGCTTGCGCCTGGCCTGCCTCGGCCGTTCCGTCGACGCACTTTCGGCCTGCGGCGCGGCGGTCTGCGCAAGACCGCTCTCCGTCGTCATTGCCGCAAATGAAACCACCGACGCGCCCAAAATCAAGGCGCGCGAATACCTAGCCCCGTCAGCCATATCAGCCCCAGCCTGCACTTCACTCTATTTTTTCAGGTCGTTTGGCTGGCGTGCGTTCGCAACGCGAACGACTGGCTGGCTGATTTTCTCAAGACGCGGGCAAGTCACCCCGCCGCCATAATTGGTTACGTGGCAACACTCTGACGGTCAATGACATCAGCTTGCAGTTTATATCGATTGTAAATTGCGGCCGTTGGAATGCGCTTCGTGCCGCTTATACAAACAAGCAGCACCCAGAGTTTCGAAAGCGCATCACACCCAACATGTCGGCAACATCAGGAGACAGCAGCGGCGACGCGGCGGGGTCGGCAGGAAGCCCTTCTGCGACAACGCGAACCCTCACCATGCGTGGGAGCCGGATCGACAGTCGCGAGCTGTTTGCGGTCGAGCGCGAGATCATCATCGCGCACGGCGAGGACAGCTATCGGCTTCGCCTGACCTCGCAGAACAAGCTGATCCTGACGAAGTAACCTGTAATGACATTTTGTCGCACCCTCGCAAGCCTCCTGCTCTCCAGCACGATCGCGCTCGCCTCTGCCGCGCACGCCGCCGGCATCACCGTGCATGACGCGCGCAATCGCGACGTCGCCGTGACCGACTTCGCGCGCACGGTCTCGATCGGCGGCGCCATCACCGAGATCATCTATGCGCTCGGGCTCGAGAACCGGCTGGTCGGCGTCGACACCACTAGCCTTTATCCAGCGGCGGCGCTGCAAGACAAACCCAATGTCGGCTACATGCGCCAGATCTCCGCCGAAGGCGTGTTGGGTCTCAATCCCACCCTGATCCTGGCGATTCAGGGCTCGGGCCCGCACGCGACCATGGAGATCCTGGAAACGGCGAAAGTGCCGTTGGTGCTGGTGCCCGACACCTTCTCCGAGGACGGACTGATCGAGAAGATAAGGCTGGTCGGCCACGCCATGGGTGTCGACGCACGCGCCGCGTGCCTGAGCGCCGCGGTCGGCGCCGATTTTGCCCAACTGCGCGCCCTGCGCGCCAAGGTGACCAAGCCGGTGCGTGTGATATTCGTGATGTCGCTCCAGAACGGGCGCGCCATGGTCGCCGGCCACAAGACCGCGGCCAACGAGATCATCCAGCTCGCCGGCGCCGCGAATGCCGTCGACGATTTCGACGGCTACAAGATCATCGGTGACGAGGCGATCGCGGCGGCAAAGCCGGACGTGGTGCTGTCGATCGAGCGTGGCAAGGACTCGCTGCAGGCCGACGCGATCTATGCCCATCCCGGCTTCGCCCTGACGCCGGTCGTGGCCAACAAGAGCCTCATCACCATGGACGGGCTCTATCTGCTCGGTTTCGGGCCACGGACGGCGGCGGCGGCGCGCGACCTTTCGGTGAAACTCTATCCGGGATTGGCCGAACCGGGCGCTGCCTTCACCTCGGCGCTGTCGGCGGCGAATTGCCGGCAATGAGCGTGGCGATCGGCATGGAAGCGCGCGGCACGGAACGACGCGCCAACGCGCGGCGGCGGTCCGCATCGCTCGCAATTCCTCTCTTGATCGCATTGCTCGCGGTCGCCGCGATCGTGGCGCTGAGCTTCGGCGCCGCCGGCATTCCCCTCTCCCGCCTGCCTGCCGCACTGGGGCTATCAGGCGAAAGCACGGCCATAACGGCCCGCGACCAGCTCGTGCTGTGGTCGATCCGCGTCCCCCGGATCGCGGCGGCGGCGATGGTCGGCGGCCTGCTCGCGGCCGCCGGCGCGATCATGCAAGGACTGTTTCGCAATCCGCTCGCTGATCCCGCGCTGGTCGGTGTCTCCAGCGGCGGCGCGCTCGCAGCCGCAAGCGCGATCGTCTTCACCGATTCGCGCTTCGGCGAGACGCTGCGCTTCCTCCAGGCCGAGCTCCTGCCGCTCGCGGCATTCGCGGGATCGCTGGCCACGACTGCGATCCTCTACGGCATATCGAGCCGCTCGGGGCGCACCTCGATCGCGGTCTTCCTGCTCGCCGGCGTCGCCATCACCGCCATCGCCAATGCCGGCATCGGGCTGCTGGTGTTCGTCGCCGACGACCGCCAGCTCCGCGACATCACGTTCTGGCTGCTGGGCTCGATGAGCGGGGCGACCTGGACCAAGGCCGCCATGCTGGCGCCCATTCTCATCATCGGGCTTGGCGCCTGTGCCTTCATCGCGCGCGGCCTCGATCTTCTGGTGCTCGGCGAGGCCGACGCCTTTCACGGCGGCGTCGACGTCGAGCGTCTCAAGCGAATCTCGATCGTCATGGTCTCCGCCATGACCGGCGTCGCGGTGTCGATCAGCGGCGTCATCGGCTTCGTCGGCATCGTCGTGCCGCATCTGCTCCGTCTCGTCATTGGACCTGCGCATCGACTGCTGCTGCCGGCCTCGGTCCTGCTCGGCGCGATCCTGATGGTCGGCGCCGATACGCTGGCGCGCACCATCGTGGCGCCGGCGGAGATGCCGATCGGCATCCTGACCGCAGCGGTCGGCGCGCCGGTCTTCCTCTTCATCCTGCTGCGGCAGCGCGGGCTGGCCTCGCTATGAGCGCCGTGATCGAGGCGCGCGGCTTGAGCAAGCGCGCCGGCCGCGCGACGCTGCTCGATGGCGTCGACCTGACGGTTGCGGCCGGCGAGATGGTCGCGATCATCGGCCCGAACGGCGCCGGCAAGTCGACGCTGCTGCGGTTGCTCTCCGGCGATCTCCGCCCGAACCAGGGTGCGGTGCGCCTGAAACAGCGCGATATCAGCAGCTATCCGCCGCGCGAGCTCGCCGCACGGCGCGCGATGCTGTCCCAGCACATCAACGTCACCTTCCCCTTCACCGTCGAGGAGATCGTGCTGATGGGCGCGGGCGAGCGCAGCGCGCGTGAAGCAGGCGCGCTCGCCGACGCGGCCCTCGACGAGGTTGGGCTCGCCCATTTCCGCGAACGGCAACTGCCGACTCTATCAGGCGGCGAACAGCAGCGCGCCCATTTCGCCCGCGTGCTGGTGCAGCTCGCCTGCGGCGAAGCCGAGCACGGCCCGGGCCTCCTGCTGCTGGACGAGCCGACCTCGAGCCTGGATCTGCGCCACCAGATCGACCTCGTCGAAGCCGCCCGCCGCCGTGCGGCCGGCGGCACGGCAGTGATCGCGATCCTGCACGACCTCAATCTCGCGATCCGCTTCGCCGACCGGCTGGTCGTGCTGGCTGGCGGCAGGCTCGCCGCAGATGGCTCGCGCGCGGATGTCGTCACCCGCGAAACCATCCGCGAGATCTTCGAGATCGATGCCGTTGTCCATCAAGGCGACGACGGCGTGCCTTACGTGCTTCCGCAGTCGATGCAGGCGGCGCCGCCGCCACGATGAAGGTGCGCTCCCTCCCCCGCAAGGAGAGGAAGCGCATCTCGTTTGGGGCGAACAGCCTACCCCGCCGGGACGATCACCATGCTCTTGTCCTTCGGCCAGCGGATGCGCCAGGCGAAGTTGATATCCTTGACTTCGCCCGGCTTGGCGTCGAACGACCATTCCAGCACGCCGCGGCGGTCACGGATGTTGCTGGCGGTCGGCGGCGTGGTCGCGGGCAGCATTTCGACGACGATGTCCTCGCTCTCGCTGACCGGCAACTGATCCTCGATCGCAACCTTGATCGGGAAATCATGACCGTTGCGGATGGTGGTCTTGAACGTACGCTCGTCGGTCTTGGACGTCGTGACCAGGAGACCGGCCGAGCCCTCATTGCGCTTGAGCACGGCGCGCTCGATTCTCACCTTGTCGTCGGCGCCGAAGCCGAGGCGGACGATGTCGTCCTTGGCGGAAGCGGAAAGCTTGCCGCGACCGACAAAGACGCCGTCGCGGTAGATCGCGACCTTGCCCGGCAGCAGCGTCGTGTCATCGGTCTGCTTGAAGCTGGCTTCGAGGAAGGCGGTCGGGTCCAGCACCGGTGCGGCGCGGACCGCGAGGTCGGCGGGCACCGTCATCGCTGCAATCCGCAGGCTCTTGGCGCCCTCGGCGGCGCCGAGGCTGACGCGGCCGGGAATTTTGAACGTCGCCTGGAAATCCCCGATCTCGGCAATTGCCTGCTGCTCGTCGGCACGTTCGCGCGGCTCGGCCGCTTCCGCAATCTTGGCCATCGCTGGCGATTGCATCTGTCGCAGAACCGGCGCGGGCCGCGCCAGATCGGAGACCGAACCTGCTGCCAGCGGCTTCGGCACCTGTGGATATTGCGCGACCAGCGAATGCAGCTCCGGCGCACTTCCGCCGCGGCTGATGCGGGTCGTGGAGACGCCGAGCGTCACGTTGGACCAATCCTCGCCGGTCGATTGCGTGATCTCGGCGCGGCGGATCAGCTCGAGCTGCGGCTTGCGATCCTTGGCGCCGGTGTCGAGCCGAGCGTCATAGAGCGGCATCCAGCGCGCATTGCGCACGGCGTAAGTCACGCGCAGCGTCGCCTTCGTCGCAGCAGTCGCGGCAACGTCCATGCGAACCTCGAGCTTGCTCGGCGGCTTCGCCTTGCGCTCGACCTCGAGTTGGGCGATCTGCCGGTCGATTTCCCGCGTCTTGCGCGTGGCATCGCGGATGACGGTGTCGGCGCTCGCAATTTCTTCGCCGACCGCAGCAAAGGCCGCGCGCCATTCGGCGATCGGCCGCGCCTCACCCTTGTCGCCGATCCCCGCGGGAGAGGTTTCCGCAAAGTGCTCCGCAAACTTGCGCCGCGCATTCGCCGAGTCGATCGCGCCCTGCAAATCGGCGCGCTGATCGTTCAAGGCCTCGATGCGCTTTTCCAGCTCGGGCAGATTGACCGGCGCGGCGCGAGGCGACCGCGCATCGATCGTGCCGATGGTGAGCTTTGCGCCGCCCTCACCCTCGACCCGGATGGAGGAGGCATCGAGACCAAGCGGGAAATCCTTGGCGACCAGCGTCGAATCCCCGGACGGCAAATCGACCGTGATGACGCGGGTGACGGTGGCGCCATCGGGGTAAACCGTGACGGTATCGATCGCCGATGTAGCGTCCAAATCGGCGGCCCATGATGGCGAGGCCGCCGCCATGGTGACCAGAACCAGGCTTGTCGTTGCCAAATATCTTGCGGTGATGCGCATGAAGTCCCTCCTGCCGTATCGCCGCGCCGCCAGCCGGACGCGCGCGATCAAATGCCTCGCCAACATGGTTGGACGCGGCAGGGAAGGAACTGGTTCGATTGGGGTTTCCGTGGGGCGCCGCCGCGGCGGCACCAAGGCTGCGGAACGTATCGCCCGCGGCAGGCCTCAGGCCTGGGTGGGCTACCCCTGGCCGAAGATGCGGCGGAGCAGATCGGTCACGTTCTTGGCCCCGGCCTTCTTCAGGACGCCGGCGCGATAGCCCTCGACGGTCCGTGCGCTCAGATGCATGCGCCGGGCGATCTCCTTGTTGGTCAGGCCGGCCGCGAGGTGCTCGAGCACGTCGCCCTCACGCTCGGTCAAGGGCTCGCAGCCGGGCAGCCAGCGCTGCCGGCTCGTGCCGGGCTGCGCGAATTCGTCGATGGCGGCATCGATCCGGCCGATGATGTCGTGGGTGCGGAAAGGCTTTTCGATGAAGTCGGTCGCGCCGCTCTTGATGGCGTCGACTGCCATGGCGATGCTGCCATTCGCCGAGGTCACCAGCACAGGCGCCATGCAATTTTCCTCGCGCAGGCGCCTGAGCATGTCGAGGCCGGAGCGATCGGGTGGCAGCTCCATCAGCACGCAGGCCGGCATGCGTGCCTTTGCTTCGGACAGGAGTGAGGCACCGTCAGCGAAGCAGATCACGTCATAGGCGCTCTGTTGGAGCGCGGTCGAAAGTTGTTCGCGGGAGGCAGCGTCGGTGTCGATGACGAATACCTCGCCCTTGGAAAGCATGTTCCCCGGCATAATCCCGATCCAGCAATGTCTTGGTCAAATGGGTCCGAGACGGAAAGCGGGCCGCATCGCCCTGCCGCGTCGTCGTGAGCACGGCATTCACGCCAGTGCTTCGGTTTCCCCTATGTATGTTCCGGCCGGTTCCTGGATTTGACGGATCGAGACAGAAATTTTACATTTCGGGACATCTGCGGGAATGGCTGGCAGGAACGGTTCGCATGACCGACCTCGTTCGCAGCGCAGGCTTGAGCTATTACCCGGAGATCGCCCGGTCGGTGGGGCTCGATCCCAAACAGATGATGCGCAAGGCCAGGCTGCCGCTGGCCTGCCTCGACAAGCCCGATACGCCCATTGCCGTCGCCGGCCTGCGCCGTCTGCTCGAATTGTCGGCGGAGGCCTCCGGCGCCGAAGATTTCGGCTTGCGTCTCGCCGAGCGTGGCGGCCTGACCAATTTCGGTGCGGTCGGCCTGATCGTGCGCGAACAGGCGACTGTCGGCGAGGCGATCGACGCATTTTCGCGCTTTATCCACATCCATCATGACGGCATGCGGGTGGATGTTGCGCGCGACCGGCAGATCGTGACGGTCACGCTGCACCTGCGCGGCAGGCGGCCGAGCGCGCCGCGCCAGGCGATCGACATGGCGCTCGGCAGCATCCACCGCATCATCCAATCGCTGCATGGCCAAGACTGGCGGCCGCAGGAGGTCCAGCTGCATTACCCGCCGCCGCGCGATCGCAAGCGCTACCGCGAATTTTACGGCTGCCGCGTGACCTTCAACGCCGAGCACGATGCGATCCTGCTCTCGGCGCGCGACATGGAGCGCCGGATCCCGAGCGCGCATCCGCTGATCGCAAGCTATCTGCGCAAGCGGATCGAGGCGATCGAAACCCGGCCCGCAAGCTGGGAGGGGAAGGTCGACGAGGTAGTACGGACCTTGCTCGCCAGCGGCGACTGTACGGTCGAGCGCGTGGCCGAGCATCTTGCCTGCACCCGCCGCACCATCCACCGCCACCTCGCTGCCTCAGGCACCAGCTTTTCGGCCATCCTGGATGCGCAACGTGCCGATCTCGTGATCCAGCTGATCGAGGACCCCGGCCGGCCGTTGGCTGACATCGCGATGCAGCTCGGCTTCTCCGCGCAGAGCGCCATGGCACGCTGGTTCCGCGGCCGGTTCGGCTGCACCATAACCGACTGGCGCAAAGGCGTTCGGCCTCCGACGCCGCCGCCCGATGCGCCCTCGGCGACCGCAGCTTGAGTATCAGCGCGCCGTAGCAGGCACGCCCATCGTGGCGAGGGCACGCCGCCGGCTGCCGGCGAGCAGCGGGCCGAACGCGACGGCAAATCCGAGGAACGCGACGAGCCAACCGCAGGCGGCGATGTGCAACAACACATCGCTATGCGCGGGCAACACCACGGCGGCGACCCGGGCCAGGGCCGCGATGATGATCGCAGCATAGATTGCCTGCGTCGCCGGCGAAGCGGTCAACGCCTGTCCGGTATGGCCGAGGCTCGCGCGGGTCATCACCGCCAGCGTCATGGTTCCCGCCGCGCCCGCCATCCAGGCGTGGATGCCGGCGCTTGGCGGCAGCGCTCCGAAAACAGCGACGGCGTGCAGGATGAAGCCGAGCGGCACGAAGACGTAGCCAATATGCAGGATCACCAGCAGTCGCTCGCCAAACGTGCGATCACCGGCCCAGCGCGCAAGCCGCACCAGATGCAGCCCGCCGACTAGCGCCATCAGGACACCAGTGACGACATTCAGCGGCGCCACGATCCAGAAGACGAGCGCGAGCGCGCTGCACCCGATCACCGCGCCGTCGAAGCGTCCGAACGGCACCGGCAGGCGGCCGGGATTGAACTTGACCAGCCAGTTGCGGGTGAAGCTCGGAATGATGCGGCCTCCGATCAGCGAGATCAGCAGCATGACCACACCGATGCCGACGCGGATGCTGACATCGGCCGCGCCCTGGTAGTGCGCCTCGAGATGAAAAGCGACGTTGCCGGCGAGCAGAACGGACACCAGCGCCACCACGGGCAGGTTGCGCCAGTTGCCGCCTGCGATGATCTCGCGCGCCGCGGCGGCGACGACCAGCGCCAGGAAGGCGGCATCGACGAGAAGCGCAAACGCCCAGCCGGTATCGGCCGACAACGTCACCGCGATACGCCCGGCAAGCCAGACCATCACTAACGCCCCCAGCGAGGTGCCCTGGATCGGCAGCCGCCCGGTCCAATTCGGGATGGCCGTGAACAGGAACCCGGTGATGACAGCCGGCAGGAAGCCATAGAGCATCTCGTGGACGTGCCAGTCGCGCGGCGCGAATGCGGAACTCACCGACAATTCACCGTAGAACATCGGCAGCCAGGCCAGGATCGATAGCCCCGCCTGGATCGCGGCGAGCAGGAAAAAGGGCCGAAAACTGTTCGCAAACAGCGGCCAGCCCTCAAAGTTGCGGGATCGGGCGCCAGCCATGGGGTCAACTCCAATAAAATTCAGTCCGTTGTCTGGAAAAATACTGCCACTCAGCCGTCCCGTTTTGCGCTATCGCAAACTATCGGACGATTGCAGGTGCCATCACACTCCCTGATGCCAAGGAGGCAGAATGGCCAAGGTCGACACATCGCTGGTTGCGCATTTGCCGCTGTTTGCCGGGGTCACGCCGGAAGCTCTGGATGAGATCCTGCGTGAGGCCCGTTCGGCGCGCTATCCCAAGAACAGCGCCATTTTCGAGCAGGGGGCGGATGCGCAGTCCTTCTTCCTGCTGCTGCACGGCCATGTCCGCGCGGCCAAGACCACGCCGACCGGCGAGCAGATCGTGGTCCGCTACGTCGCGCCCGGCGAAACGTTCGGGCTCGCCATGGCGATCGGAGCCGTGCAATATCCCGCGACCGCGATCGCTGTCGATGACAGCGTGGTGCTGATATGGCCAACCTCGGCCTGGCCGCGGCTGGTCGAGCGATTTCCCTCGCTGGCCGCCAACACGCTCCAGACCGTCGGCGCGCGCCTCCAGGAGAGCCACACCCGCATCCTGGAAATGTCGACCCAGCAGGTCGAGCAGCGCGTCGCCCATGCGCTGCTGCGTCTCGCCAAACAGTCCGGCAAGAAGCTCGACCACGGCATCGAGATCGACTTCCCGATCAGCCGCCAGGACATCGCGCAGATGACCGGCACCACGCTGCACACCGTCAGCCGCATCCTGAGCGGCTGGGAGAGCCAAGGGCTCGTCGAGAGCGGCCGTCAGCGCATCATCCTGCGCGATCCGCACAGGATCGTCGTGTTGGCAGAGCGGAGCGCCGACAGCGGCGCGGCGTGACACAGCCGCACCGGGGCGTCTCCGCCCAAGATAGGGACCAGGATAGGGATCGAGATAGGGGTGAGGGGCGCTTCCGCTTACGGCGAAAGCCGTCCCTCACCCGGGAATCCGCGCGCGCCCGCGCGAATTCGAGACTGCTTCACGCCGGCACGCAATCGCACAACGCGGCGAGGAATTTGTCGCGGTCGATGCCATGCTCGCGGCAGGCATCATCCACCGTGTGGAAGGTTGCGATAGGGCAACCGACACAAGCCATCCTGAAGGCCAGAAACACGCGGATCGTGTGCGGCGCGGTACGCATGATGTCATCGACCAGATCGTCGGATCCGAAAGACATGGGCAACTCCGTTCCGACACGACGATAACGGAGGTGACCTG
This sequence comes from Bradyrhizobium sp. ERR14, assembly GCF_014198235.1. Lineage (NCBI taxonomy): Bacteria > Pseudomonadati > Pseudomonadota > Alphaproteobacteria > Hyphomicrobiales > Nitrobacteraceae > Bradyrhizobium > Bradyrhizobium sp. ERR14. Next base: position 177,912 of record NZ_JACIHD010000011.1, on the reverse strand, counting down.
AGTTTCTTTGTTGGAGCGCAAGCTGTCGCCCGTTCCTCCGCCGTCATTCCGGGGCGCGCCTTTTGGCGCGAGCCCGGAATCCATCGTGCAGCGGATGACATGGAGGAATGGATTCCGGGCTCGCGCTTCGCGTGGCCCGGAATGACCAGCTACACAGCCCGGCTGTGCAGCTGCTTCGCCGGATTGAGATGCGCGTCGAACGCGGCCGCGACGCTGCGGACCAGGAAGCGGGAATCTTTTGCGACTGCGAGGCGGTTGCCGTCCAACCTCACGATGCCGTCGGAGATCAGTGGCTTCAGACGTGCCGCCGAGTTCAGCATCGCCGCCGCCTCCGCGCCATGGCGCGCGCAGATGTCGCCCAGATCGGCGCTGAACTCGCACATGATGCGTTCGATGATGTCGGCGCGCAGCCGGTCGTCGTCGGTGAGCCCATAGCCCTTGGCGGTGGCGAGACGGCCGGCGGCGATGCTCTGCGCATAGGCGCCGATCTGCACCTCGTTCTGGACGTAACCCTGCGGCAAATGCCCAATCGCGCTGGCGCCGAAACCGAGCAGGACTTCGCTCTTGTCAGTGGTGTAGCCCTGAAAATTGCGCCGCAGCGTCCGTTCCTCGAAGGCCACGGCCATGGAGTCGCCGGGCCGCGCGAAATGATCGAGCCCGATCTGCACGTAACCGGCCTCCTTCAGTGCATTCGCGATCGCGCAGGCCTGGTCGTGGCGCGCGAGGCCGTCCGGCAACACAGCCTCGTTGATCATCTGCTGGTGCTTCTTGAAGCTTGGCACATGAGCATAGCCGAACACGGAGAAGCGGTCGGGCGCGAGCGTGAGGCTGCGCCGGACGGTATCCAGACACGACGCGACGGTCTGGTGCGGCAACCCGTAGATCAGGTCGAAATTGAGTCCCTCGATGCCGGCGCGCCGGAGCATGTCGACCACGGAAGCCGTCTGCTCGAAGCTTTGCACGCGGTTGATCGCCCGCTGCACCACGGGATCGAAGCTCTGCACGCCAAGGCTCGCGCGGTTGACGCCGGAGAGCCGCATGGCATCGACCATGTCGGCGGTCAATGTGCGGGGATCGATCTCGACCGCGATCTCGGCCGAGGGCAGCACGAAGAACTTCTGGCGCATCGTCGCCATCAACTCGGCGAAAGCTTCCGGCTGCATGATCGTCGGCGTGCCGCCGCCGAAATGGATGTGCTCCACCTTGATGCGGCGGCCGATGGTTTCGGCGACCTGCTCGATCTCGTTGCGCAGCGTCCGCTGATAACCGGCGATCAGTTCGTCGCGGCGCACGATCTGGGTATGGCAGCCGCAATACCAGCACATCTCGCGGCAGAACGGCACGTGGAGATAGAGTGACGCGCTGGCGCCCGCCGGCAGCTCCGCCAGCCAACGGGCGTAGGCGTCCGATCCGACCGCCGTCGAAAAATGCGGCGCGGTCGGATAGCTCGTGTAGCGTGGCAATCGTTCTTCGCCGTAGCTCGCCGCAAGATCAGCTCTCATGTCTTACCCATTCGTAAATTTCCGCCGTGTGCAGACCACGGCAAATCACGGAATACACCCCACTACCTCGGATCCGAGGGGGTAACCTTGCGCTTGCGCAAAGTCGGCCGGGGGTGCCGCAGACATTGCGCTCGCGCAAAGCGCAGCGGCCATTTCGGGGCCATGATCATGCCAATTCGCACGCCATCCGGAGCGTTTGCCCATGAGGCTTCTCGCACTCGAACTGCTTCTTTCCTTGCTCGACGTCCGCGGCCATATCCCGCGTTTCGACGACTTCCGGCCGGCCCCGCTCGCAGCGGCCCCGGCCGGCACCGTGCACGCTCTGGCCGCAGCCATCGCCATCTTCGTCGTGCTGTCACTGGCGATCTGGGCAACGGTCTGGCTTGCCACATCTCTCTTCTAGTGGCGTCTTCGCGAAGGCCTCGACCATGATCTCATCCAAGCGTGCATTCGCCGGCGCGGTCGTCCTGACATGCCTTGCCGGGGTGCCGGCCTTCGCGGCCGACACGACCAGCGGCGACCTCGTCATCACCAGGGCCTGGAGCCGGGCGACGCCCGGCGGAGCCAAGGTCGCCGGCGGCTATCTGACGATAGAGAACCGGGGCCACGCGCCGGAGCGACTGCAGGCCGCATCGGCCGCGCATGCGCTTCGAACAGAGATCCACGAGATGACCGTCAACGACGGTGTCATGACCATGCGCGCGCTCGACAGGGGACTTGTCATCGCTCCCGGACAGATCGTGACGCTTGCGCCCGGCGGCGGACACCTGATGTTCATCGGTCTCGATGTGCCGCTTCATGCCGGCGACCAGATGCCCGTGACGCTGTCGTTCGAGCACGCCGGCGCGGTGAAAGTGACGCTGGACGTGCAGGCCATCGGCGCACAGGCTCCCGAAAGCATGGCGACCACGGCGGCCGCGGAGCCTGCGCATCGCGCGGAGCAGGCGGCGGTCCCTGCCGCCGCGACATCCGACGCGGACGAGAGCTTCTTCACGCATCTCCATGCTGAAAAGGCCATGGCCAACGTCACGGTCTCGCCCGGGCGCGCCGGTCCGGTCGAGATCGCGATCCAGCTCGAAGATGCGAACGAGTTGCCGCTGAGTGCCGATGCGGTCGCGGTCACACTCGGCAATCCCGAGCATGGCGTGGCGCCGATCACCGCAAACGCCGAACGCGTCGGTAACGATCAGTGGCGCGTCAGAATGTCGGCACCGCTGTCAGGCCGCTGGTCGCTCAGCCTCGACATCCGCATCACGCCAAAGGATGTCGTCAACGTCGTGTCGCCGATTCTGCTCCGCTAAGGCACCTAAGTACTGTAGCGGAGCCGAATCCGGCAAAACCTTGTCGCAGCGCAAACACTCTTGCCGAGATAGGCGCACACTGCATCCGTCATCAAAACCTTTCCAGATGAAGGATGCTTCCGATGTTCACCCGCAGAGTCGCATTGATCGGCGCCGCCGCGACAGCTCTGATGCTGGCGACCCCCGCTTTGGCTGGCGACGATCTCAAACTGCCGCGTCAAAAGGTAGAGCTGGTCGCTCCGCCGTTCGTGCATGCGCACGAGCAGGCGACCAAGCAAGGCCCCAAGATCATCGAGTTCAAACTCACGATCGAGGAGAAGAAGGTCGTCATCGATGAGAAGGGCACCACCTTCCAGGCCATGACCTTCAACGGTTCTATGCCGGGTCCGCTGATGGTCGTGCACGAGGGCGACTACGTCGAAACGACGCTGGTCAATCCTGCGACCAACTCCATGCCGCACAACATCGACTTCCATTCCGCGACCGGCGCGCTCGGTGGCGGCGCGCTCACTCTGGTCAATCCCGGCGAGCAAGTCGTGCTGCGCTGGAAGGCAACCAAGACCGGCGTGTTCGTCTACCATTGCGCCCCGGGCGGCCCGATGATCCCCTGGCACGTCGTCTCCGGCATGAACGGCGCCGTGATGGTGCTGCCGCGTGACGGCCTCAACGACGGCAAGGGCCGCGCGCTGAAATACGACAAGGTCTACTACATCGGCGAGCAGGACATGTACGTGCCCCGCGACGAGAAAGGCAACTTCAAGTCCTACGAATCGCCTGGCGAGGCCTTCACCGAGACCGAAGAGGTGATGAAAAAGCTGATCCCGACCCATGTCGTGTTCAACGGCAAGGCCGGTGCGCTGACCGGCAAGAACGCGCTGACGGCCAATGTCGGCGAGAATGTGCTGATCGTGCATTCACAAGCCAACCGCGACAGCCGTCCGCACCTGATTGGCGGCCATGGCGACTACGTCTGGGAGACCGGCAAGTTCGGCAATGCGCCGGAAGTCGGGCTCGAGACCTGGTTCATCCGCGGCGGATCGGCGGGAGCCGCGCTGTACAAATTCCAGCAGCCCGGCATCTACGCCTACGTCACGCATAACCTGATCGAAGCCGCCGACCTCGGCGCCACCGCGCACTTCAAGGTCGAAGGCAAGTGGAACGATGATCTGATGATGCAGGTGAAGGCGCCCGCCGAAATACCGGCTGCCAACACCAACTAAACGCGACAAGGGGCCGGTCATCACCGGCCCCTTCTTTCTTCGGGGAATGACCATGCTGATCGCATTCAAGCTCAAACTGGCCCTCGCCTGCGCCGCCGGGCTCGCCGGACCGATCGCGATGGCGCCGCTGGTTTCGAACATGACGGTCCGCGGCACCGCGACGGAGCCTGCGATCGTGAGGGTCGCGCCGGGCAGTCTATCCTATCGCGAGGCCGGCGATTTCACGCGCGGCGGGCAGCAGGCGGAAGCGCCGCTGCGCGCGATGCGCGTCGACCGGCCGCTCCACATCATGCGAAATCAGGTCTCCTCATCCGATTATCAGCTCTGTGTGCAGGAGGGCGCCTGCCGCGCGCTCGATCGCGACGTCACGGTCGCTGCCGATCGTCCCGCGGTGCAGGTGAACTGGCACGATGCCGAGGCTTATGCAGGCTGGCTGTCGCGCAAGACAGGCCACCATTACCGCCTGCCGAGCGATGCGGAATGGGCCTTTGCAGCAGGCTCCAGATTCAAGGACGACGGCGTCGCTGTCGATGCCGACGATCCTTCAAAGCGCTGGATCAGCCGCTATGAGCGCGAGTCCGAACGCGACCTTTCCGACACCACGGCCTATCCGTTCGGCAAGTTCGGCCCGAACGAGCACGGCGTCGAGGATCTCGCCGGCAACGTCTGGGAATGGACCTCGACCTGCTTCGTGCGGTCGCGCGTCGACGCCGCCGGCAATGCCGGCCGACCCACGGTGAACTGCGGCGTGCGTGTCGCCGAGGGCGCCCACCGCGCCTACGTCACCGATTTCATCCGCGACGCCCGCGCCGGCGGTTGCGCCCAGGGCGTGCCGCCCGCCAATCTCGGCTTCCGCCTGGTGCGCGAGGAGACCTCCTGGGTCGCGAGCGTGTCGGCGCGGTGGAGCAAGGTGTGGGCGGTGAGGTCATAGGTCGCTCTTCCGTCATTGCGGCAACTCGCTCAACTCTATCACCGTCACCCTGAGGTGCTCGTCCTGCGGTCTACCGCAGGACGAGCCTCGAAGGGCGAAGGCCCGGCTGCATCGCGGCCGCTCATCCTTCGAGGCTCCCGGTGCGATGCCTTGCATCGCACCACTCGCACCTCAGCGACAACCGCTTCGCGGTTGCGCGGGGATGACGTGATCAAATCGCGCGCGCGAACATGCGAAAGCCTGGAGCTCCGATGATCATCTCGAACGCGGGATCGCGTTTCTCCTCCGCAAAGACAAATCCGGCCTTGGCGTAGGCGCGCTCGGCGGGCTCGTTGCCGATCAGGAACGATATCGTCGTCCGGGCAAACCCGGCCGCCCGCCCCTTGTCCAGCGCGTGCGCGATCAGCGCCTGCATCAGGCCGCGGCCACGATAGGCAGGGTCGGTCGCGACATGCTCGATCATCCAGTCGCCCTCGCCGCCCTGGACCCAGCAAGTCCGCGAATAGGCGCCGCGCCGGCGGATGGCGTCCAGCTCTGACGCCGTGAGCCCAGTTGAGAGACCGACCTCTTCGAGCGCGCGCCAGGCCGCAGGTCCGGTGCCGGCCGCGGGCACGGCGCAAAGTGCAGCAGCAGGCCTGCCATCGATTTCGGTGACCAGGAACTGCGACACATGCCACATCGACACCGCGCGTGCGACGGCGACGCGTGCGATGAAATCGAGGCACTCTGCTTCCGGCCAGCCGAGCGACACGTCGAACCAGCCCCGCGGCCGGTAGCCGCGCATCGAGTGCAGGATGGTTCGTGCGATGAAAGCAGCGTCCTCGGGACGCGCTGACCTTATCGTCATACGCGCCCCATTCTCGAAGACCCTACGTGTTCTTCAGCGCCACGCGAAACTCGGCTTCGGTCTTGGACTTGACCTCATCGAGCGTGACGCCGTCGGCGAGCTCGATCAGAGCCATGCCGCCGTCGCCGTGCTTGTCGATGGTGAAGACGGCAAGATCAGTGACGACCATGTCGACCACGCGCTCGCCGGTCAGCGGCAGGTTGCACTTCTTCAGGAGCTTCGAGCCGTCCTTGGCCGAATGCTCCATCACCACGACGACGCGCTTGACGCCGGCAACGAGGTCCATCGCACCGCCCATGCCCTTGACCATCTTGCCGGGGATCATCCAATTGGCGAGATCGCCGTTCTGGGCCACCTGCATGGCGCCGAGGATCGACAGGTCCATATGGCCGCCGCGGATCATCCCGAAGGAATCCGCGCTCGAGAAATACGAGGTCGAGGGCAGCTCGCTCACCGTCTGCTTGCCGGCGTTGATCAGGTCCGCGTCCACCTCGTCTTCATAGGGGAACGGGCCCATGCCGAGCATGCCGTTCTCGCTCTGCAGGCTGACATCGACCCCGTCGGGGATGAAGTTCGAAACCAGCGTCGGGATGCCGATGCCGAGATTGACGTAGTAGCCGTCACGCAGTTCCTTCGCGGCGCGCGCGGCCATCTGTTCACGGGTCCAGGCCATGTGTGTCTCCTGATACGCTTAAGCGGCGGTACGCGGGCGGGTGTTGCGGAATTCGATGCGCTTCTTGGCCGTGCCGACCTCGACGATGCGCTTCACGAAAATGCCGGGCGTGTGGATGTGGTCGGGATTGAGTTCACCCGCCGGAACCAGATGCTCGACCTCGGCAACGGTGATCTTGGCGGCGGTCGCCATCATCGGATTAAAATTGCGCGCGGTCTTGCGGTAGATGAGGTTGCCGGCGGTGTCGCCCTTCCAGGCGTGGACAATGGCGAGGTCGGCGAACAGGCCGCGTTCCATCAGATATTTCTCGCCGTCGAACTCCTTCACTTCCTTGCCTTCGGCGATCAGCGTGCCGACGCCGGTCTTGGTGTAGAAGGCTGGAATGCCGGCGCCGCCGGCGCGGATGCGCTCGGCGAGCGTGCCCTGCGGATTGAATTCGAGTTCCAGCTCGCCGGCGAGGAATTGCTGGGCGAACAGCTTGTTCTCGCCGACATAGGACGAGATCATCTTCTTGATCTGCCGGGTTTCCAAGAGGCGGCTGAGCCCGATGCCGTCGACGCCGGCATTGTTGGAGACCACCGTCAGGCCCTTGACGCCGGACTCGCGGATCGCATCCGAGAGCTCCTCGGCGATGCCGCAGAGGCCGAAGCCTCCCGACATGATCATCATGTTGTCTTTCAAAATGCCTGACAGAGCCGACTTGGCGTCGGGATAGACCTTGTTCATGCAAATAACCTTCGACTGAACCTTCGGCTTGGAGGCGGCGCGCCCTATTGGCGGCGATTATTAGGCGAAATCCTCCAAAGCCGTCAATGATACGGGGTTCTCCGCACCGCGGCCGGGTGATAGAAGCTGCCCACACCGTGGGCAGAACCGTCCGCGGCCTTGAAAGCGACAAGAAAACCCATCAAGTTGCGGGGGTTGGGCGTGGGCACGCAGGTTTCCCGACCCGCCCTCCTGGCTCCAACGACCAACCCGATCAGGACATGCCATTGACCATGGCCCAAGGAATGAAGCGCCTCGGGACGCCGATCGCGGCGCTGCTCGGCGTCGCGCTGATCGCCCTGATCGCGACCTCATGGCTCATCAACCGCGACGCGCTGCGCAAGGCGGTCGAAGCGCAGATCCGCGACGTCACCGGGCTCGAGCTCACTGTCGCAGGCGCAATCGACATCTCGGTGCTGCCGGCGAGCTACATCTCCTTCCGTGATGTCGGCCTCAAGGGCGGCGGCACCAGCGATCCCGCGCTCCAGGTCGACGTGCTCACCGCCAATCTGCGGCTGCTGCCGCTATTGCTGCAACGGTTCGAGATCGCCGACCTGACGCTGCTGCGGCCGCGCATCCATGTCAGCCTGAAGCCGGACGGCCAGAGCAACTGGACGCCCTTCATCCAAACCATCGCGCGCACCATGAAGCCCGGGGCTGAAAACCAGCTCTCGTTCTCCGAAATCCGGATCCAGGACGGCGTGCTCGACTACCAGGACGCCGCCACGCACGGCACCGAGAAGTTCGAGGACATCGACCTGTCGCTGGCCTGGCCTTCGATCTCGCGCTCCTTCGCCGCGACCGGACAGTTCGACTGGCGCGGCGAGCGTGTCGACGGCTCGATCAGCTTTTCCGACTTCGTCGCCGCCCTCTCCGGCGAGCGCTCGGGCTTGAAGGCGCGGATCGCCAGCGCACCGCTCAAGCTCGCTTTCGACGGCAGCGTCGCCAACCGCACCAGCCCGATGATGGAAGGCACGCTGACGATCGACAGCCCCTCCTTGCGCAACGCGCTGCGCTGGACCGGGCAGCCGCAACCCGCCAGCGGCGGCTTCGGCCGCTTCGTGCTGAAGGCGCGCGCCAACGTCGTCGGCGCCTCGATCGCGCTCACCAACGTCAATGTCGAGCTCGACGGCAATGCCGCCGAGGGCGTCATGACCTACGCCAATAACGGCCGGCAGACGCTGCAGGCGACGCTCGCCGCCGACGCGCTCGACTTCACGCCTTATATTTCCACCTTCCGACTGCTCGCGAGCGGCGCGCGGGACTGGAACAGGCAGCTGTTCGATCTCAACGGATTGTCGACGACCGATCTCGACATGCGGCTGTCGGCAGCAAAGCTGACGGTCGGGCCGACCAGGCTCGGCCGCACCGCGATCGGCGCCAATCTGCGCAACGGCACGCTCGCACTCTCGGTCGGCGAAGCCCAGGTCTATGGCGGCATCGCCAAGGGCTCGTTCGGCATCGCGCGCTCCGACACCGTCGCCGACATCAAGGCGCAATTCCAGTTCACCGACGTCGACCTCCAGGCCTGCGCCACCGAACTGTTCGGCCTCAGCAAGCTATCCGGTCGCGGCAACATCAACGTGTCGCTCTTCGCCTCGGGCTCGAGCCCGTTCGGCCTCGTGCAGTCGCTCGACGGCAGCGCCACCGTCACCGGTCATGACGGCGCGATCTCGGGCTTCAATGCCGAGCAGCTGCTGAAACGCCTGGAGCGGCGACCGCTGTCGGGCGGCGGCAATTTCCGCAACGGTTCGACGCCTTACAACAATCTCACCATCGCCGTGAAATTCTCCGATGGGGTCGCCACCGCCGAGGACATCCGTGTCGAAGGGCCGGCGGCCAAGATTACGCTCACCGGCACCGCCTCGGTGCCGACGCGCGAATACGACATGAAGGGCGTGGCGAGCCTCAACAGCACGTCGGGATTCGAGTTGCCATTCGTGGTGCAGGGTCCCTGGGACGACCCCCTGATCTTCCCCGATCCGGAAAGCCTGATCCGCCGCTCGCCGGCCTCCGCGCCGCTGCTCGACATGCTGAAGGATCGCAAGGGGGGCGACGCCGTGCGCTCTGCGATCGAGCGCATCACCGGCAGCGGAAAGCGTCCTCCACCGGCGGAAGCGCCGACGGCGGAGAACGCCAAAGAGAACGTGAAGGAGAACGCCAAATCCAACTAGGCTGATCAACGCAGCCTTCGCGGATTTCCCCGAGCTCAACAAGCTCGACATGCCGGCGACTTGGCAAACCCGAATCGAGCAGTGCGGCCGATTTCATCCCGGAGGTGGCGTCAAGCGGCCGATTGCGTCGTCGAAATCCAGGCCTTGTCCCCCTGCAGCACGGCTCCTCCGCCGATCTTCGATCCGGCCGCGACCTTGAGAGAGCCACTCCCTCCCAGTTCGCGAGCCAACACCTCTCGGTCACAAGCGTCCTCCCACAGCGAAACGGTGATGGCTGCGACGCAGTTGCTGATCATACTGGTCAGCGCCCGCGCTTCCGACATGAAACGGTCGATGCCGACGAGCAGCGCAACGCCGGTCACGGGCAGATCCGGCATGACGGAGAGGGTCGCGACAAGCGCGACGAAGCCGCTGCCGGTGACGCCGGCCGCGCCTTTGGACGTCAGCAGCATCAGTCCGAGCATCGCCGCGATCTGCCCCCACGACAGGTGGATGTCGCAGGCCTGCGCGATGAAGATGGAGGCCAGGGTGAGATAGATGGCGCTGCCGTCCAGATTGAAGGAATAGCCCATCGGCAACACGAGTCCCGACACGCCTTTGCGGCATCCGAGCTGCTCCAGCTTGCGCAGCGCCCCGGGTAGCGCCGGTTCCGACGATGACGTGCCGAGCACGATCAGCAGCTCTTCCTTGAAGTAGCGGATGGTCTTCCACAGGCTGAAGCCATTCAGCCGCGCCAGCGTGCCGAGCACGACGACCACGAAGAATGAGCAGGCGATATAGAATGTCAGGATCAGCAGTCCGAGCGAGCCAATCGATCGAATGCCGTAGCGGCCCACCGTGAACGCCATGGCGCCAAAGGCGCCGAGCGGCGCGAGCTTCATGACGAAGCCAAAGGACACAAACAGGACCTGAGAGAAGGAATCGACGGCCTTCGTCACCACGGCGCCCCCATCGCCGGCACGGCTCAGGCCAAAGGCGACCAGGATGGAGACCAGCAGGACCGGCAGCACTTCGCCGTCGGCAAACGCGCCAAAGAAGGAATGCGGAATGATGTGCAGCATGAAGTCCGCAAATCCGGTCGCACTCGCCTGCTTGGTGAATTTCGCGGCCACCGACGGATCCAGCGTGCTGACGGACACATGCATGCCGACGCCCGGCTGGATCAGCGACACGGCGACCAGTCCGGCCAGCAATGCGAGCACGGTCAGCAGGTAGAACAGCGCCATGGATTTCACCAGCGTGCGGCCGACCTCGCGCGAATCGCTGATGCTGTTGATACCGCTGACGATGGTGCAGAACACGATCGGCGCGATCATCATCTTGACCAGCTTGACGAAGCCGTCGCCGAAGGGCTTCAGCGCGGCACCGAACTCAGGCCAGAGATGGCCGGTGAGGACGCCCAACATGAGACCGATCAGCACCTGGACGTAAAGAATCCGGTAGAATGGTTTTCGCGTCTCACCGTTCGCGGGCCCGACCAGCGCTTGCTTCTGCATTCTCGTTTCTCCCATGGCTCTGATTTTTCATGGCTCTGATTCTTGACGGCTTTGAAAAGCGGTCCGGCTTCAGGCCGCCAGGACCGAATGAGGGACTTGCGATCGACGGGCGAAGACATGGCCCTCGAGAATTCGCCGGGCTGTCCGCTGCACCCGGGCAACCGGGCCGGGCTCGAGCCGAACCACGAGCCGGCCGGAGGGATGGGCGAGGGTGATCGGTACCGGCGGTGCCAGCGATCCAACCATCTCTGCGGCGATCGTCCCGGGCGTCACACAGGCGGTCGCGATCGCGACGGCACCGGTCACCGCCAGCGCGCTATGGCAGTCGTGCGGCATGAAGTACCTGACGTTCAACGTCGCCCCGCTTGCGGGCGCGATCAGAACCGGCTTTGGAATCACCATTGACGCGGAATCCGGAAAACCCATCCGGCGTCCAGCCTCGATGCGCAAATGTTCGAGCCGCCCGCGGAAGGCGCCGTCGGCGAAGGCCGGAGGGGCCTCGCGGCCGGTCCATCCGAGATCTACCGCGCGGACCAGCATGACGGGCATGGCTGCGTCGATGCAGGTCACGTCGATCCCTCCGATGCGATCGACCGGACGTCCTGTCGGCAACAGACGGCCGGTGCGTGCGCCGGCGGCGTTGGGGAACGACAGTTCGATGGGCGCGGCCGTTCCCGGCACGCCGTCGATCCGCGCTTCTCCCTCATAGGTCACCCGTCCTCCCGGAGTGGCGACCGTCGCGTCGATCAGCTTGCCGGTGTTGACATTATGAATACGCACATGGGTGCGATCTGCGGTAGCGGCGACCAGGCCGGCTTCGATTGCGAATGGCCCGACCGCCGCAAGCATGTTTCCGCAGTTCGGCGAGGTATCGACGATCCCTTCACGGACCCTCACCTGGGCAAACAGGTAGTCGACATCGGCGCCGGGCACCGTTGCCGGTCCGATGATCGCGACCTTGTTGATCACGGCATTGCCGCCGCCGATTCCATCGATTCCCAGATCGTGCCCACCTCCCATTACCGACAACAACACCGCGTCGCGCGAGCTGGGGTCGGCCGGAAGGTCGCGGGCCAGGAAAAACGGTCCGCGCGAGGTCCCACCGCGCATGACCACACAGGGAATGGCAATCTGATCGTTCATGATGTTCTTCCGTTCGGCGACATGCCCGTCCGAACCAGAGCATCCTCCGTCCGAACTATTTTGTGAAATGCAAATATCTGAGGTATTATTTCGCTGTTCGACATAATGGAGCCCTGGCATGAACGCAGAACTGCTCGACCTCAAGGCGTTCATCACCGTCGCGGAGATGGGCAGCTTCGTCCGGACCGCGAAGGCGCTGAACTTGTCCCAGCCGGCGCTCAGCCGACGCATTCAGAAGCTGGAGGAAAGCCTTGGTGCGCCGTTGCTCGAACGGTCCACGCGCCACGTCAATCTCACCATGACGGGACGCGACTTCCTGCCGAAGGTCCGCCGCCTCATCGACGAGTTCGAGACCTCGGTGCTCGCCATCCATGATATCGGCGCGCGAAGTTCGGGTTTGGTCTCCGTGGCTGCGGTGCCGACGGCGGTGTTCTATTTTCTTCCGCGAGCGATCGGTCGGTTCGCCGAAGCCTATCCGCGAATTCGCATCCGCATTCTGGACATCGGCGCCAATGAGGGGTTGGAAGCGGTCGCGCGCGGAGAAGTCGACTTCGGCATCAATTTCATCGGCGCTTCGCATGCCGAAATCGAATTCGAGAAATTGGTTGAGGACCCGTTCGTGCTGGCCTGCCGCCATGACCATCCGCTAGCATCGCGCAAGCAGGTGAGCTGGTCGGAGATCGTGTCGCACCGGGTCATCACTGTCGGTCGCAACAGCGGCAACCGCGCGCTGATCGACAATGCGCTCGCGCGGCAGGGCCTGCAGCTGAACTGGTCCTATGAAGTCGCGCACCTCTCCGGCTCGCTTGGTCTGGTCGAGGAGGGATTGGGCATCGCCGTGCTGCCGAGGCTCGCGACGCCCGCCGCCGGTCATCCGATCATTCACACCGTTCGGCTGGTCGAGCCGGAAGTGTCGCGGACGATCGGAATCGTGCGCAGGCGCGGGGCGACGCTATCGCCGCATGCCAGCCAGTTTCTCAAGATGCTGCTCGAAGCATGGCGCTCTCCATTGCGGACGAGCGGGCAAGGCAGGTCGCGGCCCCGATCAACCGAGGCAAGTTCGAATGCCACTTCGACGGGGCCAAAGCGCAGACGCTGACAATTCACCCGCAGAACGGCGCCACACTGTTCCCGAGCCAAACCGGAACCCCTCGGATCGCCCCTGTAATGTCTTCAAAGGCATGTTGGATCCACCGCCGCGGCGGTGGCGCGGGTGCCTGCCACGTTGCACCCGGTGCTCGCACCGCTTACAACAGCCGGTCTTTCGGCGATCCGGCGTTTGACGTCGCGGATGGCCCGGCGAAGCCAGAACGCACAAGGCGAATTGATTGCCGCGAATTGATGCGGCGATTGGATCGATGCACGCGTTAAGCATCTCCGCAAGGCCCGTCCCCACGACCTATGTCTGACAACATGCCGCTAGATCGGGTTAACGCCATGCGCTAGTGTTTTATACGACCGGTTAAAAAGACCGGCCGTTTGAGGGAGAAAAACGTGAAATCCAAGGTTATTGGCGCAGTATCACTGGCGGTCGCTGCGGCCGGGCTGTTTGCAGCCGCTGCACCCGCATTTGCGCAGCAGAAGACGATCACGGTGTGGTGGGGCAAGGGCTTCTATCGCTCCGAAGACGACGCGCTGATCGAGACGATCAAGAAGTTCGAAGCCAAGACCGGCATCAAGGTCGAATTGTCGCAATACGCGATCCAGGACATGATTCCGAAGACGGTCGCCGCGCTCGATGCCGGCACCGTGCCCGATGTCGCCTATTCCGACTCTTATGACGTGCAGGCGCAGGGCAAGTGGGCCTATGAAGGCAAGCTCGAGGATCTCTCCGACGTGATGGAGCCGATCAAGGGCCGGTTCGTGCAGAACACGCTGGATGCGTCGATCCTCTATAACGACGTCACCAAGAAGAAGGCCTATTACGGTTTCCCGCTGAAGCAGCAGAGCATGCACGTCCAGATCTGGAACGACATGCTGGAGAAGTCTGGTTTCAAGCTCACCGATATCCCGAACGACTGGACCGGCTACTGGACGTTCTGGTGCGACAAGGTGCAGCCGGCGATCCGCAAAGCTACCGGCCAGCGCATCTATGCCGTCGGCCAGCCGATGGGCGTGGAATCCACCGACGCCTTCCAGTCGTTCTACACCTTCATGGACGCCTACCACGTCAAGCTGGTCGACGACGACGGCAAGCTCACGGTCGACGATCCCAAGGTTCGCGAGAACCTGATCAAGGCGATGAAGGATTACACCGACACCTACATCAAGGGTTGCACGCCGCCGTCCTCCACGACCTGGAAGGATCCCGACAACAACGTCGCCTTCCACAACAAAACCATCGTGATGACCCACAATTTCACGATCTCGATCGCCGCGAAGTGGTTCGAGGATTCCCAGAACCAGGCGCTCACGCCGGAACAGCGCGAAGCCGGCAAGAAGGCCTATGAGCAGGACATCGTGACGGCGTCCTTCCCGAAGGCGCCGGATGGTTCGACCATCCGCTACCGCTCCGACGTCAAGACCGGACTGATCTTCACCGCGGCCAAGAACAAGGCCGAGGCCAAGCAGTTCATCAGCTTCCTGCTCCAGGAAGAGAACGTCCGTCCCTACATCGAGGGTGCGCTCGGCCGCTGGTTCCCGGTGACGAAGGAAAGCCAGGAAAGCCCGTTCTGGCAGGCTGACAAGCACCGCAAGGCCGTCTACACCCAGTTCAAGGGCGGCACCGCGGCGTTCGACTTCACCAAGAACTGGAAGTTCACGATCCTCAACAACGAGAACGTGTGGGCGAAGGCGATGAATCGCGTCGTCAGTGAGAAGGTTCCGGTCGACAAGGCCGTCGACGAACTGATCGCCCGCATCAAGCAGGTCGCGGGCTGAATCATCCTTTACCTCTCCCCGCTGTGCGGGGAGAGGTATAAGAACAACACCGGCCGCGTTTCGCGGCCGGCATCTCTTTGAAGAGTCCGAAAAGAATGGCGATCACGCTCTCTGGCGACCAGGCAATCCCCGCCCCGCCCCTGTCGTCGCGGCTGACCCCGGCGCAGGTCTGGGGCATCGTGCTGCTTGCGCCCTATCTGCTCGTTTTCCTTGCCTTCGTCGTCTATCCCGTCGGCTACGGGCTGTGGCTGGCGCGGGCCCCGTCGAATTATGTCGCGCTTTACAACGATCCGATCTTCGCGCGTGCCGCGGTCAATACGCTGATCTTCCTGGTCATCGGCATCAACATCAAGATGCTGATCGCGCTATTCCTCTCCGGCTTCTTCGCCGTGCAGCGCCCCTGGATCAAATGGCTCTCGGTGATCTTCATCCTGCCCTGGGCGGTGCCGTCGATCCCGACCATCCTGTCGGTCCGGTTCATGCTCAATCCCGAATGGGGCATGGTCAACCATTTCATCTTCTCCCTGACCGGCGATGACGGCCCGAACTGGCTGAACGATCCGACCGTGGCACTGACCATGGCGATCGCGGTGCATATCTGGAAGTCGCTGCCGTTCTGGACGCTGATCCTGATCACCGGCCGCCTTGCGATCTCGCACGATCTGTTCGAGGCCGCCGAGGTCGACGGTGCGAGTTGGTGGCAGAAATTCCGCTACATCACCTGGCCGTCGATGCAGACGCTCTACGTCACCTGCACGCTGCTCTCGATGATCTGGACGCTCGGCGACTTCAACAGCGTCTATCTGCTCACCGGCGGTGGCCCGGCCGACCTCACGCACGTGCTGTCGACCCTCGGCATCCGCTATCTCCGGCTCGACCAGCTCTCGCTGGCCATGGCATCGATCGTCTGCGCAATGCCGTTCGTCCTGCCGCTCGTGTACTTCATGATGAAACGGTTGTCGCGATGAAGCTCCCTACCCTGCGCGAAGTCGCAACCGAAGCGCGGTTGCTGCTGATCGGCATTCCCGTCTTCCTCTGGACGATGATTCCGATCTACCACATGTTCCTGTTCGCGATCTCGCCGAAGGAGGACGCATTCTCCGGCAAGCTGTGGCCGGACCATCCCACGCTGCACAACTTCGAAATCGTGTTCAAGCAGCAGCACTACTTCCTGCGCGACTTCTACATACAGTTCTGGAACTCGCTGGTGATCGCGGCATCCGTCGGCGTGCTGACGCTGTTCATCGCCACCGCCGCGGCGTTCTCGATCTCGCGGCTGAAGGTGCCCGGCGGGCGGGTCGTGATGAATCTCGCGCTGTTCACCTATTTCATCCCGGCGGCATTCCTTGCCGTGCCAATGTACCGCACCATGGGCAATTACGGCCTGCTCAACAATCACTGGTCGCTGATCCTGGCGATGGTGACCATCGCCAGCCCCTACGCGATCTGGGTGCTCAAGCAGGCCTCCGACAAGCTGCCGGTCGAATTGGACGAAGCCGCCGTGATGGACGGTGCGACGACGCTTCAGATCTTCCGCTTGGTCTACCTGCCGCTGATGATGCCCTCGCTGGTCGCGATCGGCACCTATGCGGTGCTGCTGGCCTGGAACGAATATCTCTACGCGTTCCTGCTGCTCTCGAACGACCGCGAGATCACCCTGCCCGTCGCGCTCGGCAACTTCCTCGCCGCCGACGACTCGCCGTGGGAGCTGTTGATGACGACCGGCTTCATCTACGCACTGCCGCCGGCCGCGATCTACTATGCCTTCCGCCGCTACATGGTGGGCGGGCTCACGGCAGGTGCGGTGAAGTCCTGACGCGACAGGACGCATCGGGTCGCCGCAAGCAGGACGTTCGAGCGACAAGGTGGACAATTGCGGGTTGTCCACGCCTGCTCTAACCTCCGTGCCCCAATGCAGGGCACGGCATCATGCGCAGCAACGACGCGATCCATCTCGGCCTGATGCTGCTGGCGCTCGCGGCGGCCTATCTGATGCCGTTCGAGCTGTTGCTGCTGGCTTATGTCGTGCTCGGCCCGGCGCACTACTTCACCGAGATTTCATGGCTGCACGACCGCAGCTACTACCTGCCCCATCGCGGGATTGCGGCAGCCCTCGCAATCATCGCCGTGGTCGCGGCCCTGATCGACAACGCCTCCTGGTTCGGCTTTGCGATGTGGGGCGCGCTGATCGTCTGCGCCATGCTTGCGGCCACCACCTCGGCGATCGAGAGCATGTTGCTGTTCATGACGGCGATCGCACTGTCCGCGCTCATGTATTCGAGCGGATCCTCGCTCGCCGTGATCGGCATCCTGATTCCGACCTTGATCCACGTCTCGCTGTTCACGCTGATCTTCATGGTGCTCGGCGCGCACCGATCCGGCAGCCGCGTCCAGGCTGCGCTGGTGGCTGTCTACCTCGTCGCGATCGCTACGATTCTGCTGCTGCCGCCAACTGCTGAAATCCGGATCGCGAGCTTTGCCCGGGTCGGACAGGACTATTTCGGCAATGTCGGCCCGGCCCTCAGCCGGCTGTTCGGCGTGCCCGGCCTCGTCCTCGACACCAGGCTGACGAGCCTGCTCGCCTTCGTCTATACCTATCATTACCTCAACTGGTTCATCAAAGCCGACGTGATCCGCTGGACCGCGGTCCCGAAGGCGCGGCTGGCGGCGATGGCCGCCGCCAGCGCAGCTTCCACCGCGCTCTATTTCTACGACTACGCGTTCGGTTTCACCTTCCTGCTGGCGCTGAGCCTGATCCATATCCTGCTGGAATTTCCGCTCGACGCCCTGGCGCTGCGGCAGCTCGGGGCGGCGGCGCAGGGCGCATTGCGCGCGCGGTATGCCGCCCCCGTCGCAGCCACCGCAACGCGGCCGCGTCCCACAGGCACCAGAGGCTCGAAACGTCCGCCCCGGTCGCGCTGATCATCCGAGGGTGCGTTTTCGTCGATAGGTCATCACCAGCGCGATCGTCGAGCCGATGAAGTAGCCGGCGGTCGCGCCCGAGATGGCGCGGCCGATGATGATTGCCAGTGCGCGGTCGCTCGCATCGATCACCGAGATCACGCCGACCGCATATTGCAGTGAGAACACGACAAGGTTGCGGATCAGGGCAAACGCGCTGCCCTGGCGGATGATCTCACCTGTCGTGTGATCGACCTCGAAAGGACGCGGCGTCAGCACGCCCAGCGGCAGCAGTGCCAGCGCGGCCGCGATCCACGCGATCAGCGGCCACGCGTTGCCCTGAGGCCCGAAGCCGATCCGAGACATCCCCCAGACGATGAACACGACCGGCAGGATCAGCGCGCGCCAGATCGGCGTCGTGCGTGGCTGCATCGACTGGATACCTTGCCAGACCAGATAGGCGAACAAGATCCAGACCCATGGCGGGGTATGGGCGGCGATAGCGAGCCAGCTCTTCATGAGACCTCCAGTCCTACCGACCGGGCCGAGAAAGGCAAGAATCGGATTGACAACCTAAGTGTGCGCGCAGGATATTCTCTACTTATTGCCTGTGCCGCGTATTTTTCAATTCAATTGCCCGACGGATAGCAAAATGCTGCTACACCGACTGACGAGATTTGCCCTCATCGTGCTGATGCTTCTCTGCGGCGGCCTGGCTTGTGCGCAACAGCCTCCCGACAATCCGAGCCCCAGCGCCACCGCGACGCCCTCAGACGTCAGTCAAGATCAACGGATTACCAATCCGCCGCCGACGGGACAATCGCCCGCAAGCGTGGGGACCGGCAAGCCGGCGCAGCAACAGGGTTACATCACCTACAAGACGCCTTATGAATTCTGGTTGACCGGCCTCGCCATCGCATTGGTGGTCACAATGGCAATCCTGCTGTGTGTAATGGCGGCGATCGGCAAACTCACACAGGAGTTCTATAAGGCCTTCCTACTTCTCGTCGTGGTTTTTGCCGCGTTGTTCTTGATCGTAGCCGGCTACACCGACACGCAGACCGCACCCGTATTCAGTCTCCTCGGCACGATCGTCGGGTATATTTTCGGCAAGTCGGCGGCCGGGGCGGCCGAAGAACCTCAGGGCCAACCGCCAGCCCTCAATGCTGCCAACGCGGCTCCTCCCAATCAAGCGGCACCGCCGGGCACCGCGACCTCACCTAGAGGTTAACGTTAGACAAGAGGGCATCGTCATGGACTGCCTACGCACCGCAGTAGCGACCGCCGGCCTTATTCTGATTTCGGCGCCCCAGTTGGCATCGGCTCAATCAGCCTCGCCTGGAAATCTTGGTTTGCGAGCCCCAAATCCGCAGACCGCGATCGAGAGAAACGCGATAAGGCCTGATCTGGCCCCGATGACTCCCTATGTGACCCAGATGCCGCTCCAAGTCCCCGGACTTGCGCCGGGCCACGTTCCAACAGCCACAGGGCTGGCTCCGAATGGCAATCAAGGTCTCACCGTTCCCGTCCGCTCGCTCGCCGAGCCGGTGGTCGCAGCAAACAGCGTCGGCTTTTACAACGACGCCGGTCAGCCACTCGGCTTCCAGTTCGTTGTCGGGGGAGTTTCACAAAAGATCGAGCTGGCGCCACGGCAGATCCTGACCGTACAAGCCGATGCAGCCGGCAGCGAGCTCAAGGCCATCATCGGAACGGGAAATACCGACTTCCAGACCGTGTTGGCGCGCGGCAAGCTATACATCTTACGCGCGGACGGAGCCAAGTGGGTGTTGGCTGCTTTCTGAGAAGCGGGCCCCGCTTACAGCGGCGCGGCGCTCTCGCCCTGCGAGCTCGACAGTTTTGAGGCGAGCGAAGCGATCACGATCACCACCGCGATCAGGGCGATCACCAGCGTGCAGATCGCGTTGATCTCGGGTTTCACGCCCAGCCTCACCTCGGAATAGATCCGGATCGGCAATGTCGCCGAGCCGGGGCCGGTGGTGAAGCTCGCGATCACGAGATCGTCCAGCGACAGCGTGAAGGCCAGCATCCAGCCTGCGACGATCGCGGGGGCGATCAGCGGCAGCGTCACCGAAAGAAAGGCGCGCACCGGGTCGCAGCCAAGGTCCATCGCCGCCTCCTCCAGCGAACGATCGAGCGAGCCGAGGCGGGACTGCACGACCACGGCGACGAAACACATCGTCAGCGTGGTATGGGCGATCGTCACGGTCCAGAAGCCGCGCTCGGCGTTCAGCGCCACGAACAGCAATAGCAGCGACAGCCCCGTGATCACCTCGGGCATCACCAGCGGCGCGTAGAGCATGCCGGAGAACAGCGTACGGCCTCGGAAGCGCTCGCCGCGCGACAAGGCGACCGCGGCGAGCGTGCCGAGCAGCGTGGCGATGGTCGCCGAGGAGACCGCCACGCGAAAACTCATCCAGGCCGCCTCGATCATGGCGCGGTCGTTGAAGAACTCGTGATACCAGCGCAGCGACCAGCCGCCCCACACCGTCACCAGCCGCGAGGCATTGAAGGAATAGATGACGAGGATGAGGATCGGCAAGTAAAGGAACGCCAGCCCCAGCGCGAGCGAGGCGACGTTGAAACGGGACAGGCGCGAGACCTTGCGCATCGCGTCAGCGTCCCTGTTCCAGCTGCCGCTTCTGAAGCCGCTCATACAGCAGCAGCGGTACAAGCAGCACCACCAGCAGCACGATGGCCGCAGCAGAGGCGACCGGCCAGTCCTTGTTGGTGAAGAATTCGAGCCACAGGGTCTGGCCGATCATCAGCGAATTGGAGCCGGCCAGAAGGTCCGGGATGACGAATTCGCCGACGATGGGAATGAAGCACAGCAGCACGCCGGCACCGACGCCGGGCAGCGACAGCGGGAAGGTGACGAGCCAGAACACCTGCCACGGCGGCGCGCCGAGATCGGAGGCCGCCTCCTCCAGCACCGGCTCCATCTTGGCGAGCGTGGCGTAGAGCGGCAGGATCATGAATGGCAAATAAGAATAGACGATGCCGATATACATTGCGCTGTCGGTGGAGAGCCAGACCACGGGCTGGCTGACCAGATGTAGCGCCAGCAGGATCTGGTTCAGCAGGCCGTCGTGCTGGAGGATGTTGATCCAGGCATAGATGCGGATCAGGAACGAGGTCCAGAACGGCACGATCACCAGCACCATCGCCACCGCCTGCCAACTCTTCGGCAGCCGCGCCATGCCGTAGGCGATGGGATAGCCGATCAGCAGCAGCAGCGCAGTCGCGGTCAGAGCGACGGTGAGGCTGCGCACATAGGCGAACACATAGATGTCGTCGGAGACGAGCAGCCTGAAATTGTCGATCGACAGTGCGGCAAAGGCCGCCTTGAGCGCGTCCCACCCCGCCGTCGGGTCAAATACCGGCTCGTAAGGCGGCTGCGCGATCGCCGTCTGCGACAGGCTGATCTTGAGCACGAAGGCGAATGGCACCAGGAAGAACAGCGCCATCCAGACATAGGGCGCGATCGCGGCAAAGCGCGCCGGGCGCGCAAAGATGCGGCGGGAGCTCATGACGGCAGCACCACGCAATCATCCGGCGTGAACCAGGCGACGATTTGCTGGCCCACGCTATAGGCGTCGACATCCAGGCGGGCGCTGTTGGCGACCGAGGCCCGTACGATTCCGCCGGTATCGAGCTTCACTTTATAGGTCGTGGTGCCGCCGAGATAGCAGATGTCCGCGACCACGCCGTCCAGGCTGTTGATCGTGGTTTCACGACCGGCTTCGCTCACCGGGGCGCGGCGCGACAACTTGATCTTCTCGGGACGAATCGCGATCGAGAATCTTCCCGCACCGACCGGTTCGCGCGGCTCCGCCACCACCAGCGTCCCCGCATCACGTGTGCCAATGACCAGACGATGACCGTCGCGCAATTTCGTCTCGCCGTCGAACAGGTTGACGTCGCCGACAAACTCCGCGATCCAGCGCGAGCGCGGCGCTTCGTAGAGCTCGCGGGGCCTCGCGACCTGAGCGAGCTTGCCTGATTTCATCACGCCGATCCGGCTCGCCATCGTCATGGCTTCCTCCTGGTCGTGCGTGACGACGATGAAGGTCATGCCGAGACGGCGCTGCAGCTCCATCAGCTCGCCTTGCGTATTCTCGCGCAGCTTCTTGTCGAGCGCCGCGAGCGGCTCGTCGAGCAGCAGCAGTTGCGGCCGGCGCGCCAGTGCGCGGGCAAGCGCCACGCGCTGGCGCTGGCCGCCGGAGAGCTGATCCGGCTTGCGCTTCTCGAGCCCTTCGAGCTTCACCAGGGCGACCATCTCGGCCACACGGGTGGCGACGTCGGCGCGTGCCATGCCGGCGCGCTTCAGGCCGAAGGCAATGTTGTCGCGCACCGACAGATGCGGAAACAACGCATAATTCTGGAACATCATATTGATCGGGCGCTCATGCGGCAGCGCCTGCGCGATGTCCTTATCACCAAGCAGGATGCGCCCCTCGTCCGGCGCCTCAAAGCCGGCGAGCATGCGCAGCAGCGTGGTCTTGCCGCAGCCGCTGGGCCCGAGCAGCGCGAAGAATTCGCCGGCCTTGATGTCGAGCGAGACGCCATCCACCGCGCGGAAAGTGCCAAAGGTTTTGACGACGCCCTCGATGCGCAGCAGCGGCCGGCCCGCCGCGGGTGCGTCTCCATCGGCCGCACCTGTCGCGGCGTGCGTTTTGGGCAATTCGTCCGTCATGTTCCCTGCCAACCCCGATTCCGCCGCACGCTAGCGGCCGATCGGCTTTTGCTCAACCAATTAGCGGTGCATCTTTCACACCCGCCATGAACGCCGCCAGAGCGTCACGATCCGCCGCGGGCATGGTCAAGCCGAGCTTGGAGCGGCGCCAGAGGATATCGTCCGGAAAGCGCGCCCATTCGCTGGCCATCAGATAACGCACCTCGGCACCGGTCAGCTCGGGGCCGAACGCCGGGCCAAGTTCGTCGCGGGTCTTCGCCTCGCCTAGCACTGCGGACAACCGCGAGCCATAGGCTCCGACCAGACGCTGGGCTTCTGGCTCCGACAGAAAGCGCCAGCGGTCGCGCGCGAGGTCGACTTCGATGTCGAAACGGTCCCAGGCGAAATCTCCGCCGGGCAGCGCAGCTCCAGCAGTCCAGGGCGGCGACATCGGATAGAACGGCGTCAGCTTCGTCACCGCCCACTCCGCGCGCAGGCGCGAGGTGGTGACGTCGCCGCCGAACATCGTGAGCAGCGGCGCCTTGCGCCGGCGCGCATGGAACAGCATCGTGCCGTCGCGTCCGCGCACGGACGCCAGCGTCAGGTTGACGCCGGAGACCGTCCGGACCACGTCGGTCGGGGCGACGCGCTCACGAAAATAGCGGCTCGCCGCTTCGCAGAGATAGCCGACGTCGGCCCCAGGCATCGCCACGATTGCGGGATCGCCGGTGAAGGCGTGCGTGACCGTGCCGATCAGCGTGAAGTCGCGCTCGAAGGGCCGGGCAAAGATCAGCCGTCCATCATTGTTCTGAAAGACGTAGACGTTCTCGGAGTCGAACAGCCTGGGCACGATGATCTGGCTCATTTGCGTGGCCGCCATCGCGGGCTGCGGCTGCCGCAGCACGGTCTCAGCGACCATTGGCGTCCAGCCGCCGGTGGCGTTGGCCAGAGCCCGCGCCGTGACCGTGCGGCGGTGGCCGCGATCGACCACCGCGAGCCGCCAAATGTCGGTTCTGTCGGCACGGACGCAACGCGCACCGGTCCGGATCGCCGCGCCATGCTCAGCGGCATCCAGTGCCGTCAGCGCCACCAGGCGGGAGTCGTCGACAACGCAGTCCGAATATTCGAACGCCGTACCGAACGGGCGTTTCAGCGCGTTGCCGACCGGATGATGCGTGATGTCGATGGTCGCCGAGGGTGGCAGACCGCCCCGGTTCGTGAGACCGTCATAGACATAAAGGCCGACCCGCAGCAGCCATGGTGGACGCTCGTCGGCATGCGCGGGGATCACGAAGCGCATCGGCCGGACCAGATGCGGCGCGATCCGGAGCCAGGTCCGGCGCTCGGCCAGGGCCCGGCGCACCCGCCGGAACCGGCGCCGCTCCAGCACCGACAGATCGCCATGGATCAGCCGCGGTGTTGCCGAGGAGGCCGCGCCGCCGAGATCGCCCTGCTCGAACAGGATGACCCGCAAGCCGCGGCCGGCCGCATCGCGCGCGAGGCTGACACCGTTCAGCCCGCCGCCGATGATCGCGAGATCGTAATCCGCCATGAAGCCGTCGAATGGGAGCAAAGCGCCCCATCATCACTAGAGCCATTTCCGTTCCGATGAAATCGGAACGGGGCTCTAGATTCTTATTCTGACGCTTTTTCTTGACGCGAACCGGCGTCCACTTCGCTCGAAAATGCTCTAACCGGTCTTGAGCGCAAGCTCCATGAGTTCAGCGCGGCCGACCAGCCCGGCATATTTCCCGATCGGCAGGGGCTTGCCGAGCAGATAGCCCTGCACGCCGTCACAGCCCTCCTTGGCGAGGAAGGCGAGTTGCTCGACCGTCTCGACGCCCTCGGCAATGATCGACATTTCGAGGCCGTGGCCGAGATCGATCACCGCGCGAACGATCGCAGCCGATTGCGGGTTGCGGCCGAGATTGATGATGAAGGCCCGGTCGATCTTGATCTTGTCGAACGGGAACGCCTGGAGGTAGCTCAGCGAGGAGTAACCGCTGCCGAAATCGTCCATGGAGATGCGCACGCCGAGCGCCTTCAGGCGGCGCAGCAGCGCAAGGCCCCGGTCGAAATCCTCGATCAGCACACCCTCGGTGATCTCCAGCTCGAGCCGGCCGGGTGCAAGGCCGGTCTCGATCAGGATCGAATGGACGAGGCCGACCACGTCGCCGTGCATGAACTGCGCCGGCGACAGATTGACCGCGACCTGAAGCGGCTTCGGCCAGGACGCCGCCTCGCGGCAGGCCTGGCGCAGGATCCACTCGCCCATCTCGACGATCAGACCGCTCTCCTCGGCGATCGGGATGAATTCAGCCGGCGAGACCTGGCCGCGCACCGGATGCTGCCAGCGCGCCAGCGCCTCGAAACCGATGATCTCGCTCTCGGCAACGCTGTGGCCGGCGACGCCCTGCGGCTGGAAGGCAAGCGAAAGCTCGCCGTTCTTGATCGCCACCGACAGGTCCTGGTGCAGCACGCGGCGGTCGCGGATCTGATGGTCCATCTCGGGCTGGTAGAGGCTGATCGTGCCGCGCGACTTCTGCTTGGCGCGGAACAGAGCCGCACCGGCATTGGCGAGCAGCGAGGCGCCATCGGCGCCGTTGTGCGGGAAGATCGACATGCCGGTGGTGACGCCGGCGCGGACCGCACGGCCGTCGATCTGGAAGTCCTTCGCGACGGCGTCGCCAATCTGCTGCGCCAGTGCAAGACCTGCGTCCGGCTGCTTGCCGTCGATGATCAGGCCGAATTCGTCGCCGGACAGGCGCGCCACCACGCCGCCACGGGCGGAGTCCTGGAGCCGCTGGGCCACCTCGATCAGGAGCTTGTCGCCGAGCGCATGACCGAAGACGTCGTTGACCTCCTTGAGGCCGTCGAGGTCGACGCAGAGGACCGCGAACTCCTCGCCGGTGCCTTCGCAGGCCTCGATCATCTGGGTCAGCGCCTGGAGGAAGGCGGCGCGGTTCGGCAGATCGGTGAGGCCGTCGTGATAGGCCATGTGCGCCATGCGCGACTCGGTCTGCCGGCGGTCGGTGACGTCCTCGTGGGTCTTGATCAGATATTGCGGCTCGCCGGTATCGCCGAGCACCGTGGCACGCCGGGTCAGGAACAGCCGCAGGCCGTCCTTGGTGGAGATCGGATGCTCCTCGGTGATCATCCCGCGTTTCTTGATCGCGGCCTCGTCGCGCGCGATGATCAGCTTGGCTTCCTTGGGGTTGAAGATGTCGGACGCGGTCAGGCCCGTGGCCTCCTCGCGCCGGCGGTTGAGGATCGTCTCCGCGCTGCGATTGGCGAGCAGATAGCGGCCGTCCTTCACCTGCTCGACGATCAGCGCCACCGGGATGTTGTCGACCACGAGCTCGAGGAACTTCTTGGTGCTCTCCAATTCCTGCGACAGCGACCGGCGGTCGGTGATGTCCTCGAACACCAGCAGCAGAAACTCGGGCTTGTTGCTCTCGTTGCGGACCACGATCCGGATCGAGGCGACCATGCGCCGCTCGCCGCCGCGGTCGACCTCGAATTCGTTGCGGAACTGGCCGTCCGGGGAGTTGAGCGCCGCCCGGTCGGTCGCCTCGATAATGGCTGCCGAGACCGGCGCAAACAGCTCGCCTGCGTTCTTGCCGACGGCGTGATCCCGCGAGAACCCCCAGAATCGCTCATAGGCGCTGTTGGCGAAGATGTAGCAACCATCCTCGATGTTCTTCGCGGCCACGCAGGCCGGCACATGGTCCAGCACCGATTCCAGGAATTGCTTGGTGGAAGCGAGCTGTCGCGACAGCTTGCGCTGCTCGCTGACGTCCAGATGCGTCGCCACCGAGCCGCCGTTCGGCAGCACGAAAAACTTCACCAGGATGGCCCGGCCGTCGGGCAGCTCGGTGATCAGGCCGTTGTGGCTTGCCGCCTTCTCGTAGAACTCATCGTCGGAGATGCCGCCAAGCACCCCGCGCTTGCGCCTGAGCTCGAGAAGCTCATGGCCGTCCATATTGGCCCAGAGTTCCGACCGCGTCAGGCCGTAGATCTCGAGATAGCGGTCGTTGCAGAAGATGATGCGGCGCTGCGCATCCGTCATCACCACGCCCTGATTGAGATTGTTCATGGCGGAGGAGACGAAGGCGTTGCGCCGCAACTGCAAGCGCCTGGTCCGGCGCAGCGAGGAATGGATCCACAGCACGATCGCGGCGAGGAACGCGCAGACGACGATGCCCGCGATCAGGACCTCCCAGACCACGTTGGGATCGAGCTGGCCGAGATAGCTCGGCGCGGCGAAGCTGTCCGACAGCGCAAAGGCGCGCGCAGGCGCAACCGTGCCGGCCAGGCACACAACGGCCTGCACAGCAATCGGAAGCGTGCTGCCCTCGTGCCAGTTCTTCTCAGCCATCAGCCACCCGCGATTTCAACGTCGGATTGTCTGGCTTCACGCGTTTGGATCGGGTAAACGCCTGTACGCGCAACAGAAAAATGTGACGTGAAATACGGCAATTGCCCTGACATGATAAATTCTTCCTTAACGGAGAATGGCCCCGCGGCATTCTCTCCAGGCCTGACGCCACCGGCGCTTCCAGCGGACATCCTGCACAACCATGGATAGGGTCGATTGCGTGGTCATCGGAGCCGGCGTGATCGGGCTCGCGGTGGCTCGAAAGCTTGCGCAGGCCGGGCGCGAGGTCATCGTGCTCGAGGAGGCCGAGGCGATCGGCACCATCACCTCCTCGCGCAACAGCGAGGTGATCCATGCCGGCATCTACTACCGCGCCGGGAGCTGGATGGCGCGCATGTGCGTCGACGGCAAGCACGCACTCTACCGCTACTGCGCCGAGCGCGGCATCCCGCACAGGAATTGCGGCAAGCTGATCGTCGCGACCAGCCCGCAGGAGACCGCGAAGCTGCAATCGATCAAGGCGCATGCCGAGGCCAATGGCGTGCTCGACATGCAGCTGCTCACAGGCGAGGCGGCACGCGCGCTGGAGCCGGCGCTGGCCTGCGACGCCGCACTGCTGTCGCCCTCGACGGGCATCATCGACAGCCACGCCTACATGCTCTCGCTGCGCGGCGAAGCCGAGGAAGCCGGCGCGGCCTTCGCGTTTCACACCCCGCTGATCCGCGCCAAGGCGGCGAACGGCCTGATCGAGATCGACGCCGGCGGCGAGGCGCCAATGACGCTGCAATGCAGCCTCCTCGTCAACGCCGCGGGGCTCTCGGCGACGAATGTGGCGCGCAACATCGACGGCATGCCGCTGGACCGAATTCCACGGGCCTATCTCGCCAAGGGAAATTACTTCAGCTGCAATGCCAAGGCGCCATTCTCGCGCCTGATCTACCCGGTGCCCGAGCCCGGCGGGTTGGGAGTGCATCTGACGCTGGACATGGCAGGCCAGGCGCGCTTCGGCCCTGACGTCGAGTGGATCGAGACGATCGATTACGAGGTCGACCCGTCACGCGCCGAGCGGTTCTACCCGGCGATCCGCAAATACTGGCCGACGCTGCCTGACGGCGCGTTGATGCCGAGCTATTCGGGTATCCGGCCGAAGATCGTACCGCCCGCGGTGGCCACGCAGGACTTCCTGATGCAGGGCCCGCGCGATCACGGCGTCGCTGGCCTGATCAATCTGTTCGGCATCGAATCGCCGGGACTGACGTCATCGCTCGCGATCGCAGATCACGTCGCCGAGCTCGCAGACATCTGAAAGCGTTTTCGAGCGAAGCGGGTACCGGTTCGCGGCAAGACAACGCGTTCAGACAAAAACGAAACACCGCGCAAACTTCTTTGCACGGTGCGCACTTTGCTGCAGGGATGAGCGCAAAAGCTCTCACCCCTGCGGGATAAGGGTACGATCAACTCTACGCTGTTACGGGGGTCACTAGTGGAGCGTGTCGCCGTGCCTCAGACGCTCGATCTGGTCCTTGACCATCAACTTCCGGCGCTTCAACTCAACAATTTGCAGGTCGTCTGTTGAAAGGTGCACGAGAGCTTCGTGCAATTCGTTTTCGAGAAGTTTGTGCTTCCGCTCCAATTCAACGAGATGTGCCTGAATTGTCATTCGAAACCTCCTCGGTAGGGTTGAACCTCAGGATTCGATCCGGACAAGGAAGTGTACATCAGCGATTCGTTCTGTCGATGGGTAACCGTCGCCGCAGCTTCATTTTTGAAAATTCATATGTAACGAAGCGTGAGTAAAGGAACCGCGCGGGAAAAATCCATGATATCAATGCGCTTGCGCAGCGCCGCGGCGATCAGCGGAAATATGTCGCTGGAGATCGGCGAACGGTGGTCGCAGATCGCTTGCGATCACGCCGCGCAAGGACGATAATTTCCACAGGGCATCCACAGCCTTAATCCCACGCCTATCGGTTTTCGGCCACCGCAGACATGACCAATGAAGACGAGCGTGAGCTCGAAGCCGAGCTCACCCGGTTGCAGCAGGAACACCGAGATCTCGATGCGGCGATCGATGCACTGCATCAATCGCCCGCCCCCGACCTATTGCGGTTACAGCGCTTGAAGAAGCGCAAGCTGTTGTTACGAGACCGCATCGCGTTCATCGAAGACCAGATCACCCCCGACATCATCGCCTGACCTGCGAGCCGGCTTCCCTCGTGCGGATGAATCCGCTTGACTCGAATAGAACAAAATAGGAACATTTGAGCACCCCAGCGCCCCCAGGAAACGTCCAGCACAACTGACAAGGACAATGCAGATGTCGACCGCCGCCCTTCTCGACAACAGCCATTATGAACAGGCCTGCGATCAGGCGATCGCGATGTGCGACGGCAATCTGCGCAGCACCATCAAGGCGCTGATCATGGCCAACGAATATCTGGAGGCCGAGCTTGAGGAATTGCAGGCGGCGATTTCCGCCGGCTGCATTCCGGAGACCTCGCGCAGCAAGATGCGGAGCAAGAGCAGCGCCGCCTGAACCGTCAGCTATCGGAGCCGACCATGCCCGACGTCACCTACTACGTTGCATTGCCCTTCCTGATCGACGAGGACGGATCGCCGGTGGCAGGTGCGGCCGAGGAATGCCAGACATCGGCTGCCGCCCTGCGCCGTGCGGAAATGCTGGCGCACGGCGCCGGCCATATCGGCGCCGTCGCCTTCAGCCGCAGCGGCGATCCCCTGACCGGCGAGTTTGGCGACGCCAAATTGCTGCGGACATTCGGTAACGTACCGCCGGATCTCAGCGCGCTTTAGCTGCCGACCAGCCCGATCCGCGGCTCGTGCCGCCGGTGCGCCTTGCGCACATACATGGCGGCATCGGCCTCCTCCAGGGCACGACCCGCGTCGGACTGCGCTCCCAGCAGCGCGACACCGGCGGAGGCGCCCGCAGTCACGTGCTCGCCGCGAAAGACAAAGGACAATTCGTCGACCGCCTGCTCGAAGATGGCCGCCTTCGCCTTGGCGTCGGTCTCGCTGAGATTCCACAGCAGCAGCGCGAACTCGTCGCCCCCGAGCCGGCCGACCACGTCGGAGGCGCGGACCTGCCGCGTCAGCGTGGCGGCAATCGCCTTGAGCACCTCGTCACCGGCGCCATGACCGAACGAATCGTTGATCGGCTTCAACCTGTCAACGTCGAGCACGATCAGTGCCCCGCTGGCGCGGTAGCGCTTCATGTAGGCGATGGCGCGCGCCAGCTCGCGCTCGAAGCCGCGCCGGTTGGGAATCTCGAGCAGGAAATCGGTGTCGGCCGCAGCTTCCAGTTCCGCGACCCGGCGCTGCGCCTCCTTGAGCTTGGTCCGCAAGCCGCGGATCGTCGCCCTGACGGTATCCTTGGCCCCATCATCGCCCGACGCGTCACGCCCCGGCGGCTTCGCCGGCCGCCTGGTCAGCCGTTTTGGGGCGGTTTTGGATCGGCCGGCACTGGACTTCCGGCCCTTTTTGGCCTTCGCAGCGCCTGCCCTTTTTGGTTTCTTCATGGGCATCCTGCTCAATGAAGGCTTGCGGGGATTCACCAAGACAGGATAGTGGATTCCCTTCTCCTTGCCACCGCCTTGCGAGCCGCCGGCCGGAACCGTTAATCTGGCCTATCTTTCTGTTTTTCGGGCACAATTAACGTCATGACCGCGCCGATCGCCATCATCATGGGAAGCCAGTCGGACTGGGACACGATGCGGCATGCCGCCGACACGCTTGCCGCGCTCGGCGTCGCCGCCGACACCCGCATCGTCTCGGCCCACCGCACCCCCGACCGTCTCTTTGCTTTCGCCAAGGGCGCCAAGGCCGCGGGTTACAAGGTCATCATCGCCGGCGCAGGTGGCGCTGCACACCTGCCCGGCATGGCGGCGGCGCTGACCGAACTCCCGGTGTTCGGCGTTCCCGTCGAATCCAAGACGCTCAAGGGCCTCGATTCGCTCTATTCGATCGTCCAGATGCCCGCCGGCATCCCGGTCGGCACCCTCGCCATCGGCAAGGCTGGCGCGACCAACGCCGCGCTGCTGGCGGCGGCCGTCCTGGCGTTGTCCGACCCGGCCTTGTCCGATCGCCTCGCGGCCTGGCGCAAGGCGCAGACCGAGGCGGTCGCCGAGCGCCCGGAGGACAAGGCGTGACCGACACCAGGCAGGTGAAGCTGAAGCCCGGTGACACCATCGGAATTCTCGGCGGCGGACAATTGGGCCGGATGCTGGCCATGGCTGCGGCGCGGCTCGGCCTGCGGTGCCAGGTTTTCTCGCCCGATCCGGACTCGCCGGCCTTCGACGTCGTATTGAACGCGACCTGCGCCGAATATGCCGACGTCGAGGCGCTCGAACTGTTCGCCAACGACGTCGACGTCATCACCTACGAATTCGAGAACGTGCCATCGGCCGCCGCGATGGTGCTGGACGCGCGCCGACCCGTGCTGCCCAACCGCAAGATTCTCGAGACCACCCAGGACCGGCTCGCCGAGAAGGATTTCGTGACGCGGCTCGGCATCGGCACCGCAGCCTATGCCGACGTCACCTCCGTGTCCTCGCTGCGCGAGGCGATCGCCAGGATCGGCCTTCCGGCCGTGCTCAAGACCCGCCGCTTCGGTTATGACGGCAAGGGCCAGGCCATCATCCGCGAGGGCGACGACATCGCCAAGGTGTGGACCAGCCTCGCCACCAAATCGGCGATCCTGGAGGCCTTCGTGCCCTACGAGCGCGAGATCTCCGTGATCGCCGCACGCTCGGTCACAGGCCAGGTCGAGTGTTTCGACGTCACCGAGAACGAGCACCGCGACCACATCCTGAAGATATCGCGCGCGCCCGCGCCGATCCCGCCTGCGCTTGCCGAGGAAGCACGCAGCATCGCCGGCAAGATCGCGAGCGCGCTCGACTATGTCGGCGTGCTCGCTGTCGAGATGTTCGTGCTCGCCAACGGCACCGGCCCGAAGGTGCTGGTCAATGAGATCGCCCCGCGCGTGCACAATTCAGGGCACTGGACGCTCGACGGCGCCTCGGTATCGCAGTTCGAGCAGCACATCCGCGCCATCGCCGGCTGGCCGCTCGGCAAGCCCGTGCGCCACGGCGAAATCGTCACCATGACCAATCTGATCGGCGATGAGATCAATGATTACGAAAAGTGGCTGAGCGTGCCGGGCGCGACCGTGCACATCTACGGCAAGGGTACGCCGCGGCCCGGCCGGAAGATGGGCCACGTCACCGAAGTCAGGCCGACGAAAGGCAAGTAGCGGGACCGCAGCTTCGAGCTGCGATCCCGCTCCGCTCTAAAGCGCGATGAGATTTGGATGAATCGTCATCGCACTTTAGGTTGATGTTTGCGCATGATCTTTCCGGAAAACCGCTTCGCACTTTTCCGGATCATGCTTTAGGCCGTCTTCGCGCCTGCGACGACGCCCGTGGGCTCCTCGCTGAGCCAGCGATAGATCACCCCGCCCAGCGCGCCGCCGATCAGCGGTGCGACCCAGAACAGCCAGAGCTGCGCCGTCGCCCAGCCGCCGACGAACAGCGCGGGGCCCGTGCTGCGCGCCGGGTTCACCGAGGTGTTGGTGACGGGGATGCTGACGAGATGGATCATCACCAGCGCGAGCCCGATCGCGAGCGGCGCGAAGCCTGCGGGCGCGCGGCCATGGGTCGCGCCCATGATGATGAACAGGAACATCATGGTCATCACCACCTCGGTGAGGAAGCATACGATCATGCTGTACTGGCCGGGCGAATGCGCATCATAGCCGTTGGATGCGAAGCCCTTGCTGACTTCGAATCCGGGAGCTCCGCTCGCGATGACGTAGAGGAGCCAGGCGGCCACGATCGCGCCGGCCACCTGCGCGATCACATAGGGCAGGATCTGCCCGGCCGGAAAACGCCCGCCGGCGGCAAGACCGACCGTGACGGCCGGGTTGAGATGGCAGCCGGAGATATGGCCGATCGCATAGGCCATGGTGACCACGCTCAGTCCGAATGCGAGGGAGACACCGACCAGACCGATTCCGACCTGCGGAAAGCCGGCAGCGATCACCGCGCTTCCGCAGCCTGCGAATGTGAGCCAGAAGGTGCCGATGGCTTCAGCAGCGTATTTCTTGATATCCATGTGTAGTCCCCTGCTTTCAAGATTCCGGAACAAAGCTCCGGAAACGGCCCCATCCCTGGCGTCGAATCGCCCAAATCAGGGCCGCACAGAGGTATTTTTGCCTCATTTAATGGCTGAACTTGGCCCGAAAACCCGCTTGTCCGGTGGACATCCCGGGAATTGTCTGATACATCCGCGCCCTCAAGGTTAAGGGCTTGCGCGTTTTCGCCATCCCCTTCGTCTTACCAGAATTCAAATCCGATCCACTGAAGAGGATGCCGCGTGCAGGTTCTCGTTCGCGATAACAATGTCGACCAAGCCCTCAAGGCGCTGAAGAAGAAGATGCAGCGCGAGGGAATTTTCCGCGAGATGAAGCTCCGCGGTCATTACGAGAAGCCCTCCGAGAAGAAGGCCCGCGAAAAGGCCGAAGCCGTGCGCCGCGCGCGCAAGCTGGCCCGCAAGAAGCTGCAGCGCGAAGGCCTGCTGCCGATGAAGCCGAAGCCGGTGTTCGGCGCAGGTCCCGGCGGTGATCGCGGCGGTCGTGGCGGCCCGGGTGCAGGTCCGCGCGGACCGCGCTGATTAACCGAATTTTGCAAGATTTCAGTTTCGATGACGCGGGCCTCTGGCCCGCGTCATTGTTTGTGCGCGCTGCTCTTTGGGCCAGGCACCACGGATGCGGCACGCAAACGCGATGAGATTTGGATTGAACGTCGTCGCGCTTTAGTTTGTTGTTTGACCTTGATCTCTACGCAAGCGCGTTCCGCCTTTGTCGCGAGGGAAAACCGCTGCATACTTTTCGTCAACGCGGCCCTTCGGGTCCGGATCATGCTCTAGCGCGAGCGAACCGCAGATGGCCTCCCCCTTCCCCGAGCGCGGCTTGGCGCGGCGACGCCAGATCTGGCGGCAGCCGTGCGCGCTGGCCTTGATGGGGATTGCGCTATGCGGCTGCTCCTTCGATCTGGGATCGTTGATGCCGGAGAAGGACAAGCCGCAGGAAGCCCCCCAGGCGGCCGCGCCCGCCGAAAGCGCGGTGAGCGCCGGCAACGTCACCGAAGCTCAGGCCCACACTGCAAAAGCCCAATCCCTGGCCAAGTCAGGCGAGGTCGCGGCAGCGCTCGACGAGTTCAATCGCGCGGTCGGACTCGATC
This sequence comes from Bradyrhizobium sp. ERR14, assembly GCF_014198235.1. NCBI lineage: Bacteria > Pseudomonadati > Pseudomonadota > Alphaproteobacteria > Hyphomicrobiales > Nitrobacteraceae > Bradyrhizobium > Bradyrhizobium sp. ERR14. The sequence continues at coordinate 143,755 of NZ_JACIHD010000011.1, read as the reverse complement.
CCTACAATGCGCAGGCGCTGTATGGCCGTGCCCTGATCTACCAGGGCAACAATCAGCACGCCTTCGCCATCGCAGATTTCAGCGCTGCGAGCGGACTCAATCCCCAGAAGGTCGAGCCGCTGCTCGGCCGCGCCACCAGCTATCTCGCGCTCGGCAAGGTCAAGGAGGCCACGGCCGATCTGGATGAGGCCTCCGAGGCCGATCCGCACAACGCCCAGGTCTGGACCACGCGCGGACAGGCCTATGAGCGGCTGGGCGACAGGGCCAAGGCGGCGGCGTCCTACACCAGGGCTGTCTCGCTTCGCCCACGCGACGACGCCGCGCGCAGCGGTCTTACCCGCGTCGGCGGCTGACGGTTTTGACGGCGCAGGCGCCGTCTTAATCGGGGGTGGCGCTCTTCGGCAGAACCGAGTGGAACATCGACTTCATGCCCGACAGCATCTCGTCGGCGACATTGGTCTTCTTCGGCCGCGGCATGGAACCACCGGCGTCGGCGCGCAGATCGAGCGGTGGCGCGATCATCGGCACGGGAATGTCAGCCGGCGGCGTCATCCGATTCGGATCATCGTTGCCGACCGAGGCCGTGTAGGGCGGACTGGCCGGCGAGAAGCCATCCTTGCCATAGGCCTCCGGTGAGGGCGTCGATACCGTGATCGGCGGCGGCAGCGGACGGACCGCAGCCGGCTCCATGCTGACGACCCGCGGGGCCTCGGGCGTGCGGGCTGCTTCCCGCACGGCAGGCTCAGTCGGCCTCTCGGCTGACCTGGTCTCGGACGGCCTGACCTCGGCAGGTTTGGTTTCGGCAGACGACTTTCCTTCGGAAGACTTGCCCTCGGAAGATTTGCCCTCAGGAGTCTTGCGCAGGCGCTCGATCGCGGCACGCACGAGGTCGTTGGCGTCGGGGGCCGGAGCCGCAGCAGCCGGCGCCGAATTGGCCTCGACCACCGGAGCGGCGGGGGCGGGTGTGCTGGTGGCCGGGGTCGACTTGGCGACCGCCTTCTCGCGCGCCGACGGCTTGCCACGCGGGCTGGCCTCGGCCGGGGCCACATCGGCAGCCTTGTGCTCGGCGGACGGCTGATCGGCAGCCTTTTCGACCGCCGGCTTGTCCGTCACGCTCTTCTCGGGGATGCCTTTGGCCTTGACGCCGGGCGCAGGGAGATTGGCGACATCGGCGGGTTTGCCGTTCTTGCCGGCCTCGGCAGGGGCCACGACGGCCGCAGGGGCATCAGCCGCCGGCTTGGCGTTGATGTAGTGGTTAACGATGTACGCCCCGATGATCGTCGCGAGCACCGAGGGGAAAATATCCATCGAGATTTTAGCGAGGTATTTCAGCATTCCGGCCACTCCCCGCGCGATCTGATGCGGGAACTTTAGGGCATTGTAAGGGATCAACTGCGACGGATCGATGGCAAGTGTTAAGGCCGGATCTACGGCTTTAGCTCGATCTCAAGGAACACGATCTCGGTTGAGGTTTCGTTAAGTACGTCATGTTGGACGCCCGCCTTGCGGAAGTAGGATTTCCCGGCTGCCAGTTGCGCCTTGGACCGCTCGCCGCCCGGCGCCACGATGGTCATCTCCCCCGCGACGACGGGAACAATCACATAGTCCATGCCGTGGGTGTGATGCCCGGTGGCGCTACCGGGCGGAAGCCGCCATTCGGTCACCCGGACCTCCTCGTTGTCGACCTGGATCTCGGACTTGGCGGCAAGCATCTGGAACCTCTCTTGGGACGTCGCGCTTCAGGGCACGAAAACCATGAACGCGTAGACGGCAAATACCACCATATGGACCAGCCCGAACAGGACATTGGTCCTGCCGGTGCCGAAGGTCAGCATGCTCAGGAAGAAGGTCAGGAGCAAAAGCACACTGCCCTGGGCGCTGAGGCCGAGCGTGAGCTCCTTGTCGAGCGCGTAGGTGGCGACCCCCACCGCCGGGATGGTCAGCCCGATGGTGGCGAGGGACGAGCCGAGCGCGAGGTTGATGCTCTTCTGGAGGTCGTTCTTGCGGGCCGCCGATACGGCCGCGACGCCTTCCGGCATCAGGATCAGGAGCGCGACCAGAAGGCCGGCAAAGGCCGGCGGCGCGCCGATCTTGGCCGCGACGGCGTCCACCACCAGCGAGAACTTCTTGGCGAGCAGCACCACGGCCAGCAGCGCAATCAGCAGCAGCACGACGCTGACCACCAACATCCGGCCCGGCAGATGCGCCTCGCCGCTGCCGCCGTCCGCCCGTTCATGGACGAAGTAATCCTTGTGCAGGACGGTCTGGGTGTAGAGGAACACTCCGTAAAGCGCGAGCGTGACCACGTCGACGAAACCGAGCTGAACCGCCGAATAGACCGGCCCCGGCGCGGTGGTCGTGTAGTTCGGCATGATCAGCGTGATGGTCGCGAGCGCGAACAGGACGCTGAGATAGACGTTGGCCCCCGAGAGCTGAAAGCCCTGCTCGCGATAGCGCAGGCCGCCGATGAAGATGCAGAGCCCGACGAGGCCGTTGCAGACGATCATGACCACGGCGAACACGGTGTCGCGCGCCAGTTCCGGGGCGGGCTTGTCGCCCAGCATGATCGTGGTGATCAGCGCCACCTCGATGACGGTCACCGAGAGCGTCAGCACCAGCGTGCCGTAGGGCTCGCCGACCCGCTCGGCAATCACTTCGGCATGATGAACCGCGGCGAACACCGTGCCGAACAGGATGATGAGCAGCACGGTCGCGAAGGCGAGCCCGCCCAGCGACAGCGTGAAGACGTAGCCCGTCGCGCTGACGGCTGCGAACAACAGCACGGCCAGCGCCGGAAAGATCCAGGCCGACCGGGGCATCGGATTATGCGCGCTCATCTACCGGCTCCAATCACTGAAGACGAGCAGTAGCAAATCGGCCGGCAGATTCAATGCCAGCGCAGGATCGGGGCGACCGGCAGCAGCGTCAGCAGCATGAACAGCGGGATCAGCACGGCGCCGGCGCGCAAGAGATAGCCGAAGAAGCTCGGCATCTCGATGCCGTTCTCGCTCGCGATGCTGCTGACCATGAAGTTCGGCGCATTGCCGATATAGGTGAGCGCTCCCATGTAGACGGCGCCCATCGAGATCGACGCGAGCGTGCCCGACAGCTCGTGCATCAGCGTTTGCGGATCGCCGCCGGCAAGCTGGAAGAACAACAGATAGGTCGGCGCATTGTCGAGAAACGCTGACATCAGGCCGGTGAACCAGAAATAGGCGACCTCGCGCGGCGCACCGTCCGGTGCCGTCACGGCCGACAACAGCCAGGCGAAGGCGCCGTGGTGGCCGGCATTGAGCATGGCAATGACCGGGATGATGGCGACGAAGATGCCCGCGAACAGTTTTGCGACCTCGCGGATCGGCTCCCAGGTGAAGCCGTTGGCCTCCCTGTGCTCGTCCGGTGTCAACCACACCGACAGCGCCGCAATGGAAAGCAGCGCCACATTGCGCGCGATGTCTTCCAGCCCCAGCTTCGTTCCGAGAATGTCGAAAGCAACAGCGGGCTTCCACATCGCCGAGGCCAGCAGGCTCGCGACGATGGCTGCGATCAGCACGAGGTTGACGAGACCGCGAATGCGGACCGGATCCGCGGGACCGGCGTCGCTGAGCCGAGGTTCGCTGCGGAAGCGCCAGAAATCGATGGCGGTGAAGATCGCGAGCAGCAATCCGGCGACGATCGCGGTCTGCAGCCAGATGCTCCGCGTGGTCCAGAAGAAGTCGACGCCGTGCAGGAAACCGACGAACAGCGGGGGATCGCCGAGCGGGCTCAGCGCGCCGCCGACATTGGCGACCAGGATGATGAAGAAGATGATGACATGGGCATTGTAGCGCCGCGGCTGGTTGGCGCGGATCAGCGGACGGATCAGGATCATCGCGGCACCCGTGGTGCCGACAATGCTTGCACCCAGCGTGCCGAGCGCGAGGATGCCAGCATTGATCGCTGGCGTGGCCTTGATGTCGCCGGTAATGAGAATGCCGCCGGCCACGACATAGAGCGCGAACAGCAGCACGATGAAGCCAAGATATTCGGCGAGCAGAGCGTGCACGAGCACAGCCAGCGTGACCGCGCTTCCGGCAAAAATCACGAGTGAGACGAGCGCCGCCAGCGACCAAGCAGCGGCGATCTTGCCGTAATGATGGTGCCAGATTTTCGGAAACAACAGCGGTCCGAGCGCGATCGACAGCAACAGGCCGGCAAAGGGCAGCGCATAGGGCCAGCGCATCGCCGCACCATCGAGCCCGGCTGCGGCCCAGGCCGGCTGCGGCAACAAGGTGAGGATGGCAACGAGCGATACGGCCGGGATTCGCGTGACGAGTCGTTTATTGTCCAATGAAGCGCCTTGCCGTTTCGATCGCACCGAAGCTATCGAGATTGTCATGTCCGCCGCCCGCAAAGCGAACGAACTGCTTCGGTTCATGCGCGAGCGCGAACAGACGCTCTCCGAACACGATCGAAATGACAAGGTCATTGGTGCCATGCATCACCAGGAGCGGCACCGTGACGCGCGTGATCCGCTGGTCGGAAGGGAACGGATCGCGCATCAAGAGGCGCACCGGCACGAACCAGAATGACGAAGATGCAATGTCGGCCGTCGACGTATAAGGCGCCTCCAGGACCAGCTTTCCAACACGCTGTTCTGCGGCGAGCGCGACCGCCACGCCGGTCCCGAGCGAGAAGCCCCAGGCGACGATTCGTTCCGCCGTGTAGCGCGCCGTGGTGAAGGCGTAGGCGGCGGCGGCATCGCGCAGCAGCCCCTCCTCGCTCGGCGCGCCGCTCGAGCCGGCATAGCCGCGGTAGGACAGCGCGACGAGGCCGGTGCCATCTGCCGTCATGGCCTTGAAGCGGCTGACACGGCCGGCAAGAAAGTCGCCATTGCCCGGAAAATACAGGATCACGGGACGACCGGGCCTCGCCGGCACGTGCCAGACGATGATCTTCTCGCCATCCGAGGTGGTCAGGACATGCTCCTCCGCCTCGGGACAATCTGCCGCCTCAGGCGGGGTCCGCTTGGCGGTCGGTATCGGAAACAGCATCTCGCGCTGCCGGGCATAGAGCACGAGGAGCCCGGCGAGATAGACGGTCGCAAGCAGGATGACGGTCCATTTGGCGATGGTGATCATTGCGCGGCCGGCCCCAGGTTCAGCTCAGGGCTTGCGACGGCTCCGCAGCAATTTCATGACGTCGGGCCGGAGGCTCGCCGGTACGTCCCGGCAGCCGCATGCCGCCTTGTGGGCGGCATGCCATGCGACGCGCTGCTCGCGCGTCGCCTTGAGGGGCATGCGATGAGACCGGTGCCAATCCCTGTTGATGGCCACGGTCCGTTTCCTTCGCGTGCTACATCGCCTTGACGATGTTCTCGGTGACCTTCTTGGCGTCGCCGAGCAGCATCATGGTGTTGTCGCGGTAGAACAGCGGATTGTCGATGCCGGCATAGCCGGAGGCCAGCGAGCGCTTGATGAACATCACGGTGCCGGCCTTCCAGACCTGCAGCACGGGCATGCCGTAGATCGGCGAGGTCTTGTCCTCCTCGGCCGCCGGGTTGGTGACGTCGTTGGCGCCGATCACGAAGGCGATGTCGGCCTGTGCGAACTCGGAGTTGATGTCCTCGAGCTCGAACACCTCGTCGTAGGGGACGTTGGCTTCGGCGAGCAGCACGTTCATGTGGCCGGGCATGCGGCCGGCGACCGGGTGAATGGCGTACTTCACCTCGACGCCTTCCTTCTTCAGGATGTCGCCCATCTCGCGCAGCGCGTGCTGCGCCTGCGCCACCGCCATGCCATAGCCGGGCACGATGATGACCTTCTGGGCATTCTTCATGATGAAGGCCGCGTCGTCGGCCGAGCCGAGCTTGGCGGGCTTCTGCTCACCGCCGCCACCGCCGGCGGCCGCGGTCTCGCCGCCGAAGCCGCCGAGGATGACCGAGATGAAGGACCGGTTCATCGCGTGGCACATGATGTAGGACAGGATCGCGCCCGAGGAGCCGACCAGCGCGCCGGTGATGATCAGCGCGGAATTGCCGAGCGTGAAGCCGATGCCGGCCGCAGCCCAACCCGAGTACGAGTTCAGCATCGAGATCACGACCGGCATGTCGGCGCCGCCGATCGGGATGATCATGAGCACGCCGAGCGCCAGCGCCAGGATGACGATCAGCCAGAAGTCGAGCGCGCCGCCGGTGAGGACGAGGCGGACGATGAAGAACACCAGCGCCACCGCAATCGCGATGTTGATGATGTGACGGGCGGGCAGGATGATCGGCGCGCCGCTCATGCGCGCGGACAGCTTCAGGAACGCGATCACCGAGCCGGTGAAGGTCAGCGCGCCGATGGCGACGCCGAGCGACATCTCGACCAGGCTCTGCGGATGGATGTTGCCGGGGATGCCGATGTCGAAGGCTTCGGGCGCGTAGAACGCGCCGGCGGCGACCAGCACCGCGGCCATGCCGACCAGCGAGTGGAAGGCGGCGACCAGTTCCGGCATCGAGGTCATCGGCACGCGGCGGGCGATCACCGCGCCGATCGCGCCGCCGATGGCGATGCCGACGATGACGAGCACCCAGGCGAGGCCGTCTGCCGGCGGATGGTTGGCCAGCGTGGTGGCGACCGCAATCGCCATGCCGATCATGCCGAACAGATTGCCCTGGCGCGACGAAGCCGGGCTGGACAGCCCGCGCAGCGACAGGATGAACAGCACTCCCGCCACGAGATACAAAAATGCAGAGAGGTTGGCGCTCATCTCAGGTCCCCATTAATCCTTCAGCCCGAGGTGGCCGCTTACTTCGACTTCTTCTTGTACATCGCCAGCATGCGCTGGGTGACAAGGAAGCCGCCAAAAATGTTCACGCAGGCGAAAATGAGCGCGACAAAGCCGAAGGCGCGAGCCCAGCCCGAGCCACTCGAGACGTTCGCGACGCCGCCGGCAAGCAACGCGCCGACCACGATCACCGAAGAGATCGCGTTGGTCACGCTCATCAGCGGCGTGTGCAGGGCCGGTGTCACCGACCACACCACGAAATAGCCGACGAAAACGGCGAGGACGAAGATCGACAGCCGGAAGATGAAGGGGTCGACGACCTGTGCAGCATGCTCCATGGCGGGTCTCCTTAAACCTTCGGCTGGAAGTTCGGGTGGATGACGGCGCCGTCTTTCGTGAGCGCGGTCGCCTTGACCAGTTCGTCATCCCAGTTCACGGCGAGCTTCTTCTCTTTCTTGTCGACCATGGTCTCGATGAAGGAGAACAGATTGCGCGCGTAGAGGCTGGAGGCCGAGGCCGCGACGCGGCCGGCGACGTTGGTGTAGCCGACGATCTTGATGCCATCGAGGTCGACGACCTCGCCGGCCTTGGCGCCCTCGACATTGCCGCCGCGCTCGACCGCGAGATCGACCAGCACCGAACCAGGCTTCATCGACTTGACCATCTCGCCGGAGACGAGCTTCGGCGCGGGCCGACCCGGAATCAGCGCCGTGGTGATCACGATGTCCTGCTTCTTGATGTGCTCGGCGGTGAGCGCGGCCTGCTTGGCCTGGTATTCCCTGGACATTTCCTTGGCGTAGCCGCCGGCGGTCTGCGCGTTCTTGAACTCCTCGTCCTCGACGGCGAGGAATTTCGCGCCGAGCGATTCGACCTGCTCTTTGGTCGCGGGCCGCACGTCGGTCGCGGTGACGACGGCGCCGAGACGGCGCGCGGTCGCGATCGCCTGAAGGCCGGCAACGCCGACGCCCATCACGAACACCTTGGCCGCGGGCACGGTGCCGGCGGCGGTCATCATCATCGGGAAGGCGCGGCCGAACGCCTCGGCGCCCTCGATCACGGCGCGGTAGCCGGCAAGGTTCGCCTGCGAGGACAGCACGTCCATCACCTGCGCGCGCGTGATGCGCGGCATCAATTCCATCGCGAAGGCGGAGACGCCGGCATCGGCGATCGTCTTCAGCGCAGCCTCGTTCCCGTAGGGGTCCATGATGGCGATGACGAGCGCACCGCGCTTGTACTGCGCGAGCTCGGAGGCTTCAGGGCGCTTCACCTTGATGATGATGTCGGCATCCTTCAGCGCATCTGCGCTGACGGTGGCACCCACGGCGGTGAATTCGGAATCAGGCAGGCCCGATTTGATGCCGGCGCCCGGCTCGACGGCGATCTCGGCGCCCAGCGCCTTGAACTTCTTCACCGTATCGGGCGAAGCGGCGACTCGCGGCTCGAGCGGATCGATTTCCTTGGCAACGGCGATCTTCATAGGTCCTCCGGCGGCGCGGGACAGCGCGCGCGCAAACTAAGCGTTACTCCCGCGGCGTTCGATACCGGTTTTGGCACCGGCTTGGATGCAAATATTCTGGGCAGCTGCTGCCGCTGGCGTGTGCAGCCGCCGACAGATCAGGTCAGGAAGATCGCCATCAGGATCACGATGAGCGCGACCGAGGCCGTGCCGTACTTCACCAGCTTGATGAAGCCCTCGTAGGTCTGCTCGTGGGCAACGTAGTCGTTGCCGTCGGCGGTGCTGTACGCCACTTCGCTATGATCAGCCATGGATTGTCCCCAGTCGAAAGTCGAATTCTTGGGCTGGGATACCGCAAAGTTTCGGGCAGGGCAACGGCACCGGGACGCGGTTTTCCTGCAAATCAGGTCATTTGGAATCCCAATTGTCGCGGATCCAGCGGACGAGGCTCTGTTCGCTGACTTCACCGGCGGCGAGCGAGAGGATGATGGTTGTCGCTTCCGCAGGATCGGGAGTGAAGGCCACGCCGTTCTTGTGGAGGAAGACCATCATCGCCATGAAGGCGATGCGCTTGTTTCCATCGACAAATGCATGGTTTTTCGCGAGGCCAAATGCATATGCTGCGGCGAGTTCATCGATCGGCACCTGCTCGTACCGCCATTTATTGATCGGACGGTCCAGCGCCGAGCGCAACATGCCCTCGTCGCGCAATCCCGGCGCACCGCCGAAGCGGCGGAGTTGTCTACTGTGAATTGCGACGACCTGCTCGTAGGTGATCCAGAGCGGCTCCTGGAGATCGCCCATCTGCGTAGCAAGCTATTTTGCGAGCGCAGCGAGCGTGTCGCGATACTTGTCCATCACCTCGTCGGCGATTTCCATCGTCCGCTCGAAATCGGGGTCGTAGGGCAACAACTGAAAGCCACCGCCGGGTAATTCCACGATGTGCAATTGCTGTCCGCGCTTGAGATCGAGCCGCCGCATCAGCTCGCGCGGCAGCAGCAGACCGTCGGAATTGCCGATTTTCTTGATCTCGATCTTCATGGGTTGCCTCGAGGACGTTATACATATGTATAACACTTCTAGTCAGGCCGTTCAACAGGTGTTTTACGCCCTGTTTGGCGTCTGGAGCAGCTACCCACCTCAGCCCATCGCCTCCAGCTCGTCGATCATCCCGGCGATGACCGACAGACCGCCGTCCCAGAATTTCGGGTCCTTGGCATCCAGTCCGAACGGCCGTAGCAACTCGGAATAGTGCTTGGTGCCGCCGGCGGCGAGCATGTCGAGATAGCGCTCGGCAAAGCCCTCGTTCGCGTTCTCGTAGACAGCATACAGCGAGTTCACGAGGCAATCGCCGAACGCGTAGGCGTAGACGTAGAACGGTGAATGGATGAAGTGCGGGATGTACATCCAGTAGTTCTCGTAACCCGCCTTGATCTCGATCGCCGGCCCGAGGCTGTCGCCCTGCACCGACAGCCAGATCTCGCCGAGCCGCGTCGCGGTGAGCTCGCCGTTCTTGCGCTCGGTGTGGACCGCGCGCTCGAACGAGTAGAACGCGATCTGCCGCACCACGGTGTTGATCATGTCCTCGACCTTGCCGGCGAGCAGCGCCTGGCGCTGCTTGGCGCTCTTGGTCTGCGCCAGCAGCCGCCGGAAGGTCAGCATCTCGCCGAACACGCTTGCGGTCTCCGCCAGCGTCAGCGGCGTCGGCGCCATCAGCGCGCCGTTCTTCGCCGCCAGCACCTGATGCACGCCATGGCCGAGCTCGTGCGCGAGGGTCATCACGTCTCGCGGCTTGCCCTGGTAGTTCATCAGCACATAAGGGTGCGCCGAGGGCGTGGTCGGATGCGAAAATGCGCCGGGCGCCTTGCCCGGACGCACCGGCGCGTCGATCCAGCGATCGGTGAAGAAGCGCTCGGCGATATCAGCCATTTTGGGCGAGAAGCCGCGATAGGCCGTCAGCACCATGTTGCGCGCATCGGGCCAGCCGATGACGTCCGTCGCGGCAAAGGGCAGCGGCGCGTTGCGATCCCAATAAGCCAGCCGCTTCTTGCGGAACCACTTCGCCTTCAACGTGTAATAGCGATGCGACAACTTTGGATAGGCCGCCTGCACCGAGGCGACCAGCGCATCCACCACCTCGCGCTCGACGCGGTTGTTGAGATGGCGGGAATCCGCGACGTCCTGGAAGCCGCGCCAGCGGTCGGAGATGTCCTTGTCCTTGGCGAGCGTGTTGGTGATCAGCGCGAAGGTGCGCTCATTGGCCTTGAAGGTTTTTGCCAGTGCCTCGGCCGCGCTCTTGCGCTTGGCGCCGTCGCGGTCCTGCAGCAGATTGAGCGTCGGCTCGATCGCCAGCTCCTTGGCCCCGACCTTGAAGCGCAGTCCGGAGATGGTCTGGTCGAACAGCCGGTTGAAGGCGGAATAGCCGGTCTGCGCCTTCTCCAGGAAAAGCTGCTCGAGCTTGTCGTCGAGCTGATATGGCTTCTCCTTGCGCAGATCCTCGATCCAGGGACGGTAGTGCGCGAGCTCGGGCGCATGCATGGCCCGGTTCAAAATATCGTCATCGACACGGTTGAGCTCGAGCGCGAAGAACAGCAAATGCGTGGACGCCGCCGTCAGCCGCTCCGACACATCGCCGTAAAACTTTGAAATCGCAGGGTCGACGCTGTCGCCGGCGTGGATGAGCCCGGCATAGGAACCGAGCCGGCCGGCAAGATCGTCGATTGCCTCATAGCGTCGCACGGCTTCCGCGAGCCATTTTCCGCCATCTTCGTTTGCTGTCCCTGTCGCCAGCTTGCCCTTGTAGTCCGTCTCGAACGCGACGCAGTCGGCATCCATCTTTTCGAGATCGCGCGCCACTTCCGGCGCATCGATCCCGGAATAGAGATCGGCAAGGTTCCACTCCGGAAGCTTGCCGGTCTTGCTCGCAGGCTTTGCGCGTGAAGACCCGGAGGACTTCGTCTTGACGGTAGATTTCTTGGCGGCGGATGTCTTGGCAGCTGGCTTGTGGAGGGCGGACTTTTTAAGAGCAGGCTTGGAGCGCGAATTCATTGTGTGGGAAACCTGTGTTCAACAAGCGCGACGGCGGGCGGGGGCATCAAGGTTTAAGAGTGCGTTAATCGGCTTCGGCCAGAGTGCCCCGATTCGAGACAGATAGTAGTAGCGTGCGGGGAACACCATGGCTGCCAGTATTTTGATCGCCGACGACGACGCCGTAGCCCGCCGGCTGGTCGAGAACATGGTGCAGAAATGCGGCTATGAGACGGTCGTCGTGGACTCCGGTGACGCCGCGATCGCAGCCCTCACCGCGCCCGATGCTCCGGCCATCGACGCCGTCATCCTCGATCTCGTGATGCCCGGCCTCGACGGCATGGGCGTGCTGGCGAAAATCCGCGAAGCAGGTCTCAGCGTCCCCGTCATCGTGCAGACCGCCCATGGCGGCATCGACAACGTGATCTCGGCGATGCGCGCCGGCGCGGCCGATTTCGTGGTCAAGCCGGTTGGTGTGGAGCGGCTCCAGGTCTCGCTGCGCAACGCGCTCAACGCCTCCGCGCTCAAGGGCGAATTGCAGCGCATCCGGCACAGCCGCGAGGGCCGGCTGACCTTCTCCGACATCATCACCCGCGCCGAGGCGATGGCAGGCGTGATGCGCGCCGCACAGAAGGCGGCGAACTCCGCGATTCCCGTTCTGATCGAAGGCGAGTCCGGCGTCGGCAAGGAGATGTTCGCGCGCGCCATCCATGGCAGTGGCGAGCGCAAGGCCAAGCCCTTCGTCGCCGTCAATTGCGGCGCGATCCCCGACAACCTCGTCGAGTCCATTCTGTTCGGCCACGAGAAGGGCGCTTTCACCGGTGCCACCGAGCGGCACATGGGCAAGTTTGTCGAGGCCCATGGCGGCACGCTGTTTCTGGACGAGGTCAGCGAGCTGCCGCTGACCGCGCAGGTCAAGCTGCTGCGCGCGCTCCAGGAAGGCGCGGTCGAGGCGGTCGGCGGCCGCAAGCCCGTCAAGGTCGACGTCCGCATCGTCTCGGCCACCAATCGTCGGCTGCTGGAGCGGGTGAAACAGGGACACTTCCGGGAAGACCTGTTCTATCGCCTGCACGTGCTGCCGCTGACGATCCCCTCGCTCCGGGCCCGGCGCGAGGACATCCCGCATCTGCTCCGGCATTTCCTGGCGCGGTTTGCCGCCGAGGAGAACCGCGCGATCACCGGCATCAGCGGCGAGGCCATGGCCCATCTTGCCCAACTCGACTGGCCCGGCAACATCCGCCAGCTCGAGAATGCGGTCTACCGTGCCGTGGTGATGAGCGACGGCGACCAGCTCGGCCTCGGCGACTTCCCTCTGCTCGCTTCGCAGCCGCATCCCGTAACCGAGATTCCGACCGCTCCGCTGATGCTCGAGCCGGCGGCGACCCCTTCGGTGGTATCGGGCAATGAAATACCAATCGCGCCGCTCCCGGCTGTGGGAAATCTGGCCATGCTGACCCCCACCGGCGACGTCCGCGCGCTCGAGGACATGGAGAACGAGATCATCCGCTTCGCGATCTCGCACTACCGCGGCCAGATGTCCGAGGTGGCCCGCCGCCTCAAAATCGGCCGGTCCACCCTCTACCGCAAACTCGACGAGGCCGGGGTTCCCGGACATGGCGGGAAAAGCGGCGAGGAGACGCACTGAGCCTCATGCGAACGAGGGTTCGTGCGGCGATGCGAGACCGGCTGTAAGCCGTTCGCATGACGACAGAATTCGACTGCTTCTTGAACCGTGACTTGGAAGTGACAGACACAGGGAAAAGCGCGCTGGGCAGGCGCACAATCCGTTGCCAAGAGGCTCCCTTGAAGTCAGTTTGGCGTGAGTTGTCCCGGTTAGCGCTGGCTGCAAAACCGGGGCCTGTATATCGTCTGCGTATGAATCGTTGCGTGCAGGCGTGCAACTTTCGAGAGGCCGGCGCGATTTAGCCGAAGCTCAATAGGCGATAACAAAGCTGTTCCACGAGGGACAGTTCACCCGAGGGGTGCGACACAATGCGTGACTGTTTGAACCACCGTGCGGGCTTCGACCGTGTCTTGATGACGGTCGCGGCAACTTTCCTCACGGTGTCGGCCAGCTCGGCCCTGGCGCAGGATCAGGCGCGCAGCAGCGCCGCCGAGCTCGCGATCGAAGCCGCGATCCCGCGCCCCGAGCCGGCCAACGTCCCTCCCCCGACTGCATCCGACATCAAGCTCGACACCACCGCCACGGTTCAGGACTCCGCCAAGGAGCCGGCACAGGCGCCCGTAAAGGCTGACGTCGCACCGGCCCCGAACAAGGTCGAGACCAAGCCTTCCGACATCGCCACCACGCCCGCCACCGAGGCGCCGAAGAGCGAGACCGCCAAGACCGAACCTGCGAAGACCGAGCCTGCAAAGACCGAGCCGGCCAAGGCAGACACCGCCATGCCGGCTGCGCCTGCGGCACCCGCCACGGCTGCGGCCCCTGTCGCTGAGCCCGTGAAGGCCGCGAGCAACGTTGCCGCCGCCGACCAGCCGGTCGCCGACAAGCTCAGGGACATCATCGGCGCCAAGACCTCGCGCCATTTCGATCGCAAGAACGAGCGCGCGGCGATCGAGAAGTTTTATGGCGCCCGGGACTTCGCGCCGGTCTGGACGCAAAGCGGCAGCCTGACCACCGCGGCCAAGGGCGTCATCGCGCGGCTGAAGGACGCGGCGTCCGACGGCCTCAATCCCGCCGACTATCCGGTGCCGGACTTCGCCAGCGCCAGCACGCCCGATGCGCTGGCCGATGCCGAGCTCAAGCTCACCGCCAGCATGTTCGACTATGCGCGCCAGGCCCAGAGCGGCCGCATGCATTGGTCGCAGGTCAGCGGCGACATCCTCTATCCCGAGCATCCGGTCGACCCGAACGAGGTGCTCGCCAAGGTCACGACCGCGACGGACGCCTCCGCTGCGCTCGACAGCTACAATCCGCCCCACAAGCTTTACAAGGAGCTGAAGGCCAAGCTCGCGGAGCTTCGTGGTCAGGGCAGCGGCCCGGTGATCGAGATCGCCGATGGTCCGGCGCTGAAGTACACCCCGGCCAGCAAGAAGCAGGCTGAGATCGTCTTGGAAGATCCGCGTGTGCCGCAGCTTCGCGCCAAGCTCGGCCTTGCCGAGAACGCCAGCGACACCCGCTATGACGCAGCGGTCGCCGACGCCGTGCGAAAATTCCAGAGCGGCGCCGAGATGAAGGCGACCGGCATCCTCGACGACAAGACGGTGAAGGCGCTCAACACCCCGAAGCGCGACAAGCAGATCGACGTGGTGCTGGTGAACATGGAGCGCTGGCGCTGGCTGCCGCGCGATCTCGGCGCGCCCGCGCTGGGCGATGCCTATGTGATCCTCAACATTCCCGACTACACGCTGAAGGTGATGCAGCGCGGCCAGCAGGTCTGGACCACCCGCGTCGTCACCGGCAAGCCAGGCACGCACGCGACCCCGCTGCTCACGGAGACGATGAAGTACATCACGGTCAATCCGACCTGGAACGTGCCGCCGTCGATCGTCTACAACGAGTACCTGCCGGCGTTGCAGCAGGACCCGACCGTGCTCCAGCGCATGGGCCTCAAGCTCGAACAGAACCGCGACGGCTCGGTGCACATCTCGCAGCCGCCCGGTGAGGCCAACGCGCTCGGCCGCATCCGCTTCAACTTCCCGAACAAGTTCCTGGTCTATCAGCACGACACGCCGGACAAGAACCTGTTCGCCAGGGAAGATCGCGCCTTCAGCCATGGCTGCATGCGCGTGCAGAACCCGGATCAGTACGCGTCCGTGCTGCTCAACATCACCATGCCGAACGAGAAGTACACGCCCGAGCGCGTACGCAGCATGTACGGCAAGAGCGAGATCGACCTGAAATTCCCGACCCCGGTCCCGGTCAACATCACCTATCAGACCGCCTTCGTGGACGATGCCGGCAAACTGCAGTTCCGCAAGGACGTCTATGGCCGCGACGCGACCATGATCAACATCCTGAAGAACAACCGCGGCAAGGATCTCGAGGCCGTCGTTGCGCACTCGCAGCCGAGCTATTCGCGCCCGGCGACGACCCTGCCCTCGGGCGTGGCGGTGGCCAACAATGGCGGCGGCTTCGGGTCCTCCGGCCCGAACTTCTTCGAGCGGCTGTTCGGAGGCGGGGCGCCGACGCCCCCGCCGGCTCCGGTCGGCCGCCGGCCCCAGCAGCAGCGGGTGTTCACCCGGTAAGCCTGCGCGGACCCGGCTTTTCGAATTTCACAACGATATCAACGGCCCCATCCCATGGATGGGGCCGTTTAACGTTAACCATTGTCCACCAGGCTCCCGGCACCGGGCGTTTTTTTGCCACACTCAACGGGTTAGGATTGTAGTCTGACTTGGTTTGGGGGCGGGAAGGTCAACCTCGAATTAACCTTCTCGCTTTAAGAAAGCGTTCATCCTCTTTCGCGCTGCTACGGGGTTGGCGGGAGAGTCCATTTGAACGCTCGTCGACTGGGTGGGCTCATACGTGCTGACTGGTCTCGCACGCCAATTAACTGTGCTGTCGTTGTCCCATGCGGGAGTGAAGACCGGTTCGCGGATCGGCCTCGCTGCCGTATTGCTGCTTGCGGGCGCAGGCTCGGTTCACAACGCCGCCGCGCTGAACGAGACCAAGACGCTCTCCTTCCACCACACCCATTCCGGCGAAGACCTGACCGTCACCTTCAAGCGCGATGGCCGCTATGACGAAGCGGCGCTGAAGCAGCTCAACCACTTCCTGCGCGACTGGCGCACCCAGGACGAGACGGTCATGGACCGCCGCCTCTTCGATATCCTCTGGGAAGTCTACCGCGACGTCGACGGCAAGCAGCCGATCCAGATCATCTCCTCCTACCGCTCCCCCGCCACCAACGCCATGCTCCGCCGCCGCTCCTCGGGTGTGGCGCGCGCCAGCCAGCACATGCTGGGCCATGCGATGGACTTCTACATTCCGGGCGTGGCGCTGGAGCAGATCCGCTTCGCCGGCCTGCGCCTCCAGCGCGGCGGAGTCGGCTTCTATCCGACCTCCGGCTCCCCCTTCGTGCATCTGGATACCGGCAGCGTCCGGCACTGGCCGCGGATGACGCATGACCAGCTCGCCCGCGTCTTCCCGGACGGAAAGACGGTGCATCTGCCGACCGACGGCGTGCCGCTGAAGAACTATGAGCTCGCCAAGGCCGAGATCGAGCGCCGCGGCAATGGCGACGACTCCAGCAGCAGCAAGCCGAACTTCTTCGCCGCCTTGTTCAAGAGCAAGTCCGCCGCTCCGGCCGCCAGCAGCGACGAGGACGACGAGGGCGCGCCCGCCCCGGCCGCCAAGCCGGCGACACCGACCGTGGTCGCAGCCGCCGCCAAGCCCGCCGAACCGGTGCCGACGCCGCGTGCCAAGCCGCAGATCCCCACCGCGATCCAGCTCGCCTCGGCCGATGCGCAGCTCGTTGCACCGCCCAAGCCGAAGCCCGCGCCGGTGGCCGACAAGCCCGCTGCCGGCAAGCCGGAGACCCCGGCCGACATCATCAATGCCCGCGGCTTCTGGGATGATGTCCCGGCCGCGCCGCAGCAGGCGACGCCGGCGCAAATCGCTGCGCTGAAGGCCCGCCAGGCCCTTGCCGCCGCCGCCGATCCGCAACCGACCGCGAGCGTGTCCAACGCCGCCCTTCAGGCGCTGGCTTTTGCGCCGGCCGCCTCCCCGGTCGATCGCGCCAATGTCGTCGCCGCCTCCGCGCCGATTCCGCGCTCGGCCCGTCCCGCGTCGCGCAACATCGCTCAGGCGACCGAAATCAACACGGTGGTCGGCAAGAGCGTCGACGGCGCGGTCGCGACCGCGACCCGCCTCTCCGCCGCCAAGAGCGAGAGCATCTGGCTCAAGATCGTGATGCTGTCGCCGAGCGCCAGCCGCGCGATGTCGGTCACGCTGATGGGCGAGCTCGATACGGCGGCGCTGCGCGGCTATTTCGTCAAGCCGCAGGCCGTGATCGCGATGGGCTTTGTCGACGACCCGATGCACGGCCTGTCCTGCGACAGTTTTTCGGGCAGCGCGACCGCGAAGCTCCAGACGACATCGTTCGTCATGCGTACCGCCGCGCTGCGCTGAGGCGCCGAGCTACCTCCACGAATTCAGTCTCGTCGCCCGGACGGAGCGCAGCGCAATCCGGGAGTCGCGCCGCGAGCAACGACGGCCCCGGATTACGCTTCGCTCCATCCAGGCTACGAGAGCGCCCTACCGCGCTTTCCTCGCCCGCCGGTCCAGATGATACGTCAACGCCAGCGACAGGCAGACGGATAATTCCCGCTTCGGCAGCCGGCCCGCCACCGGCAACAGCAACGCCCGCGTCTGCCGGTACTCGAATTGATCGGGAAAGCGTTCGCGGAAGCTATCGATCAGCGTCGTCTTGCAATTGAACAGGATGGCGGCATGCGCGGAGTCTTTGACGCGGCCAAGCCGGATCGTCGAGCCGCTGCCGGTCTGATCGGTTAGATAAGCCGGCTCGCCCCATTTCAGCGTCTCGGTGAGCCGGCCGACCTCTTCATGCGCCGCGGCGGTCGCGAAGATCAGCGCACGCACCTGAAGCAGCCGCTTGCCGATCGGCGCCGGAAGAGCGCCGAAGGCACGGCTCACCTCGCGCGGCGGCGATGGCGCAGTCATTCGCGACTCCGTTCGCAAACGAAACACGCGCAATTTGTAGCCCGGATGGAGCGCGGCGCAATCCGGGGATTGCTTTAACACTGCGAGAGCCCGGATTTCGCTGTCGCTCCATCCGGGCTACGGCAGTCGTGCTTGAGGCGCCAACGCCTCAGAGCATGCCCAGCGCCTGCATGTAGGTCTCGAGGATGGTCTCGGCCTCGGCGCGCTCGTTGGGGTCCTGCTTGCGCATGCGCACGATGGTGCGCAGCGCCTTGACGTCGTAGCCATTGCCTTTGCTTTCGGCATAGACGTCGCGGATATCGTCGGAGATCGCCTTCTTCTCTTCCTCCAGCCGCTCGATGCGCTCGATGATGGATTTGAGCTGGTCCTTGGCAAATTTCGTCGCGGGCTCGTCGTCGCGGACGGCGGCGGAGGTGGCCATCTAGGTACTCCCAATGGAACTGGCAAAACGAGTGACGCCGGCATCCCTCACCGCGCGTGCTGGTAGACCCTTAGGGTTGGTACCGACGGCGTTCAAGGCAGCATCGCGCTCGTCCACAGCGCGCCCACACCTTCCTGCGGCGAGGCCAAGAAAGCTGTTGTGTGGTGCGACTCAGGCGAGGCGCGCGCCCGGGCCGTTCAGTGCCCGTGCCCGTGGGGATGGACCTTCTTCATCGTCTCGAGCTGTTCGGGCGTGGCCGTGCCCTGGTATTTCGACTTCCAGGTCTCGTAGGGCATGCCGTAGACGGCTTCCCGGCTCTCGTCCTTGCTTAAGGCGACGCCTTGGGCGTCGGCGGCTTCCTTGAGCCAGTTGGACAGGCAGTTGCGGCAGAAGCCAGCCAGATTCATCATGTCGATGTTCTGGACATCCGTCCGCGACTTCAGATGATCGACCAGACGGCGGAAAGCGGCCGCCTCGAGCTCCGTTCTGGTTTTGTCGTCGATTGCCATGGCTGTATCCCTGGTATCCCCTTGGGCCTGACCCGATGGAGGTCACCCTTACGGGATCAGGTGGGTCCTGTCACAGATTTTGCCATATCCCGGCGCAAACCGACCCGAACCCGGCCTTGAGGCAGTTCCCCGGCCCCTACGCCAAATCGTCAATGATCTGATATAGCTTCCGCGACAATGATCGCCGAATCTCCCCGCTCCCCCCTTCGCATGCTCGTCCGGTTGGTCCCGGTGCTGGCGATTGGCCTGCTGTGCTTGTGGGGCAGCCCCGCCTCCGCCGATTTCCGTCTCTGCAACAACACGTCGAGCCGGGTCGGCATTGCGCTCGGCTACAAGGACGCCGAGGGCTGGACCACCGAGGGCTGGTGGAACATCTCGTCCCGCTCCTGCGAGACCCTGCTGCGGGGAACGTTGGTCGCCCGTTACTATTACATCTACGCCATCGACTATGACCGCGGCGGCGAGTGGTCGGGGCAGGCCTTCATGTGCTCGCGCGACAAGGAGTTCACCATCCGCGGCACCGAGGATTGCCTCGCGCGCGGCTATGACCGGACCGGCTATTTCGAGGTCGACACCGGTGAGCAGCGGGCGTGGACGGTGCAGCTTACCGATGCCAACGAACAGCCGGCGCAGCAACGCGTACCCGGCCTCCCCGGTCCGGTTGGCCCGGGCGGGGTTCCGGGTTTGCCCAATAGCCCGCCCGGTGGTACGCCCCCCGCCCCGCCTGGCCTCCCGCCAGCTCCCTCGCCCCCGTCTGGAAATAAGCCATGAGGCGTCTTCGCCGTATCAAGATTCTCGCGACCCTGGGCCCAGCCTCTTCAGACCTCGCGATGATCCGCCGCCTGTTCGAGGCCGGCGCCGACCTGTTTCGCATCAACATGAGCCACACCCCGCATGACAAGATGCGGGAGCTGGTGGCGACGATCCGAAACGTCGAGAGCAGCTATGGCCGGCCGATCGGCATCCTGGTCGACCTGCAGGGCCCGAAGCTCAGGCTCGGCTCCTTCGCCGAAGGCTCGGTGCAGCTACAGAACGGCCAGACCTTCACGCTGGATTCCGACAAGGCCCCCGGCGACACCACGCGCGTCCACCTGCCGCATCCGGAGATCCTGGCGGCGCTGCGGCCCGGCCACGCGCTGCTGCTCGACGACGGCAAGGTGCGCCTGATCGCGGAGGAGACCTCGAAAGAGCACGCGGTGACGCGGGTCGTGGTCGGCGGCAAGATGAGCGACCGCAAGGGCGTCAGCCTGCCCGACACCGACCTGCCGGTCTCCGCCATGACCTCGAAGGACCGCGCCGACCTCGAGGCGGCGCTCGTCACCGGCATCGACTGGATCGCGCTGTCCTTCGTGCAGCGCGCCGACGACGTGATCGAGGCCAAGAAGATGATCCGCGGCCGCGCCGCGGTCATGGCCAAGATCGAGAAGCCGCAGGCGATCGACCGTCTCGCCGACATCATCGAGGCCTCCGACGCGCTGATGGTGGCGCGCGGCGACCTTGGCGTCGAATTGCCGCTCGAGCGCGTGCCGAGCCTGCAGAAGCAGATGACGCGGATGGCGCGCCGCGCCGGCAAGCCGGTCGTGATCGCAACCCAGATGCTGGAATCGATGATCCAGTCGCCGGTGCCGACCCGCGCCGAAGTCTCCGACGTCGCCACTGCCGTCTATGAGGGCGCCGACGCCATCATGCTGTCGGCGGAATCGGCGGCCGGCAAATTCCCGGTCGAGGCGGTCTCGACCATGAACCGCATCGGCGAGGAGGTCGAGCGCGATCCGATTTATCGTTCCGTGCTCACCGCGCAGCGCCCCGCGCCGGAATCCACCGCGGGCGATGCCATTGCCGACGCCGCGCGGCAGATCGCCGAGACGCTCGACCTGCCCGCCCTGATCTGCTGGACCTCATCGGGCTCGACCGCGGTGCGGGTGGCGCGCGAGCGGCCGAAGCCGCCGATCGTGGCGATCACGCCGAACATCACCGCCGGCCGACGGCTCGCGGTGGTCTGGGGCGTGCATTGCGTGGTGGCGGAAGACGCGCGCGACCAGGACGACATGGTCGGCCGCGCCGGCCAGATCGCGTTCCGGGACGGTTTCGTCCGCGCCGGCCAGCGCGTGATCATCGTCGCCGGCGTGCCGCTCGGCATCCCCGGCACCACCAACATGGTGCGCATCGCCTCGGTCGGCCCCGAGGGCGACGCGATCATGTAGGCCCGCCAGGGCACGCCAAACAAAAAGTCGAAAAACAACCCCATGCACAGTAGCCGGAGGGCCCGGCGAGCCTGCTGCGGTTTTGCGAAAAGGCTCGCTCAGTCAACCAGCTGAGCGCTGTCAGGCCGGCCGCTTCGTGCGCACCGCGATTTCACGCCCCAACGAGCGCCTTCGCGGTCGGCAGCAGCGTCTGCTGCACCACCAGACCCCGGGCGCGGGCGTCCATGACGCCGACGGCACGGAGCGCCAGCAGCGTCACGGTCTGCACTGCATCGCGCATCTTGACGGGATCATCGAGATTGTCAGGCGCAAGCGGCCCGACCAGGGCCTCATGCAGCGCGCCGAGCAAGGCGGTGGCAGCGAGTGCGGTGTCCTGCGCCGGCAGGTGACCGGCACGCACGGCTGCGTCGATCCGGGCGGCAATCTCGCCGGCAATCTCCCGCCGGCTGGCAAGGCGGGAGGCGCTGACATCGACATCAACAGGTTCGGCCAGAATGCCCCAGGCCAGCCGCCGCTGCGACAGGGTATGGACCGCCACGGTGGTGACGGCGGCCGCCAGCGCCGAGGACGGCCCCGGCGCGGCATCGGCCGCCCGGCGGATCGCCGCGAGCTCATCGCGGGAGACCTCGGCAATCAGCTCGGAGATCAGCTCGGCCTTGGAGGGGAAGTAGCGGTAGACCGTGCCGGCCGCGACATTGGCCCGGACCGCGACGGGCGCGATCTGCACCGCCGCCATCCCGCCTTCCGCCGCAGTCTCCCGCGCCGCCGTCAAGATCGCACTGCGCCGCGCCGCAAGGCGCTTCACCACTTGATGCGTCCGCCGATAAACCATGGCGCGCTTCCTGTCCCACACGCCTGCCGCACGCCCTGCGGCTAAACGCTTCGTCACGCAAAAGATGCAAATCGCCCCGCAAGGACTGAACAACTATTCAGGCGGGATGACAAGATGCAAATGCGTGGGAGCGCCACCGGAGAGGCCGCGCCGCAAACGCGCACCATGCTCGACACGGACTCCCGGACCGCCTGGCAGCTCTTCCACCTCAACTGGTTTCCGATTCTCGGGATGGCCACCCTGCTGGCGCTCGGCCTCCCCTCGACCGGACTGAGTCTCGAGCCGGTCGCCTAAGGTGTGACCCTGGCAATCGCCGCGGCGCTACTCGCGGCCGCCTATGGCCACCGGCTCGTCAAAGGCGAGCTTGCCGGCTGTTCTCTCTGTCCGGCATCGTCTCGTTTCCGACCTTTCACGCGGCGTCGGCCGTGCTCTATATGTGGGCGTTGTGGCCGGTGCGTGGCATCGGCGGCATCGTGGCCGTGCTCAGTCTGTTGATGATCGCGGCGACGCCGGTGATCGGCGCGCATTTTATCATCGACGTCGCTGCCGGCGCCGCGCTCGCCGCAGCCTCGATCTGGGCCGCGAAATTCTATCTCGACCGGAGTTACGGCGTGTGGGTCCGCAGCGCCGGCTTCGTTAGGGGCCTTGCCGGCCTCGCCCAAAAGAAAAGAGCCCCGTCAGCGACGAGGCTCTCAGAAATTCGCAGTTCGTCCGGTCTTACTTGAGGCCGGTCGAGATCGCGGTGAACTTGGTGTTCAGCGTGGTGCCGAGATTGTTGACGACGGTGATGATCGCCAGCGCGATGCCGGCAGCGATCAGGCCGTATTCAATGGCGGTGGCGCCGGATTCATCCTTGAGGAAACGCGCAACGAGGTTCTTCATAGAGTGCTCCAAATGAGTACACGAGGCTACAACTGATCTGGTCTTTTCGGCTTCCCAGCGCCGCCCGACCATGGAACCGAACGTAGAGGCAAAGAATTGCGCCGCAGTTAATTCGACTGCGTAAACACCGAGCGCTTCGCGTGTATTCGCCGATGGTAAATTGAAATCTAAAACAATCTGTTAAATTTGTCGGGACCTGAAACCGGCGTGGCCTGCCGGTTTACCCGAAGTTATGACCGCCCGTGGTCCAATGCCGCCCGCTCGGACTGGCGCGCGATGAGATAAATCGTTCATCGCGCTTCAGGTGATTGCTCGAGCATGATCTTCTCGGAAACCGCACCTCACTTTGCGCCAACGCGGCCCGCCGGGTCCGGATCATGCCCGACCGACAAGAACAACAGGACGACGAGGCGGCATGTCACTTTCCTTTGCCAACAGCATCGCGGCGCAGAGCCGCGCGAGGGCCCTGGTGCCGCTGTGTGTCGGTGCCGGCGTCTATCTGTTCTTCCTCTACCTCGGCGACACCCGGCTGCAGGACTCCGACTCGTTCTGGCAGGTGAAGATCGGGCAGTGGATCCTCGATCACCGCGCCATGCCCACCACCGACTTCTATTCGTTCACGCGAACGGGCGCGCCATGGATCTCGACGTCGTGGCTGTCGCAGGTGCTGTTCGCCTATTCCCATGCGCAATGGGACTGGGCAGGCCCCGTCATCCTCACCGCGGTCGCGGTCGCGGTCACGGTCGCGATCTTCATCTATCTGCTCGATGCTCAGATCGAGGCACCACGCGCAGTGCTGTTCGCGATGCTGGCGCTGCTGCTGTCGGCCCATCACGTGCTGGCGCGGCCGCATATCCTGGCGCTGCCCGTCATGGTGGCGTGGGTAGGCCTGCTGATGGCAGCTGCCGACCGCAAGAGCGCGCCGTCCTGGACTTGGCTGCCGCTGATGGCGCTCTGGGCGAATTTGCATGGCGGCTTCGTGCTGGGCCTCGTGCTGATCGGCCCGATCGCGCTCGAGGCTGTCGAGCACGCCGAGAAGGGCCGACGGCTCCAGCTGTTCATGCGCTGGGTGTTGTTCGGAATCGGCGCTCTGATCGCGAGCTGCTGCACGCCGTATGGCTGGCGGACGCTGCTGGGCGCGACCAATATTCTCGGCCTCGGCGAACTGCTGTCGCTGATCTTCGAATGGATGCCCGCGAACTTCTCCACGTTCACCCCATTCGAAGGCGCCCTGCTCGGCTTGATCGCATTCGGCTATTATCGCGGCCTGGTGCTGTCGGCGCCCCGGATCCTCCTGATCCTGTTCCTGACCTGGAGCGCGCTGACCCATGTCAGGAGCATCGAGGCATTTGCCTTCCTCGTGCCGCTGGTGCTGGCAAAGCCGCTCGGCGAGATGTTCCCGCGCGCGGCGCCTGACGCCGCCGGGGCCGGGCGCTGGCCCGCCCGCTATGTCACCGCGCTTGGCGCGCTGATGATCGTGGCGGCGAGCTGGACTTCGACGTCGCTCTACATGGCGCACCACCGCTTCAGCTTCACGACGACGCACACGCCGGTTGCGGCCGTCGACGTGCTCGAGCAACGCAAGGTGCAGCGCATCTTCAATGCCTACCAGTTCGGCGGCTATCTGATCTCGCGCGATATTCCGGTCTTCGTTGACGGTCGTGCCGAGCTCTATGGCGAGAAATTCGTCATGGACTTCTTCAAGGCGACGGAGGGCAAGAAGCCCGAATTGCTGCCGCGCCTGCTCGACGAGTACAAGATCGACGCGACGCTGCTGGTTGCCGATGCGCCGGGCCCGCAGATCCTCGACCAGATCAAGGGCTGGAAGCGGATCTATACGGACGACGTCGCCGTGATCCATGTGCGAGACCATGCGGACGGCGCGACCGCGGCGCCTTCGAAGTGAGAACCTACTTACGGGCGCGTACGCGTAATCGTGAGACGTCCTTCCAAAGGCGGCGTGGACGCGACCTGGCACACCACGCTCAAACCCCGGCGATCCCGCGACATGTCCTCTTTTGACAGGCCGATTTTGACAATCCCGGCTCGGCTCGGCTCGGAGCGGTCCCTTGCGATCGCCGTTCTTGCGGTGCTGGCGGCGGTCTCCTTTCTTCCGGTGCTGCTGACCCCCATTCCTGCGATGGTGGATTATCCCAATCACCTCGCCCGCATGTACATTCTGAGCCAGAGCGGCACCCCCGATGCCAATCCGCATTACGAGGTGGCCTGGGCCTTCTATCCCAACCTTGGAATGGATCTGCTGGTGCCGCAGCTGGCGCGGCTGATGAGCGTCGAGAACGCCACGCGGCTGTTTCTGCTGCTGAGCCAATTGCTGATCGTCGGGGGCGCGCTGCTGCTGGAATGGACCCGGAAGGGACGGGTCCATCTTGCCGGCTTCGCTGCACTCGCTTTCCTCTACTGTCTGCCGTTCAGCTGGGGCTTCGTGAATTTCGAGTTTGGCCTCGGCCTCGCTCTCTGGGGCATCGCAATCTATCTGATGCTGGCCGAAGGCCCATGGCCGCTGCGCTTCGTCGCCAACGTGCTGTTCGTCGCTGCGCTCTACGCGGCGCATTTCTTCTCGCTCGGCATCTACGGTGCGACGCTTGGCCTCTACGAGCTCTCGCGCATTCGTCAGCAGCGAATATCGTACCGGGTGGCGGCCGCGCGGCTCGGCGCGCTGGCCCTGCCGGCGCTTGTGTTGTTCGGGATCATGCAATTGACCGCGGGCTCGATCGGAAGCGAAGGGACGAGCTGGTTCTTCGGATTCAAGCCGATTTGGCCGCTGCGCATCCTGAACGGCTACAGCCTGACGGCATCGGCAGTGACCGGGCTGGCGCTGATGATCTCGTTGCTGTTCGCTGCAAGGCGCGGCGTCCTCAAGCTCGAGCCGGCCGGCCTCTGGCTGGCGATCGGCTTTGCACTGCTTTACCTCGTCATTCCCTCGAAGCTGTTCGGAACCGCGTTCGTCGACCTTCGCGTGATTCCCGCTGCAGCTCTGATCCTGCCGGCCTTCTGCTCGCTGTCGCTGCCCAGCCGGGCCTGGAGAACGGCTGCGCTCGCCGCGATCAGCGGCATCATCCTGATCAATCTCGCAGTCGTTTTCGCGGTGTGGCTGCCTTACCGCGCCGACTATGCGGCGATCATCGCCTCGTTCCAGAAGATCGAGCGCGGCTCACGCGTTCTCGTTGGCAGCACGGGCGACAATGGTGATCCGCCCTTCGCCGACCTCACCTCGTATCCGATGTACTATGCGCCGACGCTGGCCGTGCACTATGCCAACGCATTCGTGCCCAACCTCTTCACGGAAGCGGGCAAGCAGCCGGTGCGGCCACGCGAGGCCGTGCGCCGCCTTGCCATTCCCTACGGAGGACCGGTGCCGTCGGAGCTGCTTGCGGCGATCGCAACGAGACAGCCGCCGGGGGACGTTCCGCCGTTCATCCGCACCTGGTACCGGGACTACGACTATCTCTATGTGCTCGGACCGCCGGCCGCGAACCCGCTGCCGGATCTGCTGGAGGTGTTGGACACCTCGGGGCGATTTGTTCTCTACAAGATCCGCCGCAGGTCCCAGACCGACGCCGCGGCTGCACCGCATGGTTAATCGGGCATCGCCATTCCGTTCCGCCTCCGCCCTCAATCGCCCGAGGGCCTAGATCCTTAACAGTTGCGGCAAGGCGACCTTAACCACCGCCGAACTAGACTCCCGCCCCTGCAACCCAGCCGGATTCTCTCGCATGGCGGCCAATTCCAGATCGATCCGCTACAGCCTCGTCATCCCCGTGTTCAACGAGGAAGCCGTGCTGCCGGTCCTGCTGCGCCGGCTCGACCTGGTCTTGTCCCGGCTCGACGGTCCGGCCGAAGCGATCTTCGTCGACGACGGCAGCAGCGATTCCAGCTCGATCGTGCTCCAGGCGCTCGCCAAGCGCGATCCGCGCTTTCGCTATATCGGCCTGTCGCGAAATTTCGGCCATCAGGTTGCCATCACCGCCGGCATGGACGCCGCGGAAGGTGAGGCGATCATCGTGATGGATGCCGATTTGCAGGATCCGCCCGAAGTGATCGAGCAATTGATCGCAAAATGGCAGGAAGGCAACGACGTCGTCCACGCCCGCCGCCTGTCACGCGAAGGCGAAAGCCGGTTCAAGCGTGCGACGGCGCATCTGTTCTACCGGCTCCTCGGCAGGATGTCCTCGGTCGGCATCCCCGCCGATGTCGGCGACTTCCGCCTGATCGATCGCAAGGTGCTCGACGCACTCAGGCAGATGCCGGAGCAGGATCGATTCGTGCGCGGCATGATCGCCTGGCTCGGTTTCCGGCAGGCCGAGGTCGCCTTCCACCGCCTCGAGCGCGCTGCGGGCGAAACCAAATACCCGCTGTTCAGGATGGTGCGGCTCGCGGTGAACGCCGCGCTCGGCTTTTCCGATCTGCCCCTGCGGCTTGCGATCTGGTGCGGCTTGACGGTTTCGGGACTGGCCCTGCTCTACGGCGGCTGGGTGATCCTGCTGTGGCTCAGCAAGGACAGCCATCTCGTCACCGGCTGGTCGTCGACGATCGTCGTCGTCTCCCTGCTGTGCGGAATCAACATGCTGATGACCGGCATCGTGGGGCTCTATGTCGGCCGCATCCATGCCGAGGTGAAACGCCGCCCGCTCTATGTGGTGCAGACGCGCGCCGGCTTCGATCGCAACGAGGCGGCGGCAGCACCTGCCATCCACGCCGTCAACGAGTGACCCGGCGCATGAGCGAGCTCTTCGACGACTATCACGCCAACTACCGTGACGTTGTCCAGTCCTCGATCGACTTCTCCGGCTTGCCGCATGATTTCTTCATGCGCGCGAAGGCCGATCTGCTGCGCAGTCTGATCGCGCAGCGGCTGAACACCGAGAGGCCCGACATGCTGGACGTCGGCTGCGGCGTGGGCAGCCTTCATCCGCTGCTGCACGGCATGGTCGGCTGCTTGAGCGGTATCGACGTTTCGTCGGCCAGCCTGGCGCAGGCCCGCGCGGCCAATAGCGGGGTCGACTACCGCGAGTTTGACGGCCGCAGTTTTCCCTTCGAGGACGCCAGCTTCGATCTCGTGACGGCCATCTGCGTGATGCACCATATCGTGCCGGCCGAATGGACGCATTTCATCACCGAGATGCGGCGGGTGGTACGCCCCGGGGGGCTCGTCTGCGTGATCGAGCACAATCCCTACAACCCGCTGACACGTCTTGCCGTTGCCCGCTGTGAGTTCGACCGGGACGCCGTCCTGCTCAGTGCCGGCAAAACCCGAAAGCTGATGGCTGCGGGCGGCTTGCGCGAGATCGGCGCCCGCCATTTCCTGCTGCTCCCCTGGGACACCAAACCCGCGCGTCGCCTCGAAGATGCCCTGAGCGGCGTGTCGCTCGGCGGCCAATACGCGGCCTTCGGGACCGTCTGACTTTATCTTTGCGGCGTATCCCGCCGCTTGTGCACGACCGCCACGTCGTCGCTGTAGACGCGTTGCCACTGCGGCAGCCGGTCGAGCATCGCGACCGCCGGTGTCCGCGGCGCGAGCAGCGTCGCGCCAATGTCGTATTCGTCGAGCAGCTTGAGAAAATCTGCGAGGTCGACCAGCGCCAGGGCACGATTGTAGCGGTCGATGAACGGCCCGCCATACAGTTCGCCGCGACCATCGATAAAGGTGGGAATGCCGGCAAAGATCAAATAGCCGCCGAAGGAATAGTCGTTGAGCACACGCCCCGCCTTGGCGAGGTCGGCTTGAGCGATGGCAGCCTGAGGGGTGATGACGGGAGCCGGCCGTATGTCGCGCGCCAGCGCCACCCCGCTCATCGCGATCAGAACACCGAACGCGGCCAGATTCAGGCCACGCGACGCACCCTCCGCATCGTCCGTGATCCGCCCGCCGAACTTCCTGCCCAAGGGAGCCGCCAGATAGAGTGGCGCCAGCATGGCCAGCAGATCCGCGTTGCGGACCTGCGCCAGTGCGAAATGGAGCAGGCCGATCACCACCAGGGCCCGCACGACCGGCAGCGTCACGCCGCGCGCGAGCGCAAAGATGCCGGCCAGCAGCAGCAACTCGAAGCCACCGACATGGCTGAAATCCTGCGGCCGCCATTCCCCGATCCAGGCGAGCGCAGAGCCGAGGCCGAGCGTCGTCAGCGGCATTAGCAGCGGCTCCGGCCCGTGCGGCGTCAGGCAGGACGCTGCGAGGGCAAGGGCCGAGAAGGGCAGCCATCGCAGCAGCACGCGCGGCCATTCGCTTCGCTCCTCACGCAGCAGCGCCTCGAGCACCGCCGGACCGATCAGCCCGAGCGCGAGCACGACGCTGCCATGCAGATTGGTCCACAGCACCAGCAGCGGCAGCGCCCAGTATGGCGGAGGCCCGCCGCGATCCATGCAGCGCACCAGGGCAGCCGCCCAGATCACCATCACCGGCAGCACGAGGACATGTGGCCGCGCCAGCATATGCGGCGCGAGCAGGATGACGGCCGCGATCACCATCAGCAGCGTCAGGGCCGGCGAGAGCTCGCGCAGCAGGAAGAAGGTGAACAGGCCGAAGGCGAGCGCTATGGCCGCTGCTGCGACGACGACGACGCCGGGCCAGCCGGACAATGCGTAGGCTCCGGCGTAGACGATTTCCGAGAGCCATTCGAACGTGATCCAGGGCGCGCCATGCTTCGAAAACGAAAAGGGATCGCTCTCCGGCAGGGTGCCACGGGCGATGATCCAACGCCCGACCTCGATATGAGAATAGCTGTCGGGATCACCGAGCAGCCACGGCCCAACGATCAGCAGCAGGGCATAGACACCGAGGCCCACTGCCCAAGGGAGCGCTGCACGTGCCGAAAACGGTTGAACCGCGCTGTGGACGACCTGGTCAGTCATGGCGGGCCAAAATAGGCCGCAAGCGTTAAGTTCTTCTTTAGTGATTCCCGCGTTTGCCCCGGAAGCCGCGCGCCTCGCTCGCGCCGGGGACGCCCTGCATCCACGAACCGCCGGCCAACAAAAAACGCGGCGTTTCCGCCGCGTTTTGCAATCTCATCTGTCGCCCGCGATTACGCCTGCGGCTGCGGCTCCAGGCCGGGATCCGCATCGGGCCGCGGGCGCGGCGACTTGCCGGCCGGGGGCACCGCCGAGGCGCGCGGCGTGCTCGGCTCGAGCACGGACTCGCGGTTCGGCTTCTTGCCCTTGAGCAGATCGACGATCTCGTCGCCGCTCAGCGTCTCGAACTCGAGCAGGCCCTTGGCGAGAGCTTCGAGATCGGCGCGCTTCTCGGTGAGAATACGCGTCGCTTCGTTGTAGCCCTCTTCCACGAAACGCCGGATCTCGGTGTCGATCTTCTGGACCGTCGCCTCCGATGCGTTCTGGGTGCGCGACACCGACATGCCCAGGAAAACCTCGTCCTGGTTTTCGCCATAGGACACGGTGC
The DNA here is from genome assembly GCF_014198235.1 of Bradyrhizobium sp. ERR14. Classification (NCBI taxonomy): domain Bacteria; kingdom Pseudomonadati; phylum Pseudomonadota; class Alphaproteobacteria; order Hyphomicrobiales; family Nitrobacteraceae; genus Bradyrhizobium; species Bradyrhizobium sp. ERR14. Next base: position 113,617 of record NZ_JACIHD010000011.1, on the reverse strand, counting down.
CGAGCGCCTCGGACAGGCCCCAGCGCGTCACCATCATCCGGGCCAGGCGTGTCGCCTGCTCGATGTCGGAGGACGCACCCGAGGTCACCTTCTCGCGGCCGAAGATCAGCTCTTCGGCCACACGGCCGCCCATCATGATCGCGAGCCGCGAGGTCATCTGCTCCAGAGACATCGACAGCTTGTCGCGCTCGGGGAGCTGCATGACCATGCCGAGCGCACGACCGCGCGGAATGATGGTCGCCTTGTGGATCGGATCGGTCGCGACGACGTTGAGGCCGACGATGGCGTGGCCGCCCTCGTGATAGGCCGTCAGCAACTTCTCTTCCTCGGTCATGACGAGCGACTTGCGCTCGGCGCCCATCATCACCTTGTCCTTGGCCTCTTCGAACTCGGCCTGCGTCACCATCCGCTTGTTGCGGCGGGCGGCGGTCAAAGCGGCTTCGTTGACGAGGTTCATCAGGTCGGCGCCGGAGAAGCCCGGGGTGCCGCGCGCGATGGTCTTGAGGTTGATATCGGGGGCCAGCGGCACCTTGCGAACGTGAACCTTGAGGATCTGCTCGCGGCCGACGACATCCGGATTGGGCACCACGACCTGGCGGTCGAAGCGGCCGGGACGCAGCAGCGCGGGATCGAGCACGTCGGGCCGGTTGGTCGCGGCGATCAGGATCACGCCCTCGTTGGCCTCGAAGCCGTCCATCTCGACCAGCAACTGGTTCAGCGTCTGCTCGCGCTCGTCATTGCCGCCGCCGAGACCGGCGCCACGGTGACGACCGACCGCGTCGATTTCGTCGATGAAGATGATGCAGGGCGCGTTCTTCTTGGCCTGCTCGAACATGTCGCGGACGCGGCTCGCGCCGACGCCGACGAACATCTCGACGAAGTCAGAACCGGAGATGGTGAAGAACGGCACGTTGGCTTCGCCCGCGACCGCACGCGCGATCAGCGTCTTACCGGTGCCGGGAGGGCCGACCAGCAGCACGCCGCGCGGAATGCGGCCGCCGAGGCGCTGGAATTTGCCGGGGTCGCGGAGGAATTCGACGATTTCCTGAAGGTCCTGCTTGGCCTCGTCGACGCCGGCGACGTCCTCGAAGGTGACGCGGCCATGCGCTTCGGTCAGCATCTTGGCGCGCGACTTGCCAAAGCCCATCGCCTTGCCGGCGCCGCCCTGCATCTGCCGCGACAGGAAGATCCACACGCCGATCAGGGCGATGAACGGCAGCCAGGAGACCAGCAGCGAGACGAACCACGGCACGTTGTCGCCCGGCGGCTTCGCGGTGATCTGGACCTTGCTGTCATAGAGACGCTTCACCAGCGTCGGGTCGCTGGGCGCATAGGTCTGGAAGCTGGAGCCGTTGGTGAAGGTGCCGTGAATGTCCGGCCCCTGGATCACGACGTCGCGCACATTGCCGCGGTCGACCTCGCTCAGGAGCTGCGAGAAGGCGATGTCCTGCGAGGAGGCCCGCTGACCTGGATTCTGGAAGAGCGTGAACAACGCCAAAAGCAGCAAGACAATAATGACCCAGAGGGCGAAATTGCGCAGATTGGCGTTCATCGATCTTCCTTCGTGGTCGCGCGGATCGCGGCCTCATCCTTGGGCTCTACGAGGAAATCCCCAAGGAATCCTCATCGTTAGACGCATACAATTTAGGTGCCGCCCCGGTCGCTGCCAAGGGAACGAGATGGGACTATTTATCCCATCTTAGAGCGATTCCCGCTGAAATAATGGCGACCTGACCGGGGTTTTTCCTGCCTGGTTAAGGTGTCCTGACGGCACGGGGCCGAATTGGCCGGTGTCATGATCCGCCCACGCCCGCGCCTATCCGCCCTTGCGACGCCGGGCCGGCGCCGGTGCGATGTGGATACGCCCGCCGGCAAGGCTGATCAAGGCTCCCGCAAGGGTCTGCCTCATGGCCAGACGGCCGTTTGCGCCTGCGCGAGGGCTTGCGGCGATGGCCTGGTCGAGCACGGCCAGGAGAGATTCAATCTTGCCGAGTTCCGCCGGCCCTTCATGCCCGAGCGCGTTGATGGCCCGCAGCAGCAGCCGCAGCCGGACCTCCTCCGGCAGGCCGGCAAAGGTCGCGGCCTCGAAGCTTCGAACGCCAGCCTGCGGCGCATCGCCGCGATCCCGCAAACGGAGGAAGCGCTCGGCGCCGTCGGCCAGCACCTCGACCGCCGCATTGGCCCGCGCCAGCCGGGCCGCGAGCCGCACCAGCGTGCGGGCATCGCCACCCTCGGCCGCAAGCAGCGGCAGCAGCGCGCGCAGCCGCGGCCGGGTGAAGGCGGTGTCGCGGTTGGTGGGATCGTCGGCAAAGCCGATCCTGGCCCGCCTCAAGGTCGCGATCAGCTGCGCCTTCGGGACCTCGAGCAGCGGACGCGCCAGCACGATCCCGTCGCGCTCGCTGAGGGAGGCCATTGCCGACAGCCCGGCAAGTCCGCTGCCGCGCAACAGGCGCATCAAGAGGGTCTCGGCCTGGTCGTCGCGGGTGTGAGCGGTCAGCACATGGCTCGCGCCGACGGCACGCGCGGCCTGCGCGAGCAGGCGGTAGCGCGCCTCGCGCGCCGCCGCCGGCAGTCCGGTCTTCGGCTTTGCGCCGCGCCAGCGCAGGGTCCGGTGCGGCAATCCGAGCTCAGTGGCGAGCCGCTTGACCTCGCGCGCCTCACGCGCCGCCTCTCGCCGCAGGCCGTGATCGATCGTGACGACGGTGAGACGCGGGCCGCGCGCAAGACTGCGCTGCCAGCGCGCCGCGAGCCACATCAGCGCGACCGAGTCCGGCCCGCCCGACACGGCGAGCACCAGCGCCGGCGCGCGCTTCAGGCCGGCGAAGAGCCGCCTCGCCTCGCGTGCCGAGATCGGAGAATTGTCATCGTCTGACATGACGCGGGCCCTGACTGCCGCAGGCGGATGGTTACGATGTCTAGCGCAGCACCATCCGCATTGTCAGGACCCCGACGTCAGCACTTCACCCGTTTCTGCTCGCGGTCGACGGCGGCTTTGACGCCGGCGGAGGCGCGCGGATATTTGCAGCCGACCTCGCCGAAGGCGGCGCAGGCGGCCTCCTTCTCCTTCAGCGCGGCGAGCGACTGGCCGAGCCGCAGCAGCGCATCCGGAGCCTTGGCCGATTTTTCGTATTTGGTGGTGACGGCGAGGAAGGCTTCCGCGGAGTCCCGATATTGCTGGCGCTGGAAGTAGCTCTCGCCGAGCCAGTATTGCGCGTCCCCGAGCAGCGGGTCGCTCGGATATTTCTGCGTGAAGTTCTTCATGGTCTGCTCGGCGAGCGCGTAGTCCTTGCGCTGCATGTAGCCGATGCCGAGGTCGAACTCGTCGCGCGGCGTCGCCGAGGGCGGCAGGGTGGTCAGGCCAGCGCCGCCAGCCGGCGGCGGATAGCCGGATTGGGCCGGCGGATAGCCGGGCTGCGCGGCCGGGGGAGCGGCCTGCTGCTGATAACGGGGGCCGGTGTTGGCGAGATCGAGCGGCTCGCCGGCGCCGCGGCCGCCTGGTGCTCCCGACGGCATCGGCTGCGGGCCGCCGCCGAGCGCGCGCGGCGCACCGGGCGCGTTCGGGTTCTGGCTCGGATCGAAGGCATCGCCGCGGCGACGCGTGCCGGGAGCGCCGGGCGCCGGCTGCTCCTGAATGATCGGCGCCGGAGCGGCGCTCTGCGGCTGCTCGTAATTCGGCTGCACGGCCTGCTGCTGCGGCTGCTGGCGATAGCCGGGCGCGACCTGACCTGGTCCGACCTGGGCGGGCGGCATCGCCGCGACGTTGGGCGCCTGTCCGGGCGCGCCTTGGGCGCCGCCCTCGAGCGCCCGCAGCCGCTCTTCGAGCTGGCGGTTGCGGTATTGCAGCTCTTCGTTCTGGCCGGTGAGCTGGCGCAGCTGGTTCTCCAGCCGCTCGATCCGCATCTCGGGATCATCATCGGTCTGGGCGAAGACGGGCGTGCACAAGGGGAGCAGCGCGGCGATGGCCACGGCGCCTGTAAAGACCTTAAATCTGGATGACATCTTGCCCTGACGACGAAAGCGAAATGGCCTGCGACGGAACATGCGACGCGCCACACATTGAAGGGGAGTACGCCAAAAATGTGTCTGGCACCACGGGGATTCTGTCACGGATTGCTGAAACGAAACCGGCGCCCGAGAGGGCGCCGGCATAATCGGTCTTGGAAGATGAACGGCGCCTGACTGAGAGCCAGTATCTCGGCGTCAGGAGCTCGCGTTCAGCACGGTGACGGCACGACGGTTCTGCGACCAGCAGGAGATGTCGTTACAGACGGCGACCGGCCGCTCCTTGCCGTAGGAGATCGTGCGCATGCGGTTCGGATCGATGCCGCGCGAGGCGAGGAACGAACGCACCGACTGGGCACGGCGGGCGCCGAGCGCGATGTTGTATTCGCGGGTGCCGCGCTCGTCGGCGTGGCCTTCGACGGTGAAGCTGTAGCGCGGATAGGTCTGCAGCCACTGCGCCTGCTTCTCCAGGGTCACGATCGCCTGCGGGGTCAGATCGGTCTGGTCGCTTTCGAAGAACACGCGGTCACCCACGTTGACGACGAAATCCTGCTGACTGCCAGGCGTTGCCGCATTGGCCATCGCATCCGTCGCAGCATTCTTGTTGGCGCAGGCGCCCATCGACAGCGCGACGGCGAGCACCGCGACCAGCTTCAATCCCTGGAGGATACGCATAGGATGTTTCATTCCGGAGCCTCCACGCTCACGTTAGTCCACTGCTGTCCGGTCTACAGGGGGTTGGTTAAGCGAACGTTCCGTCAACCTTGACGGAACCTTGCCTCAGCCGATCAAATGCCCCCAACCAGCGAAAAGCACCCGTCATGGTTAATGGGTTGTAAATGTGGCGCGAGGGTGAAGGCAAGTCGCACCGGCCGGCAAAAACGCCGGCTTTCGCCTGAATTTTGGGCCCAGGACGTGATGCGTGGCGACGCGCGACGGGTAAGGGGTGACGGGCAAAAGGCCGAGCCCAGGCTCAAACCTGGCGCCGCATCCGCGCCACCGCCGACTTCAGGCGTGCGCGGCGTCCGCCACGAGCACCGGTCGCTGCGGCACCTGGCGCTGGCCGCCGCGCCCGAACAGCATCCGCCGCTCGAACGCGGTCGACCGCATGATCGGATAACGCTCGAACACCTTCTTGCGGAAGGTCGGGAAGTCCGCGGCCATCAGTCCGAACGGCTTGGTGAGGCCGGGAACCAGGCGGGGCTCGGCGATGGTCTCGTGCAGGAACACCCGCCGGTAGAAAGCCTGATGCTCGGGACGCACGATGGCGAGACCGAGATCGGCATTGAAATGCTCGCAGGCCATGTACGCGAGACGCGTCGTCAGATAGGGCAATTCCGGAACCCGCTTGACCTGGTCGGGATCGGCGACGAAGCGGGTCGGGTCGATCATGACCTCGCCGCGGTCGAGCCGCGGCAGCAGGATGTCGGGGAAGACATCGGCCGAGGTGGACTCGCGCCATTCCGATGTCAGCACGCTGATGCGCACCGAGCTGCAGAGCTCGCCATGGAGATAGACGCCGAAGGTCCACGCGTTCGGCAGCTCGTCGTAGCGGTCGGTCACCCGCGCATCGGCGGAGGGCTTGACCGCGCCCTCCCGCAGATAGGCGCGGTAGCGGAGATTGTAGATCTCCTCCTTCTCAGCGACGGTTTCCGCAAGATGATAATCGACGTCGGTCAGAAGCTCCGCTCCCCGTCCAACAGCCGAAATGACAGATCTGGCTGAGGACTGCATTCCAACTCCTTACCCACACTCACGTCGCGACATTCAAAGGCAATTCCCGCAAGACAACTTGCGCGCGCGCCATGATTTATTAACACCTTCTTAACAAGTATGCAAAGCAATCGAACGGTTAGGGTTAACCACCGTAGCACTACGGTACCCTGCAACAGCCTGAAATGTTGGGACGTTTTGAGAAACGGACTTAAGCGAAGGAGCGCGAGCTGGCGACGTGGAGCTGGCCTTCGCCGCGCCGTCCATGCGAGGCGTTGAGCAGCTGGCGCATCCGCACGGCGGGCACCGGACGGCTGAACAAATAGCCTTGCGCCTCGGAGACGGTGCCGTCGGCGCTGATCAGATCGAGCTGCTCATTGGTCTCGATGCCTTCGACCACGACGGCCATGCCGAGATCGGCGGACAGCCGCGCCACGCCGCGCAGCAGCGTCAGCGGGCGGTCGGTGTCGATGCCTTCGAGGAAGGATCGGTCGATCTTCACCTTCTGCATCGGGAAATTGTGCAGATAGCTGAGGCTGGAATAGCCGGTGCCGAAATCGTCGAGCGAAATGCGCACGCCGAGCGCATGCAATTGCGACAGGATGTCGTGGGTCAGCTGGGTGTTGCGCAGCAGGGAGGACTCGGTGATCTCGATCTCCAGCCGATGCGCCGGCAGGCCCGACACCTCCAGTGCGTAACGGATTTCGCTCAGCACGTCGCGCTGGTGGAATTGCTGCGGCGAGAAGTTGACGGCGACGCTGACGCCCTCCGGCCACTTCATGCATTCCATGCAGGCGCGGCGCAGGATCCAGCGGCCGAGATCGACGATCAGGCCCATGTCCTCGGCGACCGGGATGATGTCGATCGGCGAGACCGTGCCGCGCACCGGATGATTCCAGCGCAGCAGCGCCTCGCAGGTGGTGATCTTGCCGGACTTCAGATTGACCAGCGGCTGGTAGAACAGCTCGAATTCCTCGTTGGCGAGCGCCTTGCGCAGGTCGAGCTCGAGGATGCGGCGGGCCTCGACGGTCGCCGCCATCTCGTCGCGGAAGAAGCAGAAGGTGCCGCGGCCGTCGGCCTTGGCGCGGTACAGCGCCATGTCGGCATTCTTGAGCAGCGTATCGGCACTGGCATCGCCCGGCGAGGTCAGCGCGATGCCGACGCTGGCGCCGATCTCGACCAAATGATTGTCGATGCGGTAGCGCTCGCTCAGCCGCTCGACGATGCGGCGGGCCAGCGCGGCGGCGTCCTCGGGCGAGGAGATGTTCTGCTGGAACACGACGAATTCGTCGCCGCCGAAACGGGCGACGAAATCTTCGGGGCGCAGCATCTCGCGCAGACGGTTGGCGACGGCGCACAGCAGCTGGTCGCCGCAGGGATGACCGAGCGTGTCGTTGACCTGCTTGAACTGGTCGAGGTCGACGAACAGCAGTGCGGACAGCCGCTCGGCATGATGCGAATTCTTCAGCAGCCGCTCGATCTCGTCGTGGAAGCTGACACGGTTGGGCAGCGCGGTGAGCTCGTCATAACGGGCGAGATGGCTGATGCGGGCTTCCGCATTGGTGCGTTCGGTGATGTCTTCCAGCAGCAGCACCGTGCCGCCGCCGGTCATCGGCTGGAACGTCCAGGCCAGGGTGCGGCCGCGCGAGGAATCCGGATCCGCGGTGACGATCTCGCAGATCCGCGCATGCTCGATCTCGGCCAGGATCTGATCGCCGCTCTCCGCCGAGATCGACCCGGCGGAAACGCAGGCCGCCGCGATATCGGCGGCGGTGGCGCCGCGCTTGACGAGGTCCTCGGGCAAGGCCATCAGCTCGCCGAAACGATGGTTCATCACCGCAAGGCGGCCGTCGGCGCGGAACATGCACAGGCCGTGCGGCATGTTGTTGAGCGCGGTGTCGAACTGGCTCGCCAGCGCGGATTCGCGGAAGCTCGAGGTCAGCGCCTTGACGAAGATCGCATGCAGGCTGAGGTTGATGTTCTTCAGCCCGATGAAGAAGAACACCAGCAGGATGGCAAGACCGATGTGGTAGAAGCCGCCGTGCAGCAGCAGGGCGAGCGACATCGGACCGCAGGCCAGTGCGACGTGCCACTGGATCACCCGGGGCTGCCCGTAATTGCGGGCGGCGCCGCCCGCGGTGTAGCCGATGCCGATGGCGACACAGAGCATGTCGGCGACCGGATCGTTGTTGTTGTAGATGACGACGAAGGCCCACACACCGAGCACCGCTGCATAACTCAGCGCGCCGATCCAGTAACGCGGCTCCAGGTGCTTGGCCTCTTCGAATGACAGCACCTGGGTGCGGTTTTCATATCCGCGCATCTGGAACGCGCGCGCGGTGCCGATAGCGATCAGCAGAAACGCGAGCGGCCACAGCCAGACATCGCCCGTCTTCAACGCAGTCATCACCGCGGCCACGGCCGCGGAGGCCGAGCCGAAGAAGATCGCCCAGAAATTCTGCACCATGGAGTTGATGAGAGCGGCGTAGAGTATCGGCTCCAGCTCGTCTCGATCACTCTGCTTCTGGTCGGCCAGTTGCATTGGCTTGTTACGCGTCCTGTTTGGCGCGTAGTCTTACCCAGCCCAGATGAAGTCTTTCTGAGGGAACATCGTTAAAGTCGAGTTGTTTTTCGGTATCAGCGAACCGATTTCCGCTTAAATATCAAGCAACTAGGCAAGCCTTGCCGGGCACAAGGTGAAGGAAAGTTTGCTTGGCGCCGAGAAGTCGAAAAAATCGGCGCGTTTTTCGACAACATCGCGCGTCTGAACGCGCGATGTTTTAGCGTTCTCTTGTCAGCCCGCCGTCGAGGACAGCAGCGGCGACCATGCGGGGTCGGAGGCGAAGCCCGGCGTCGGCACCTTGAGCTCGTTGCGGCCAGAGATGTCGACGCTGTACAGCGACGGCCCGCCACTGCCGCCGGGATCGCGGAAGAACATCAGCACCCGGCCGTTCGGCGAGAAGGTCGGCCCTTCGTTGTGGAAGCCCGAGGTGAGCAGCCGCTCGCCGGAGCCGTCCGGCTTCATGACGCCGATCGAGAACTGTCCGCCGCCCTGCCTGGTGAAGGCGATGTAATCGCCCTTCGGCGACCACACCGGGGTCGAGTAGCTGGCGTTGGTATCGTCCTTGGAGAAGGAGATGCGCTGCGCCTGTCCTCCGCCCGCCGCCATCACGTAGATCTGCGACCTGCCGCCGCGATCGGACTCGAAGCAGATGCGGGTGCCATCCGGCGAGTAAGACGGAGACGTGTCGATCGCCGGCGTGTCGGTGAGGCGCGTGGTCGAGCGCGAGCGCAGATCCATCACGAACAAATTGGAATTGCCGCCCTGCTGCAAGCTCATGATGACGCGCTGGCCGTCCGGCGAGAAGCGCGGCGCAAAGGTCATGCCCGGGAAGTTGCCGACGATCTCGCGCTGGCCGGTCTCGATGTTGAACAGATAGACCTTCGGATCGCCCTGGCCGAACTCCATATAGGTGATCTCTTGCGAGTTCGGCGAGAAGCGCGGCGTCAGCACGAGGTCGGAGCCGCGGGTCAGGTAGCGCACATTGGCACCGTCCTGGTCCATCATCGCGAGCCGCTTGACGCGGCGCTCCTTCGGACCGCTTTCGTCCACGAACACTACGCGGCTGTCGAAATAGCCTTTCTCGCCGGTCATCCGCTCGTAGATCTGGTCGGAGATGATGTGGGCGATGCGGCGCCAATATTCCGGCGAGGTGAAATATTGCTGCCCGGCAAGCTGCTGGCCGGAGACCACGTCCCACAAACGGAATTCGGCCTTCAGCCGTCCGTCTGACTGCCGCGTCATGCGGCCGGTGACGAGGGCCTGCGCGTTGAGGGTCTTCCAGTTCTGGAATTGCGGCGCGACGTCGATGTTGCTGATGCGCTCGATGAAGGCGGCCTGGTCGATCGGCGCGAACAGGCCCGAACGCTTGAGATTGTTGGTGATGACCTGCGTGACGCCGTTGCCGACGTCGCCGTCGGACGGCGAGCCCGGCACGAAGCCGGTGATCGCGATCGGAATCGGCTGAAATGCATTGGGGTCGATGCGGATGCGGCCGTCCTGGCCTTGAGCGAAGGCACGTCCGCCCCCGAGCATCGCGAGCGTCGATCCGGTCAGGGTCATGAAGCGGCGGCGGTTCATCGATCGGACGTCATTCATTGCAAAATTCTTTTGTTCGGATGTCACAACATATCTTTCAGGCCGAAAGTCATCGGAATGAGCTTCCAGCTCTCGTACTGCTGCTTCGGCATGAACGAGTAGACCTGGCACTGCACGATGGCGCGCTTGGCGCTCTCCGCCACCGCCTGGGCGATCGACCGCGACGGTCCCCTCACCGCGACCACGATGGGCTCGGACGCCAGCGATCCGTCGATCTTCATGGGAATGTCGATGTCGGCTTCGTACTGGTCGGCATCCTGCCCGTTATAGGTCGGCGTGAAGCAGCGCTTGACCGCGCCCTGGAACGCACCGCGCCATGTCGCAACGTTGTTGGCAGCAGTCCCGGTCGCCGATCCCAGCGAGGCCGACGCGTTCAGCGCCGTTCCCGTGAGCTCGTGCCGGGTCGCGGCGCGCTTGTCGAGGTCGCGCTGGATCTGCGCGGGATCGAAGCTGCGCTCCTTGGGCTTCGGCTGCTGCTGCGGCTGCACCGCCGCGACCTTCTGCTCCACGGGCTTGGGCGGCGGCTTCTTGGTCTCCAGCTTCTTCTGCAGCTCGGCGATCGGATCTTCCTTGGCCGGATCAGGCTTCTTTTCCTGCGGCTTCGGCTCTTCCTTCGGCTTCGCCTCGGCGACGGGCTTCGGCGGCTCGGGCTTCTTTTCCACCGGCTTCTCGACCGGCTTCGGCGGCGGCTCTGGCTGCGAATTGGTCTTGATCAGCTCTTTCTTCTCGGTGACCTTGCCGACGGCGTCTTCCTCCGGCTTGGGCTCGGCGATCTTCTCGACCTTGGGCTTGGGCTCTTCCTTCTTGCCGGTCTTCTGCCCGGCCATCATCTTCGCGAGCTGATCGGTGGAGATGATGTCGATCGGGAGCGACTCTTCCGGCGCGACGTAGGCCTTGCTGCTAAAGGTGACGAGGCCCCATCCCAGCACGAGGACATGCAGGGCAATCGACGCAACAAGTGTCTTGTCGACGTTCACCTTCACCGGCCTATCCCTGATCCGCTTCCGTGACGAGGGCGAGCTTCTTGAATCCGGCGCCGGACAACTGGCCCATCACCCTGGCCACCGTGCCGTAATCCGCCTTCTTGTCGGCACGCAGATAGATGCGCTCCTCGAGCCCGCCGCGCGCGTCGGTGATCGCCTTCAGCTTGGGCACCAGCTCGTTGATCGCGATCTCGGCGTCGTTGATGAACACCTTGCCCTTGATGTCGATCGACATCTGGATCGGCTTCTGGTCGTTGTTTTCGAGGCTCTTGGCCTGGGTCTGCGGCAGGTCGAGCGGCACGCCGACCGTCAGCATCGGCGCCGACACCATGAAAATGATGAGCAGCACCAGCATCACGTCGACCATCGGCGTGACGTTGATCTCGGCCACGACGGGCTTGCGCCGGCCACGGCGCCCGCCGCCTCCGGACGAACTCGCAACGTTCATCGCCATGATCGCGTGCCCAAATTGCCCTTCACACTATACATGCCGTCCGTCAGCCCCGCTCGTCGATCTGACGCGACAGGATGGCGGAAAATTCATCAGCGAAGCCCTCGAGCCGCTGGGCCTGCCGGTTCACCTCGGAGGTGAACTTATTGTAGAAAATAGTGGCAGGAATGGCGGCGATAAGGCCGACCGCGGTCGCAAACAGCGCTTCCGCAATACCGGGGGCGACGACCGCCAGAGAGGTATTTTTCGACGCCGCGATCGACTGGAAGCTCGACATGATGCCCCAGACGGTGCCGAACAGGCCGACGAAGGGGCCGGCGGAGCCGACGGTCGCGAGCACCAGCAGCCGGCGTTCCAGCCGTTCGACCTCGCGCGCGATCGAGACGTTCATCACCTTGTCGATGCGCATCTGCAATCCCGCGACCGAGCGGGCCTGGTTCTCGAACGAGCGCTTCCACTCGCGCATCGCGGCGACGAAACAGGCCGCCATGGAATGCGTCGGCTTGGCCGAGAGGGTGCGATAGAGCTCCTCGATCGATTCGCCGGACCAGAAGGCCTGCTCGAAACGGTCCATCGAGCGGCGGGTACGGGCAAACAGGAAGATCTTGTCGATGGCGATCGCCCAGACCCAGACCGAGCAGGACAGAAGTCCCAGCATCACCGCTTTCACGATCCAGTGAGCCTGCCAGAACAGCGCGATCAGCGACACGTCCGCGGAAGCGGCAACCGGAAGGGCTGACTGAGCCACGTCGGCCGGATTCATAAGCAGTATCCTCTCAAGGCGATCGTTACCCGATGTGCCGGCCAGCAAATGGCTGCCGGTTCCCCAATGGCCGCGCTAGAACCGGCGCGGCCGGCAAGCCCGCTCAAAGCCTTGTCTTTCTGGGTGCAGGGGCTCGTCCAAAGCCGGCCGTCTGCATTCCCTGCCAAGATGTCAAAACTATGGGCCTTTGGCCCCGGGCCTTGACGGGTCTCGGCTTCGGGCTTTGGGCGCGACTGTCCGCCCTTACCAGAGCCCGGCGTTGGTTAATGCGAGGTTACCGCAGGCAAATTTGGCTGCCGGAAAGGTAGGCCGCGCAGGCAGTTGGATCGGCTTGGGTCCGGACACTTGGTCCGGAGGAACCAGCCCTCGCCCGAAAAATTGTCCCAAAAATCACTTTCCGCGAGGTCCTGCCATGACCATCAACCCCAAGACGACCGCCGCGATCGGCGATCACCCGCTCCACCCCATGCTCATCCCGTTCCCGGTCGCATGTCTGGTCGGCGCGCCCATCGCCGATCTCGCCTTCATCGGAACCGGCGACAATTTCTGGGCCAGAGCCGCGATGTGGCTGATCGGGGCTGGCATCGTCATGGCGCTCGTCGCGGCCGTGGCCGGCTTTACGGACTTCTTCAGCGAGCCCCGCATCCGCCGCCTCAACGATGCCTGGTACCACATGGTCGGCAATCTCGGGGCGGTCGTGCTGGCCCTGATCAATTTCTACCTGCGCTACGCCCAAGGCGCCGAGGCTGCGATCAAGCCGTGGGGCGTGGTGCTCTCCCTGATCGTGGTCGGCATCCTCCTGTTCACGGGATGGAAGGGCTGGGAGATGGTCTACCGTCATCACGTCGCGGTGCTGGATGCGCCGGGCCAGACCAGCTCGGAGCCGATCACGCCCCAGCATGGCGGCGAGAGCCATCGTCGCGCCGCCTGAAACCAGCGATCGCGTTACGGGCGAGCTCGCCGGCGCAGGCTGAGCACATAGAGCCAGCCGCCTGCCGCGATCAGCACAGGCAGAACAAAGAGCGCAAAGTCGCGGAGCAGGATCATGGGTCCAGCCCCGCTTCCGCAAACGAAACAGCGCGCCCAAGCGCGAAGGCGGCAAGCTGATAGAGGGCGCCGCTGAGAAAGACGTGCCACGCACCGCTTTCCACGAACTCCTGATAGGTCTTGACCTCGGTCGGCCAACCATTGAGGAACGCGATCGCGACCGGCAGCAAGCATCCGAACCGTTCGAACAGGTCCGAGGCACGCGCAAGCAGCGCGATGCGCTGCCTGGTCTCCTTGCATACGATAGTGGTCATGGTCGTACCCGTCGGCGCAGGCGAAAAGGCGCCGTCTGGGCTTGGTCGGGCCTCATCGCGATTCGGTTCTAAGGCGCCTGTCTTTTTGCGCGGGCGCATGGATTGGAACGTCGCGCTCTCGGTGAGCGTCAGGCCGCGGAAGCGGGTTCGGGGCAGTTGGTCAGACGCGCGGGATTGCCGATTGCCGTGCAGCCGGCGGGCACGTCACTGATCACGACCGTCCCGGCGCCGATCTTGGCGAAATCGCCGACCTCGATGTCGCCGAGGATGGTCGCTCCGGAGCCGATGAAGACGCCGCGGCCGATGCGAGGCGAGCGCATCGGCAAGTCGCCATGGCGCCCGATGCTGACGTTCTGAAGGATGGTGACCTCGTCGCCGATCACGACATTGGCGCCGATCACGATCCCGGTGGCGTGGTCGAGATACACCGACGATCCAAGGGTCGCGGCGGGATGAATGCTGACCTGCAGGACGTTCGAGGCCTCGTTCTGCAACAGCAGCGCCGCGTCGCGCTGGTCATGACGCCAGAGCCGGTGCGAGACGCGCCAGGCTTGGAGCGCCAAATAGCCCTTGAAATGCAGCAGCGGCGGCAACAGGCCGGCGACGGCGGGATCGCGGAGCACGATCGCCTGCAAGTCGCGGCCGGCCGCTTCGATCAATTCCGGCGCGCCACGAAAGGCGTCGATAGAAAAGGCCATGAAGCGTGCCTGTTCGGCGGCGTTGCCGCCAAGCCTGCGCCCGATCAGATCGGCCAGAGCCGCGGCAAAACTATCATGCGCCAGCACCGCATCGGCAAGCGACTTGCCGAAGACGGGATCGGATGCGCACACACGCTGCGCCTCCGCGCGTATATTCTGCCAGAGACGATCATTCGTTGCGGTCGCAGCTGCCATCAAGGCCGCCTCCGGTGCTTTGGTGCTTCCTTCACGTGTCGAATATAGGCTGCGGGCAACCCGCGCGCCACGCGGCGGCCGCAATGACTACCTGAGCACCATGCCGCAGCTCCCCGTGGGGCTACGAGCTTGCATGCCAGCCATCCGCGACCATATAGTCAGTCGAATTTTCGGCCGACGCTGCTTTGGCCGGGATGATCACGCAAAGCAGCTCGCTCAAGCCCCGCGGTGGTCCGCCACCCGCGGGTTTTTCGTACCCGGCAGCCCTCAATGCTGCCGATGCAAAATCCCGGATCCCCGTTACCTGAGGTCACGCTGAAACATGTTGCCCAACGCGCCCGCCGACGACCACCACGACGACGTCATGTACCCGTCCGCCATACCGTTCGTGCTGGTCCATCTCGGTTGCTTTGCGGCGATCTGGTCAGGCGTCACGTGGCAGGCCGTCGCGATCTGTGGGGCGCTGTATGTCGTGCGGATGTTTGCGATCGGGGCGGGCTATCACCGCTATTTCTCGCATCGGGCTTTCGCCACCGGCCGCGTGTTTCAGTTCATCCTGGCCTGCCTTGCGCAAAGCACCGCGCAGAAGAGCGTGTTGTGGTGGGCGGCCAAGCACCGGCATCATCATCTGCATTCCGACACCGAACTGGATGTGCATTCGCCGCGGCAGCGCGGTTTCCTGTACAGCCATCTCGGCTGGATCTTTTACCGGGAGCACGACGGGACTGATCTCGTGAAAGTCGGCGATCTCACGGTCTTTCCCGAGCTGATGTGGCTGCATCGGCTGGAGCTGCTGCCGGCCTTCGTGCTTGCAGCGCTCTGCTTCATGGCGGCGGGGTGGTCGGGTCTGATCGTCGGCTTCCTGTGGAGCACGGTGCTGGTCTATCACGCGACCTTCTGCATCAATTCGCTGGCCCATGTGCACGGACGCAAGCGCTACGTGACGGGCGACGACTCCCGCAACAACTGGCTGCTGGCGCTGCTCACTATGGGCGAGGGCTGGCACAACAATCACCACGCCTATCAGAGCAGCGTGCGGCAGGGTTTTCGCTGGTGGGAGATCGACGTCACCTATTACGTGCTGAAGGTGTTGTCCTGGTTCGGAATCGTCTGGAACATGAAGGCGCCGCCCGAACAGGTGCTGCGCAACGAGCAGCCGCTCGGCGCCCGCGTCATCAATCGGGCCGCACGCGAGCTTGCCGGGCGGTTCGACGCGCCGAAGCTTGCCCATGCGATCTCTTCGGCGCTGCACCGCGCCGACCCGACCCAGCTGCAGCTGCCGACGCTGCACGACATCCTCAATCGCGCGCATGACGGCGTCGACGCGCTGACACACCTGCATCTGCCGAAGATACCGACCCGCGAGGAGTTTCTCGCCGAGGCCAAGGCGATGTTCGCACGAACGCGATCGCTCAACGAGATCGTGGATCACGCCTACGAACACTTCCTGGCTTCGGTTCACGCGCAGCTCGCCACCGCGCGCTGAAGCCGGCGGTCATGCGATGCAGCCCGGCGCGCGTCATGGCGCCGGGATGCTTCCGTCGCGCGCGCGGCAGGTGAAAATCCCGCCGATCCCTAGAGTTCGATCTTCAACCGTTTTGCGGTCTGCGGTCCTACCTGTCCGTCGACAATGAGTCCTTTGGTCGCCTGAAACGCTGCGACCGCCGCCACCGTCAGGTCATTGTATTCACCGTCGATCGGCCCCGGATTGAATCCCAGCTCTTTCAAAGCGCGTTGAATGTCCCGAATGACGGACGCCTTCATGTTCGGCTGCCCAAGCGCATACAGCTGGCTCGGCTCAGCCAGGTCGAGTGCTCCACCCGCCGCCCCATACGTAAAGTTCGGCAGCAAGACGCCGGTATCCCAATTCCGGCCCGACACCTTGCCGCGACGAACGCCATAAGCGGTGCCCATCGCCTCCACGGTGCCGCCCTCGCCGTCACAAACGACGATGTGCCCCATCATGCCCGGTCCGGGCGGGTAGCGGAGAAGAATGCCGCCCACCGTTGAAGCTGCCTGCCGCCACGGCACGCGCTTTCCGAGTTTTTGTGAATCGCTCTTCCAGGCGCCGGTATAGGCTTCGACCGTTGCAGGATTGCCGTTGTCGTCGACGCATCCGTACAGGATGCCACCGACCTGATACACCAGCCAGGACATGAACTCCGCGCAGTCCCATGGACCGTGCCAGTTCTTGTTGTTCTTGGGAACGCAGACATTGACGTATTTCTCGCCGATGCGGGACTCGGCCAGCTTCAGCATCTTTTCGCCGTCGGTCATGCTCAATTCCTTCTGCGCAATGAACTTGCTAAAATTCGGCCCTCAATAATCGAGACATCTATTCGCGAAGCTCCGGCGAACTTCGCGCGTCAAAAGGCGGCACGCTCTTAGGGGCGCTCTGAAGCCGTCCGGGAATTCAGGCGGAGATTCAACGCCGCCTGCGTCACCACGCCTGCATTTCCATCGACCGGGATCTTGGCGTGGTTTTGAAACCACTCGACCGCCTGCGCCGTGGCGGGACCATATCGTCCATCCACGACAAGCGCCGGCTCAGCCCCGAGATCGTTCAGGGCCTCCTGAAGCTCGCGCGTTTCATCCGAAGTGGTTGCGGCTTTCCAGGCCACCTGGTTCGCGCCGCTCTTGCCTACTGCGCTCCACACGATCTCGAAGAGCTCCGTGCGTCCGCTCAGGCCGTTGTAACCACCGTTGATGAGCCGCGTGATCGTACGGATGTCGTTCCGATCCGCATACGCGTTCAGGCCTCCCTCATTCCATTCGTGCAGGGCGGGAAGCAGAGCCGCTTCGGGTGAGACAATCAGATCCGGGTTATTGTAGAAGTCCACGCCTGCGAGCTTGCCCATGCGCAGGTAGTTGGCGCCGCCCGTCGTCTGCAACAGGCCGCCGCCGCGATATTTGTATCCGTCTCCGGGCTTGCTGTTGCCGAGCTCCTTCGCCTTCTTCGGATTACCCAGTCCATAGACGCGCTCGGCCAAGGCACGATCATTGTTGAGATATTGATCGACCTCGTCGGGCCGGATGGCCGCGCTATGATGGCCGATGCCGAAAATCTCGAGAAGTCGCGCCGAGGTTTTGTATTTGAGGCTCTCGAATAGAACGGTACCGCGGCCGGTTTCATATAGCGCCTGAGCGAGGAAGTGCGCGATGCGAAGCGGAGTGTTGATCTTGAAGCGGTCGAAGATTTCGTCGCCGTCTTCAAAAGCCTTGAGGTAATTGGGATAGCAGCGAGGGGCTACCTTCCGAACGATCGTTACGATCCGCACGAAAATACTCCCTAATAATATTCAGCCAAATATCATCGAGTGAAAACGTACTTAGATTATGCATAGCACCCTTTGGTTGCAAGAGAAGATTCGATTTCTGGACAGGCCGCATTGCACCAGTCAGGGGGCATTTTGCAGCAACGTCCGGTTTAGTTACGACCAGTTGTTGCTGCCATAAATTACAACCCGATCTTGAGACAGGGCTAGGCCCGGCACGACGAGCAATGCGAACAATGATGGCGGCCGAAACCGGCCAACGCCTGCTCTCTCTCGCGCGCGCGAGAGATTGAACCCAAAAACCAAACCGCCCGCCTGCGGGTTGCGCAGACGGGCGGCTCGGGGCCATCAGGACTTTGGGGGCATGCGCCTGAAGGCTTTGAGAGGTGTCAGTCAGCCTTGAAGGTCAGCCCTGCTGCTGGTCGGTCGGCGGCGGGGTCGGACGCGTCTTGTGCTGCGCCATGAACTGGTCGAACTCTTCCTTGTCCTTGGCGTGACGCAGACGGTCGAGGAAGTTCTTGAACTCGACCTGCTCCTCCTCGAGCCGCTGCAGCGTCTCGGTGCGGTACTCGTCGAAGGCGCGGTTGCCGGAGGACGGGGGGCCGAAGCCAAAGCCGAAGCCGCGGCGCTCCATGCGGCCGCGCATGCGGTCCATCTTGTACTGCATCTTTTCCATCTTGTTCTGCCAGCGATCTTGGTGGCTCCAGCACGACATTCTTCTGCTCCCGAGTGTGAAAAAGAGAAGGGCAAGTCCGATCGGCCACCAGATGATGAAGCCGAGGATGGTCACGGCGATCCAGCCGGGATGCCAGGGCGTATCGAGCATGCGGGGACGTTCGTACTGTTGGTATTGGTCCGAAGGGCCGCGCCAGCGATTAACGTCAGCGGTATAGGCCATTTCCCATCTCCATCACGGCACCAGCGCCGTTGTGAATGTAAATAACATTTACATAGCTAGACCATCCCGCGATTTTGTCAAGCTGGCCGCCAGACACGCCCGCGTGATCATTTGCGTAATTTTATTTCGGCTTGCCCCAAGGACCACCTGGAGTGCCGCCGGGCGGCACGCCTGAACCGGAGGGCACCTCCGGGGGCACCGGCGGCGGCTCGGCGCCCTTGCCCGCAGGACGACGGTCGGTCGGGAAGCCGAGGCCGCGCAGATAGATCAGCACCTCGGCCTCGAGCAGTTCGTCCGGCGACATCGGCAGTTTTCGTCGCGCGGCGTCGCCGCGGGAGAACAGCGAAGCCACGCCGTGCGCCATCGACCAGATGTGCAGCGCCATCATCATCGCCGGCGGCCGCGGCGTACCCGGCGGCGTCAGCGCCGCGAGCCGCTCGGCTGCAGCGCGAATGATGTTGAAGGCGCGTTCGCTGGCGGCCTGAAGCGCGGGATTGGCATCGACCGGCACGCCCGATTCGAACATCGCGTTGTAGAACGCGGGCTCCTCACGGGCGAAGGCGAGATAGGCTTTGCCGACGCGCTCGAACGCGGTGACCGTGTCGGGGCGCCCGTCGTCCCAGGCCGCGGTCAGGCGCTGCTCGAACTGCTCGAAGCCGCGCTGGGCGATCGAGGACAACAGCTCGTCACGGTCGCGGAAATGCCGATAGGGCGCCGCTGCGCTTACGCCGGCCATGCGTGCGGCATCGGCGAAGGTGAAGCCGGCCGCGCCCTTCTCGGCGATCAGCCCCAGGGCGGCCTGCAACAGGGCTTCCTTCAGATTGCCGTGGTGATAGCCGCGCTCGGCGCGGCGCTGCTCCTTGCGCCAGCTCATGTGAACGATCTTTACATGAGCCGGCGCTGAAGGTCACTAGCAGGAATCGGGCGTGATTAACCCCGTACTTTCACGGGCGATGCCGGGCCGGAGCGACGGCATCGCACCCGGAATTGGCCTCGTCCGCAGCTACATCTGCGGAATCGGCAGCACGGGCATGACCTCGATCGCCTCGCCCGGGAAGATCGCAAAATGCGGATGGTTCTCGAACAATTTTGCAGCTTCCTCCTGCGAGGCAGCCCGCACCACCGTAAAGCCGGTCAGCGCATTGCTGATCTCGGTAATGCCGCGTCCGTCGATCCGGCGGGTCTTGCCGAGCGGGCCGCCCATCTCGACAATGACGTCCTTATGCTTCTCGACCCAGCCGTGCCAGGCGGCCATGCCCTCGCGCTCTTTTGCCTTCCGTTCCGCCTCGGGCATCGCATGCCAGGCCTTCATCTTTTCGCCGCTCATGCTGCCGAGATAGACGGCGAGGAATTTGTGTTCGGTGCTCATCGGTTCTCTCCTTGTTGATTGACTGACGACAGACGCGATTTCATCGCGATCGCTGTGGCTACCTCTTCAGGTCGCCGAAACCGGCCGCGGCCTCCTGCACGTCGGGCGGAAAGTCGCTCATCTCCTGGACTTGCCGGATCTCGATGATCTCGTTGGCCGAAGCCGGACACTTCTTCGCCCAGGCGATCGCCTCGGCGCGCGAGGCGACCTCGATCATCCAATAGCCGCCAAGGACTTCCTTGGCTTCAGCGAATGGGCCGTCGGTCACGACAGGCTCGCCGGTCGCAAACGAAACCCGCGCGCCCATCGAGGGCGGATGCAGGCCATCGAGCGTGATCAGCACGCCCGCGTCCTTCAGCGCCTCGTTATAGCGCATCATCGCCGCGACGCGTTCGGGATCGAGCTGGACGTCCGGCGGCGCGGCCTCGTAGCCGAGCGGGATCATCAACATCATGAATCGCATGGGTCGTATCCTGGCTTCTGCGGTGGTTCCGGGATGCGCCGTGAGGCGCAGGCCCGCTCGCCTTCAAGACGAACGAACCCTCACGGAACCGACACGTCCGCGGAAATAATCTGGAGGGCCCCGGCCCTAGCGCGGCTGCGGCAGGAAACGACCATCCCGCCGGGCAGCGCCGAAATAGACATCGATGCGCCGGACCTTGCCGCCTGCGAAGGTGAAGAACTCCGTGTTGCGAAAACTCCTGCCATCTGTCGCAAGGCAGAGATAAGTGACGAAGGCCTCCTCGCCCCGGACGAAGATGCGCTCGATGTCATGCCGTGCGATCCAGCCGCTGTCGCTCCAGCAGCGTTCGAAATAGGTCGGCTTGTCCAGGTCGTCGTCGAACGGGCTGGTGAAGCGGAAATCGTCGGCCAGTGCGTCGGCGACCCGCTGCCGGTCGTTGGCGAGATAGGCGGCGAAGAGGTCTCGGATCAGGCGTTCGCGGTCGTCGGGCATCAATGGTCTCCGCAGCGAGCATCTTGTTGAAGACGGTTCGCCCTCGACCGCGCCGACACCGCCATGCGAGGCGACGCGAAAAAATATCTCGGCTGCGCCCCCGTACAAGTACGGCTCCGCGTTGTGAACTCCACCGTGCATATAAACCAAGAGCAGCTGTCAGTTGAAGTAGTTGGCTATTGCTCGTGAAATCGCGGAGCTCGTCGCGGCGTGTTCCGGAATTTACCGATGCTCAAGGATAGCATGCAACTTTCAGCTCAGGGGAAACGGAATGGCGATCCTGTCGGATCGCGTCCGAGCATTGCGGGGCTTACGTGTTCAATTTCCTGAGCAAGAAGGTCAGGCACGCCATCGCGGAGGTCGAGGCGCTCGACCGGTCGCAAGCCGTGATCGAATTCGGTCTCGACGGCACCATCCTCGACGCCAACGAAAACCTTCTCAAGATGAGCGGCTATACGCTTGCCGAGATCAAGGGAAAGCATCACAGCATCTTCGTCAACCCGGCCGAGCGCGAGAGCGCTCGCTACCGCGATTTTGGGCCAGCCTGAACCGCGGGGAATTCCAGACCACGCAATACAAGCGTTTCGGCAAGGGCGGCAGGGAAGTCTGGGTCCACGCGTCCTACGCCCCGCTACGCGACGAAAACGGCAAGGTGGTCAGCTTCATCAAGTTCGCCACCGACATCACGGCCTATAAGATCAAGGCCATGGAAGAGTCCGGCAAGATCGCCGCGATCAACCGCGCGCAGGCCGTGATCGAGTTCAACATGGACGGTACCATCGTCACCGCCAACGAGAATTTCCTTGGCGCGATGGGCTATTCGCTCGATGAGATCAAGGGCAAGCACCACTCCATGTTCGTGACACCAGAGGACCGTGCGAGCCCGGCCTATGCCGCGTTCTGGGCCAAGCTGAACCGTGGCGAGTTCGAGGCTGCCGAATACAAGCGGCTCGGCAAGGGGGCTAAGGAAATCTGGATTCTGGCCACCTACAATCCGATTCTCGATGAGAACGGCAAGCCGTTCAAGGTGGTGAAGTTCGCCACCGACGTCACCGCGCAGAAGATGAAGGCGGCCGACAATGACAGCCAGCTCGCCGCGATCCAGAAGTCGCAGGCGGTGATCGAGTTCAACATGGACGGCACGATCTGCACTGCCAACGAGAACTTCCTGAAGGCGATGGGCTATCCGCTGGCCGAGATCAAGGGCCAGCACCATTCCATGTTCGTCGAGCCGAACGAGAAGAATTCGGCCGCCTACCGCCAGTTCTGGGAAGCACTCAATCGCGGCGAATACCAGGCCGCCGAATACAAGCGCATCGCCAAGGGCGGCCGCGAGATCTGGATCCAGGCGTCCTACAACCCGATCTTCGATCTCAACGGCAAGCCGTACAAGGTGGTGAAATACGCCACCGACATCACCGCGCAGGCGATCGGCCGCAAGAAGGCCGACAACGCGCGCGGGCTGATCGATGCGGTCGCGGCCGGCAGCGAAGAGATGAGCGCCTCGATCCGCGAGATCTCCGAGACCATGACGAAGTCGCGCGAGACGTCCAAGGTCGCGACCACAAGGGTCGAGTCCGCCGACCTCCAGGCCCAGAAGCTGACGGCCGCCGCACAGGCCATGAGCGGCATCGTCGAGATGATCTCGGGCATCACCAGCCAGATCAATCTGCTCGCGCTCAACGCCACGATCGAATCGGCCCGCGCCGGCGAAGCGGGACGCGGCTTTGCGGTGGTCGCCTCCGAGGTGAAGAATCTCGCGAGCCAGGCCAAGCAGGCGACCGACACGATCACGTCCGAAATCGACGCGCTGAACACCATCTCCGGCGACGTCGCGAGCTCCCTCACCGCGATCAAGGCCGCGATCGCAGGCGTCAACGAGTTCATCGCCTCCACCGCAGCCGCGGTCGAGGAGCAGAGCATCGTGACCGCGGACATGTCGGCCAACATGCAGCGTGCCTCGGCGGAGCTGGCGTAAGGACGACTTCCCCGCCATGTTTCGTCATCCTTCGAGGCGGCCGCCTCAGGGTGACGGATTTGGCATTTTTCCAGCTGCACGCAGCCCTCGCCTGCCCCTTCCTCGTCAGCACAAAAGCGCAGTAAAAGGAGCCTGCACTCCTGCGCCCATATGCTACTCGAGGACAATTCTCCCATGCCGCAAGCCCCGCAAAAAATCGCTCTCGTTACCGGAGCCGCCCGCGGCATCGGGCTTGCGACCGCGAAGAAGTTCCTGGCCGAGGGTTGGCGCGTGGCGCTGCTCGACATCGAGGGCGAGTTGCTCGGCCGGGCGGTCGCCGAAATCGACCAAGGCGAGGCAACGCTGGCGCTGACCTGCGACGTCTCGGATGCCGCCGCAGTGAGCGATGCAATGGAGGCGGTCGAGCGCCGGTTCGGCCGACTGGATGCACTGGTCAACAATGCCGGCATCGCGGTGTTCGCACCGCTGATGGAGACGTCCGAGACCGATTGGCGCCGCGTGCTCGAGGTCAATCTCACCGGCCCGTTCCTCTGCACCAAGGCCGCGGTTCCCTTGATGCGCGAGGGCCATGGCGGCGCCATCGTCAACATCACCTCGATCTCGGCGGTGCGCGCCTCGACGCTGCGCTCGGCCTACGGCACCAGCAAGGCCGGGCTCGCGCACCTGACCAAGCAGCTCGCGGTCGAGCTCGCCTCGCTCAACATCCGCGTCAACGCGGTTGCGCCGGGGCCGGTCGACACGGCGATGGCGAAGCAGGTGCATACCAAGGAGATCCGCGCCGACTATCACGACGCCATTCCGCTCAATCGCTACGGCCTGGAGGAGGAGCTTTCGGAAGCGATCTACTTCCTGTGCTCGGCAAATGCGAGCTACATCACCGGCCAAATTTTGGCCGTTGATGGCGGCTTCGATGCGGCAGGTATCGGCCTGCCCACGCTGCGCGGCCAGCGCCGCAACGGATAGGTCCGGAAATTGTAGGGTGGGTTAGCACTGCCGCTGCGCGGGCCGCTGGGCGTAACCCACCCTACGGAACCGATTTAGGTGGAGACTTCATGCGACGCATCTCTTTGCTCAACGCCCTGATGCTTGCATTCGCGCTGCTCGCCACCGCGCCGGCGTCCGCCGAAATCCGCATCATCCAGTCTCCCGGCGGACAGGTGGGGCCGTTCCTCGATTTGTTCGAGAAAGTGCGCGAGAGCGGCGAGCGCGTGGTGATCGACGGCCCCTGTCTGTCGGCCTGCACGCTGGTGCTGAGCATCGTACCGGGCGAGCGCATCTGCGTCACCAAGCGCGCCGTGCTCGGCTTCCATGCGGCACGTTCGGTCGACCGGCGCGGGCGCTTTTATGCCGAGCCGGAAGCATCGGTCGCGGTGCTTGCCGCCTATCCCGGCCCAGTGCGCGACTGGATCAGCCGCCGTGGCGGCCTCACCTCGCGGCTGCTCTTGCTCAAGGGGCGCGATCTCGCCGCGATCTATCCGCGCTGCCGCTGACGAATGTGGCAGCCGCCACGGATGTGACGTGAATGAGTTCTGTGAACCGCGTCGCGTCACATCAAAGGCATTTGGCTTGGCCGGCCCGAGGCCACACGGCAGGTTCCCTGTGTCGCACCCAATGTGCGCACCGGGGTCTCCACGCCATCACACTTTGGCTGCCGTCAATAAAGAGTCTGGATCACCGGCCCCAGCTTCATGCTGACGCAGATAAGCATCCCCCACAGGGCAAAATTGATCTGTAGCGCCGCCGCCATCGGTCGCTCCCCTTCCAAGTGACGTCCACCCCAGCTTTTTAGATTTTGTGATTCACCAATAGCGATTCTGACGTGCAGATTACAGCCCAATATTGCGTCAATTGTTGTGCGATGCAGTCCGCATGGTTTCACGAAGCGGCCTCACTGCTCCCGCAAAGTGATGCGAATCGTGAGTTCATTCCTCGGCCACGCCCGCCTTTTCGTTTGCCTTAAGTTCCATTTGACCGATGCCATGCAAGTTTCCCGTGTGGAAGCTTGCGCATTGCGCATCGAACTTTGGGTCCGGCATGATACGACGCGGCTTCATCTTGCTTACTTTCTGCACAGCGCTGCTTGGATGTGCAGTCGCATCGGCGCAGGAGCGTCGTCCGATCGCATGGGATGGCCTCGGCCAGGACCCCAACAAAGCCTCGCATCGCCCGCATGTCGCGAAGCGGCGCGCGACGAACCCCGCGCCCGCGGCAGTTGATCCCAATCAGGAACGGGAACGAGTGCTCGGCACCTTGCGGCCATATTCGGAGGCGTGGTGGGCGGTCCATGACGAGATCGAAGCCGAGAACGACAAGCAGCTCGGCACCAAGCTCGTGATCTGCCCTCGCTGCGTTCAGTCGCCGCAGCAAAGCGAGGACGTGACCGGATCGATCCGTTGAGCGAGCTCACGACCGATCCGGGTATGACGCGATAAATCCAGGCGTCCCCTCTCCCGCGACAGTGGAGAGAGGGGATCGCAATTCCACAGATCGTGCAGGCTCGCGCCTGTCACATTCCTTCGGCCGGGCAGTTCACCATCCAGGGAATGCCGAACTTGTCGACGCACATGCCAAAGCCCTTGGCCCAGAACGTCTTGCTGAACGGCATGGTGACGGTGCCGCCATCGGCGAGTGCATTGAACTTACGCTCGCCGTCCGCAGGGTCCTTGACGGTGAGCGAGATCGAAAAGCCTTGCGGCTTGGCGAAATGCTCCGGCGGCGCGTCGGAAGCCATCAGCACGCTGCCGTCGGGCAGCGACATCCGCGCATGCATGATCATCTTTTCGCGGCCGGGCGCGGCGGGCATGTCCGGCGGCGCGTCCGATGACCGCATCATGGCGTCGATCTTGCCGCCCAGGACCTTGGCGTAGAAGTTGAACGCAGCTTCGCAGGTGTCCTGATAGAACAGATAAGCGTTGAGCATCGTTTCTCTCCTCTTCGTTTGCAGTGAGGCTTATTGCTTCTCGGCCAGCTTCTTCAGGCTGGCGAGGCCGGCATCGAAATCCTTGCCGATCATGCTGTCCATGTTGATGAACACCTGCATGATCTTGGACATGAACGGAGCCGGACCGTACATCGCCCATGTGACCAGAGTAGCATCGCCTTGCGGCACAAAGGTGAACTCGGCGGTGTTGTGACCTTCGAACGGCCGCTCGAAATCGAGCTTGATGCGAAGCTTGGACGGCCCGGTCGCCTCGAGGATCTCCATGCGGCCGGCGCCGACATTGTTGTTGCCATCCCAAGCATAGGTCGCGCCCTTGCCTCCCTCAGATCCACCGAAGGTGCGCTTCATGGCGGGATCGCGGGTCTCATAGGGGGACCAGTTGGTCCAACGGCGGAAATCGGCGACCTGTGGATAGATCGCTCCGGCTGGCGCCTTCACCGCGAGGCTCCGCTCGACGCGGAAGGTGTCAGATTTTGTCAGGGCAAAGGCGAGGACGCCCGCGATTCCAATGGCGAGCACGACGGCGATGACGGCAATGGCTTTCAGCATGAAGGGGCTCCGTGGGTACGGGCTTAGGACGAACGGGAACGGCAGGAGCCGACAATTGCCGGAATGAAATTTTGCACGCTACCCACCCCACGTCATGGCCGGGCTTGTCCCGACACGATGATGTGGAGACAGACGGGTCTACTTCACTTTCGCGCCCTGCCGCGCGCCCGCCTTCGGCTGGCTGTCCCGGATCAGGCGATCGATGTGCATGCGAATGTGGGCCGCTTCTGCGGACGTGTTGGCAAGCGCGATGGCGCGGTCGAAGGCGACACGTGCCTCGTCGTTGCGGCCGAGCTGCATCAGGAAGGCGCCGCGCACGCCGTAGAAATGGAAGTAGTTGGCGAGCTTCGGCGCAAGCGGCTCGATCAGATCGAGCGCGGCTTGCGGCCCCCGCACCTTAGAGACCGCGACCGCGCGGTTGAGCGTCACCACGGGAGACGGCTGCACGACCTCGAGCGCGCCGTAGAGCAGGTCGATCTGCGCCCAGTCGGTCTCCTCCGGCGTCGACGCGCGGGCATGCAATGCAGCGATCGCGGCCTGGATCTGATAGGGCCCGCTGCGGCGGTGGCGCATCGCCTTGTCGATCAGCGCCAGCCCCTCCGCGATCATGGTGCCATTCCACAGCGAACGGTCCTGGTCGTCCAGCAGGATCAGCGAGCCGTCGGCGGCAAAGCGCGCGGCACTGCGCGCATGCTGCAGCAAGATGAGCGCCGTGAGCCCCATGATCTCCGGCTCGCTCGGAAACAGCCTGAGCAGCAGGCGCCCCAGCCGAATCGCCTCCTCGCAAAGCGGCTTGCGGATCTCCGCGGTGTCACCGCTCGCCGAATAGCCCTCGTTGAAGATCAGGTAGATCATCGCCGCGACGCCGGCGAGCCGCTCGGAGCGCTCGATTGCGCCGGGCGCTTCGAACGGCGTCCCGGCTTCGGCGACCTTCGCCTTGGCGCGGGTGATGCGCTGCTCCATCGCCGCGTCCGAGACCAGGAAGGCGCGCGCGATCTGCTTCACGGTAAGCCCCGAGACGATGCGCAGCGCCAGCGCGATCTGCTGCGTCGCCGGCAATTGCGGATGGCAGCAGATGAACATCAACCGCAGGATGTCGTCGCGGTAGTGCGAACCGTCGAGCCGTTCGGCCAGCGCGCCTTCGGCGTCGTCGAGATCGGAGATCGCCTGGTCGTCCTCCGGCAGCGGCTGCTGCTTGCGGGTCCGGCGCACCTCGTCGATGGCGGCGTTGCGGCCGACCATGATCAGCCAGGCTGCAGGATCGCGCGGCGGCCCGTTCTGCGGCCAGGACTTGAGCGCGCGCAGCGAGGCGTTCTGGAACGCCTCCTCGGCGGTGTCGAGATCACGGAAATAACGCAGCAGCGCGCCGACCGCCTGGGGTCGCGCCGAGGTCAGCGCGGTCTCGATCCAGCCGGTGTCGGCCTCGCTCACGTCAGGTTTCCTCCGGGCCGGAACACGCCGACGGGACGCACCTCATAGGCGCCGCCGGGATTGGCAGCGCCAAGGTCGCGCGCGACGTCGAGCGCCTCATCGAGATTCTTGCAATCGACGATGTAGAAGCCGAGCAGCTGCTCCTTGGTCTCGGCATAGGGGCCGTCCAGCACCAGCGGCGGATCTTCCTTCCGCAAGGTCGCAGCGGCCGTGGTCGGCAGCAGCCGCGCCACCGGCCCGAGCCGGCCTTGGCTCGTGAGCTTCTCCTGCACCACGGCGAGCTTCTTCATCACGGCCTCGTCCTGCTCCTTGCTCCAGGAGCCGACGAAGTCCTCATCGTGATAGCAAAGGATGGCATAAAGCATAGGCGACACTTTCCTCGTCTGTTCTAAAGACGCGCCAATATGCCCCGGCCCGACAGAACTGCGGAAAAAATTTGCGAGAAAAATCCGGCAGATCGTGCCAAGGAGGGCCTTCGTAAGCGGAACCCGACGAGGCAATTCGAATGACCAAGGGCACACTGGCCGTCCTGATCAACAGCACGCAGCAGAACTGGTTGCCGGAGCGCTGGAAGGCCCGGTTTGATGCTGTCTGCGGCGGCCGCCGTGTAGTGCTGCTGCCGGATTCCACGCTCGATCCGGCCGAGGTGCACTATGCCACGGTGTGGAAGCCGGTGCCGGGCGATCTCGGCGCCTTCCCCAATCTGCGGGCGATCTTCAATCTCGGTGCCGGCGTCGATGCGCTGATGGCGGACAAGAGCCTGCCCGATGTGCCGCTGGTCCGGGTCGCCGTACCCGACCTGACCGGCCGCATGACCGAATATGTCGTGCTGCACGTACTGATGCACCACCGCCAGGAGCTCTATTTGCGGGACTCGCAGCGCGCAAAACGCTGGGAGCCGAAATATCAATGGCCTGCCAGCGCCGTCACGGTTGGCGTCATGGGGCTTGGCACGTTAGGAGCGGATGCGGCCGACGTGCTGCGCCGGCTCGGCTTCCGCGTCGCCGGCTGGAGCCGCAGCCCGCGCGCGATCGACGGTGTCGAATGCTTCCATGGCTCGGCCCAGATCGATGCGTTCCTGCGCGCGACCGACATCCTGGTCTGCCTGCTGCCGCTGACGCCGGAGACGCACGGCATCCTCAACCGCGACGTCTTCACCAAGCTCAACCGCAACAGCCCGCTCGGCGCCCCGGTGCTGATCAATGCGGGCCGCGGCGGCTTGCAGAACGAGGCCGACATCCTCGCCTGCCTCGACGACGGCACGCTGGGCGCCGCCTCGCTTGACGTCTTCGTGCAGGAGCCGCAGCCGGCGGACAGCCGGTTCTGGACCCATCCCAAGGTGGTGCTGACGCCGCACAACGCAGCCGACACCGATGCGGATGCGATCTCGGCCTATGTCGCCGAGCAGATCGCACGGTTCGAGGCCGGCGGCGCGTTGGAGAACGTGGTGGACCGGGCCAGAGGGTATTAGGCGCCGGGATTTTCGCGAGCACCGTCACCTCATATTCAGTGTCGTCCCCGCCTAGTGCGCAATTGCGCACGGGCGCGGGGACGACACCGCTTGTCGGGCAGACAGCCTCCCCCCACAACCACCGCGTTCCGCCGGTATCCCGTTCACTCTCTCTTAGCGAGAAGTTGATAAGCGGTGTTAACCAACGCTCAAACAACGAGTCGGACATGCGCGCGAGCCTCGGCCTCAGGATGCGGATCACGGTTGCCCTCGCGGTGACGGCGGCGGCAACCGCCCTGTTCGCCGTGCTCGGAGCGATGTGGATCATCGCTGGGATCATCGACCGCGCCGACCAGCGCGAGCTGCACAGCCATTATGATGCCCTTCAGTCGCGCATCGCCGAGGAATCGCACCGGGCCGCCGCAATGAGCACGGTCGTGGCTGCAATGCCGGCGACGCAGGATGCGATGGCCAGGCAGGACCGCAACGCCCTGATAGCCCTGTTCGGGCCGGTCTTTGCCGCGACCAAATCGGAATACGGTGTCGAGCAATTCCAGTTCCATGTGGCGCCGGCGACCTCGTTCCTGCGCGTGCACCAGCCCGCCAAGTTCGGCGACGACCTCAGCGGATTCCGCAAGACCGTCGTCGTCGCCAACCAGGATCGCAAGGTCGTGGTCGGCCTCGAAGGCGGCGTTGCCGGGCTCGGCATTCGCGGCGTGGTGCCGATCGCGCAAGGGGCTAAGCATCTCGGCTCGGTCGAATTCGGCCTGACCTTCGGCCAGTCCTTCCTCGACGACTTCAAGACCAACCGCCATGTCGACGTCGCCTTCCACCTCGCCGACGGCTCGGGCTTCAAGCTGTTCGGCGGCACGCTGAAGGGCAAGAGCTTCTTCGACGCGGCCGATTACGGCCGCGCTACCACAGGCAGCTTCACGGTGAAGCGGGCCAAGCTCGACAACACGCCGGTGGCAGCGCTGCTCGGACCGATCAAGGATTTTTCCGGAAAGCCGCTCGGCGCCGTCGAGCTGGTGATGGACAATGCCGATTACGAGGCCTCGGCCGACCGCGCCTGGATGCTCGCGATCGCGATCGCCGCGATCGGGCTCGTGCTTGCCGCCATCGTCGGCTATCTCATCGCCCGCAGCATCTCGCGTCCGATCCTCTCCATCACGTCCGTCATGCGCGAGCTCGCAGACGGCCGGACCGACGTCACCATCCCCGCCAGCAAGGCGAACGACGAAGTCGGGGCGATGGTGAAGGCGGTCGCGGTGTTCCGCGACAACGCCGTCAACTTTGGCAAGCTTCAGGCCGAGCAGCTGGAAGCCAAGGCGCAGTCCGAAGCGGAGAAACGGCGCGCCTTCGCCGCGCTTGCCGACAATTTCGAGGCCAGCATCCGCGACGTCGTCACCACGGTGTCCTCAGCTGCGGTCGAGATGGAGCATACGGCGCGGTCGATGTCGGCCATCGTCGAACAGTCCCGACAGCAGACCCGCGCGGTGTCGTCGGCCTCGACACTGGCCTCGGAGAATGTGCAGACCGTCGCGGCGGCGGCGGAAGAGCTGTCCTCGTCGATGACCGAGATCAGCCGGCGCCTCGCCCACGCCACCGAAGTGGTGGGCAAGGCCGCGAGCGACGGACGGCGCTCGAACGAGCGCGTGCAGAGCCTGGCGGACGCGGCGCAGAAGATCGGCGACGTGGTCTCCTTCATCAACGGCATCGCGGGCCAGACCAACCTGCTGGCGCTGAACGCGACGATCGAAGCGGCGCGCGCGGGCGAAGCCGGCCGCGGCTTTGCCGTGGTCGCTTCCGAGGTCAAGGCCCTGGCGACGCAGACGGCGAAGGCGACCGAGGAAATCGGCGCCCAGGTCCACGCGGTGCAGGGCGAGACATCAGGCGCTGTGGACGGCATCCAGTCGATCTGCGCGACGATCCAGCAGGTCGACGAAATTTCCGCCGCGATCGCCGCAGCAGTCGGCCAGCAGGGCACGGCGACGCAGGAGATCGCCCAGAACGTCCAGCAGGCGGCTGCCCGCACCGGCGAGGTCTCGCAGAACATCTCCGGTGTCACCGCGGGCATCGCCGCGACGGGCACGGCGGCCGAGGAAGTGCTGGGTTCGGCGATCGAGCTGTCGAAGCAGTCGCAGCGACTGCGGGACGAGGTGGATCGCTTCCTCGCGCAGATCCGCGCGGCGTAGTTGGGACGCAGGATCGCGCAGCATACTCACTGTCGTCCCCGCGAAGGCGGGGACCCAAACCGCGTGATCTAACAATAGCGCGCGGTGTTCGTCTCGAAGACTCTTCAACTGCGCATCTTCGCCAAACCGCTCCCTGGGGCTATGGGTCCCGGATCTGCGCGCGCTTTGGGCGCGCTTGTCCGGGACGACAGCTAGGGCTTGCCTCCCACCATCACGTCGATCGCGCCCTTCACGATCGCCTCCAGCTCCTTGCGCGACACGCGCGCGCGCGAGCGGATGGCGATGGTGTGGACGGTGGCTGATGCGATCTGTGCCAGCACGACCGGATCGGCGCTCTCCGGCAGCTCGCCCTTCTCCTTGGCGCGGCGGAAGCAGCTCGCAAAGGCCTTGTCGAGCTCGGTGAGACCGTCGAGCACCATGGCGCGAATCTCGGGATCGCCAACGGCTTCTGACGCCGCGGTCACCACCGTGAAGCAGCCGCGCGGGCCGGTCTCGCCGGAGAGATAGATGCTCAGCGCGGAGGCGAAGATGCGCTCCAGCCGCTGACGCACCGGCATCTCCTCGCGGAAGATCGCGGCCATGGAAGCCCGTGCGTCCTCGCGGTAGCGTTGATAGCTCTTGATGTAGAGCTCGCGCTTGTCGCCGAAGGCGCCGTAGAGACTCGGTCGGTTCATCCCGGTCGCTTCGCTCAAATCATCGAGCGAGGTCGCGGCAAAACCCTGCTTCCGGAACAGGTCGAGCGCCTTGCCGAGTGCAACGTCAGGCTCGTAGGCACGCGGACGGCCGCGGCGCTTAGGTTGGCCGCCGCGCTCGGGTTGGCCGCGGCGCTCGGGCTCATTGGCAGCAGTTGGCGGCTTCGATTTTTGTACCATTTCGCAAATTAATCCTTGACCGACCTCATATTATGCAAGATGGTACAAAAATCAATCTGGCCAGGTTGAGCGAAATCCCAGGAATTGCCCAAGGAGGCTACAGATGGATCTCTATTTCTCGCCGCTCGCCTGTTCGATGGCAACCCGCGTCGCGCTGTATGAAGCCGGTGCCGAGGCCAACTATCTCGAGGTCGACCCACCGACCAAGACGGTGCTGAGCGACGGCTCCGATTTCCGCGCCGTCAATCCGATCGGCCTGGTGCCGACGCTGCGCACCGACGAGGGCGTGGTTCTGACCGAGAACGCGGCAATCCTGCAATACGTCGCCGACCGCTTCCCGCAATCCGGGCTGGGCGCCGCAGAGGGCATCGAACGCACCCGCCTGCATCAATGGCTCTGCTTCGTCGGCACCGAGCTTCATAAGGGCCTCTTCATCCCGCTGCTCGACCGCAAGGCGCCGCAGGAGGCCAAGGCCTATGCCCTCGAGAAGAACCTGTCGCGACTCGACTATCTCGACAACTACCTGAAGGGGCGCGACTTCCTGCTCGACCATTTCAGCGTCGCCGACGCCTATCTGGTCACGGTCATCAACTGGACCATGGCGACGCCGCCGATCGAGCTCGCGAAATGGCCGAACGTGAAGGCCTATTACGAGCGCCTGCGCCAGCGGCCGTCAGTCGCGAAGGCGGTTGCGGAAGAGTTCGAGCTGTACAAGGCCGAGCTCGCGCGCAAGAAGGCGGCGGCGTAAGCCGAGCTGAACACCCCTTCGCTCTTGCTCGCGCAAGTCGTCCCGGTCGACAAGCCGGGACGACGTTTGGCGCGCCTCTCTCGTGTCCCGGACGCGCGGCAGCGTTCTTACGCTGCTGCGCTGCATCCGGGGCACGAGACCGTTGTTGGCGATGGTTCGCAGGATGGGTAGAGCGAAGCGAAAACCATCAACGCCTTTTCCACGTTGAAACATGATGGGTTTAGCAAGGGCTCTACCCATCCCACAGCATCGTTCCATCTGCACACACCTTCGCGTTCTCGCGGCGTTCGCCCGAGCTTTGCTGATCTCTTCCGCCCTTTGAAAGCAAGGGCGCAGGGAAGGCCGGGCGCCGGCTGGCACCCGAAGTCCCGCGTGTGCTAAAGAAGCGCGCACGGGGTGGACGACAGGTGACGCCGGGACATCCCGGCCTTCCCTGCGCGGATGGTTTTCACGGTGTCCTTCGTGCTCTCCCCGGGGAGCGATGCACTATTGCCCCCGTCGCCTTGCGGATGATCGATGCGCGCCGGTTGGCGCGACATCTCCGCAGGACTTGACGCACAGACCCCGGGCGTCAGGACCACACGACTTCTCCGTCCGCGCACATCCCCATCCGCATTCCCGATTGCTGGCGTGCGCTCGCCATCGAGACTGGACAGAGACGCTGTCAGCGCCGTGTCGTATCGCGCCTGTCGCTGCTCACGGTTGCCCGCCCTGCAGCCACCATTCGCGCCGACGCCGTCGCGGCCACCGCATCCCGACCCGCGTCCCGTGACGATCGCGAAACGCCCCTTGTGGCGGGCGGGATGGCGCGGGTTGTACGGCAAAACCGAACTTCTGTAAATTCGAATATTTTTGCAAGAAGCTATCGACCCAGCGCTTGCGTGTTTTGGCTGTCGGGCAACACAACGGATGGTAGGTGGGACGAGCCGGGCGGCCTGGCCGCGGAGCTATCGAAAGTCGGCGACGAGATGTCGATTACCCGTACAGCACCCGCGGTAAAATCGTGACGATGCCGGGCCAGAGGGTCAGCAGCAGCACGAAGCCAACCATGATCATGAGATAGGGCATCGTGACGCGCGCGATGTAGCCGAGGCCGTCCTCGGTGAGGCCCTGGATGACGAACAGGTTGAAGCCGACGGGCGGCGTGATCTGGGCCATCTCGACCGCGAGCACGAGGAAGATGCCGAACCAGATCTCGTCGAATCCCGCCCCCTTCACGATGGGCAGCACGATCGGCAAGGTCATCACGATCATCGAGAAGCCGTCGAGGAAGCAGCCGAGGATCAGGTAGAAGACGATCAACACCACGATCAGCATGAAGGGCGACAGGCCGAGCCCCTTGACGAAGGCGGCGACGGCCTGCGGGATGCCGAGAAAGGCCGCGGCATTACCGAGGATCGAGGCCCCTAACACGATCAGCGCGATCATCGAGCAGGTCACGACCGAGCCGATCAGCACGTCGCGCATCACCTGCTGCGACATCGCGCCCTGCGCCCAGGCCACCAGCGCGGCGCCGAGCACGCCGACGGCGGCGGCTTCAGACGGCGTCGCGAGCCCGCCATACATCGAGCCGAGCACGCAGGCGATCAGGAACAATGCCGGCGCGAGATCCTTCAGCGCGGCGAAGCGCTCGCTCCACGGCACCTGCGAGAGTTTTGCTTCGGTCTCCGGCACCATGGTGCGGTCGAGGCTGGTGTGCAGCATCACCCAGGCCATGAATGTGGCGGCCAGCAGGAATCCCGGCAGCACGCCGGCGGTGAACAGCTTCAGGATCGAGACGTCGCCGAGTACGCCGTAGATGATCATGATGTTGGACGGCGGGATCAGGAAGCCGAGCGTGCCGGCGCCCGCGAGCGAGCCGATCGCGATGTCGCGCGAATAGCCGCGGCGCAGCAGCTCGTTGAGCGACATGCGGCCGATCACCTGCGTGGTCGCGGCCGACGAACCGGAGATCGCCGCGAAGATGGTGCAGCCGATCACGTTCACATGCAGCAATCGACCGGGCAGCAACCCCGCCCAGGGCGCCAGTCCTTGAAACAGCGAGCGCGACAGACGGGTGCGGAACAGCAGCTCGCCCATCAGGATGAACAGCGGTAGCGCCAGCAGCTCCTGCGTGGTCAGGATGTTCCAGGCATATTGCGGCAACAGCTTGTCGAGCGGGATCGAGCGGAACATCGCGAGCAGAAGCGTCGCGGTGAGCGCTAGCGTGAGGCCGATCCACACGCCGCAGGCAAGCAGCGCAAACAGGATCGCGAACAGGGCGACGACTTCGATGGTCATGCGATCTCGAATCCGGGTGCGGGCGCGGCTGTCATTCGACGGGCGAGGCCTTCATGCGATGATCCTCCAGCGGCAGACCGAGCACGGCCTGGATCGCGCGCGCCAGGAACTGGAGGGTCAGCAGCAACATGCCGAAGGTGACGACGGCTTCCGGAAACCACAGCGGCGTATCGCTGGAGGTCGAGACCTGGCCGCGCGTGTACGCGGCAAAGGCGAACTTCGCCATCGCTGACGTCAGGAACGCCATAAAAGCGAAGCCGGCCAACGCCGAGAGGATCTCGAGCCCGCGCTGCACCGGCACTGGTGCATTCTTCAGCAGCAGCACGACGCGGATGTGGCCGCCGACGCGCAAGGTCATGGCGGCGCCGAAGGTGAAGGAGGCCGCCATCAGATAAGACGAGTACTCCCAGGCAATCGAGATTGTCGGCGGGAAGAACGGCAGGAAGTTCGAGAGGAAGCGCGTTGCGACCTCGCACAGCATCAGCAACGTCAGCATCAACAGGCAACCGCCGCCGATCCAGCCGTCGAGCCGGCCGAGACGGTCGATGCCGTCGAGCAGGATGCGCAGCGGCACTGGTGCCGCCGCATTGAGGCTTTGCGGTGCTTCGGGAGAAACGCTCACCACGATCCCGCCCTCAGCCGCGCTTCATTTCGGCGAGATAGGACCGCACCGGTTTGTCGGCCGCCGGCACGCGCTTGAGGAAGGCATCCAGCTGCGGCGCGGTCTTGGCGCGGATATCCGTCATCATCGCGTCCGAGACCGGCACCACCTCCATGCCGCCCTCCTTGAGGCGGTTGAGGCTGTCGACGTCGGCCTTGAGCGAGTTCGCCCAGAAGCCCGGCTCCATCTTTGCAGCGATATCGCCCACGAGCTTCTGCTGATCCGCGGGAAGCGCCTTCCAGGAATCCAGATTGACGGTGAGCATCTGCGACGACCAGACGTGGTTGGTCGGGTAGACGTATTTCAGGAATTCCCAGAACTTGCCGTCGACGCCTGATACCGACGAGGTGGAGACGCCGGCGACCGCGCCGGAGGCGAGCGCGGGAATCGTTTCGCCCCAGGGGATCATCACGGCGGCCATGCCGACCGCATTCAGCATATCGACCGCATTCTTGTCGGGCACGCGGATCTTGATGTTCTTCAGGCCCTCGACGTCGGCGACCTTCGCCTTGAGGTGCAGATACTGCGTCGGCCACGGCACGATGTAGAGGATCTTCTGGTTGTTGCGCGCCGCGATCTTCTCGTACTCCGGCCGCACATATTTGTGCAGCACCTTCAACTCGTCCACGGAGCCGCAGAGGAACGGGATGCTCTCGACGCCCATGAAGGGCTCGTCGCCGACCTGCTGAATGTTGAGGACGTCGGCGAGCGGCACCAGGCCGTCGCGCACGGCGCGCAAATGCTCGGGTCCCTTGAAGCCGAGCTGGCCACCGGCCTTCACGGTGATCGCGACCGAGCCGCCGGTCTGCTTCTTCACCTCCTCGGCGAAGGCCATCGCATTATGAGTGTGGAAATTGCCGTCGGGCCAGACCGTCGACATGTCCCAGCTCGTCGTCGCCGCGCGGGCGCGGGTCGAGATGTGGCCGGCGGCGAGCAGCGTCGCTGCGCCCGCGGTGAAGTTCCGTCGCGTGATCATTGCACCCCTCCGTTGACCCAAGCGCACTGACACGTCAGCGCGCGTACCCATAAACTGCAGCCGCATTGTCGGCGGACACGAGCCCGCTTTCGATATCGTCCTTGACCGCCGCACGATCGCGCGTCGTGGGAGCACCGATGCCGGCGCCGCCGGGCGTCAGCACCACCAACCGGTCGTCCGGCGGCACCTGCTGAAAGCCCTTGCCACGCAGCTTTTTTCCGGACTTGAGGCCGACATAGCCGGCCTCGCCGTTCTGGCCGCCATCGCGTCCGCGCGGCGGATGATCGATGCGGTCGAACGCCGCCAGGATGTCGAACGGCGCATCGACGCCGCTGCCGACCTCGATGATCTGCCCAAGGCCGCCGCGGGTGCGCCCTGCCCCGCCGGAATCCGGACGCAGCTCCTTGCGCCAGAAGATCAGCGGCGTCTGCGTCTCCGCGATCTCGACCGGCGTGCCGCGCACGCCGCTGGGATAGGCGGTGGCCGACAGCCCGTCCTTGCCGAAGCGCGCACCGGTGCCGCCATTGGAGGTCACCGCCATCGAGAACCCGTAATTGCCGCCGACGCCGGAGCGGGTCTGGCCGCGGACGTTGAGATTCCACAGGCACGAGGTGCCTTCAGCGGGCACGCGCTCGGGAATGATCTGACGCAGGCAGCCGAACACGACGTCGGGCAGCATCTGGCCGATGATGTGGCGCGAGGCGACCGGCGCGGGCTTCGGCGCATTGAGGATCGCGCCTGCGGGTGCCGATACCGTCAGCGGCGACAGCGAGCCGGCATTGTTGGGAATCTGCGACGCGACGACACAGCCGAGCCCGAACACGGTGTAGGCGGTGGTGTAGGACAACGGCACGTTGATGCCGAACTTCGAGGCCGCGGAGGTGCCGTCGAAATCGACATGGATGCCCGCATCCGAGATCGTCAGCGTCGCCGCCAGCGTCACCGGGGCATCATAGCCGTCGACCACCATGGTGTTGCGCCAGCTGCCTTTCGGCAGCTTTGCGATCTCGGCCAGCACGGCCTCGCGCGAGCGGTCGCAGATGTAGTCGCCGAGCTCGTCGAGCGTGTCGATACCGAACTCGGTCATCATCTCGACCAGGCGCTCGCAGCCGACGTCGTTGCAGCCGGCCAGCGAATAGGTGTCGCCTTCGGTATCGATCGGCAGTCGCGTGTTGGTGCGGATCATCGCCATCAGCGTCTCGTTGACGACGCCCTGGTCGATCAACTTCAGCATGGGGATGTAGAGCCCCTCCATGAACACGTCGGTGGCGTCGGGGCCGAAGCCGATGCCGCCGATGTCCATCAGGTGGCTGGTGCAGGAGAACAGCGCGACCGGCTTGCCGTCCTTGAAACACGGCGTCGTGACGACGAAGTCGTTGAGATGACCGGTGCCCATCCAGGGATCGTTGGTGATGTAGGCATCGCCCTCCTTCATCGTCTCGATCGGGAAATGGTTGATGAAGTGCTTGACCGACTCCGCCATGGAATTGACGTGACCGGGTGTGCCGGTCACCGCCTGCGCCAGCATCCGCCCCTTGAGGTCGAACACGCCGGCCGAGAGGTCGCCGCATTCGCGCACGATCGGGCTGAAGGCGGTGCGGAGCAGCACCTGCGCCTGCTCCTCGACCACGGCGATCAGCCGGTGCCACATGATCTGAAGGTCGATCAGGCTCGCGCCATTTGCCTTGCTCATGATCAGGCCGCCTTTCGTTCCATGACGATGCTGCCGGCACCGTCGATATGGGCGTCAAAACTGGTGGAGACGAAGGTCGAGGTCTCGTCCTCCGCGATCACGGCCGGGCCTGCGATGGTCGCGCCCGGCGCCATGTCCTCGCGGCGATAGAGCGGGATCTCGATCAGCTCGCCGGCGCGGCCGTCGAAGAATTTGCGGCTGCCGACAGCCTTCCCTGCGGGCTTGCGCGTGACGGCCGCAACGGTGGGCGGATTGCGCGCCTCGGTGGTCGCGAGCACCGACCAGCTCAGCACTTCGATGGCGGCGCCCGGAATCGGCCGCTCGAACATCGCGGAATAGTCCGCCTCGAACTTTTGGCGAAGGCCGGCGAGATCAGCCGTCGTCAGCCGCCGGTTCGGCAGCTCGACCGAGATCTCATGGCCCTGGCCGACATAGCGCATGAAGGCGGCACGGCGCTCGCGCACCGGCGCACCGGCGGCGCCAGGCTCGACCAGCGCGCGCGCCTCGGTCACCATCTCCTGCAGGAGATCCGACACCGCCTCAGTGTCGAAATCATCGAGCCGGACATGTCGGCTGCGCACCAGCTCATAGGCGATCGGAGCGGCAAGAAAGCCGACGGCCGAGCCGACACCGGCATTGGACGGCACGATCACCCGGGACACGCCGATCTTCTCGGCAACGCGCGCCGCATGCAGCGGCGCGGCACCGCCAAAGGCGATCAAGGTGTGCTGGCCGACGATCTCGCCGCGCTCGACCGCATGGACGCGCGCCGCGCTCGCCATGTTCTCGCAGACGACCTCGTGCACGGCATAGGCCGCAGTCTCTGCCGACAGGCCCAGCGGCTCGCCGACATCGCGCAGCAGCGCCTGCTTCGAAAGTTCCGGGTCGAGCTTGATCGTCCCGGCCGCAAACGCATCGGGATCGATCATGCCGAGCGCTACGTCCGCATCGGTCACGGCCGGACGCTGGCCGCCGCGGCCATAGCAGGCCGGGCCCGGCTCGGACGAGGCACTCTCGGGCCCGACGGTGACGCGCTTCATCGCATCGACATGCGCGATCGAGCCGCCGCCGGCGCCGATCTCGACCATCTCGATCACGGGAATACGCACCGGCAAGCCGGAGCCTTTGAGGAAACGCGCGGCGCGATCGACCTCGAACACGCGCGAGGTCTCGGGCTGGTACTTTTCGATCAGGCAGATCTTTGCCGTGGTGCCGCCCATATCGAAGGACAGGACCTTGCTCTCGCCAAGACGCGCCGCGATCTGCGCCGCGAAGATTGCGCCGCCGGCAGGCCCGGACTCGACGAGGCGCACCGGAAAGCGCCGTGCCGTCTCGATCGAGGTGACGCCGCCACCTGACGTGACGAGGTAAATCGCGCCGCGGAACTGCTCGACCTGCAAGGCGTCGGCCATGCGGGCGAGATAACCGTCGATCAGGGGTTGCACATAGGCGTTCGCGACCGCTGTCGATGTGCGCTCATACTCGCGGATCTCCGGGCAAACGGCCGAAGACACGGTTACGGAGATGCCCGGCATCTCCTCGGCCAGGATCGCGGCCGCACGTCGCTCGTGCTCGGGATTGGCATAGGAGTGCAGGAAGGCGATCGCAACGCTCGCGACGCCCAGCTCACGCAATTTCGGCGCGAGTGCACGCACCGACGCTTCGTCGAGCGGGAGACGGACCGCGCCGTGGGCGTCGACGCGCTCGGGCACGGTGAAACGCAAACTGCGCGGCGCCAGCGGCCTCGGCTTGTCGATTCCGAGATCATATTGGTCGTAGC
Source organism: Bradyrhizobium sp. ERR14 (assembly GCF_014198235.1). Classification (NCBI taxonomy): domain Bacteria; kingdom Pseudomonadati; phylum Pseudomonadota; class Alphaproteobacteria; order Hyphomicrobiales; family Nitrobacteraceae; genus Bradyrhizobium; species Bradyrhizobium sp. ERR14. The sequence continues at coordinate 73,301 of NZ_JACIHD010000011.1, read as the reverse complement.
GGCTTTCGGTGCCGATATCGAGCACGTCGCGAAAGCCTTCGGTCGCGATCAGGGCCGTCTTGGCACCGCGGCGCTCGATGATGGCGTTGGTCGCCAGCGTGGTGCCGTGAATGAAGACGTCGATGTCGCTGATATGCGCGCGCGCATCGGCGAGAATGAGACGCATCCCGTCCAGCACGGCCTGTTCGGGACGCTGCGGCGTCGTCAGCACCTTGCGCGTCTTGCGATCCTGACCCACGTCCAGCACGATGTCGGTGAACGTGCCACCGATATCAACGGCAAGCCGCACCTCGGCTCCCTCAAGCATTCCAAATTCTCCGCGCTGATCGTCAAGACTGGGGTCGAAAGCGCAGCAATTTCCATGCCATGGACGACGAGGACAACGCCGCGCCCGGCCATTCTGCTTGCCACCTATGCAATAGGCAAGACGTGTTCGGCGCTGGCGCGATCAGAGCAGGAATGCAAGCGCCGCCTCGCAGCGCTCCTCGACCTTCAGCGTCAGGAGATCGTCGGCGCGGGTGCGGCCGAGATTGACCGCCGCAATCGGAATATTGCGCTGCGCGGCAGCCTGCACGAAGCGAAAGCCGGAATAGACCATCAGCGAGGAGCCGACGACGAGCATGGCATCAGCCTGCGCCAGATGATCCTTCGCGGTGGCGACGATGTCGCGGGGCACGTTCTCGCCGAAGAACACGACGTCGGGCTTGAGGATGCCGCCGCAGGCTTCACAAGGAGGCACCTGGAAGGACGAAAAATCCTCGTGCTCCAGATCAGCGTCGCCATCGGGTGCATCGGCCGCATCGAGCGTCAGCCATGCGGCGTTCGCGCGACCAAGCGCGTGCTGAAACTCATCGCGCGGCGTCTTGCGGCCGCAGCCCATGCAGCGGACCAGGTCGAGCCGGCCATGCAGGTCGATCACCTGCCTATGGCCGGCGGACTGATGCAGCCGATCGACATTCTGAGTCAGCAGCATCCCGCACCGGCCGTTGGCCTCGAGCCGGGCCAGCGCGTGATGCGCATCGTTCGGGCGAGCCTGGCCGAACCGCCGCCAGCCGATCAGGCTGCGCGCCCAATAGCGCCGCCGCGTATGCTCGTCCGACATGAAGGACTGGAAGTTGACCGGCTGGGTCCGCTTCCAGTCGCCGTTGCTGTCGCGATAATCGGGAATGCCCGAATTGGTGCTGCAGCCGGCGCCGGTCAGCACGAACAGCTTTTCGTGCCGGCCGACGAAATCCTGGAGCGGGGAGCTTGCCCGTGGAGCGTTTGCCATGGCGCAGATGTAGTCTGCGCGGGCCGGTTTTGCCAGATCATCGCAGTCCGCGGCGCATAGCGACCCCGGATGGGCTATCGCGGGGATTGGCGGCCGGTGAGATCGAGCGGACGCGCTTTCTCTTGCCCGGCAACGCGGGCGGCTTGCTGCAGCGTCAGCCGGAATTCATCCCGCTTCTCGTGCACCGAGGCTATCGCATGCCCAACCGCAACTCCGAGGCCGACCAGTGCGGCTTCGGAAAGCTGCAGGCTTGCCTCGATGGTTTCCGGCACCGCATCGGTTGCGCCGATCGCATAGAGGTGGCGGGCATGGTCGGCGTCCCGCGCACGTGAAACGATCAGCACATCCGGCCGCACCGCCCGGATCCGCTCGACGACAGCATCGATCGCCGGCCGCGACTGGATGGTAATGATCACACCGGTCGTCTGCATCAGGCCGCAAGCTTCGAGGAAACCCGGTTCCGTCGCGTCACCAAAATAGACCTTGTGGCCGTCGCGGCGGTCGCGCGCCACGGCGACTGCCTCGTGATCGACCGCGATGTAGTTCAGGCCGTGGCTGGTGAGCAGCGAACAGACGACTTTCCCAACGCGGCCGTAGCCGACCACGATGGCCTGCGCCCGGTCGCCGGGCGGCCGAACCGCCAGTTCGGGATCGGGCGAGCGCTCAGGACCCAGCTTCGCGGCCAGTCGGCGTCCGAGCATGCTCAAGAGCGGCGTCAAGGCCATCGTCACCGCGGTGACGGCGACGGCAAAGCTCGACACGCGAGGCTCGATCAAGCCGCCGGCCACCGCCATCCCGATGCTGACGAACGCGAATTCACCGACGGGACCCAGCAGGAAGCCGATCTCGATCGCCGTCGCCCAGGACAGCTTGAACAGCCGGCCGAGGAGGATTAGCACGATCGCCTTGCCGACGAGAATGCCAATGACCGCGGCCAGCAGCCAACCAGGCTCGCGCATGAACACGCGGAAGTCGATGGCCATGCCGACCGTGAAGAAGAAGATGCCCAGCAGCAGACCCTTGAACGGCTCGACGGTGGCCTCGATGGCCTTGCCATATTCGGTCTCCGCCAGCATCAGTCCCGCAACGAATGCTCCGAGCGCCATCGACAGGCCTGCCTGGTGCGCGGCAATCCCTGCGCCGACGATGACGAACAAGGTCGCGGCGACAAACAGCTCCGTCGAATGGGTGCCAGCAACCATCTGGAACAGCGGCCGCATCAGCAGCCGCCCGAGCAGAGTGAGGACAGCGACGGCCAGCGCGGCCTTCAGCATTGCGCTGGAGATGTGCGTCAACACCGAGTCGCCGCTGCCGGCGCCGAGCACCGAGACGAAAACCAGAATGGGAACGACTGCGAGATCCTGGGCCAGCAGCACCGAGAAGGTCGCGCGGCCGGCAGTGGTCGCAAGTCGTTTCTCAGTGGACAAAAGCTCGAGCACGATCGCCGTCGAGGACAGCGCAAGGCTCGCGCCCAGGATGACGGCCGTATCCGAGCTCTGCCCGGTGAGAAGCGCCGCGCCAAAGATCATGGCGGACGTCGCCAGCACCTGCAGGCCGCCAAGCCCGAACACCAGGCGTCGCATCGTGACGAGCCGCCTGAAAGACAGCTCGAGCCCGATCAGGAACAGCAGGAATACGATGCCGAGATTGGCGATCCCCTCGACGTTCTGCGCGTCCGCGACGGTGAACCAGTACAGGAACGGAAGGTCCTTGACGAGCGAGCCGAGCCCGAGCGGGCCGAGAATGGCGCCGGCGCCGAGATAGCCCAGCACGGGATTGATGCCCCAATGGCGGACGATCGGCACCACGACACCGGCCGTGCCGAGGACCACCAGCGCGTCGCTGTAGGCATTGATGTTGATGCTTGTGGTCACGAGCCCTTCATGTGTCGACGCTTGCCAATAGCGGCAGCGTCGTCCACGGTCGATAGCACACGGCGCCGCAGACCCCTACCCGGACCAACCGCCATCCTCGCAGTCCCAAACCGAGATCAACTCGCCCAGTTCTCGCGAAACTCGGGGAATAGCGTCAGGCCTCCGCAAGCGTAGAGGGTCTGCCCGGTGATGTAGCTCGCATCATCGGACGCGAGGAAGGCGAACACGGCGGCGATCTCCTCCGGCGTGCCGACGCGTCCCATGGGAATGTGGCTGGTGACGACGCCGCGCTTTTCGGGATCGCCGGTCCAGGCCGCGTTGATCGGCGTGTCGATCGCGCCAGGACCAACCGCGTTGACCCGAATGCCGCGGCCGGCGAATTCCAGCGCCAGCGTGCGCGTCAGATTGGCCATGCCGCCCTTGCTGATCGAATAAGCGAGATAGCCGGGCTTCGGGATGATCTGGTGGACGCTGGAGCAGTTGATGATGGAGCCCCCTCCGCCGCGCGCGACGAAGTGCGCGAGCGCCTTCTGCGCGCAGAGCACGGCGCCGTTGAGATTGACGTCGATGATCCGGCGATAGGTCTCGACGTCGAGCGCCTCGCTCGGCGATTCCTTCTGGAAGCCGGCATTGTTGACGAGACAATCGAGACGTTTCCAGCGCGAAAGGATTGCCTCGAACATCGCAGCAATCTCTTGCCCGTCGGCGACATTGGCCTTGACGATGCAGTGATCGGGCGCGCCGTGGCCGCGATCACTCGAAGCGGCCCGCGCGAGCGCGAGCGTCTCCTCCGCCCGCTCATCGTGCTCGAAATAATTGATGGCGACGGTTGCGCCTTCCTGGGCGAGCCGGATGGCGACGGCGCGGCCAATGCCTTGCGAGGCGCCAGTCACCAGGGCGTATCGGCCAACTAGGCGCGAGGGAAAGGAGGTCGAGCGATCGGTTTGCGGCATGGATTTTCTCCGGGGATGCTCATCATCGACGGACGGCGCGTTTTGTTCCATCCCCTTTCGTGCATCCCTGGGATTCATTCCGCGCGCCGCGCCAACGGCGAGGTCAGGATCTGATAGAGGATGATGGCGCCAAAAGTTGCGGTGCCGATCCCGCCGATCGTGAACGCGCCGAATTTGAGCGTGAGGTCGCCCGCCCCGGCGGTCAGCGCCACGGCGACGGTGATCAGGTTTGCAGGATTGGCGAAGTCGACCTTGTTCTCGACCCAGATCCGGCCGGCCATCGCCGCAATCAGCCCGAACAGCACGATCGAGAGGCCGCCAATGACGGGCCCCGGGATCGACAGGATCAGCGCGCCGAATTTCGGCGAGAAGCCGAGCAGGATCGACACGATGGCGGCGAAGGCAAACAGCAATGTCGAATAGACCTTCGTCGCCGCCATCACGCCGATGTTTTCGGCATAGGTGGTGACGCCGGTGCCGCCGCCGCAGGCCGCCACGATGGTAGCCAAGCTGTCGGCGAACAGCGCGCGGCCGAGATAGGCGTCGAGACTCCGGCCCGTCATGGCGCCGACGGCCTTGATGTGACCGAGATTCTCGGCGACGAGAATGATCGCAACCGGCGCGATCAGGAAGATCGCATCGGCCTGGAATGTCGGCGTGGTGAAGCTCGGCATGCCGAACCATGCCGCGGCTGAGAGTTGCGCGAAGTCGATCGGCTTGCCGAAACCGAGGCCGTTGGCGAACAGCAGGTACAGAAGATATCCGCCGATTGCACCGAGGATGATCGGCAGGCGGCGCCACAGGCCTGGAGCTGCAACGGCAACCACGCCGATGATCAGGACGGTCGCGAGACCGATTCCGGTGTCGAACGCATTCGCGCTCACCGCCTTGACGGCTACGGGCGCGAGGTTGAGGCCGATCGCGGCGACTACGGCACCGGTGACGGCCGGCGGCAGCAGCCGCTCGATCCAGCCGACTCCCGACCACATCACGATCAGCGCGATCACACCATAGAGCACTCCGGCTCCGACGATGCCGCCGAGCGCGATCGAAATATTGGGATTCGCCCCCTGTCCGGTATAGCCGGTGGCGGCGATGACGACGGCGATGAACGCGAAGCTCGAGCCGAGATAGCTCGGCACGCGCCCGGCGACGATGACGAAGAAGATCAGCGTGCCGATGCCGGAGAACAGGACGGCGACATTGGGATCGAAGCCCGTCAGCAGCGGCGCGATGATCGTCGAGCCCGACATCGCGACGCAGTGCTGGAGACCGGAGACGATGGTCTGGCCCCATGACAGCCGCTCCTCCGGCATGATCACGCCTGAGGTCTTCAACGCCCAACGCGGGAAATAGCCTTGCTGTTGCCGGCCGGAGCCTGATGAAGTCGACATGTTCCCCCCAGTTGCGCTGCAGCGACCGATCTTCGTGCGAACAGACAAAAATGTGATTGTCGCTTCTGCGGCGACCATCACATGATGCAAGCCATGCAAGATCGAAATCACGCAAAATCAATGCGTTCCGGGGCCACTCTATGACACAAGTCGCGATCCAGCCAGCCATCCATCGCCGGCATCAGCCCTGGTACAAGATCCTCTACGTGCAGGTGCTGATCGCAATCGTGCTCGGCGTGCTGATCGGCTATTTCTACCCCGATCTCGGCAAGGCCTTGAAGCCGCTCGGCGACGGCTTCATCGCGCTGATCAAGATGATGATCGCGCCGGTGATCTTCTGCACTGTCGTGCACGGCATCTCCTCGATGGGCGACCTCAAGCGCGTCGGCCGGGTCGGGCTGAAGTCGCTGATCTATTTCGAGACGGTCTCGACCGTCGCGCTCGCGGTCGGCCTCCTGGTCGGCGAGATTCTCCAGCCCGGGCACGGCTTCAACATAGATCCCGCCACGATCGATCCGAACTCGGTGGCCACCTACGTCACCAAAGCCAAGGAAGAGGGCATCGTCGCCCATCTGATGGCGATCATCCCCGACAGCTATTTGGGCGCGATCGCGCGCGGCGACCTTTTGCAGGTGCTGCTGATCTCGATCCTGTCCGGCTTCGCCATCGCCTTCCTCGGCAAAGCCGGCGAGCCCATTGCGGACGCGATCGACAAGGCCGCAAAGATGTTCTTCGGCATCATCCGCATCATCGTGCGCGTCGCCCCGATCGGCGCGTTCGGCGCGATGGCGTTCACGGTCGGCGCCTACGGCCTCGGTTCGCTGATCAACCTCGCCGCTCTGATCGGCACGTTCTATCTCACCAGCATGCTGTTCGTGCTCGTGGTGTTAGGGGCGATCGCGCGGCTCGCCGGCTTCTCGATCCTCCGCTTCATCGCCTACATCAAGGACGAGCTGCTGATCGTGCTCGGCACCTCGTCCTCCGAGACGGTGCTGCCGCAGATGATCCAGAAGATGGAGCATCTCGGCGCCTCGCGCTCCGTGGTCGGCCTCGTGATTCCGACCGGCTACAGCTTCAACCTCGACGGCACCAACATCTACATGACGCTGGCGACGCTGTTTCTGGCGCAGGCGACCAACACGCATCTGACCATCTGGCAGGAGCTCGGCATCCTCGGCATCGCCATGATCACCTCGAAGGGCGCCTCGGGCGTGACCGGCGCCGGCTTCATCACGCTCGCCGCGACGCTCTCGATCGTGCCTGACATCCCGATCCAGTCGATCGCGATCCTGGTCGGCATCGACAAGTTCATGAGCGAATGCCGCGCGCTGACCAATCTGATCGGCAACGGCGTCGCCTGCGTCGTCATCAGCATCTCCGAAGGCGAGCTCGATCGCGAGGCGCTGCATGAGACCATGGCCCATCCGCTCGAGATCGGCGAAGCGCTCGAGCCGGGCGGGAGTGCAGCATCGTAGGTTGCAAACCGGCCGGCTCAGCGCGATTCCGACGCGGTAGTTTCCCGGAGTGGTCAATTGCTGCGGGACGCGTCACAACAGTTGCGTTGGGATCACGGATTGATACTCATTTTTTCCACCCGACGCGCTGGGGGCAGGGCGTCGGGTTTTTGAAAATCACTACCATATCAGGACCGCCGGGCGGGATCAGACGATCCCGCCATGAGTGCGCAGGACCTTGGCGGCGAGGTCGAGCCGTCGCGTGACCCCGATCGCCTGCAAGAACGCTTCATCATGACTGACGACGAGCAGCGCGCCGTCATAGGCCATCAAGCCTGCTTCGACCGCTTCGATGGACTCGATGTCGAGATGATTGGTCGGCTCATCCAGGATCAGCAGCGACGGAGGCGATGACCCGCCCAGCACGCAAGCGAGGCCCGCCCGAAACATTTGCCCGCCACTGAGGCTTCCGGCTGCCTGTAAGGCGGCGTCGGCGCGAAACATGAACCGCGCCAGCGCGGCATGGCATTCGTTCGCGCCCGCCTTCGGATTGAGGCGCCGAAAATTGTCCAGGATGGAGATCGCGGGATCGAGCAGGCTGACCTTCTGATCGAACAGCGCGAAATCCGGCCTGACCCGCAGGGTGCCCGAGAGCGGACGCAGCTCGCCCGCGATCAGCTTCAGCAGTGTCGTCTTGCCGGAGCCGTTGGGCCCGACCAGCGCGACGCGCTCCGGACCGACGACGGCGAATGAGAGATCGCGCAGGACCGGTTGCTCCGGCCGGTAGCCGGCGCTGACGCCGTCGAGCCAAAGCACCTCCCTGCCGGCCGGCAGGCCGGTCACGGGCAGCTTGACGGAGAGCGGCTGAAGAATTTCGACGCGCCGGCGCGCCTCGTCGACAGCTTGAAGCGCCTCCGCGCGCTGCCGCTCGGCGATTTGTGCGGTCTTGCCGCCGGTATCCTCGCTGCGATCCTTGCGCGCCCCGGCCAGGATGCGCGGCATGTCGCCCTTGGCGCGCTTCTTCCTGCCGCCGCTGTCCTTGCGCGCTTTCTTCTCCGCGGCCTCCTGCGCCTTGCCGTCGATCTCGAATAGCCGTCTCTCGGCATGCGCGAGGTCGTGCCTGACGGCAGCGAGCTCGACGGCTTTCTGTTCGCGGTAACGGCTCCAATTGCCGCCGTATCGCGTGGCTCCGAGCGACGTCAGCTCGACGACCGCATCCATCGCTTCGAGTAGGTTGCGGTCGTGGCTGACGATGATCGCGCCACCGCGCCAGGCCGCGAGGAGATCGATCACCGCCTTGCGGCCGTCCTGGTCGAGGTTGTTGGTGGGCTCGTCCAGCAGCAGGAAGTCAGGCTCGGCAAAGACCAATGCGGCGAGACGGACCCGCGTGATCTGGCCGCCGGACAACCGCTCCAGTTCGGTCTCGGGAGCGAGATCGAACCCGAGACGTGCAAGGGCGACTTGCAAGCGCGCTTCGAGAGTCCAATCGACCTCGGCGAGGTCGTCGGCCGAAGCTTCGCCGCGCTCAGCCTGGCGAAGCAACGCGAGTTGATCCCGCGCTCCGAACAGATCGGCCACCGTCGCGCCCGCTGAGAGCTGGACATCCTGGCGCAGCAAGCCAACGGATCCGGTGACGGCGACATGTCCCGCGGGGGGACGGTGCTCCCCGGAGATCGATGCAAGCAGCGTGGTTTTCCCGACGCCATTGCGGCCGACGAGGCCGGTCCGCTCGGCGCCGAACGTCAGATCGAGGTTGGAAAAGAGAGAACGGCCGTCAGGCGTGCACAGCGACAGATTCGACAGGATGATTGAAGCAGGCATGGAATTCCCCGTGAGCAAGGCGGATTGGCTTTGCGGTCGGGGTAAAATCCATGGCTCTCGAATGTCCTGATTGAGGGAGCCTCTAAGTATTACCTTCCAAAGGCGAGATCAAGGCACCGCGCGAGGGACGACGGCGCGGAGAGCGCCGACGTCCCTGTCGCGTTCAGCCCTTCAGTGCGGTGACCACCACCTCGATCAGCGCGCTGCCGCCGAGATCGGCAACGCCGACCGTGGCACGGGTCGGCAGATTGTCGCCGAAGAACTCGGTCCAGGCCGCGTCCATCTCCTTCTTCTTGGAGAGATCCGTGACGAAGATCGAGGCGCTGACGACGCGGCTCTTGTCGGTGCCGGCTTCCTTCAGATAGCCGGCGATCTTGCCGAGGATGTTGCGGGTCTGGTCACCCATCGAGACCGAGGTGTCGTCGGCAATGGTGCCGCCGAGGAAGACAAAGCCGTTGGCCTCGACGGCGCGGTGCATGATGGGCGTGCGGATGCTGCGGGTGATGCTCATGATGTCCTCTTGTTGCTAGAGCGTGACGAGATTAGGTCGAGATCGCGAAGACGGTGCGCTCCCTCCCCCGCAAGCGGGAGAGGTTGGAACGAGCCCGTTTTGGGATTGCTCCGACAAATTGGCCTCATGCTCCGAGCGTAGTGGGATGAAAACGGTCGATGCCGAGATCGCCGACGCGGGTCTGGGTGCCGCCATTGACGATCAGCTCCGCCATCACAGCGCCGGCGCCGGGGCCGAGCTGAAAGCCGTGCAGCGAGAAGCCGAACTGGTGATAGAGCCCCCTGTGACGGCTGCTCGGCCCGAACACGGGAATATCGTCCTTCATCTTCGCCTCGATCCCGGCCCAGGCACGAACGATGGTGGCGCTGCGCATCACCGGGAACAGCTCGAACACGGTGCGGGCGCTGATGGCGAGGCTCTTCCAGTCCAGCACCGTCTCGTTGCGATCCTGATAGGGCGTCGCCAGATGGCCGCCCCCGATCAGCACGGTGCCATTGGAGAACTGCTTGAAGGAGAGTTTGCGCCCGCGCAGGATCACGACGGGGTCGATGAAGTGCGGCACGCGCGAGGTGATCATCAGCATCGGCGCCACGGTCTCGACCGGCACGGGCTCGCCGAGCGCAGCCGCGATCTTGCCGGCCCAGGCGCCGGCGGCGTTGACCAGCACCGGCGCAGCAAAGGTTTCAGTGCCGACATCGACATGCCAGAGCCCATCGCTGTAGCGGATGTTGCTGGCGGCGACGCCCTCGCGCACGGTCGCACCCAGCTGTCCGGCCCTGCGGCGGAACGCCGTCGTCGTCTGCGCCGGATTGGCGGCACCGTCGCGGCGTGAGACCACGCCGCCGGGACAGCTTTCAGCCACCGCCGGCACCAGCCGGCGCAATTCAGTCGCGTCGATCAGCTCTTCGTGGGTGAAGCCGAGCGCATTGAGTTCGGCCACGCGCGCGCGGCAAACGCTGAGCTCCTCCTCGTTCTCGGCGACCAGCACCTGGCCGTGGCTCTCGAAGCTGCAATCGTCGTCGAGCAGATCCCTGATCTTCTCCCAGATTCCCATCGAGCGGATCGAAAGCGGAATTTCCGGGATGTGTCGCGCGAGCTGGCGGACGCCGCCAGCATTGACGCCGGAGGCGTGGCGTCCGGCATAATCCTTCTCGATCAGCACCGGCTTGAGGCCGGCAAGGCACAAATGCAGCGCGGTGGAGCATCCGTGGATGCCGCCGCCGACGACGATCGCATCCACGCATCTTGTCATCCGCGCACCACCGCTTTGATATCGGCCTCGCTCTTCGGAACGGCCGCGAGCTCGGCGAGCGTGATCGGCTTGACCGGCGCGCGCAGCCGGTAATAGCCGATCTCCTGCGGAGTCTTGCCGCGCGCCTGCGCCATCAGCTCGGTGACGGTGAGGCCGCAGAGCCGGCCCTGGCATGGGCCCATGCCGGTGCGGCGATAGGCTTTCAGCTGATTGGGGCCGGTTGCACCGATGGCGACCGCGTCGAGAATGTCCTTTGCCGAGACCTCTTCGCAGCGGCAGACGATGGTGTCGCCGGAGGGAATCCGGAACTGCGGCGCGGGGCGGAACAGCGTGTCGAGGAAGACGCGGCCGCGCTCCGCCCTGGTGAGATCGGCACGCAACGCTGCCATCGACGGCAGTTTTGCGGCGGCCGCGGGTGCCAACGCTTCGACCGCTGCACGCGCCGCAATGCGGCCCCGCACCACGGCTGCATTGGCACCACCGATGCCGGCGCCGTCACCGGCGATCGCGATACCCGCGACCGACGAGCTGCCGCTGGCATCCAGCACCGGCGACCAGCACAATTGCAGATCGTCCCAGCGATGCTCGACACCGGCTGCCATCGCGAGGTTGACGTTGGGCACGACGCCCTGATGCAGCAGCAACAGGTCCGCAGGAATGGTGTCGCGCTTGCCGCCGGCGACATAGCTGACGCTGGCGAGCTGGCCGTCGCCGGCCGCCGAGAGCTCCGTGACGCCGGAGACGACCTGCACCTTGGCCTTCACCTCGCGCATCATCGCGAGGCCCTTGGAGAAATAGGGCGAGGTCAGGAAGGCGAAGGCGTGCGGCAGCGCTGCGAAGTAATTGCTGCGCTCGGTGGTGTCGAGGATGCGATCGATGCGGCCGCCGAGGCGCAGGATCTGCGCGGCAAGCAGCCAGAGCAGCGGCCCCTGCCCCGCAATCACGGTGCGGCCGTCAGGCACGAGAGCCGAGGATTTCAGCATGGTCTGCGCCGCGCCCGCGGTCATCACGCCCGGCAGCGTCCAGCCGGGAATCGGAAACGGCCGCTCCAGCGCGCCGGTCGCAAGGATCACGCGCTGCGCCTTGACGAAGGCGGACGCGCCGCCGACCGAGACGGCGATCTCGAGGTTGCGGTCCAGGCTCCAGACCGTGGCACGATGGATGACCTCGGCGCTGGTCGTACGCAGCGCCTGCACGAGATCGGCACCGACCCAATAATCGGCGCCGAGTTGATTGCGATCGGTCACCGGTGTGGACGAAATTGCGCGGAACACCTGGCCGCCCGGGCCGATGTTCTCGTCGAGCAGCAACGTCGAGAGGCCGGCTTCGGCGGAGGTCGCAGCGGCAGCAAGGCCCGCTGGCCCGGCGCCGATCACCACGACATCATAGGCTTCGCGTTTGGGAGCCACAGTCATTTTCCGATCTCCCGCTTGCCCTTCTGAATCTCGATCTGCATGCCCTCGGCGACAGGCACGAGGCAACCCTGGCGGTTGCCGACACCGTCGATGGTGACGAGGCAGTCGAAGCAGACGCCCATCATGCAATAGGGCAGACGCGGCGCGCCGCTCACCGCAGTCGAACGCCGCGCGTCCAAGCCGGAGGCAAGCAGCGCGGCAGAGACGGTGTCGCCCTGGCGCGCGGCGACGGCAACGCCGTCGACGAGGATCTGCACCTGCGGACGTTTGTCCTGTTCGGATCTCTTAAACATGGGATGCCTCGTGGCTCCTTAAAATTCTCTAATAGCCGCTGTTGTTCGCAGCACCCGCGTCGCCGAAGCGGCTGGCGGAGAACGCACCGACCAGCTCCGGCTCGAGCGCGCCTTGTGCGACCATGCGCGCGATCTCGAAGGCATGGTTGGAGGCCAGCGTCACGCCGGAATGGCAGCAGGCGACGAATGCGCCGGGATGCGTCTCCGACTGGTCGTAGATCGGAAACCCGTCCTGCGGCATGACGCGGATGCCGGCCCAGCTCCTGACCACGTTGAGCCGCGAGAGATGCGGGAACATGCGCTGCGCGCGATCGGTCATCACGGCGCTGATCGAATGCTTCAGCGCGCGATCGTCGAGCTCGTCCTCCTTGCTGTCGCCGATCATCACCGTGCCCTCGTCGGTCTGGCGGATCGTGGTCAGGGGATGCGGCAGGAACGGCATGGTGCGCTCGGTCACCACGATCTGGCCGCGGGTCGGGCCCATCGGCGCGTAGAGGCCGACCATCGGCGCCAGCGTCTGGTTGGCATTGCCGGCAGCGAGCACGATCTTGGCCGCGCGCAGCTCGCCCTTCGGCGTGGTCAGGTGGAATTCGCCGCCGCTCTTGCTGATCGCCGAGACCGGACGCTCCGGGAAATAGTCGATGCCGAATGCCCTGAAGCCGGTGTGAAAGGCGCGGAACGTGCGCAGCGAATTGACGTGGCCGTCGAGCGGGCAATAGCTGCCACCGGAAACCTCCGGTCCGATCAGCGGCAGCGACTTCTTCACCTCGGATGCGGAGAGCATCTCCATCTTGTAGTCGGCAGCACCGGCCTGGTTGTGCATCCGCTTGACCAGCTCGGTTCGCTGGCCGAACTCGTCCTCGCCGAGGGTGAGGTGAAAGCCGCCATTCTGCTGAAGCGAGACATCAAGGCCAGTCTGCTGTTTCAGCTCGGAAGCAAGCCGAGCCCACGCCTGCGACGCCTGCACGGTCCACACCGTATAGGCTGGCATGCCGAGCCCCTTGCTCTGCACCCACACCAGCGCAAAGTTCGCGCGCGAGGCGCGCTTGGTGATGTCGCCCTCGTCGAGCACGGCAACGGACTTGCCGAGCCGGCCGAGGCCCCAGGCAATGGCGGAGCCGAGCAATCCGCCGCCGACCACGGCGACGTCGTAATCCGTTCGCATAAGTTCTCCTATCGCCCCGTATCGCCGCCCTTGCCGGCGAGCACACGGTCGAGCCCGTAGAAGCGGTCGAGCAGAATGAGAGCGGTCATGGTCACAGCGATCACGCAGGCCGAGACCGACGTCACCAGCGGATCGATGTTGTCCTGGATATAAAGGAACATGCGCACCGGCAACGTCTCGGTGCCGGGTGCCGCGAGGAAGACGGTCATGGTCAGATCGTCGAAGGACTGGATGAAGGCGAGCGCCCAGCCGCTGATGACGCCGGGCAGGATCAGCGGCAGGGTCACGCGGCGAAACAGCGTCCAGCCGCCGGCGCCGAGCGAGACCGCGGCTATCTCGACCGTGCGGTCCATGCCCGTCGCGGCCGCAAGCGTCAGCCGCAGCGCGAAGGGAAACACGATGATGACATGCGCGATGATCAGCGCGGCAAAACTGCCGCCGAGGCCGGCCGAGGTGAAGAAGCGCAGGAAAGCGATGCCGAGCACGACATGCGGGATCATCAGCGGCGAGAGGAACAGCGCGGCCAGGGCATCGCGGCCGCGGAAGCGATAGCGCGCGATCGCCAATGCCGCCGGCACCGCGAACAGCAGCGCGACGAATGATGATAGCGCGCCGAGGCCAAGGCTGACCCAGAAGGCGTGGATGAATTCGGGATAGTTCGCGATCGTCCTGAACCAGCGCAGCGAGAAGCCGTTGGTCGGCAGTGACAGGAAGCCTTCGGGCGTGAAGGCGACGAGACAGACCACCAGGATCGGCGCCACCATGACGATGACGAAGAAGGTATGGAAGATCAGCGCCAGCGGGCCGTTCCGTCTCATCGGAACACCTCCGCGTAGCGCCGCTCGATCAGCGCGTTGCTGCCGACGACGATCAGCACCAGCGCGACCAGCAGGAGCGTGGCGACCGCCGCACCCAGCGGCCAGTTCAGCGTGTTGAGAAATTCGTCATAGGCGAGCGTCGCCGCGACCTTGAGCCGGCGGCCGCCGATGATCGCGGGCGTCGCAAACGCGCTGGCCGAGAGCGAAAACACGATGATCGCACCCGACAGCACACCCGGCATGATCTGCGGCATGATGATGCGCCGGATGATGGTGGCGGCACCCGCACCGAGCGACATCGCGGCATTCTCGATCTGCGGATCAAGCCGCTGCAGCGCAGCCCACACCGAGAGCACCATGAACGGCATCATCACATGGGCGAGCGCGATGATCATGCCCGTCTCGGTAAACATGAAGGGAATGGGGGAACGCATCACCCCGAGCGACATCAGGAGCTTGTTGACGAGGCCGTTGTTGCCGCCGAACAACAGCGCCCAGCCCAGCGTGCGCGCCACCACGGAGATCAAGAGCGGCCCGAGAATGACCAGCAGGAAAAAACTCTTCCAGCGCCCGCTCATGCGGTTGAGGATGTAGGCTTCGGGTGCCCCGAGCAGCGCGGTGAGCAGCGTGGTCAGGATCGCGATCCGAAAGGTCCGCCAGAACATTTCGGCGTAATAGGGATCGGTCGCGATCTCGTGCCAGTTCTTGAGGATGAAGACCGGCTCGATGCCCTTGTATTGGCCCCAATCGTGGAACGACAGCATCACGGTCATCGCCAGCGGAATCAGCAGCACGCCGACGAACAGCATCAGGGCGGGCGCCGTCAGCGCCCACGGCGCACGCGCGCTGCGCTCCTCGGCGACCGCGCTCATGCGCCGGCCCTCGCGCGGACGCTCATGTCTTCGGGCCGCCAGCTGAGACGCACGGCCTCGCCTTCGCCTGGTTGCGTCGTGCCGTCATTCTGGCGGATCACGATCGCGGGGCCGCATTCGCTGTCGCACTGGAACAGCCAGTGATTGCCCTGGAAGATGCGCGTGACGATCTTTGCGCTAAGGCCGGCATCGCCGAAGCCGATTCTTTCAGGACGGATGCTGACAGTGACGGGGCCGCTGAGGCCCGCCGGGGCCGGCGCGCTCCAGGAGCCCGCCGTCACCCGCGCTGGCGTAGTGGTCCGATCGACCGCCGCGGCAAAATCGTTGGTCTTGCCGAGAAATTGCGAGACGAAGGCCGAGGCCGGCTTCTCATAGGTCTCCTGCGGCGTGCCGATCTGCTCGATCTTGCCCTGGCTCATCACCACGATGCGGTCGGACAGCGACATCGCCTCGTTCTGGTCATGGGTCACGAGGATCGTGGTGGTGCCGATGGTGCGCTGGATCTGGCGCAGCTCGATCTGCATCTCCTCGCGCAGTTTTGCGTCGAGATTGGACAGCGGCTCGTCGAGCAAGAGCACGCTCGGCTTGATCACCAGCGCGCGGGCGAGTGCCACGCGCTGCTGCTGGCCGCCGGACATGCGGCGGGGATGACGGTCCTCAAAGCCGGCGAGGCCGACCATCCCGAGCGCGGCACGGACGCGCTCGGCTCGTTCAGTGCGCGGCACATTGCGCATCTCGAGACCGAAGGCGACGTTCTCTGCCGCCGTCATGTGCGGAAACAGCGCGTAGCTCTGGAACACGATACCGAGCCCGCGCTTGGCCGGATGGATCGCGGTCAGGTCCTTGCCCTCGAGGCGGATGGCGCCGCGCGTGGGATCGAGGAAGCCCGCGATCATCTGCAACGTCGTGGTCTTGCCGCAGCCGGAAGGGCCGAGGAAGGAGATGAACTCCCCCTTCCCCACCGACAGACTGAAGTCGTCGACCACAGTCTGCGCCCCGAATTGCTTGGCGACCCGATCGAGCTCGAGATAGGCCATACGCTGTCTCCGCTGCGACGATCAGATCAACGCTCAACCTCGCGATTCCAGCGCTTGGTCCACTCCTCGCGCTTCTCGTTGATGACGGTCCAGTCCGGATTATAGAGCTTGGCCGCACGCTCGCCGATCGGCGCCATCTTTCCGAGCTCGGGCGGGATCACCAGCGACTTCAGCACCGGGCCGTAGCCGTAATCCTTCAGCATCACGAGCTGGATTTTTGGGTCGAGCAGCATCTTGACGAAGCTTGCTGCCAGCGGCGAGGCGTTGGGCTTGGTGATCGGACAGGCCGTCGTCAGCAGCGTCGCGGCACCTTCCTTCGGGTAGACGAAGTCGACAGGGAAACCGGTATTGGCAAAGCTCTGCACGCGGCCGGTGCCCCACACCGCGATCACGGCCTGGCCGGACTGGAACAGCTCGGTCATCTTGCCCGGCGACGGCTCGTAGGCGAGCACGTTCGGATTGATCTGTTCCTTGAAGATCTTGAAGCCGGAATCGACATTGGTCTCGCCGCCGCCGTTCATCTTCGACAGCATCACCAGCGCTTCGAGGCCGTAGGTGTTGTTGATCGGCGGGATCACGAGCTGCTTGGCGTATTTCGTGTCCTTCAGGTCATTCCAGGAGGTCGGCGGCGCCCAGCCTTTCTCCTTGAACACCTTGGTGTTGTACATCAGCCCGGTCGCGACGATGCCGATCGCGACGGCACGATCGTCCTTGAAGCGCGCGGTGTCGTAGAGATCGGCCGGCAGCCCCTCGAGCTTGCCGCAGAAGCCGAGCTGAATCGCCTGGTACATCGGGCCGTCATCGACGATGGCGACGTCGATCTGCTGGTTGCCCTTCTGCGCCTGGAGCTTGGCCAGCGTGTCGGTGGAGTTGCCGGCGACGTACTCGACCTTGACGCCGTTCTCCTTCTCGAAGGCGGGGATCACCTCGTCGCGGATCGTCTTCTCGAACGAGCCGCCATAGCCGGCGACGTAGAGAGTCTTTTGCTGGGCCGAAGCGACTGAGGGGGCGGCAATGAGCGCTGCGATGCTGACCGCGGTCAGAAGGCGAAGAGTCTTCATGTGGACCGATCTCCATACCGGAATGAGGTGACGTACCGACGAGTCTCGCTGGCTGAAGCCTCTTCCGCATTTCCTTCCGCGCAATCCCGTCTCCAAACAGGGCTCCGGCGCCCATTCGGCGGGTTTTGGCGCGATCTGGAGGCTTGAACCCCTCCAATCTGCCGAAAAAGCGGGCTGTCTCCAGTCCTGATGAAAAAGATCGCAACCTATACTTCCATCGTCCAATGAATAATGGCAACCTCTGTATGCCTAAATGTTATGGATGTTTGGAATGGCGCGGATCAATTCGCGGCAGGTGGAGGCCTTCCGCGCGACCATGCTGACCGGCAGCGTCACCGAGGCCGCGAAGCTGATGGTGGTGACGCAGCCGGCTGTCAGCCGGTTGCTGCGCGACTTCCAGGCGCTGTTGAAGATGGAGCTGTTCGAGCGGCGCGGCACCGGCCTCGTGCCGACCGCCGCGGCAATGGCGCTCTACACCGAGGTCGAACGGTCCTTCGTCGGTCTCGAACGCATCACGGCTGCGGCCGAAGAAATCCGGGGACGCCGCACCGGCTCGCTGCGCATCGCCGCGCTGCCGGCGCTGGCGAACGGCTATCTGCCGCGGCTTGCCGGGCACTTCCTGATGGAACGGCCCAACCTCAACCTGGCCTTCTTCGGAGTGATCTCGCCGATTGTGGTCGACTGGGTTTTGAACAATCAATGCGACATCGGCTTCGCCGAGGTGCCGATTGCCCATTCCGGCCTGCCGAGCCTGCGGCTGCCGGCGCTGGCGCGCGTCGCGGTGCTGCCGACCGGACATCGCCTCGCGGAGAAAGAAGTGCTGGAGCCACGCGATTTCGAGGGTGAGACGTTCATCTCGCTGTCGGCGGGATCGTCGAGCCGCCACCTCGTCGACCAGGTCTTTCACCGCAGCGACGTCCGCCGCGTGTTGCGGGTGGAGACCACGCTGTCGGAGATCATGTGCGGGATGGTGTCATCCGGGCTCGGGGTCTCGATCTGCGATCCCTTCACCGCGCAGGAATTTGCCACGCGCGGCGTCGTCGTGCGGCGCTTCCTGCCGCGCATCGACTTCGAATTCTCGGCGGTATTTCCGGCACAGCGCAGTCCGTCGCCGGTGGCGCTGGATCTGGTGGAGACCATGCGCAAGGCGCTGATGGAGTTTGACGATCTGCCGGAAGCCGCGAGTTAGGACAATCTGGCGACGGGCTGGCTGCAACCTCTCCCACTTGCGGGGGAGGCGTAGGCCGCCTATGGCGGCCGTCTCTTAGGAGACGCCGAGGCGAAGCCTCGGCTTTGGCGAAGGCCGGGTGGGGACTCCCTCCTCATCGGGAGTGTCCCCGGTAGGAGAGAACCCTCTCCCCTGCCCTCTCCCGCAAGCGGGAGAGGGAGTGCACCTTCTTCGTCGCTGCCGGAGGCCGCGATCACCCGTTGAACGCCGCCTGCGCTTCCGGCAGATCCCAGATCTTGCCGATCGCGGCGCTGCCGGCGGCTGTGATCGCTACTTCGTCGGCGCCGAGATAGCGCCCCTCGTCGACCAGCACGCGGCCGTCGACCATGACCTGATCGATATTGGCACGGTTGGCGAGCGCGATCAGCGCGCGGCGCGGATCGAACAGCGGCTGGAGATGCGGGTGGGTGAGATCGACCACGGTCAGATCGGCGGTTGCACCCGGCTCGATCCGACCGAGATCAGGCCGCCTGATAACGTCGGCGGCGACCGCCGTGTTCGCCTCGATCAGCTGCGGCGAATTGGCGACGTCGGGACGCGCCGAGGTGATCTTGGAGATCATCGACGCGGCATTCAGCTCGCCGAGCAGGTCCATGTTGTAGCCGTCGGTGCCGACCACGGTGCGCACGCCATGCTCGGCGAACCGGCTGAAGGCCGCGGTGACGCCGGCGCGCGCGAACACGCGCGGGCAGTTCAGCACGGTCATGCCGCGCGCGGCCATCAGCTTGAGATTGTCGTCGGTGCTGAACATGCAATGCGCGGCCATCAGGTCGGGCGCGAGCAGGCCGAGCCAGTCCAGATACTCCGCCGGCGTGCGGCCGCCATAACGCTTGCCGATGGTCTCGACCTCGGCGCGGCTCTGCGCCATATGCGTCGTGATGGGAACGCCGAGCTCGCGCGCTCGCGCGGCGCAGGCTTTCAGCAGATCGGGGCCGCAGGTGTCGGTGGCGTGCGGGCTCATGGCGAGGCCGATGCGGCCGTCGCCGCGCTTGTTCCAGCGCTGGTAGAGCGCATCCCAGGTCGCCATGTCGGCGGCACCGTCATCGCCGGAATAACGCACCACGCCGTCCGGGCCCGCCTTGGCATCCGACGTCGAGAACAGATAGGGCGCGCCGTAGAAGCGGATGCCCATCTCCTCGGCGGCGTCGAACATCTCCGGAATCGAATTCCGGAACGGCTCCATCACCGTGGTGGCGCCACCCTTGAGCAGCTGGAGGATGCCGAGCCGCGCCACCGCCATACGTTCTTCCGCCGACAAGATATCGGCGCCACGCTTGGTCAGCGGCAACAGCACCGTGTAGACGATGCTCTGGTTGCTCTTGCGGCCGTTGCCGTCCTCGGTGTGGCTGCGCGCTACCGCCTCGCTAAAACAGTGATTGTGCAGATTGAGCAGGCCCGGCAGCACGAAGCGGCCCGGGCGGTCGTAGACCTCATCCGCACGCGGCTTGTCGCGCGTGACCGCGGCGATCTTCTTGCCTTCGACCAGGACCCAATGGTCGCGCAGCACATCCTGCGCGCCGTCTTTCCGTGACAGCACATAGCTGCCGAAGATTGCTGTGGTGCTCATGCTGGGCGTACGTTCCAGAAGACGGCGGTGCCGTCGAGAATGCCGGTGATGGCTTTGCGATAGGCGGTCGGCTGCTTGTACAGGCCGATCGGGATGTAGGGAATCTCCTCGAACGCCACCGCCTGGACCTGACGGCAGATGCGCTGCTGCTCGGCGAGCTCGGACGCCGCCAGCCACTGGCTGCGCAAGGGCCCCATCCTCTCGCTCGCATACCAGCCGGCGACCTTGCCTTCGCCGCGGATGTTGGTGTTGCCGGCCGGGTTGAGCCAGTCGATGCCCTGCCAATTGCCGACCGCCGCACTCCAGCCGCCCTGCCCGATCGGATCCTTCTTGAGCTGGCGCTGCAACACGACGGCGAAGTCGAGCCCGGCATATTCGACGTTCATGCCGGCCTTGCGCAAGCTATCGACCGCGATCTCGCCGAGCGGCTTCTGCGCCAGCGAATTGGTGGGCACGAGCACCACGATCTTCTCGCCACTATAGCCGGCCGCCTTCAGATCGGCCTTGACCTTGGCGTAGTCGCGGGGCCCGCGGAACACGTCGAGCCCGACCTCGCTCGCCATCGGGGTACCAGGCGCGAAGTAGCCGATCGGCGAGACCTGGAAGGCGGGATCGACGCCGGCCACGGCCGTCATGAACGCGGACTGGTCGATCGCACCCAGCAGTGCGCGGCGGATGGCTGGATTGTCGAACGGAGGCTGCAGGTGATTGAGGCGCAGCATGCAGGCGTAACCCCTGGGATCGAGAACGCGCGTCTCGATGTCACCGGCGGCCTTGATCACCGGCAACAGATCGTGCGGCGTGGTCTCCTGCCAGTCCTGCTCGCCGGTCTGCAGCGCGGCAACGCCGGTGCCGGCATCGGGCGTGGTGGTCCAGACCACGCGATCATAGTGCACGATCTTCGGACCCGCCGTCCAATCCGGCTTGCCGTCCGTGCGCGGCTGATAGCGCTCGAATTTGGCGTAGGCGTTGCGCGCCCCCTGCACGCGCTCGTCAGCGAGGTAGCGGAACGGGCCGCTGCCGATCACCTCGGTCAGCGGCTTGAACGGATCCTGGCTCGCCAGCCGCTCCGGCATCATGAAGCAGGCATTGATTGCGGCCTTGCCGAGTGCCTGCGGCAACAGCGGGAACGGACGCTTGAGACGGAAGCGGATGATGCGGTCGTCGGCGGCGGACAGCTCGTCGATCGCCTCCATCAGCTCACCGCCAAAGCCGTCGCGCGCAGCCCAGCGGCGGATGCTCGCCACGCAGTCGCGCGCGAGCACGCGTTCGCCATCGTGCCAGAACAGGCCGTCGCGCAAGCTGAGGTCCCATTGCAGCCCATCACCGGAGATGATGTGGCCCGACAGCATCTGCGGCGAGACCTGGAGCGAGGCGCTCATGCCATAGAGCGTGTCGTAGACCATGAAGCCATGGTTCCGCGACACCTGCGCAGTCGAGTAGATGGGATCGACGAAAGCGAGATCGATCACGGGGATGAAGCGCAGCGTCGACTGGGATTCGGCGCGCACGATGCCCGGCAGCGACAGCGCCGGCATGGCTGCGGCAGCCCTAAGGAGCGAACGGCGGGAGATAGACATTACGAGAGGCTCCTGAGTGCGGTGACATGCAGCCGCGGCCGCGGTGTGCTCCCTCTCCCGCTTGCGGGGGAGGGCTGGGGTGGGGGTGTCTCCGCAGGCGATGACCCCGAGAGGAAAGAGCCCCCACCCGCCGCGCTTCGCGCGTCGACCTCCCCCGCAAGCGGGAGAGGTTGCAGCGAGCGCGCGGCCAGAGCGATGTCACAAAAGCGGGGTCCCATAATTGCGCTCTACGTGTTGAGCAAGACCGCGCCGATCGCAGCGGCGACCGCTTGCTGCGCCGGCTCGACCACGGGCACGCCAATCGCCTCCGCAATTGCCGCGCGGTGCGAGGCCATGCCGGCGCAGCCCATCACCACGACATCGGCGCGGCATTGCGTGACCAGCGCGCGGCCGGCGTCGATCAACCGTCCCCGGATATCTGCAGCTGCGGTCTCGGCTGCGCTCGCGCCGACCGACCAGCTTCCGGCATAGCGGCCGTCGACGCCCATCAGCCGCACCATCCGTTGCTGGCGCCGGATGCTCGAGGGCGACAGCGCGATGATGCCAAAACGTTCACCCAGCATCAGCGCGCGAAAGATGCCGCATTCGGCGATGCCCATCACGGGACGACCGCCGGCCGCCTCGCGCACCGCATGCAGGCCGGGATCGCTGAAGCAGGCGAGCACGAAGGCATCGGCATCCTCGCGCGCGACGCGATTCACCAGCGGCATGACGACGCTGTCGGCATCGCGCTGCGAGCTGATGCCCGGCGGCCCCTCGGCGAGGCCGACCACTTCGATCTCAGGCCCGCCGGCGATCCGCAGCGGCGCGACCGCCTCGTCGATCGCCGCCGTTACCGACGCCGAGGAGTTCGGGTTGATGACGAGGATACGGGTCATGGCGCTCCCTAGCGGTTACCGGCCTCGTGGCGCAAAAAGTTCTCCGCGATCTTCTCGCCGGTCGTGATCCAGACATCCGGGCACGACTTTGCGTAAGTCAGAAATTCGCGCAGCAGGCGCAGCCGCATCGGGCGGCCGCTGCATTGCGGATGCAGCACCGTCGTCACCATCGCGCCCCAGTCGCGGACCTCGTCGAGCTCGTCCTTCCAGATCGAGAGCACATGTTCCTTGGGGAAGATCGAGCGCGGGCTGAAGCGCGCGGAGAGACCGTGCATCCAATCGTCATAGCTCGCGGTGACCGGCAGCTCGATCGTGCCGGGCTTGCCGTCGGCGAGACGATGGCGATAGGGCCTGACGTCGTCGCGGAACGAGGAGGTGTAGACGATGCCGTGGCGCACCAGCGCGACGCGCAGCTCCTCGGTGAACTCGCCGTACGGCGCGCGATAGCCGGTCGGCTTGACGCCAAGCCTGCGCTTCAGCGCCTCGAAACCGCGCTCCAGCTCCTCCTCGATCCAGGGATCGCCGGGATCGGGCAGGAGATGATGATAGCCGTGATGTCCGATCTCGTGACCGGCCTTGAGGATGGACTCGGCCATCGCGGGATGCGCATCGACCGACCATCCCGTGACAAAGAAGGTCGCTTTCAGATCGAGCTGGTCGAGCAGCTCCAGCAGTTTTGGCGTGCCGACGCGGGCCTCATAGCCGCCATAGCTCATGGTGATGAGCCGCTGGGCGTGCACTGCGTCCTTGCTGGTCCACGCGCTCTCGGCGTCTACGTCGAACGACAGGAACATCGCCGAGGTGTACGGCTTTGGCCAGGGATAGTCCGGCGCGGG
This sequence comes from Bradyrhizobium sp. ERR14, assembly GCF_014198235.1. Classification (NCBI taxonomy): domain Bacteria; kingdom Pseudomonadati; phylum Pseudomonadota; class Alphaproteobacteria; order Hyphomicrobiales; family Nitrobacteraceae; genus Bradyrhizobium; species Bradyrhizobium sp. ERR14. The sequence continues at coordinate 50,022 of NZ_JACIHD010000011.1, read as the reverse complement.
ATCTGCGGTGTTGGCCGGGACAAGGGGGATGCTCTGGAGTGCCTTACTGTCCAGCATTGATGGTCGCCTTCTCTAATCCGTTGTCGGTGAGTTTCCACTTGGCAAGCAGGGTCTTGTAGGTGCCGTCGGCGATCAGCGCGTCGACCGCCTCCAGCATGGCCTGCTGCAATGCCTTTTCCTTGACCGGCAGGGCGATGCCGGTGAATTGCTGTGCGATGGGCTCGCCCACCGTTGCATAGGTGCCGGGCTCGAGATCCATGATGTAGGGCAGCGTCTCGTTGCCCTGGGCGGCGGCATCGATGCGGCCTTGCCTCAGCTGGGTGCGGGCGTCGGCCGAGCCGTCGGTGCCGACGAACTGAATCGGACTGCTGCCGCAATTCTTTTCGCTCCACACCGCAATCTGCGCCGGGAACATGGTGCGGCGACTGGCGCCAACCTTCTTGCCGCAGAGTGATGCGGCGTCCTTGAACTCCGCCTTGCGCGACTGCTGCACGAAGAACTGCGGACCGCTGCGCAGATAATCGACGAAGGACGCGATCTCGTGCCGGCTGGCATAATCGGTGAAGCCGGACAGGATGGCGTCCACGCGCCCGGTCGAGATCGACGGCATGAACTCGGCAAAGCTCGTCTCCTGCCATTCGATCTTGACGCCGAGCTTGCGGCCGATGGCTTCGCCGAGATCGATGTCGAAGCCGGACAGCGCGTTGGTCGCGGGATCGCGGAACTCCATCGGCGGATAGTTCGGCACCAACGCCACCTTGATGCTGCCCCGCTTGGCGATCTCCGCGGGCAGATCGATCGCCATCGCGGGCACACTGATGGCGCCGAGGAACACCGCCGCAACCAAAAATCTTTTCATCAACACGCTCCCGTTCAGATCACAGCCGAAAGAAATGCCCTGGTACGCTCCTCGCGCGGGGCGCCCAACACGTCCGATGCGCGGCCCTGTTCGACGATCGCGCCCTGGTCCATGTAGACGACGCGGTCGGCGACCTCGCGCGCGAAGCCGAGCTCGTGCGTCACCACCATCATGGTCATGCCGCTCCGCGCCAGCTCCTTCATGACGGCAAGCACCTCGCCGACGAGCTCGGGATCGAGCGCGCTGGTCGGTTCATCAAAGAGCATCAGCATCGGCTTCATCGCCAGCGCCCGCGCGATCGCGACACGCTGCTGCTGGCCGCCGGAGAGCTGGGCGGGATACCAGTCCGCCTTCGCGGACAATCCGACGCGGCGCAGCAGCTCGAGCGCTTCAGTGCGTACCTCATCGGGCTTGCGGCCCTGCACCTGGAGCGGACCTTCGGTGATGTTCTCCAGCGCGGTCTTGTGCGGAAACAAATTGAAGCGCTGGAACACCATGCCGGTCTTCAGCCGCTGCCGCCCGATCTCACCTTCGCTGAGCCGATGCAGCCGTCCGCTTTGCTCGCGCACCCCGAGCAGTTCGCCGTCGAGCCAGATGCCGCCGGCATCGATCGTGGCCAGCTGGTTGATGCAGCGGAGCAGCGTGGTCTTGCCCGAGCCGGAGGCGCCGATCAGGCACATCACCTCGCCGGGCCAGACGTCGAGCGAGACGCTTTTGAGAGCCTGGAATTCGCCAAAATTCTTGGCGACGGAGCGGATCGCGACGAGAGGCTTTGTCATCGCGCGAGCCGCAATGTGCCGCGCGCAAAACGGCGTTCGAGCAGCATCTGGAGCGGGGTCAGGATCGAGACCACGAGCAGGTACCAGAGCCCGGCGACAATCAAGAGCTCGATCACGCGGGAATTGGCGTAGTAGATGTTTTCGGCGTTATGCAGCAGTTCCGGATACTGGATCACGCTCGCAAGCGAGGTTGCCTTCACCATGCCGATGAACTCGTTGCCGAGCGGCGGGATCACCACGCGCATCGCCTGCGGCAGCACGATCCGGCGCAACGCGCGCAGCCGTCCCATGCCGATCGCCTGCGCCGCCTCATACTGCCCGATGTCGACCGACAACATTCCCGCGCGCATCACCTCGGAGGTGTAGGCGCCCTGGTTGATGCCGAGCCCGAGCAGCGCGGCAAGGAAGGGCGTCATGACGTCGACGGCGCGCGCGCTCCACAGGCCGGGAATGCCGATGGTTGGAAACACCAGCGCGAGGTTGAACCACAGCAAGAGTTGCAGGATCAGCGGCGTGCCGCGGAACAGCCAGGTGTAGCCGGCGGCGACCGTCTTCAGCACCGGATTGGGCGACAGCCGCATGATCGCCACGACGATTCCGAGCACGATGCCGAGCGCCATCGCCAGCACCGCCATCACCATGGTGTTGACGATGCCTTCGAGGATGACTTTTGCGGTCAGGAAGCGGCTGACATAGGACCATTCGATCTGCCCGTTCGCAAACGCGCGCGCAATGGCCGCGAGCACCAGAATGATCAGCGCGGCGCTGAGCCAGCGAAACCAGTGCGGCTCGCGCGCGATGCTCATCCCCGACAGATCAGGGAAACCTTCCGCGAGTGCCGGCGCCGGCTTCATTGCGGCGCCGCGTTCAGCATGGGCTGGGCCACAGCGTTCGCACCTAAGCCCCATTTGTCGAGAACAGCCTTGTAGGCACCGTCGGCGATCATGGCGGCGAGCTTCTCCGTCACGACTTCGCGCAGGGCGGCATCGTCCTTGCGGAACATGATGCCTTGGTAACCTTTGGCGAAGGGCTCGCCGACGACGCGGTATTTTCCGGGCTCCTGCGTTTGCGCGTAAGGCAGCGTCTCGCTGCCCTGCACGGCGGCGTCGATGCGGCCTTGCTTGAGCTGGTTGCGGACGTCGATCGAGTTCTCGCCGGGGACATACTGGATGGCAGGTTTGCCGGCCGGCTCGCAATTCTGCTTGCTCCACTTCTCGATCTCGACCGGGAAGCTGGTGCTCCGGGTGGTGCCGACCTTCTTGCCGCAGAGATCGGTCGCGTCCTTGGCCGCATTGTCCGCCATCACGAAGAACTGCGGGCCGGTAGCGAGGTAATCGACGAAATCGGCGGTCTCGCGCCGCGAGGCGCGGTCCGAGATGCCGGAGATGATGAAATCTGCGCGCTTGGTCTGAAGCGAGGGGATGAGCTCGGCGAACGGCGTCTCGCTCCAGACGATCTTGAGGCCGCCGAGCCGCTTGGCGAGCTCGTTCGCCAGATCGATGTCGAGCCCGACGAGCTCATTGGTCGCGGGATCGCGATATTCCATCGGCGCGTAGGTGGAGTTGACCGTGAGCTTCAGCGTGCCCGCCTGCTTGATCTCCGCGGGAAGCTCGGCCGCCTGTGCCGACGTCGCGGCAGCCAGGGCTGCTAGGGCGAGGAAATGCGAAAGGCGTGTCATGTCAGCTCCTTTGGCTGGCGCCGCGACCGGCCGTTTGAAATCAATCCGCGTCGAGAACGGCCGGCTCGATGACCCCGGCACGTTCAGTGATCACCCTGTATTGCTCCGGCCGCCGGTGGGCGGCGAAGTTGAACATCTTGTCCTTGCCCTGGCGGCACAGATCGAGATCGATGTCGGCGACGATCACTTCATCGGCGAGCGTCTGGGCCTGCGCGACGATACGCCCATTGGGATCGACGATGCAGGAGCCGCCGATCAGTCCGGAGCCGTCCTCCTCGCCCGCCTTCGCCACCGAGATCGCCCAGGTCGCGTTCATGTAGGCGTTGGCCTGCGTCACCAGTGTCGAGTGGAAGGTGCGCAAGGCGCCGTCTTCGGTGGTGCCGCCATTGGGATCGTAGGCCGCCGAATTGTAGCCGATGCAGACGAGCTCGACGCCCTGCAGACCGAGCACGCGCCAGGATTCCGGCCAGCGCCGATCGTTGCAGATCATCATGCCCATGATGGCGTGGGCCCAGGCCGAGCCGGCGCGGAAGGCGGGAAAGCCGAGATCGCCATATTCGAAATAGCGTTTCTCGAGCTGCTGGTAGCGTGCGCCCGGCCGCGGCTCCACCGAACCCGGCAGGTGAACCTTGCGATAGCGGCCCAAGATCTCGCCGTCGCGATCGACCAGGATCGCGCAATTGTAGCGGCGGCCGTCCGCGGTCTGCTCGGCATAACCGACATAGAAGCCGACGCGCAGCGCCCGCGCACGATCGAACAATTTTGCCACCGCAGGGTTCGGCATTCCGCGCTCGAAATAACGGTCGAGCGCCTCGCCTTCGAGCAGCCAGCGCGGGAAGAAGGTGGTGAAGGCAAGCTCGGGGAACACCACGAGGCTCGCGCCGCGGCCGGCCGCCTCCTCCAGCAATGCAAGCATCCGCGACAGCGTATGCTCGCGCGTATCGGCTTTTTGCGTCGGCCCCATTTGAGCGGCGGCGGCGCGAAGGACACGAACCAAGTTTGCCTCCAATCTGTGCGCAGTGCTGCCTCAATGGGCGAATGAACCCTTTGATGCGACGTGCAAATCCGCTGCCATTACGGGCGAGCGGGGCTGCAAAATCAATTCGTTCTGCTATGATGTTTTGGCCCTTAGTATAATCGGCAGTGATATGAACCTGCGTCAGCTCGAAATCCTGCGCGCCGTCATCCGCCATCGCACCACGGTCGCCGCCGCGGACGAGCTGGCGCTGTCGCAACCCGCAGTCAGTAATGCGCTGAAGACGATGGAGGCGCAGGCGGGCTTCGCCTTGTTCGAGCGCGTCAACAACCGGCTGTTTCCGACCGCGGAAGCGATGGCGCTGTACAAGGAGAGCGAGGCGATCTTCGCGCTGCACGCGAAACTCGAGAACCGCGTGCGCGATCTGCGCGAGAACCGCTCCGGGCATCTTGCCATCGTGGCGACGCCGCCGCTCGCCTACAGCATCATTCCCTCAGCGCTGTCGGGATTCCTGCGACGACGCCCGGAAACGCGCGTGTTCTTCGACGTGCGCCGCTACGAGGGGATCATCGAGGGCGTGCTCAGTCGCGTCGCCGAGCTCGGCTTCGCGCTCGGGCTGACGCATCATCCCGGCATCGCGCATGAGGTGGTGCATACCGGCGAGATGGTGTGCGTGCTGCCGCCGCAGCACCCGCTCGCTGACAGGCCCATGATCTCGGCTTCGGATCTGTCCGGCCTGCCTTTCATCGGGCTCGAACGCGGCACGCGGCTGGGTGAAGCCGTGCGCGACAGTTTTGTCCGAGCCGGCGCGCCGTTTCGGCCGACCGTCGAGGTGCGCTACTGCAACACGGCCTGCGTGCTGGCTGCCGCCGGCGTCGGCGCCGCGGTGGTCGATCCCTACTCGCCGCGACAGAACGGCGGCAGCGGCCTCGTCGTCCGCCCGTTCACGCCGACGACGCACGCCGTCGCCTATATGCTATGGTCGGAGGCCGAGCCGCTGTCGCGCCTCGCCAAGGCCTTTCTCAACGAGGTCCGCAAGGAAAGCGCACTGCTGGAGCGTACAGCGTCACACCAGCAATATCGGGCAGAAAGCGACTGAGCTTCGCAACCTTCCGGGGGCACATGGCACGCATCACGATCATCGAGACCGGACAGGTCCCGCAAAAATATCGGGAGCAGCACGGCTCGTTCCCGGACATGTTCGAACGCATGGTCCGCACCGAGGACCCGACGGCTACGGTGGACGTCGTCAGCATCCCGAATGGCGACGCGCTTCCTGATCCGGGCAAGCTCGAGGCCGTGCTGATCACCGGCGCGGCGGCCGGCGTCTATGACGGGCTCGACTGGATCGCGCCGCTGGAGGATTTCGTCCGTACCGCTTACGCCAACAAGACGCCGATGGTCGGAGTCTGCTTCGGCCATCAGCTGATCGCGCAGGCGCTCGGCGGCACCGTGCGCAAATCCAAGAAGGGCTGGGGCATCGGCCGGCACGTCTATCAGGTGCTGCCGGAGAACGGCGTCATTGCCGGCGAAGCGATTGCGATCGCCGCCTCGCACCAGGACCAGGTGATCGAGCCGCCGAACGATGCGCTGACGATCCTGTCGTCCGATTTCACCCCGCATGCCGGCCTGCTCTACGCCAACGGCACCACGCTGACCGTGCAGCCGCATCCGGAGTTCGACGTGGCGTTCGCGCAAGTGTGCTGCGATCTGCGCGACGGCAAGGCGCCGGACGATGTCGTCGCAACGGCGCGCGCATCGCTGGCCGAGCCGATGGACAATGCGAAGCTCGGTGGGGCGATCACGCGGTTTTTGGCAAGGCGCACGTAGTTCGCAATCGTCGCCACGTAGATTCTTCCCTTCTCCCCTTGTGGGAGAGGGTGAAGCAGCACCTGCTTCGATAAACTCAGTGCGGTAGGGTGGGCAAAGCGAAGCGTGCCCACGTCCTGCGTGTTTGGCGAGACGACGTGGGCACGGTGCAAGTGCGCCTTTGCCCACCCTACGATTCCGGACTCGCTGAGAGAGACCCCTCACCGTATCGCCGCCATGCGGCGAGCCACCCTCTCCCACAGGGGAGAGGGTGCAGCGCGCCCGCCGCGCTATCTCGCTAACATCAAAACGGATCCGTTCCCAATCCCGGCACATCCGCGGGCCGCGGCCCGGGCGCGGTCCAGTGAAACCGGCGATCCTTCTCCGCAATCGCGATATCGTTGATCGACGCCTCGCGCCGCTTCATCAAGCCGTGCTCGTCGAACTCCCACTGCTCGTTGCCGTAGGAGCGATACCACTGTCCGCCCGCGTCGTGCCATTCGTACTGGAAGCGCACGGCAATGCGGTTCTCGTCGAAGGCCCAGAGGTCCTTGATCAGGCGGTAGTCCTGCTCCTTCTCCCATTTGCGGGTGAGGAAGGCGACGATGGCCTCGCGGCCCTGAAAGACCTCAGAGCGATTGCGCCAGCGGCTATCCACGGTATAGGCGAGCGAGACGCGCACCGGGTCGCGTGAATTCCAGGCGTCCTCGGCCATGCGGGCCTTCTGCGCGGCGGTCTCACGGGTGAAGGGCGGAAGCGGCGGGCGCGACATGATGGCCTCATCGGTTGGTCGGGGCCGCAATCTATCGCCCCAACTGCTGGAGTCGATAGACCATCACTTATCGGGCGATCACTTATCGGGCGATCACGAAATCAGATCGGCCTTCATCAACGCGCGGATCGATTTCGGGATCGGCTGCGCGCGGCCGCCGCTGATGAAGGCGACGCGGACCTCGGCCTTCACCAGAACTTCCCCGCCGCGCCGCACTTCCTGCGCCAGCATGATCGAGGCGCCCTTCACCGCGACCGGCCAGGTCACGACATCGAGCACGTCGTCCATCCGCGCGGGTTTCAGGAAATCCAGATGCATCGAGCGCACGACGAAGGCGAAGCCCGCGCCTTCCGTCTCCACCTGATCGAACAGCGCCTGCTGCTCGGCGCCCATCAGCCGGAGGTGATTGGTGCGGCCACGCTCCATGTAGCGCAGATAATTGGCGTGATAGACGATACCGGAGAAATCCGTGTCCTCGTAATAGACGCGGACCTGCATGTGGTGGCGGCCGTCGCGGATCTCGCCGTCGAGATGAGCTGTCACGTCGCGAGCCTCTTTGCTTGTCGCTATAGGTCCGTTTTGCGCAAAAACGGCCGGACGCGCAAGCGTAGCTAGGACACAGCGAGCCCTGTCCTTCCCAGCGTCACCTCGACGATCTCGGGCGGCACACCGACACGGACCGGCATGATGCTGCAACCGAGGCCGCCGGAGACAATGAGATCGCATTTCAGCCGGAAGTGGCCATAAGCGAGGCGCAGGCCGTTCTTGGGCGAAACCGCCGGCGACCAGCCGAGCAGACGAACCTGGCCGCCATGGGTATGGCCGGACAGTTGCAGCGCGACGCGCCCGGGTACGAGCGGAGCGATGTTGGGCTCGTGCGCGAGCAGGATGACCGGCGCATCGTCGGTGACCTTCGCCAGCGTGCCCGCAAGATCATCGACGCCAAGCCGGTGCGCGCGGCCGAAGCGCTTCGAAGGATAATAGGCCAGCTGATCGCCGAGCCCGGCAAGCCAGAACGGGCGGCCGTCTTTGGAAAGACGCACGACGTCGTTCTCGTAGACGGGAATGCCGGCCGCCTCCAGCGCCCGATGCGCGATGGTCGGCCCATGCCCCGCCCGCTGCACGGTCAAGTCGTCCCAATAATCGTGATTGCCCATGACGGCATGGACGCCGAGCGGTGCCTTGAGTCCGGCCAGCACCCTCGCCCATTCGCGCGACGGGATGAGACGCGTGACGTGGTGAAGGCCGGCGACATAGTCGCCGAGCAGCACGATGATATCAGGCTTCAGCGCATTGGTACGGTCGACGATGCCCTCGATCCGCTCCAGCGACATCCAGGGATCGCAGGCGTGGATGTCGGCGATGGCCGCGATCTTCAACGGAAAATCCGCCGGCCATTGCCGCGGCTTCGGATGATAGCGGGTGACGCGGAGCCGCAGCACCGGCTCGACGCCGACGCCGTAGGCGGCGGTCGAGATGCCGAGGGCGGACAGACCGCCGATGGAACGGATGAAATGACGGCGCGTGATCATGGAAGCCCGATCGTAATGCGCCTTGTTGATGCGGTCTGATTGGAGCGGAATTGGGGTGCGTTCGTGCAGACCGTCTGCACGAGATTACCAGAAATTCATGATAGAAGGAGCGCACTGCATTGGCGCAGCTCAGTCGTCGCTCTCGTCCGTGCCGAACAGGCCGAATTGTGCCGCCGCATCGCGCGAGGGCTCGGCGATGCCGAGATGACGGAAGGCGTGCGAGGTGAGCAGACGGCCGCGCGGGGTGCGCTGGAGATAGCCGCACTGGATCAGATAGGGCTCGATGATGTCCTCGATCGCATCGCGCGGCTCGGACAACGCGGCGGCCATGGTCTCGACGCCAACCGGGCCGCCGCCATAGTTCATCGCGATGGTCGTGAGGTAGCGACGGTCCATCGCGTCGAGGCCCGCGGCATCGACCTCGAGCGCGCTCAGGGCGTGGTCGGCGATCTTGCGGTCGATCTTGTCGGCATCGGCCGCCGAGGCGAAATCGCGCACGCGGCGGAGCAGGCGGCCGGCGATACGCGGCGTGCCGCGGGCGCGGCGGGCGATTTCGTTGGCGCCATCCGCGCTCATGCCGACATTGAGCACGCGCGCGCCGCGGCTGACGATGCTTTCGAGCTCCTCGATCGTGTAGAAATTGAGCCGCACCGGAATGCCGAAACGATCGCGCAAGGGATTGGTGAGCAGGCCGGCGCGCGTGGTGGCGCCGACGAGGGTGAATTTCGACAGCTCGATCTTCACCGAGCGCGCCGCCGGGCCCTCGCCGATGATGAGGTCGAGCTGAAAGTCCTCCATCGCGGGATAGAGCACCTCTTCCACCGCCGGGCTCAGACGATGGATCTCGTCGATGAAGAGCACGTCGCGCTCTTCGAGATTGGTGAGGAGGGCTGCAAGATCACCGGCCTTGGCGATCACCGGCCCTGACGTCGCGCGAAAGCCGACGCCCAGCTCCTTGGCCACGATCTGCGCCAGCGTGGTCTTGCCGAGGCCGGGCGGGCCGACGAACAGCACGTGATCCAGCGCCTCGCCGCGCTTGCGCGCCGCCTCGATGAAGATCGAGAGATTCTTGCGCGCCTGCTGCTGGCCGACGAAATCGGACAGCGATTGCGGACGCAGCGCGGTGTCGCCGACATCGTCGCTGCGGCGCTCGGGCGAGACCATGCGGGAGGCTTTGGGATCGCTCACCTGGCGAACTCCCCGTAGGGTGGGCAAAGGCACTCTTCGTGCCGTGCCCACGATATCTCTCCGATCGCCCTAAGAGTGGTGGGCACGCTGCGCTTTGCCCACCCTACGAGACTGACCATTGCCGCGCTCACTTCGCCAATTCCTTCAGGCCGAGGCGAATGAGCTGCGCCGTCTCGGCGCTCTCACCCGCGCTGCGCGATGCGGATGCAATGGCGGCGGCCGCTTGCGGCTGACCATAGCCGAGATTGACCAGCGCGGAGATCGCGTCTGCGACGGGCCGCGGCGCCCGCTGGTCGTCGACAGCGCCGGCAAGATGCACCACTGCCGGATCGACATTGGCGAAGGCCGGCGCCTTGTCCTTCAACTCGGTGACGATGCGTTCGGCGACCTTGGGACCAACGCCGGGCGTGCGCGCCACCGCGGCCTTGTCGCGCAGCGCAATAGCATTGGCGAGATCGGCCGGCGCCAGCGTGCCGAGCACGGCGAGCGCGACCTTGGCGCCGACGCCCTGCACGGTCTGGAGCAGGCGAAACCATTCACGCTCCTGGTCGGTGCGGAAGCCGAACAGTTTGATCTGGTCCTCGCGGACATAGGTCTCGATCGACAGCACGGCAGCTTCGCCCGGCTTGGGCAGATGCTGCAACGTGCGCGTCGAGCAATGCACCTGATAGCCGACGCCGCCGACGTCAAGAATCACGAAATCCTCGCCGTAGGAATCGATCAGGCCCTTGAGCTTGCCGATCATAACCCCGCCACCTTCAGCCGCAGCGCGGTGCTCTGGCGGTGATGGGCGTGGGTGATGGCGATGGCGAGCGCGTCGGCGGCGTCGGCGGACGGCGGCTCGGCCTTGGGCAGCAATATCTTCAGCATCATCGCGATCTGTTGCTTGTCGGCATGGCCGGCGCCGACCACGGTTTTCTTGACCTGGTTCGGCGCGTATTCGGCGACCGAGATGCCGAACATTGCGGGCGCCAGCATGGCGACGCCGCGGGCCTGGCCGAGCTTCAGTGTCGCAACGCCGTCCTTATTGACGAAGGTCTGCTCGACCGCGGCTTCCATCGGCTGATGGTTCGAGAGCACGGCCGCGAGCCCTTCATGGATCGCGAGCAGCCGGCGCGCCAGCGGCAAATCGTCCGGCGGTTCCACCGAACCGCAGGCGACGTAGATCAGGCGATTGCCCTCAGCCTCGATCACGCCCCAGCCGGTGCGGCGGAGGCCAGGGTCGATGCCGATGATGCGAACGGGGCCACGAATCGGGAGCGCAGTCATGGGGCCAGTGATAGCGGCTGGCTGCCGTGGGGGAAACAGAAACAGAACGGAAGTAACAGGGGAAGTGGGGGCGTTAGTGAGCCGCACCGTCCACCACAGACTCCGGCGTCATACCCCGCGAAGGCGGGCTATCCAGTACGCCGCGGCTTCTCCGTATTCCCATTGCTGTCTCTGGGATACTGGGTTGCCCGGTCAAGCCGGGCGATGACAGCGGAATGCGGAGCTGGTGATCACCCGCCCATCTTCGCCACCAGCGCGTCCGACACCTCGAAATTGGCGTAGACGTGCTGGACGTCGTCGTGCTCGTTGAGCAGGTCCATCAACTTGAGCAGCTTCTCGCCGGTCTCGTCGTCGACCGCGACCGTGTTTTGCGGCTTCCAGATCAGCGCGGCCTTGCGCGGCTCGCCGAACTTGGCTTCCAGCGCCTTGGCGACGTCGCGATAGCCTTCGGTCGAGGCGTAGATCTCGTGACCGGCTTCGCCGGAGACGACATCGTCGGCGCCGGCCTCGATCGCGGCATCGAGCACGGCGTCGTCGGAAGCGACGCTGCGGTCGTATTCGATGATTCCGGTGCGATCGAACATGAAGGACACCGAACCGGTTTCGCCGAGATTGCCGCCCGATTTGGTGAAAAAGGAGCGGATGTCGGAGGCGGCGCGGTTGCGGTTGTCGGTCAGCGCCTCGACGATGACGGCAACGCCGCCGGGGCCATAACCCTCGTAGCGGATCTCGTCATAGTTCTCGCCGTCGCTGCCGAGTGCCTTCTTGATGGCGCGCTCGATATTGTCCTTCGGCATGTTCTCCTGCCGCGCGGCGATCACGGCGGCGCGCAGGCGGGGGTTCATGTTGGGGTCGGGCGTGCCCAGCTTGGCCGCGACGGTGATTTCCCGCGCCAGCTTGCCGAACAGCTTCGACTTCTGGGCATCCTGCCGCCCCTTGCGGTGCATGATGTTCTTGAATTGGGAATGTCCGGCCATGCGTGGTCTCTCGGGGATCTCTTGGAATCGTACGCCAATGAGGGTGGGAAACGCGGCCTTATAGGCCGCCAACCCACCGGAATGAAAGGGTCTCGGATACTTTAAGGTAACACCGTACAGGCCCCTGCCCAGAGATGAGGCATCGTTAACCCTGACTTCATTCCAGCCTGCGAAAATAACCTCCGAGCGTCCCCCGACAAGAGAGACCTGATGGCATTCGGACTATTTCGGAAGCGTCTGCCGGATATGGCCGCGCCCGTGGCAGCCGCAGAGGCCGCACCGCCGGTGGCCCAGTCCGAGCCCGCCCCGGCCGAAGGTGATTCGGCGCGGGAAATCCTGGAATTGCTGGAACTCGAGCTCGGCGCGATGATCCGCCAGCTCGAGCGCGCCGCCAATTCGGTGGCGGGCGGCGCCGAAGCGACCGCATCGACGCTTGCCGCCATCCGCGACCGCACCGACGCCCTGACCGGCCGGACCAATGCCGCGCAATCGACCGCCTCCACCTTCGCCCATGCCGCGGACAAGTTCACCCAGTCCGCGCTAGGGATCGGGGCGCAGGTTCGCGAGGCCGGCAAGCTCGCCGACGAGGCCAGCGCCGCGGCGCAGGAAGCCCGTGCCAATGTCGATCGCCTGCGCGAATCCTCCGCCGCCATCGGCAATGTCGTCAATCTGATCGCACAGATCGCGCGGCAGACGACGCTGCTCGCGCTCAACTCGACGATCGAGGCCGCACGCGCGGGCGCTGCGGGAAAAGGCTTTGCGGTCGTCGCAACCGAGGTCAAGGCCCTCGCGGTGCAGACGCAAGGGGCGACGGAAGAGATTACGAAGAAGATCGACGCGCTGCAGCGCGACGCCGCCGGCTCCGCCGATGCCGTGCACCGTATTTCGCAGGCGATCGAGGCGATCCGCCCGGTCTTCGAAACCGTCAATGGCGCGGTCGCCGAACAGAACGCCACGACCAGCGAAGTCTCCGGCAACGCCGCGAGCGCCTCGGAGTTCATCGTCTCGGTCGGCGAGAGCGCAGCCGAGATCGATGCCGCGACCAAGGCGGCCGAGAGCCATGGCGAGAACGTCGCCAGTGCCGGCAAAGCCGTCACCACCTTCGCACAGAAGCTGAAATCGCGCTGCGCCGTGCTGCTCCGCCAGAGCGAGCATGACGACCGCCGCAAGACCGAACGGCTGCCCTGCCATCTGAAGCTCGAAACCGCGCGCGGCGTGATGCCGGTCTATGAAATCTCGATGGACGGCGTGCTGATCGGCGGCGCGGATGCGGGCCGGCTTGCACCGCAAGCGATGATCGAAGGCACCCTCGAAGCCGTCGGCGCCTGCCGCCTGCGCGTGATCGAGCAATCCAAGGCCGGGGCCCGCGCGCAATTCGTCGGTCCCAATGCCGAGCTCAGCGAAAAGATCGAGGACAGGCTCTGGGCGATCCACGAAGAGAACACGGAGTTCGTCACCCGCGCCATGGAAGCGGGCAACGCGCTGACCAAGATCTTCGAGCAGGCCCTTGCCCGCGGCGAAGTTGGGATCGACGACCTGTTCGACACTGACTACGCCGAAATTGCCGGAACCAATCCGCAGCAATACCGCACGAAATATCTCGACTGGGCCGACCGCGCGCTGCCGCCGTTCCAGGAGGTCTTTCTGGCCAAGGACCAGCGCATGGCGTTCTGCGCCATGGTCGACCGCAACGGCTTCCTGCCGGTGCACAACAAGATCTACTCGCACTCGCAGCGACCGGGCGACGTCGCCTGGAACACAGCCAATAGTCGCAACCGCAGGATATTCAACGATCCGGCGGGGTTGGCGGCCGCACGCAACCTGCGCTCGTACCTGGTGCAGAGCTATGCGCGCGACATGGGCAACGGGAATACGGTGATGATGCGCGAGATCGACGTTCCGATCCGCGTGCAGGGCCGGCACTGGGGTGGATTCCGCACGGCCTACAAGCTCTAGGGCCTGGTCCGAAAAAATGTCCCGCAGTTTTTCGAGCGGAATCGAGAAACAGGGCGCGAATTGCGCCTGAGTGCACGCTCAGGCAAGACGCCGGCCGCGAATCATCCTTTTAAGCTGAACTGGATTGGGAATGCCGCCGTGAGCCGGGTTGCGGCTCTGACTGGAGGACTCATCGAATATGTCCGTCGTACAACTTGCAGTCATGGACACCGGCTCCAATCGCACGCTGGCCGAGCGGCTGATCGATCAGCTTGCCGATCGCATTGGCGGCCTCGGCGTGGAACTCGCCGATATCGCCGGCAACGTCCAGGAAGTCGCAAACCGCGTCGCCAACCAGTCGGAACGGTTCCACCATCTTCAGAAGACCGCCGAGACGATGGTCTCGGCCAACCACGATATCGCCAACGCCTCGCAGGCCGTGCAAACCACCACGTCCGCGGCGGTCGGTGAGATCGCGCAATCACGCAGCGCCGTCGACACCGCGGTCAGCCACATCTCCGAGCTCGTCGCAGCGGTGGAGCGCATCGAGGCGCGCCTCAGTGCCGTCGGCTCGGCGCTGGCGCAGGTCGCGAAAGTCTCCGGCTCGATCGAGGCGATCGCGAAGCAGACCAATCTGCTGGCGCTGAACGCAACCATCGAAGCCGCCCGCGCCGGCAACGCCGGCCGCGGCTTTGCGGTGGTCGCAAGCGAAGTGAAGAACCTCGCGGAAGCCACCCGCCAGGCCACGCACCAGATCTCCGACACCGTGCGCGATCTCGACGGCCAGATCGAAGGCCTGATCGGCGAGAGCAGCGACGCTTCGCAGCGTGCGAAGACCGCAGGCGAAGGCGCCCAGCAGATCTCCGGCATCATCTCGCGGGTCCAGCAGGGCTTCGCCTCCGTGGAGGCGGAGATCGGCAGCGTCACGCGCGCGGCGACCTCCAATCTCGGACATTGCGACACCGTCATCAGCGAGCTGAACGAACTCGCCAAGGGCGTCGACCTCTCCTCGCGCGATCTCAAGAGCGCCGACCAGCGCGTGACCAAGCTGCTCGACACCTCCGAAGGCCTGATCGCGCTGATCGCCGACAGCGGCGTGGAGACATCCGACGCACCGCTGATCCGGGTCGTCGTCGAGACCGCGAAGCGGATCTCGACCGAATTCGAGGCCGCGATCGATCGCGGCGACATCACGCTCGACCAGCTCATGGACGAGACGTATCGCGAAATTCCCGGCACCGATCCAAAGCAGTACCTCACCAACTACGTCGACTTCACCGACCGCGTGCTGCCGGCGATCCAGGATCCGATCCAGAAATCCGATCCCTGCATCGTGTTCTGCGTCGCCTGGGCCAAGGGCGGCTATCTGCCGTCCCACAACCCCAACTACCGCCTGCCGCAGGGCAAGGACCCGGTCTGGAACAACGCCAATTGCCGCAACCGCCGCCTCTTCACCGATCGCGCAGTGAAGAAGGTCGCGGCGAACACCAAGCCGTTCCTGCTCCAGACCTATCGCCGTGACATGGGCGGCGGACAGTTCGTGCTGATGAAGGACCTGTCCTCGCCGATCGTGATCCGCGGCAAGCACTGGGGCGCCTTCCGGATGGGTTTCCGGCAGAGCTGACGGCCGGCGCGACGGCGCGCGCCGTCGTCCCCGAAATATAAAAACTCGAAAACAACCCCATGCACAGTAGCCGGGGCGTGCGAAATCAATGGCTTATAGTCGGCTGAAATTGAGCTGGCTGGTTGCCATGGAAAAAGTGCGCTCCCTCTCCCGCTTGCGGGGGAGGGCTGGGGTGGGGGTGTCTTCGCAACGAACACTCCCAATGTGGAGAAAGCCCCAATGTGGAGAAAGCCCTCACCCGGCGCTTCGCGCCGACCTCTCCCGCAAGCGGGAGAGGTTAAGCGAGCCCGCGGCTCGACCGATTCAACAAACAGTCATTCTGCTCCACACGCCTGATGACGCCGACGCTCCGTCGGGCAAAACAGGAGAATAATGTCGTCATCGCGCAACTCTCCGGCCGCCAGCCGTTGCGATTGATCCCGTGCGCGCCGCCGCACGGCTCTCCCAATCACCCGACTTTCCCAATCGCACGACTTTCGTCATCGCATGATTTTGCACATCCGCACGACAATCTGCGGCGATCGACGACGCGCGCGCCGAAAATGCGTCAAAACATGACGATTATCATATCAATTAGCCCAAAATGCTCGCAGCGAGCGCCGCACAAATTCGTGAACGTCATGGGCTGACGCGTCTGCAGCGCAAATATGCATTGCCGGAGATTGCGACGCTTCATCGTTTCGTATCGGTATGATTATTGTCGCGCGCGAATTCGCTGACTAGATCGCCGCAAGCGATCGAGCGAGCAAGGGGATGCATATGGCAACTGTTCTCACCATCAACGGCGAAACGAAATCGTTCGATGCGCCGCCTGAAATGCCGCTGCTGTGGGTGCTGCGCGACATCCTCGGAATGACCGGCACCAAGTTCGGCTGCGGCATCGCGCAATGCGGCGCCTGCACGGTGCATGTCGACGGCAAGGCGGTGCGCTCCTGCGTCCTGCCGGTCAGCGCGGTCGAGAACCGCGCCATCACCACGATCGAACATGTCGGCAGCACGCCTGCGGGCGCGAAGGTGCAGAAGGCCTGGCTCGACCTCGAAGTGATCCAGTGCGGCTATTGCCAGTCCGGCCAGATCATGTCGGCCGCCGCATTGCTGGCCGCTACGCCCAACCCTGACGATTCCGACATCGACGCCGCGATGGCCGGCAACATCTGCCGCTGCGGCACCTATGTCCGCATCCGCGAGGCCGTCAAGCAGGCCGCCAACGGCCGACAGTCCTGAGGTTCGCCATGAATGCACATAACAGCGTCTCCCGCCGCGCGCTGCTGACCGGCGGTCTCGCCACCGGTTTCCTGCTCGCCTTCCATCTGCCGCTGCGCGCCGCCGTCAACGAACCGGTGCAGCCGCGCGATGCGACCGAGGGCAAGTTCGCGCCCAATGCCTTCATCCGCATCGACGAGACCGGCCGCACCGTGCTGATGATGCCGCAGGTCGAGATGGGCCAGGGCACCTACACCTCGATCTCCGCCGTGCTCGCCGAGGAGCTTGATGCCGACTGGAGCAGGGTCGAGGTGCAACATGCTCCGCCGAACGACAAGCTCTACGGCAATCCGACCTTCGGCCTGCAGGTCACCGGCAACTCCAACTCGATCCGGGCCTGGTGGCTGCCGCTGCGCAAGGCTGGTGCCACCGCCCGCGCGATGCTGGTGCAGGCCGCGGCCGCCCAATGGGGCGTCGAGCCCGCGAGCTGCACGGCATCGAAGGGCGAGGTCGCGCATGAAGCGAGCGGCCGCAAGCTCGCTTACGGCGCGCTGGCGCTCGCTGCGCAAGGCCAGACCCCGCCGAAGGATGTTGCGCTGAAGGACCCCAAGGACTTCGTCATCATCGGCCAGCCGCTGAAGCGGCTCGACACGCCCGACAAGGTCAACGGCAAGGCCGTCTACGGCATCGACGCGATCCTGCCCGGCATGAAGTTCGCGACCGTCGCCGCCTGCCCCGTGTTCGGCGGCAAGGTCGGCAAGGTCGACGACAGCGCCGCGGTGAAGCTCCCCGGCGTGCGCAAGGTCGTGGTGCTCGACGACATGGTCGCCGTGATCGGCGATCACATGTGGGCGGCCAAGAAGGGCCTCGAAGCGCTCAAGATCGAGTGGAACGAGGGACCCAACGCTGCGATCACCACGAAGGATGTCTGGGACGATCTGCGCAAGGCCAGCCAGAAGGACGGCGTGGTCGCCAAATCCGACGGCGACATCGCCAAGGCGCTGGCGAGCGGCGACAAGTTCGAGGCGGCTTACGAGCTGCCGTTCCTGGCGCATGCCTCGATGGAGCCGATCAACGCCACCGTGCACGTCAAGCCCGACTCCTGCGAGGTCTGGACCGGCACGCAGATCATGACACGCGTGCAGTCGGAGGCGGCGAAGGCCGCCGGGCTTCCGGTCGACAAGGTGATCGTCAACAACCATCTGCTCGGCGGCGGTTTCGGCCGCAAGCTCGAGCCCGACATGGTGATCGCGGCGGTGAAGATCGCAAAGCAGGTCGACTACCCCGTGAAGGTGGTGTGGACCCGCGAGGAGGACATCCAGCACGATGTCTATCGTCCGGTCTATCGCGACCAGATCACGGCGTCGCTGGTCGACGGCAAGGTCGCGGGGTGGAAGTACAAGGTCGCCGGCTCCGCGGTACTGGCGCGCTGGTTGCCGCCGGCGTTCCAGAAGGGCATCGACATCGACGCGATCGATGCCGCGGTCGACGCGCCCTACGACTTCGCCAACTTCCACGTCGAATATGTCCGCGCCGAACCGCTGTCGGTGCCGACAGGCTTCTGGCGCGGCGTCGGCCCCAACAACAACGTGTTCGCGGTCGAATGCGCGATGGACGAGCTCGCGCGCAAGGCGGGCAAGGACCCGATCGAGTTCCGAAAGTCCATGCTGACCAAGAACCCGCGCATGCTCGCGGTGCTCAACCAGGTCGCGGAGAAATCTGATTGGGGCCAGCCGTTGCCCGCCCGTGTCGGCCGCGGCGTCTGCGTGCAGCCGTCATTCGCGAGCTTCATCGCAACCGTGGTGGAGGCCGAGATCGACGATATCGGCGAGATCGTGCTCCGCCGCATCACCTCGGTGGTCGACACCGGCATTGCAGTCAACCCCGACACGGTGAAGGCGCAGATCGAGGGCGGGCTGATCTTCGGCCTCACCGCCGCGCTCTATGGCGAGATCACCATCGACAAGGGCCGCGTGCAGCAATCGAACTTCCATGACTACCGCATGATGCGCATCAACGAGACGCCGAAGATCGACGTGATCGTCGTCAAGAGCGGCGAGGCGCCCGGCGGCATCGGCGAGGCCGGCGTCAACGCCGGACCGCCGGCGCTGCGCAACGCGATTCTTGCCGCAACCGGCGTGGCGCTGCGGCGCCTGCCCATTGACCGAAAACTGCTGGCTGCGGGGAAGAAGGCATGAGCGGCAAGATGCGTATCCTCACAAGCGTCGCTGCGATCGCCATCGTCGCAGCAGGGCTCGGCGTCTGGATCATCCGCGGGCCCGGCCCGCTCGACTTCGCCGGCGGCACGAAGGTGGCGCTGGCGGATTACCGCGCAGGCAAGCCGACCGGCGTGCCCGCCAAGCTGGAGAAGGCAAGCCTGGTCGAGCGCGGCGAATATCTCGCCAAGGCGGCCGACTGCATGGTCTGCCACACCAAGCCGGGCGAGAAGGACTATTCCGGCGGGCTCGCGTTCAAGCTGCCGTTCGGCACGCTCTATTCCACCAACATCACGCCGGACAAGGACACCGGCATCGGCAATTACAGCGACCAGGATTTTCTGAACGCGGTCCAGCACGGCAAGCGTCGCGACGGCGCGCGGCTCTATCCGGCGATGCCGTACACGTCCTATACGTTCATGACGGATGAGGACGTGCTGGCGGTGAAGGCCTATCTGTTCAGCCTGCCGCCGGTGCGTGCGAAGGCGCCGGACAATACGCTGTCGTTCCCGTTCAACCAGCGCTGGGCGATGATTGCCTGGTCGGCCGTGTTCAATCCGGACACGCGCTTTGCCCCCGATATTTCGAAGAGCCCGGAATGGAACAGGGGCGCGTATCTTGTCGAAGCGCTGGCGCATTGCGGCGAATGCCACACCCCGCGCAATCTCGGTTTTGCGCTGGATAACCGCAGGAAGTTCGCCGGCGCGATCACGGCGGGCTGGCGCGCCTTCAACATCTCCTCCGACAAGGCGACAGGTCTTGGCAATTGGAGCGACCAGGATCTGATCTCCTATCTGTCGCTCGGCCATGCGCCGGGCCACGGCTCGGCCTCGGGGCCGATGGGTGAAGCGGTCGACCACAGCTTTAGCCGGTTCGCGCCCGAAGACATCCGCTCCATCGTTGCTTACCTGCGCAGCGTGCCGCCGCAGCCCTCGCCTGACCTGCCCGCGACCACGGCGCCGGTCGCGCCCGCCTCGCACAAGGACGGCGTCACGGCGGACGCACGCGGCAAGAAGGTGTTCGCCAGCGCCTGCGCCAGCTGTCACGGCTGGAGCGGCGAGAGCCCGGTGTCCCCGATGGCAACGCTCACCGGCACCTGGGCCGTCAACGACCCCGCCGCCACCAACGTCGCGCAGATCGTGCTGTCAGGTACGAAGCGGCATACACCGGATGGCGCACTTTCGATGCCGGCGTTCGGCAATGCGTATACCGACGACGAGATCGCGGCGGTGGCGAACTACGTCACGGCGCGGTTCGGGACGAAGGGCTCGAAGCTGACGGCGAAGGATGTCGCGGAGCTGCGGGGGCAGACGGCGGAGTAGGCAGCCGGGGTTACTTGCGGCGAGATTGATACGCTATCGCGCGCGTCAATCTCCGCCGTCGTCCCGGACAAGCGAAGCGCAGATCCGGGACCCATACCCACAGGGAGTAGTTTGACGATGACTCGGAGTGGGAGCTTTGCCCCATATTACTCCTGGGGTTATGGGTCCCTGCGTTCGCGGGGACGACACCGAGGTTGACGCGGCTCTGCTAACTCAGCCAGAACTTCGGCGTCGTCGGCTCCAGCCTTCCGCCGACGCGCACCGGTGCGATCTTGAGCGCGAGGCCCGTTGCATCATCCGTCTCCACCGCGACGCCGCTCAGCGTCGCTGCGCCCGCGGCCGGCTCGAATCTCCCCGACGGAATCCCCGACGTGAACCGCCGCAGCGGCTCTTCCTTCTGCATGCCGATGATGGAATCGTAGTCGCCGGTCATGCCGGCATCGGTCATGTAGGCGGTACCGCCCGAGAGGATCTGGTGGTCGGCGGTCGGCACATGGGTGTGCGTGCCGACGACGAGGCTGGCGCGGCCGTCGCAGAAGAAGCCGATGCCCTGCTTCTCGCTGCTCGCCTCGCAATGGAAGTCGACGACGACGGCATCGGCGGCAACGCCGAGCGGACAGGCCCCTAACTCGCGCTCCAGCGCTGCGAAGGGATCATCGAACGGGGTCATGAAGACGCGGCCCAAAGCGTTGACGACGAGCGCATGCTTGCCGTTCTTGGTCTCGACCAGGGCGGCGCCGCGGCCCGGCGTGCCGCGCGGATAGTTCGCCGGACGCACCAGGCGCTCGGCACGCTCGATGAACACAAGCGCTTCACGCTGGTCCCAGGAATGGTTGCCGAGCGTGACCGCGTCGGCACCGGCATCGAGAAACTCCTGATAGATCGCTTCCGTGATGCCGAAGCCGCCGGCGGAATTCTCGCCGTTGACGACGACGAAATCGAGCGACCAGTCCTTGACCATGCCGGGCAGATAGTCGGCGATGGCCGTGCGTCCTGCACGGCCGACGACGTCACCCACGAAGAGAATGCGCAACTTCAGAACTCCGGAAATCGAACACGTCCGATTCCGTTAGCACATAATCCAGCGCGACGTCGTGGGATAGTGCCGGAACCGCCTTGATCTCCTGCGCTGCAAAAGCGAGCCCGATGCCGACGATATTCTTGGCCTTGCGCAAATGCGCGAAGGTGAAGTCGTAATGCCCCGCGCCATAGCCGATGCGATGGCCGAGACGGTCGAACGCCGCCAGCGGCGTCAGCATGATATCCGGAATGACTTCGCTTGCGGCTGGCGACGGCTCGGGAATGCCGAGCGGACCGAGCATCAGGCGATCGTTCGGGTGGAAGATGCGGAAGATCAGCGACTGGCCGCGCGCGGTGACGCAAGGCAGCGCTAGCTTTGCGCCCTCTTCGGCGAGCTTCTTCAGCAGCGGCATCGGATCGATCTCGCTGCGGATCGGCGAATAGCCGGAGACGATGCTGCCGGGCAGAAGCTGGAATGGCAGTCCGCGTTTGGCGAGCTTTGCGGCGGCGGCGCTGCGCTTCTTCTCGCTGAGCGCGTCGCGTGCCGCCAGGGCCTTGGCACGGAGTTCGGCTTTCGAATTGGGCATGCGCTTTGGTCCCCCACGTCATCACCGCGAATGCGGGTGATCCAGTATTCAGAGGCGGTGGTGATTCACACAAAGGCCGCGGCGTACCGGATGTCCCGGTCCCCATGCACAATTGCGCACTGGGAAGGGCATGACACCTGTTGAACTGGGCCGCAGTCGTTTCAACAAGCACAAACCAAGCAAACAAAAGTGCGAAGCCGCGTACGCCGTTGAAGCACTCGATCCCGGAGTTCCCTACGAAAGTAGGTGGGCACCATATGTCCGGGCCCACGGGCCCGGCCAGGGACAGTTCCCTAAAGGATCGATAAGGCCCCGGGGATATATGGCTCCTGACGCGCGTCGCAGCCTCGCCCGGGCAATGTAACAACGATACTGACAAATCGCCAGCCCGGCGAAGGGGGTGCCCGCTTGCTTGCCAAGCTCACCGGTGAACTCCCTCTCCCGCCTGCGGGAGAGGGTTGGGGTGAGGGCTTTCTCCTCTGGGGGATTGTCCCGTTGCGGAGATACCCTCTCCCCAACCCTCCCCCGCTCGCGGGGGAGGGAGCGCACCGGTCGTGTGACTACCCGATCGCAATCCCGTTGCCGACGGTCCGGTTCAGGACCTGGGTCGACTTCTCGATGCGTTCGGCCGCAGCGTTCAGGGCATTCACCACGGCGGTCTGCGTCATCCGGGCGCGCTCGACGGCGGCGTTGCGGAAGTCCCTGAGCTCGGTCAGCTCCTGCTCCATGGTGCGGACACGGTTGCCGGCATCGACCAGCTCGTCGCAGACGGTCAGCGCCGCCATCACGGTGAGGCGCGCATCGCCGATCTCGCCGAATTTTCCGCGCAGCGACTGGATCCGCGTCTCCAGGCTTTCCGCGAGCTTGAGCAGCCGCACCTCCTGGCCCTCCTCGCAGGCCATGCGGTATTGCCGGCCATTGATGGTGACGTTGATGTGGCTCATCCGTCCTCTCCGGTATCGAGCACCGAGCGTATCGTGACGATCGCGGAATCCAGCCGGTCGGAAATCTCGCGATTGGTGCGCTCGAGCTTGCGCGCCTTCACCAGCGCGCCGTCGAGCTCGTCGGCGAGCCGCGAGCGATCCGCGCCCAATGCCTGGATTCGTGCCGCGAGCTCATTCTCGTCGCGATCAGCATCGCGCCGCCGCTCGACCGCGCTTTCGAGCGCGTCGAGCGCCGCCATCAGCCTGCGGGTCGCGATCTCGATCTCGACCGCGGAGGACTCCGTCATGGCGGCACTGTTGGACACGCGATCGTTCATGTAGTCAGCGGCGGAACCTGTGGCCTTTGCCCAGTGGCCTTTTCCTGGGGCGTGCCGTCCGGCAAAAGACTCGGTTCGGCAAGCGGTTAGAAGCAGAAATTTACGTGGCAAGCTAGCCAAGCGCAACGCCGCCGCGAAACTATGCACTGCTAGATCGGGAGCGATCATCCCGATCCGTGGGTTCCTGCCGGTGCGATCACCTCCGAAACGGAGCCTCCCCTTTCGAAGCGTGCCGCAGGCAACTTTTACGGCCGAATCGGCGTTTGACTGCCTTGGACTCCCGGAACCGAGGTGCTATCCCAGCCCCGACCTTCAGTGGCCGCCAGGCTCCTCCCGCGCGGGCGTACACCGCCTCCAAGCGCCTCATTTCAGACGGATTTCAGACATGACGCAGGTCGATCACACCCGTATGGCCAACGCGATCCGCGGCCTTTCGATGGACGCCGTCGAGAAGGCGAAATCGGGTCATCCCGGCCTGCCGATGGGTGCCGCCGACATCGCCACGGTGCTGTTCACGCAATTCCTGAAATTCGACGCCACCGCGCCCGCCTGGCCCGACCGCGACCGCTTCGTGCTCTCGGCCGGCCACGGTTCGATGCTGCTCTATTCGCTGCTGTATCTGACCGGCAATTCCGAGATGACGCTGGACCAGATCAAGCAATTCCGTCAGGTCGACTCGCTCACCCCGGGACACCCCGAGAACTTCCGTACCAACGGCATCGAGACCACGACCGGCCCGCTCGGCCAGGGCATCTCGACCGCGGTCGGCATGGCGCTCGCCGAGAAGATGCTCGCCGCCGAATTCGGCAAGAAGATCGTCGATCACCATACCTATGTGCTCGCTTCCGACGGCGACCTGATGGAAGGCGTGTCGCAGGAAGCGATCGCGATGGCCGGGCACTGGAAGCTCAACAAGATGATCGTGCTCTACGACGACAACGGCATCTCGATCGACGGCCCGACCTCGATCTCCGATTCCGTCGACCAGGTGAAGCGCTTCAAGTCGGCGGGCTGGGCCGCCGAGAAGATCGACGGCCACGATCAGGCGGCGATTGCCGACGCCATCACGCGCGCGAAGAAATCCAACAAGCCGACGCTGATCGCCTGCCGCACCACCATCGGTTTCGGCGCCCCGCACAAGGCCGGGACGTCGAAGGTGCATGGCGAGGCGTTGGGGGCCGAGGAGCTCAAGGCCGCCAAGGAAAATCTCGGCATCTCGCTCGAGCCGTTCGCGGTCGCCGACGACGCGCTGAAGGCGTGGCGTGCAGCCGGCAGCCGCGGCGCTGCGGCGCGCCAGGAATGGGAGGGCCGGCTCGGTGAGCTCGGCAGCCGCAAGCGTGCAGAATTCGAGCGCCGCCTGCGCCATGAGCGTCCGGCTTCGCTCGCCAAGGCGGTGCGCGCGTACAAGAAGGAATTGCTGGAAAAGCCGATGACCGCGGCGACCCGCAAATCCTCGGAAGCCGTGATCGAAGTCATCGCCGGCGCGATGCCGATGGAATTTCTCGCCGGCTCGGCCGACCTCACCGGCTCCAACAACAACAAGGCGAAGTCGGCGACCGCCTTCTCGGCGAAGACGCCGAAGGGTCGCTTCATCCATTACGGCATCCGCGAGCACGGCATGGCCGCGGCGATGAACGGCATTTTCCTGCATGGCGGCTTCGCGCCGAACGGTGCGACCTTCCTGGTGTTCACCGACTATGCACGTCCTGCAATGCGCCTTGCCGCACTGATGGGCTCCGGCGTCGTCTATGTGATGACGCACGATTCCATCGGCCTCGGCGAAGACGGCCCGACCCATCAGCCGGTCGAGCATCTTGCCGCGCTGCGCGCCATTCCGAACATGCGTGTGTTCCGCCCGTGCGACGCCATGGAGGTCGCCGAGTGCTGGGAGCTCGCGCTCAATCGCGTGGACGGACCGACCGTGCTGGCGCTGACGCGCCAGAACCTGCCGCAGCTGCGCACCACCGCGCCGAACGACAATCCCTGCGCACAGGGCGCCTATGAGCTGGTCGCCGCCCAGGGCGAAGCCAAGGTGACGCTGTTCGCCTCCGGCTCCGAGGTCGAGATCGCGGTCGCCGCCCAGAAGCAGCTCGCGGAACGCGGCATCGCGTCGCGCGTTGTCTCCGTTCCCTCGCTCGAGCTGTTGTTAGCGCAACCAGAGGCCAAGCGCGCCGCGATCATCGGCAACGCACCGGTCAAGGTCGCGATCGAGGCTGCCGTGCGCTGGGGCTGGGATGCCGTGATCGGGCAGGATGGCGAATTTATCGGCATGCATTCGTTCGGCGAAAGCGGCCCTGCAAAGGAGCTTTACAAGCATTTCGGCATTACCGCCGAGGCTGCAGTTAACGCTGTGCTGAAGCGCGTTACCTGAGAGTTGAGCTTGCCGCAAAAAAGGACTACCTAGTCTTCCATATGATCAAGCACCGCCCGGCCGAACCGGGCGCCCGCCCCTAAAAAACCCTCGCAGGCGCGCAAAGCGCGTTGTGCGGGATGACAACGGTCATTGAAGGAGACGAAACATGGCAGTCCGCGTTGGAATTAACGGTTTTGGCCGCATCGGCCGCAACATCCTGCGGGCTATCGCCGAGTCCGGCCGCAAGGACATCGAGGTCGTCGGCATCAATGATCTCGGTCCGGTCGAGACCAACGCCCATCTGCTCCGCTTCGACAGCGTCCATGGCCGTTTCCCCGGCACCGTCACCGTCGACGGCGATACGATCAATCTCGGTGGCGGCAAGATCAAGGTGACCGCCGAGCGCGATCCCTCGAAGCTGCCGTGGAAGGATCTCGGCGTCGACATCGCAATGGAATGCACCGGCATCTTCACCTCGAAGGACAAGGCGTCCGCGCATCTGACCGCCGGCGCCAAGCGCGTGCTGGTCTCCGCGCCCGCCGACGGCGCCGACGCCACCATCGTCTATGGCGTCAACCATGAGACGCTGACCAAGGAGCACCTGGTCATCTCCAACGGCTCCTGCACCACCAATTGCCTGGCGCCGGTCGCCAAGGTGCTGAACGATCTCGTCGGCATCGAGACCGGCTTCATGACCACGATCCACGCCTATACCGGCGACCAGCCGACGCTCGATACGATGCACAAGGATCTCTACCGCGGCCGCGCGGCGGCGATGTCGATGATCCCGACCTCGACCGGTGCTGCGAAGGCGATCGGCCTCGTGTTGCCGGAGCTGAAGGGCAAGCTCGACGGCGTCGCGATCCGCGTGCCGACCCCGAACGTCTCGGTCGTCGACCTCAAGATCGTCGCCAAGCGCGCCACCGATGCCAAGGAGATCAACGCGGCGATGAAGCGCGCCAGCGAGCAGCAGCTCAAGGGCATCCTCGGCTACACCAATGCGCCGAACGTCTCGATCGACTTCAACCACGACCCGCACTCCTCGACCTTCCACGAGGACCAGACCAAGGTGCAGAACGGCACGCTGGTGCGCGTGATGTCCTGGTACGACAATGAGTGGGGCTTCTCGAACCGCATGGCGGACACCGCCGCTGCGATCGCGAAGGTGATCTAACTCCGCTCTCGTGTCCCGGACGCGATGCAGCGTGAAACGCTGCATCGCAGATCCGGTACCCATTTAACTGCGGGACTCGCTGCAACGTGGGTCCCGGTTCTGCACAGCGGCACTGCGCGCCGCTAGTAGCGCCGGGACAAGGAAGCGTCCGATGACCAACAAATTCCGCACCCTCGATGACGTCGACGTGAAGGGCAAGCGCGTGCTGCTGCGCGTCGATCTCAACGTGCCCATGGACAATGGCCGCGTCAGCGACACGACCCGGCTCGAGCGCGTCGCGCCGACCATCACCGAAATCTCGGACAAGGGCGGCAAGGTCATCCTGCTCGCGCATTTCGGCCGGCCGAAGGGGCGCGATCCCAAGGACTCGCTCAAGCCCGTCGCTGAAGCGCTGTCGAAGGTGGTGAAGAAGCCGGTCGCCTTCGCCGACGACTGCATCGGCGAGCCCGCGGCCAAGGCCGTCGCTGGCCTGAACGACGGCGACATCCTGTGTCTGGAAAATACCCGCTTCCACAAGGAAGAGGAAAAGAACGATCCGGCCTTCGTCGCGGAGCTGGCAAAGCTCGGCGACATCTGGGTCAATGACGCGTTCTCGGCGGCGCACCGCGCCCACGCCACGACCGAAGGCCTCGGCCACAAGCTCCCCGCCTATGCCGGCCGCACCATGCAGGCCGAGTTGGATGCGCTGGAGAAGGCGCTGGGCTCGCCGACCAAGCCTGTCATCGCGATCATCGGCGGCGCAAAAGTCTCGACCAAGATCGACCTGCTCGAAAACCTCGTCAGCAAGGTCGATGCGCTCGTGATCGGCGGCGGCATGGCCAACACCTTCCTGCACGCCCAGGGCGTCGGCGTCGGCAAGTCACTGGCCGAGAAGGATCTCGCACCGACCGCGGTGCGCATCATGGAGAAGGCGGAAGCCGCCAACTGCGCCATCATCCTGCCGGTCGACGCCACCGTTGCCTATCATTTCGCTGCCAACGCGCCGTCGCACGCCTATGGGCTCGATGCGATCCCCGCCGACGGCATGATCCTCGACGTCGGCCCGCAATCGATCGCCCGCGTCCACGCCGCGATCGACGATGCGGCGACCTTGGTCTGGAACGGACCGCTCGGCGCCTTCGAGATGCAGCCGTTCGATCGCGGCACGGTCGCGGCCGCCAGGCACGCCGCCGAGCGCACCAAGGCCAAGAAGCTGATCTCGATCGCAGGCGGCGGCGACACCGTCGCGGCGCTCAACCAGGCCCATGTGGCCGGTGACTTCACCTATGTCTCGACCGCCGGTGGCGCGTTCCTCGAATGGATGGAAGGCAAGCCCCTGCCCGGCGTCGAGGTTTTGCGCGTCAAGTAAGCCAGATCGGCGAGTAATCAGCGGCCCCGCAAGGCCCCAACGGGAGAAAAAGACAGATGGCTCGGATCACGTTACGTCAATTGCTCGACCACGCGGCGGAGAACGATTACGGCGTACCGGCCTTCAACATCAACAATATGGAGCAGGCGCTGGCGATCATGGACGCGGCCAACCAGGTCGACGCGCCCGTCATCATCCAGGCCTCGCGCGGTGCGCGCTCCTACGCCAACGACGTCATGCTCAAGCATATGATGGACGCGGTGACCGAGATCTATCCGCACATCCCGGTCTGCGTGCATCTCGACCACGGCAACGAGCCGGCGACCTGCATGACCGCGATCCAGGCCGGCTTTACCTCAGTGATGATGGACGGCTCACTCAAGGCCGACGGCAAGACCCCCGGCGATTGGGGCTACAATGTCGGCGTCACCAAGACCGTGACCGACATGGCCCATCTCGGCGGCATCTCGGTGGAAGGCGAACTCGGCGTGCTCGGCTCGCTCGAAACCGGCATGGGCGACAAGGAAGACGGCCACGGCGCCGAGGGCAAGCTCAGCCACGACCAGCTCCTGACCAATCCGGACGAGGCCGTGAAGTTCGTCCAGGAGACCAGGGTCGACGCGCTCGCGATCGCGATGGGGACCTCGCACGGCGCCTACAAGTTCACCCGCAAGCCGGACGGCGACATTCTCGCCATGAACGTGATCGAGGAGATCCACCGCAAGCTGCCGAACACGCATCTGGTGATGCACGGCTCCTCCTCGGTGCCGCAGGACCTGCAGGAGATCATCAACGCCAATGGCGGCAAGATGAAGCCGACCTGGGGCGTGCCGGTGTCCGAGATCCAGCGCGGCATCAAGAACGGCGTGCGCAAGATCAACATCGACACCGACAACCGCATGGCCATGACCGGCCAGATCCGGAAAGTGCTCAAGGACAATCCGGAAGAGTTCGATCCGCGCAAATATTTGAAGCCGGCGATGGAGGCGATGACCAAGCTGTGCAAGCAGCGCCTCCAGGAGTTCAACACCGCCGGCCAGGCCTCCAAGATCAAGAAGGTCCTGACCACCGCCGAGATGGCCAAGCGCTACGCCAAGGGCGAGCTGGACCCGAAGGTAGCGTAAGGGCCGCAAACGCTCTCTCGTCCCCCCTCGCCCCGCTCTTGCGGGGAGAGGGCGGGGTGAGGGGCTGTTTCCGTATAATTGGTGACAATGGACTCGCGGAGAGTCCCCCTCGCCCGCCGCGCCGGTGCGCGTCGGCCTCTCCCCGCAAGCGGGGAGAGACGAAGAACCCAGCCTCCCCCCTTTACCCTGCGACGAACGTTAACTCGGCAATTGCCCGAGAACGGTCTATTTTCACGGGCAAGGGCAGAATCGTTTTGGGAGGACCTCTCGATGAATCTGACTGAGCTCAACAGGATCGCGACCGCCATGGTCGTATCAGGCAAGGGTATCCTCGCCGCCGACGAATCCTCCGGCACCATCAAGAAGCGTTTTGACGCGATCGGCGTGGACTCGACCGAAGGCAACCGCCGCGACTATCGCGAGATGCTGTTCCGGTCCACGGAGGCCATGAGCCAGTATATTTCCGGCGTGATCCTGTATGACGAGACGATCTGGCAGGATGCCAAGGACGGCACGCCGCTGGTCAGGCTGATCGAACAGAGCGGCGCCATTCCCGGCATCAAGGTTGACGAGGGCACGCAGGCCCTGCCGATGTGCCCGGGCGAGCTCGTGACCGTCGGGCTCGACAAGCTCGCCGAACGGCTGAAAAAATACTATGAGCGCGGCGCGCGCTTTGCCAAATGGCGCGCGGTGATCGACATCGGCAGCGGCATCCCCTCGATGACCGCGATCAGCGTCAACGCCCATGCGCTGGCGCGCTATGCCGCGCTGTGCCAGGCCGCGCAGATCGTGCCGATCGTCGAGCCCGAGGTGCTGATGGACGGTGATCACGACATCGACCGCTGCTATGAGGTGACGACCCGCGTGCTCAACAAGACGTTCCAGGAATTGCGCGTGCAGCGCGTCGCGCTCGAAGGCATGGTGCTGAAACCGAACATGGCGATATCGGGCAAGAAATGCGCAAAGCAGGCCTCCGTCGAGGAGGTCGCCGAGAAGACGATCCGGCTGCTCAGGGCCTGCGTGCCCGCGGCCGTGCCCGGCATCGCCTTCCTCTCCGGCGGCCAGTCCGACGAGGAGGCGACCGCGCATCTCAACGCCATGCACAAGCTCGGCCCGCTGCCCTGGGGCCTGACCTTCTCCTACGGCCGCGCGCTGCAGGCCGCGCCGCAGAAAGCCTGGTCCGGCAAGGCCGAGAACGTCGCGGCCGGCCAAACCGCCTTCAGCCATCGCGCGCGAATGAACGGCCTCGCCTCCAAGGGCGAATGGCAAAGTAGCCTGGAAAAGAAGGCAGCCTAGATCTTGTCGAACAAACCGCCTCCGCCGCGCCCGGCGCCGCGCCTCTATCTCGCGACGCCTGTCGTCGATGATCCCGCTTCGCTTGTGGCCGAGCTGCCGGGCCTGCTGGCCGCCGCCGACGTCGCGGCCGTGCTGCTCCGGCTGAAGGAGACCGACCAGCGCACCATGATCTCGCGCATCAAGGCGCTTGCGCCGCCGGCGCAGAAAGCAGGCGCCGCGCTGCTCGTCGAAGGCCATGCCGAGCTGGTCGCGCGCGGCGGCGCCGACGGCGCGCACCTCCCCGGCATCGCCGCGCTGAAAGAGGCGCTGCCATCGCTCAAGCCCGATCGCATCGCCGGTGTTGGCGGGCTGACGACGCGGCACCATTCCATGGATGCGGGCGAGATGGGCGCGGATTACGTGCTGTTCGGTGAGCCCGATGCGAAAGGCCAGCGCCCCCAGGCGCAAGCCATCGCGGAGCGGCTGGACTGGTGGGCGGAGCTGTTCGAGCCACCTTGCGTCGGCTTTGCCATGTCGCTGCAGGAAGCCCACGATTTCGCTGCCAGCGGCGCCGATTTCGTGCTGGTCGGCGACTTCATCTGGGCCGATCCGCGCGGGCCCAAGGCCGCGCTGATCGAGGTCGATGCTGCGATCAAGAAGGCCCATGCGATGGCGCTTGCGGGCCAAGATCCTGCGGGCCAGGAGCACGGCTAGCGCCCTACATGAAGCTCCCCTGCATCACCATGCTGGCCACATTGCTGCTCACAGTGCCCGCGGCCGCGCAGCTCCAGATTACCCCGCCGGCGACAACGCCGAGCGCGGCGCCTGAGAAGCAAAAGTCCAAGCCGCACGCGCTCACCAAGAAGAAAGAGGCCGCGCCGGCGCCCAAGCCTTCCGCCTCACCCAAGCCGACCGCCTCGCCCAAGCCGGCGACCGTGATCCCCGCGCCTTCCACCGACAATTCCAATGTCGATCTGGTGTTCGGCGCCTATCAGCGCGGCCAGTACAAGACAGCCTTCGACCTCGCCACCGCCCGCGCGCAAGCCGGCGATCCCAAGGCGATGACCATGCTCGGCGAGCTCTATTCCAATGCCATGGGCATGCGGCGCGACTACGCCAAGGCAGCCGAATGGTACAAGCGCGCGGCCGATGCCGGCGACCGCGAGGCGATGTTCGCGCTCTCCATGCTGCGCATTTCGGGCCGCGGCGGCCCGATCGACAAGAGCGAGGCGGTCAAGCTGATGGCGTCCGCCGCCAAGCTCGGCGAGCCCAGGGCGGCCTATAACCTCGCTCTGCTCTATCTCGACGGCCAGACCCTGCCGCAGGACGTGAAGCGCTCCGCCGAGCTGCTGCGCCAGGCCGCCGATGCAGGCCTGCCCGAGGCGCAATACGCGCTGGCGACCTTCTACAAGGAAGGCACCGGCGTGCCGAAGGACCCGGAACGCTCGGTGCGGCTGCTGCAGGCCGCCTCCCTCGCCGACAATGTCGACGCCGAGGTCGAATATGCCATCGCCATGTTCAACGGCACCGGCACGCCGAAGAACCAGCCGGCTGCCGTCGCCCTGCTCCGCAAGGCCTCCCGCCAGGGCAGCGCGATCGCGCAGAACCGGCTGGCGTGGGTGCTGATCAACGGCGTGGGCACGTCCGTAGACAAGGTCGAGGGCTTCAAATGGCACCTGGTGGCCAAAACCGCCGGCAAAGGCGACCCGGAGCTCGACAAGCAATTATCCGACCTGCCGGCCGAGGACCGGGCCAAGGCGGAGGCCGCCGCCAGAAAATGGCTCGGGACCAAATGACTTGACGCAATGACTTGACCTGAGGGCCCTTGCAGGGCACCCAGTCCCCCAAACAGGCGTGATTTCCCGCCATTTCCCCCGATCAAGACCAGAGCTCATGCTGTATTCCGCCACTATCAACGTCATGGTCAAAGCCGCGCGCCGCGCCGGCCGCAGCCTCAAGCGCGATCTCGGCGAGATCGAGCATCTCCAGGTCTCGCTGAAGGGGCCAGCCAATTTCGTTTCGCTCGCCGACAAGCGCGCCGAGGAGATCCTCTACCAGGACCTCGCCAAGGCGCGGCCTGGCTATGGCTTCATCGGCGAGGAGGGCGGCACGCGCGAGGGCTCCGACAAGAGCCACACCTGGATCGTCGACCCGCTCGACGGCACCACCAACTTCCTGCACGGCATCCCGCAATTCGCGATCTCGATCGGCCTCGTGCGCGAGGGCACGATCATCGCGGGCGTGATCTACAATCCCGCCAATGACGAGCTCTACATCGCCGAGCGCGGCAAGGGCGTCTTCCTCAACGACCAGCGCCTGCGCGTCGCCGGCCGCCGCCAGCTCAACGAATGCGTGGTGGCCTGCGGCCTGCCCCACATCGGCCGCGGCGATCACGAGGAATTCCGCCGCGAGATGACCGCGATCCAGGACCGCGTCGCAGGCCTGCGCCGTTTCGGCGCCGCCTCCCTCGACCTCGCCTTCGTCGCCGCCGGCCGCCTCGACGGCTATTGGGAACGCAATCTGCAATCCTGGGACATCGCCGCCGGTATGCTGATGGTGCGCGAAGCGGGCGGCACGGTGAGTGACATCAACACGCCCGGCGATCCGCTGGTCACGGGGCACGTCGTGTGCGGCAATGAGTACGTGCACGGGGAATTGGTGAAGATCTTGCGGAAACCGGCGTAGCAGTCGACGCGCGAGCCAATCACTCCGCTGTCATCATCCGCGAAGGCGGATGATCCAGAATTCCAGAGGCGCTAGTGGGATCTGGAGAAGCCGCAGCGTACTGGATGCCCCGCCCCCGTGCGCAACTGCGCACCAGGCGCGCATGACAGTTTGCCTTACGGCTTGACCGGCGCCGGCGGACCGTAGGCCTCACCTTCCCTCACCGCCTCCGCCTCCCTGTCCCCCGCGAGCACGCGCTGCACGGAGACGAAGAACACCGGCACCATCAACAGCGCCAGGATCACCACCGCGATCATGCCGCCCATCACGATGCTGCCGAGCGCTTGCTGGCTGGCGCCGCCGGCGCCGTGGGCGATCGCCATCGGCAGCACGCCGCAAATGAAGGCGAGGCCGGTCATCAGGATCGGGCGGAAGCGCAGGCGGCAGGCCTCGATGGTGGCTTCCACCAGCGGCTTGCCTTCTTTCCGCAGATCCTTCGCGAATTCGATGATCAGGATCGCGTCCTTTGCCGCAAGGCCGATGATGGTGATCAGGCCGACGGTGAAATAGACGTCGTTGGGCAGGCCGCGCAGCATGGCCGCGATCACCGCGCCGACGATGCCGAGGGGCACCGTGAGCAGCACCGCGAGCGGAATGGTCCAGCTCTCGTAGAGCGCCGCGAGGCACAGGAACACGACGAACACCGACAGACCGAGCAGGAACGGCGCCTGCGAGCCCGATAGCTTCTCCTGGAGCGACTGCCCGGTCCATTCGTAACCGAAGCCGCGCGGCAGCCGGCCGGCAAGACGCTCCATCTCGGCGATCGCATCACCCGAGGTGAAGCCGGGCTTGGCCTCGCCGGAGATGCGCACCGCCGGATAATAGTTGAAGCCTGCGATCTGGGTCGGGCCTCGCGCCCATTCCACCGTGGCAAAGGACGAGAACGGCACCAGCTGGCCGCGGCTATTCTTGACGTTGTAGTTGAGGATGTCCTCGGTCCGCATGCGGTCGCGGGCGTCGGCCTGCACCACGACGCGCTGCATGCGGCCGCGGTTCGGGAAGTCGTTGATGTAGTTCGAGCCGAGATTGGTCGAAATCGTGTTGTTGATGTCTTCGAAGGTGACGCCGAAGGCGCCGGCCTTCTCGCGGTCGATCATGAGATTGACCACCCCGGCCTCGGGCAGGCCTTCGACATAGACCTTCTGAAGCACGGGACTGGCGTTGGCTTCCGCGATCAACTGATCGGCGGCGCGCATCAAGGCCGGATAGCCCTTCTGTCCGCGGTCCTGGAGGCGGAACGAGAAGCCCGACGAGTTGCCGAGATTGTCGATCGGCGGCGGCTGCAGCGCGGAGATCTTGGCGTCGCGGATCGACGCCCCCAGATCGCGGTTGATGTCGTTGACGATCGCCGCGGCCGAATCCTTCGGTCCACGCTCCGACCAGTCCTTCAGCGTGATGAAGGCCTGCGCGGTGTTCATGCCCTGACCGGAGAAGCTGAAGCCGGTGAGGAAGGTGACATCTTTCACGCCCGGCCGTTCAGCGAGATATTTCTCGACCTTCTCGATCACGGCCTCGGTGCGAGGATAAGAAGAATCTGACGGCGTTTGCACGTCGGTGGTGACGAAGCCCTGGTCGTCGATCGGCAGGAAGCCGCCCGGCAGGCTGACGAAGGCCCAGGACAGGCCGACGAGCAGCGCGACATAGACCAGCATCAGGCGGCCGGTCCGCTTCAGCGAGAAGCCGACGGTGCGGGAATAGCCTTCCTTGCCGCCTTCGAGCACGCGGTTGAACCAGCCGAACACGCCCCGCTTCGCATGACCGTGGCCGGCCGCGACCGGCTTGAGCAAGGTCGCGCACAGCGCCGGCGTCAGCGACAGCGCGAGGAATGCGGAGAAGCCGATCGCAGCGACCATCGTCACGGAGAACTGGCGGTAGATGATGCCGACCGATCCCGGGAAGAACGCCATCGGCACGAACACCGCCATCAGCACCAGCGTGATGCCGATGATGGCGCCCGATATCTGCGACATCGCCTTGCGCGTCGCCTCCTTCGGCGGCAGCCCCTCCTCGCTCATGATGCGCTCGACGTTCTCGACCACGACGATGGCGTCGTCGACGAGGATGCCGACCGCGAGCACCATGCCGAACATCGAGAGCATGTTGATGGAATAGCCGGCGAGCAGCAGCGTGGTGCAGGCGCCCAGAAGCGCCACCGGCACAACGATGGTCGGGATGATGGTGTAGCGGATGTTCTGCAGGAACAGGAACATCACCACGAACACCAGCACCACGGCTTCGACCAGCGTCGTCAGCACCTTCTTGATCGAAGCCTCGACCACCGGCGTGATGTTGTAGGGAATCTCGTAAGTGATGTTGGCCGGAAAGAACCGCGACAGCTCCTTCATCTTCTCTTCGACCGCGCTCGCGGTCGCCAACGCATTGCCGGTCGGCGACATCAACACGGAGAGACCGGCGGTCGGCTTGCCATTCAGGCGCGTGTTGAACTGGTAGCTGAGGCCGCCGACCTCGATGCGTGCAACGTCGCGCAGGCGCACGGTCGAGCCGTCGGCATTGGCGCGCAGGATGATGGCGCCGAATTCATCCGGGGAAGACAGCTGGCCCTTGACCAGCACCAGCGAGGAGGTGCGCTGGCTCGAGGTCGACGGCTCGGCGCCGATGCTGCCCGAGGCAACCTGCGCGTTCTGCGCGGCAATGGCCTTGTTGACGTCGTCGGCGGTGAGCCCGTAGCCGACGAGCTTGGCCGGATCGACCCAGACGCGAAGCGAGCGCTCGGTCGAATAGAGCGTGGCGCGGCCGACGCCGGGGATGCGGCGGACTTCACCGAGCACGTTGCGGATCATGAAGTCGCCGAGCCCGACCTCGTCGAGGCTGCCGTCGGTCGAATTCAGCGTGATGATCTGGAGCACCGCGCTCGATGCTTCCTCGATCAGGATACCCTGCTGAATCACCGCGCGCGGCAGGCGCGCCTCGACCCGCTTGATGCGGTTCTGCACCTCGACCGAGGCCGCGCTGGTATCGGTGCCGGGCACGAAATTGGCGATGATCTCGACCTGGCCGAGCGAGTCGCTGGTCGATTCGAAATTGAGGATGCCGGAGGCGCCGTTGAGCTCCTCCTCGATCAGGCGCGTGACGCTGTTGTAGAGGTTTTCGGGCGAGGCGCCAGGATAGCTGGTCGAGATCGAGATCGAGGGCGGCGCGATGATCGGATATTGCGCGATCGGCAGCAGCGGCACGGCAATTGCGCCGATCAAGCAGATGAACAGCGCGACCACCCAGGCAAAGATTGGCCTGTCGATAAAGAAACTCGCCATGGCGCGTTATCGCGTGAGCTTCAGGGCGTGCCGGTTGTCCGCGGTCGCGTCCGCCTCCGACCAGGATTGCGGCTTGACCTTGTCGCCGGCGGCGAACTTCTGGAAGCCTTCAACCACGACCTTGTCGCCGGCCTTCAGGCCTTCGGTGACAAACCAGATTCCGTCCTGCACCGACCCCGTGCGCACCGGCTGCACCGCGATGTGGTTGTCGTCCTTGACGACGAACACTTCGCTGCCGCCGCCGCCATTGCGCTGGATCGCCTGCTGCGGCACCGCGATCGCGTCGCTGTCGAGACCCTGGTCGATGCGGACGCGGACATACATGCCCGGCAGCAGTTCGCGCTTGGGATTGGGGAACTCGCCGCGCAACGTCACCTGCCCGGTGTGGGCGTCGACCTTGGCGTCGGAGAACAGCAGCTTGCCGTCGAGCGAATAAAGCGTGTTGTCGTCGAGCACGAGGCGCACCTTGGCGGCGTCGGACGCGATACGCTCGAGATCGCCGGTCTCGAAGGCGCGGCGGAGCTGGTTGAGCTCGGTCACCGACTGGGTGAAGTCGGCGTAGATCGGATCGAGCTGCTGGATGGTGGCGAGATTGGTCTCGTTCTGCACGGCGAGCGCGCCTTCGCTGACGAGGGCCGCACCGACGACGCCGTCGATCGGCGCGCGCACGGTGGCATAATCGAGATTGAGCTTTGCCCGCGCGAGCTCGGCCTTGCGTCCCTCGACCTCGGCGTGGGCCTGACGCTCGGCCGCGATCGCCTTTTCGTTCTCGGCTTCCGGCGCGGCGCGGTCCTTGGTGAGCGCAGCGACGCGGCGTGCCTGCTGGTGCGCCTGCATCGCAGCAGCCTCGGCCTTGGCGAGCGCCGCCTCGTTGGCCAGCACCTCGACCTCGAACGGACGTGGATCGATGCGGTAGAGCGGATCGCCTGCCTTCACCTCGCTGCCCTGGCGGAACAGGCGCTCGACCACGATGCCGGAGACGCGCGGCCGCACGTCCGAGACACGCGTCGGCGCGATGCGTCCCGGCAATTCCCGGACCACTGCGCGCGGCTGCGGCTTAACAATGACGATGCTGACGTCCGGATAGGTGGGCGGGGCGGCA
Organism: Bradyrhizobium sp. ERR14; assembly: GCF_014198235.1. NCBI lineage: Bacteria > Pseudomonadati > Pseudomonadota > Alphaproteobacteria > Hyphomicrobiales > Nitrobacteraceae > Bradyrhizobium > Bradyrhizobium sp. ERR14. Next base: position 12,643 of record NZ_JACIHD010000011.1, on the reverse strand, counting down.
GACACGGCGGAGCTGGATTCGTCGCAAGCACCAAGCAGCGGCGCCAGGGCCGCGAGCAGTATTGCAACGCATGCCGATCGCGCGCGAAGTCCTGACATGAAATGGGGTGCCCCGATATTGTTGAAACTAATCATGCTCGCGCGAGGCCCGTTCTGGGCCCTTTACACGCGGCTGATACCGCCAAAATAGAATGCATCTGCTGCGATGCAACGCATGACGCGGGCGGCTCATTGTCACACAGCTTACACGATTGAAATAAGAAGGCTTTTGCCGTGTCACTTGATTGTGAGTCGGGGTTCCACCGGCGCGTGTGCGGCGGAACATCGCAATTACTCGGCGGCCTTCATCCGGTAGTGACTGACCCCCCATTCGGTTCCATCGGCATAGCCGAACAGGCCCGATGTTGCGAGCAAGAACCAGCGCCAGCGCCGCATCCACAGGCAGGTTTGTTCGCCATAGACCTGGCGCAGGGACGCCTCGATCGCATCCCGATGCGTGTCGAAATTGGCGAGCCAGTCATTAGTGGTGCGCTGATAATGCGTGCCGCTCCAGCACCATTCCTTCTCGACCGTGAAGATGTCGTGGAATTGCCTGACGAGGTGATGGCTCGGCATCAGCCCGCCGGTGAAGACGTGCTGCGCGATCCAGTCCTCGCGATCGAGCCGGTCGAACAGCTGCGAGCCGGAGCGATGGGTGACGATCTGCATGAAGAAGCGCCCATCCGGCGCGAGCCATGACCGCAGCCGCGACATCAGCTTGCGCCAGTTCATCATCTGCTCGAACATCTCGACCGAGACGATGCGGTCGAACTGGCCGTCGGGCGCGAACACGTTCATGTCCGCAGTGACCACCCGCAGGTTCAGCAAGCCGCGCCGCCGCGCCTCCTCCTCGACATGAGCGCGCTGCGCCTGCGAGGTCGACACCGCCGTCACCTTGGCGTGTGGAAACTGCCGTGCCATCCACAGCGACAGCGAGCCCCAGCCGCAGCCGAGCTCGAGGATGGTCTGGCCGTCGGCGAGGCCGGCATGCTCGACCGTCTGGCGCAGCGCCTCCTCCTCCGCCTCCTGCAAGGTGGTCGCATCGGTCTTGTAGAAGCAGCAGGAATATTTGCGGCTGGGGCCGAGCATTTCGGCGAAGAACGCCGCGGGCACCTCCTCACGCCCGGCCTCAGCGTTTTCGGCGATCGGCCGCAGCATCATCCGGCCGGCGAATGCGGCGTCGGCGGCCGCGTCATGCGCGGCGAGGCGGGTTGCGCTGCGGGAGCACAGGCGCTGGATCGCGGCGCGGATCACGACGTCCGGCAGCGGCACGCGTTCGGCAGTCCCGATGATCGCGGAAACGACACTCATGCGCCCCCCGAATGGCGAATCTCTGCAGATAGCTGCTTATCAAAGCCCCGCTTCCGGTCCGGGTTCCCCGAGCTGTCCCCGAAATCGGCGCATCCGGCGCTTTTTTTGGGCCGGCGCTGTGCCATAGTGCGCGCCGCAAGCAAGCTTTTGGAATGGATGATACCGGCCATGCCGTCAGGCGCCTCGCCCCGCTCCACCATGGATATCGAGTACACAAAGCTGTCCTCACCCAGCGTCTTCCTGGTGAGGATGCTGGTCTTCCTGGTGCTGTGCACGCTGGTCAGCGTGGTGCTCTACAAGCAGATCATCCAGGCCTTCTTCGCCAATCCCGGCCTCAATGCCCTGATCGGCGGCGTGCTGTTCATCGGCATCATCCTGGCCTTCCGCCAGGTCATCCGACTCTACCCTGAGGTCTCCTGGGTCAACAATTTCCGCATCGCCGATCCTGGCCTGGCGCCGGCCCGGCACCCGAAACTGCTGGCGCCGATGGCGGCGATCCTCGGCGGCGAGCGCTCCGGGCGAATGTCGATCACCCAGACCACGATGCGGCATTTGCTCGATTCGATCGCGACCCGCCTGGATGAAGCCCGCGACATCTCGCGCTACATGACCGGCCTCCTGGTTTTCCTCGGCCTGCTCGGCACCTTCTGGGGCCTGATCGAGACGGTCGGCTCGGTCGGCAAGGTGATCGACGGGCTCAAGGTCGGCGGCGATTCCGGCGCGCTGTTCGACACGCTGAAGGAGGGCCTCGCAGCCCCGCTGGGCGGCATGGGCATCTCGTTCTCCAGCTCGCTGTTCGGCCTCGCGGGATCGCTGATCCTCGGCTTCCTCGATTTGCAATCGAGCCAGGCGCAGAACCGTTTTTACACCGACCTGGAAGACTGGCTCGCCACCACGGTGCGCGAATATGGCAGCGGCGAGGTCGCGGTCGCTTCCGGCGGCGGCGGCGGAGTCGCCGGTGGCGAGCTCCAGGCCGCGGTCGAACGCTTACGCTCCGTGCTCGAGGAAGGCAGCGCCAGCCGCGGCACCACGGCGGCGATGGCGAGCCTTGCCGAAGCCATCCAGGCGCTGGTCTCGCACATGCGCACCGAGCAGCAGATGATCCGCGAATGGGCCGACGGCCAGGGCGAGCAGAACCGCGAGATCCGGCGTCTGCTGGAGCGCATCGCCCGCCAGCCGGAAAAGAGCTGAGACGATCTCGTGCCCCGGACGCGACGCAGCATGAAATGATGCGTCGCTGAGCCGGGGCCCAGCGTCAGGGACAATATGGTCCCGGCTCTGCGAAGCAGCGTTGCACGCTGCATCGCGTCCGGGACACGAAAGTGGAGACGGACAACATGGCTCTAGCGCGCGGCCGCCGCAGCGAAGGCGCCTTCAACTACTGGCCCGGCTTCGTCGACGCGCTGTCGACGCTGGTGCTGTCGATCGTGTTCCTGCTGTCGGTGTTCCTGGTGGTGCAGTTCTTCCTGTCGCAGGAGGTCACCGGCAAGGACAAGGCGCTGGAGCTGCTCAACGCCAAGATCGCCCAGCTCAACGAGCTGTTGTCGCTGGAGAAGCTCGGCAAGCTCACGCTCGACGACCAGGTCTCGCAACTGAAGGCCGGTCTCGCCTCGGCCGAGACCGAGCGCGACCGCATCAAGGGCCTCTATGATGGCCTCGCTGCCGCCGGCAGCGATGCGCAAGGCAAGACCTCCGAGCTCGGCAAGGCGCTGGATTCGGAGAAGGCGGTCTCGGCGCGGGCACTGGCCCAGATCGAGGTGCTGAACCAGCAGATCAGCGCGCTCAGGCGGCAATTGGCGGCGCTGGAAGAGGCGCTCGACGCGAGCGAGAAGCGCGACAAGGAATCGCAGAACCGGATTGCCGATCTGGGCTCGCGCCTCAACGTGGCGCTGGCGCAGCGCGTGCAGGAATTGTCGCGCTACCGCTCGGAATTCTTCGGCCGCCTGCGCGCCATCCTCGGCAACCGGCCCGACATCCGCATCGTCGGCGACCGCTTCGTGTTCCAGTCCGAGGTGTTCTTCGACACTGGCCAGGCGGTGCTTCTGCCCGAGGGCCGCGCCGAGCTCGACACCTTGGCAGCCGCGCTGATCGAGCTCGACAAGAAGATCCCGAGCGACATTCCCTGGGTGCTGCGCGTCGACGGCCACACCGATGTGCGTCCGGTCAACGGTCCGAACTTCAAGTCGAACTGGGATCTGTCCGCGGCACGTTCGATCTCGGTGGTGCAATATCTGGTCTCGCTCGGCGTACCCGCCCAGCGCCTCGTCGCGGCCGGCTTCGGCGAATTCCAGCCGCTCGATCCCGGCAACACGGAAGAGGCCTACAAGCGCAACCGCCGCATCGAGCTGAAGCTGACGGAGCGGTAGTGAGCGCGATCCACCTCCGCCCCTACGCGGCCTCCGACGAAGCCGCCGCGATCGATCTCTGGCATCGCACCTGGCAGCAGGCCTATCCGCAGATCGACTTCGCGGCCCGGCTCGAATGGTGGCGCGAGCGCTGGCTGAGGGATCTGGTGCCGAAGGCGTCCATTGTCGTCGCCGAGCAGAATGGTGCCCTCACCGGCTTCGTCACCATCGACGGCGACGGCTATCTCGACCAGCTCGTGGTTGACCCTGATCACTGGGGCTCGGACGCAGCCCGGCTGCTGGTCGAAGAGGCCAAGCGCCTGTCGCCATCAGGCATCACGCTGCTCGTCAACAAGGACAATTCCCGCGCCATCCGCTTCTACGAGCGCAACGGCTTTGCTCATGCCGGCGACGATGTGAACCCGACCTCGGGCCGGCCGGTGCTGAAGATGGCTTGGCGGGCGTAATTCTGGCGGGCGTGAGGCCTGTCACGCAGGGATCCTGCGAGGTCGGTTATTCGTTGTGTCAGCGATGACAAGCGAATGGAGGCGATCGATGCGGCTGCGCGATCTTGCCAAGGGTTCCTCGGTGTTTCTGGGCGTCATCGTCGCCGGATATTTATCGACCACCTATGTCGACCAGCGTTTTGCCGCGCCCAAGGTCTCCGAACGGACAGAGTCGGCATCAGCCTCGGCCTGCGTCGGGGAGGACGGCAGCTGGAAGAATTGGCCGTGGCCAAACGTGCCTGCGCTGTCGCCGAAGTGCCGGTAAACCGGCCTGCCCAAGACAAGACGTCGAAAACAACCCCATGCACAGTAAACGGCGCAAGCAAAGTCAATAGCTTACGAACCGGCCCTGAGGGCCTCACGCCCCCTCGAACTGCAACCTCGCCAGCCGCGCATAGAGCCCGTTCGCGGCCACGAGCTCGGCATGCGTGCCCTGCTCGACGATCTTGCCCTGGTCCATCACCAGGATGCGGTCGCAGGACAGCACGGTGGCGAGGCGGTGGGCGATCACCAGCGTGGTGCGGTGGCGCATCAGCTCTTCCAGTGCGGTCTGCACCAGCGTTTCGCTTTCGGCATCGAGCGCGGAGGTGGCTTCATCGAGAAGCAGCAGCGGCGCATCGCGCAGGATGGCGCGTGCGATCGCGATGCGCTGGCGCTGGCCGCCGGACAGCGTCACACCGCGCTCGCCGAGCGGGGTGTCGAAACCTTCGGGCAGGCGGCGGATGAATTCGGCGGCATGCGCGAGCTCGGCGGCGCGCTCGACCTCGGCGTCGGTTGCATCGGGCCGGCCGAAGCGGATGTTCTCGCGGGCGCTGGCGGCGAACACGTTCGATTCCTGCGGCACCAGTGCGATGCGCGCGCGGAAATCGCGGGGATCTGCGGACTTGACCGGCACGCCGTCGAGCGAGATCACGCCGCTGCGTGGATCGTAGAAGCGCAGCAGCAGATGGAAGATCGTGCTTTTGCCGGCGCCGGACGGACCAACGATCGCGACCTTCTCGCCGGGTCGCACCGTGAATGACACGGCATCGAGCACATTGACGTCGCGCCGCACCGGATAGGCGAAGCTGACCCGGTCGAAGCCGACCTCGCCGCGTGCCGGCACCGGCAGCGCGCGGGGAGACGCGGGCGCCTTGATGTCGGGCTGCACATGCAGGATCTCGAACAGCCGTTCGGCCGCGCCTGATGCCGCCGAGACCTCGCCCCAGACCTCGCTGAGCTGGCCGAGGCCGGCTGCGGCGAACACCGCATAAAGCACGAACTGACCGAGCCGGCCCGGCGAAATCGCGCCGGTGAGCACGTCATGCGAGCCGATCCAGAGGATCGCGACCACGCTTGCGAACACGATGAAGATGATGATGGCGGTGAGCACGGCGCGCGCCTGGGTCGAGGTGCGCGCGGCCTCATAGGCCTGCTCGACCTCGCCGCCGAAGCGCTTCTCGGCGAATTGCTCGCTGGTGTAAGCCTGCACGGTGCGGATCGCGCCGACCAGCTCGCCCGCATAAGCCGAGGCGTCGGCAAGCGTGTCCTGCGCATTGCGCGACAGACGCCGCACCCAGCGCCCGAAGGCGACCAGCGGCAGCACGATCAAGGGAATGGCCAGCAGCACGAAGCCCGACAGCTTCGGGCTCGTGATCACCATCATCGCCGCGGCGCCCAGAAACATCATCAAATTGCGCAGCGCGATCGACACTGAGGCGCCGACGGCCGATTTGAGCTGGGTGGTGTCGGCGGTGAGCCGCGAGATCAGCTCGCCGCTGCGTGCGGAATCGAAGAAGGCGGGAGACAGCGAGAGCAGATGGGCGAAGACGTCGCGCCTGAGATCGGCGACGATGCGCTCGCCGATCGTCATCACGAGGTAGTAGCGCGCGGCGCTGGCGAGCGCGAGCACGCCGACCACCGCGAGCATCACCGAGAAGTAGCTGTTGATCAGCTCGATGCCCTCGGGCGTCAGGCCGAAATCGATCATCCGGCGCACCGCGACCGGCACCAGCAGCGTGGTCAGCGCCGCGACCGTGAGGGCGACGAAGGCCAGCGCCGCGCGGCCGCGATAGCGGCTGACATAGGGCGCCAGCGCGAGCAGCGGCCGCAGCTTGGCGCGACCCTTGGCCGGCTCTTCGATCAGCTCGGCCTCGATCGACGGGGTGTCCGCGGCATTCATTCCGGGCCGATCGACATACTGGTCATCAAGCCGTTCCACTGCGCTCATGAGATCCAACCCATTGCATTCGTTTGCTCCCAATAGGCCGGTGCAAGGGTAGTGGCAAATCCGGGAAGTCCCTTAGGGGCAAACCCGGTTCACCGCCCCGGAGTGGCTTGTTTTAGCGGGTTTCGTGAGGTATAGAGCCGCCCAAATCCGTCATTCGATAGCCACCCAAGAAGGCGCCGGGGCGCCGAGGAATTGCCATGAAAGCCGAAATTCACCCGAACTATCATACGATTAAGGTCGTGATGACCGATGGAACCGAGTACCTGACCCGCTCGACCTGGGGCAAGGAAGGCGACACGCTGAACCTCGACATCGACCCGAAGTCGCACCCGGCCTGGACCGGCGGCAATGCCCAGCTGATGGATCGCGGCGGCCGCGTCTCGCGCTTCCAGAAGAAGTTTTCGGGCTTTCTCAAAAAGGACTGATCCGGCCCGCACAGGCTGGAGACGAAAAACGCCCCCGGAGAGCCGGGGGCGTTTTTGTTTTAGGGGGGCCTGACCAAAGCCGAGATTTCGTAGGGTGGGCAAAGCGAAGCGTGCCCACCAAACCCCTGTTGTAGTCCCAAATGAGAGATGGTGGGCACGGCGCTGCGCGCCCTTGCCTACCCTACGGCACCTGTGAACTACGGCACCCTACCGCTCGAACGCGGCCTTCAGCGCGTTGAGGTGCGGCACCAGCGGGTTGCCGATCGCGATGTGTTCGGCCGGCGGGGTGTGGATGGTGGTGTCGAGGCGGCGGACGCGGGTCTGCAGGCTCATCGAGCGATGGATCAGGTCCTGGAGCTGCGAGGGCAGCTTCTCGATGGTGTCGGTGGGGCCGGGATCGGCAGCGCTGAGCTTGACCTTGGTCTTCTCCCGATTGGCCTGGCTCAACGTCATCTCGCCTTCCTTCACCGCGCGGTGCAGCAGCAGCCACGAGGCGAGCTGCATCAGGCGGGTGGTGAGACGCATGCTCTCGGTCGCGTAGGTGAGGCTGACGGCACGGTCGAGCGCCTTGGCCTCGGTGCGGCCGGCGCCGTCGAGATAGGCGGCGGTCTCTTCGACGAGGTCCATGCCCTCGCGGAACAGGACGCCGAACGCCGCAGAATTGGTGAACCGCTCGCTGAGTTGAACGAGAGCGCCGTCGGCCTGCAAACGTTCCATGGTTAACGCCTCTTACGCAACTGTTTGACTGCCCGGCTTTGGCGCCGGCTTATGATGAACAAATCATTGCGCGGGCGGGACGCGGAGTCCAGTGACAAGCACGGTTATGGTTTCCGCGGGTCATTCCTCGGAATGCAACTGGGCGGAGATTCTTGTTTTGACGCGTCTTCTTGACGCGAAGCGGTAGCCACGCCGCTCGAAACGCTGTGCGCAAAAAAAGAGCCGCCGGAGACCGGCGGCTTTGAAAGTTGATAACAGGGAGGCGTCAAACAGAGTGGACAGGAGCCACTCGGTGTCCAAACGAGGACAGTTCCAGTCATAAACCCGAAAGCTTAATCGACTGTAAACGAGCGAATTTTTTGAGGGTTCGTTAGCCATGTCGGCCAGTGACCGAGCGGAGGTGGAACAAACTCTGCCCGCCGTTTTGACGTCCTGGGGTTATGGATTCCGGGCTCGGCGCTGCGCGCCGTCCCGGAATGGACGCGAAGGTGCGGCTGCGCGAGACGTGGGTCCCGGCTCTGCGGAGCGTCACTGCGTGCCGCACCGCGTCCGGGACACGAGAGGCGTGAAAATCCTACGACTTGAAAAAGCTGTTCGCCGCATCGCGTGAGGCGCGCTTCTTCGTAGCGGCTTCTTCCAGCCTTGCGATCTCGGTCTTGAGCAGCGTGACGCGCTCGGTCAGTTCCTCGACCGACAAGAGCGAGAGGTCCTGCCCGATTTCATGGCTGATCTTCTTGCGCGGGCGGTCGTCGTCTTCCGTCACCATCCTCGTTCCTCCAAAGTTCGCGCACACAATGCTGAGGCGGTTGCCAGCTTGGATCACGCTGGCTAAGCAAGGGCCTCGTTCATCCCGCACCTTCACCCAAGGACACATCATGGACAAGCTGCCCGCGCAAATGACCGTGGTCGCCATATCCAAGCCCGGCGGACCGGAAGTGCTGGTGCCGGAACAACGCAGCATTCCGCAGCCCGGTCCCGACGAGATCCTGGTCAAGGTGATGGCCGCCGGCGTCAACCGGCCCGACGTTGCGCAGCGCTCGGGAGCCTATCCGCCGCCGCCCGGCGCCAGCGACCTGCCCGGTCTCGAGATCGCGGGCGAAGTGGTTGCCGTCGGCAGCAATGCCAAGCGGCACAAAATCGGCGACAAGGTGATGTCGCTGGTCGCCGGCGGTGGCTATGCGCAGTACTGCATCGCCCAGGACGCCCAGGCGATGAGCGTGCCGCCCGCGCTGTCCATGAAGGAAGCCGGCGCGCTGCCGGAAACCCTGATGACGGTCTGGCACAACGTGTTCGAGCGCGGTGGCCTGAAGGCAGGAGAGACGCTGCTGATCCATGGCGGCTCCTCCGGCATCGGCACCATGGCGATCCAGCTGGCGAAGGCGTTCGGTGCGAAAGTGTTCGTCACCGTCGGATCGCAGGACAAGATCGACGCCTGCCTCAAGTTAGGCGCCGACCGCGCCATCAATTACAAGACCGAGGACTTCGTCGCCGTCGTCAAGGAAGCGACCAACAAGGAAGGCGTCAACCTGATCCTCGACATGGTCGCCGGCGAATATGTCGACCGCAATTATGATGCCGCCGCGGTCGACGGCCGCATCGTGCAGATTGCGACGCTGAATGGCCCCAAGGTCAGCGTCAACATCGCCAAGGTGATGGTCAAGCGCCTCACCCATACCGGCTCGACCCTGCGCCCCCGTAGTAATGCGGACAAGGCGGCGATGGTGGCCGCAATCGAAGCGAAAGTGATGCCACTTTTGCGCGAAGGCCGCGTCAAACCGCTGATGGACAGCACTTTCCCGCTGGAAAAGGCAGCCGATGCGCACCGGCGCATGGAAACGAGCGCACATATTGGCAAAATTGTGTTGGAGGTCTAGGCCAACGGCCCACGGGAGACGCCGGAAACCCTTTGATTTTCCTCGCTTTCGTGGCATCTATCGCGACGCACCGAACCACTTCCGTTCGGTTTGAAATCGTCTTCACTGAAGAGTTTGCGTCGAACGCGGAGAACTGGCCTTGCGTCTGATCAGGTGCCTCGCGCCCATCGCGCTGGGCCTCATGATTCTTGTCGCCGCGTATCCCGCGCGCGCGCTCGACGCCGTCAGCGTCCGCAGTGACGCGCCCGCGATCGACCTCACCGGCGTGCTCGAGCATCAGCGCAGCGATGCCGACCGCATCCAGGTCTCCACCGCGCCCGGCACCGACGGCATCGTCCGCCGCATCGAAGTGCGCGCCCGCGAGGGCGGACAGAACTGGGTGGTGTTCGCGCTCGCCAACAACACCGACGACCAGCTCGACCGCCTGATCGTCGCGCCGCATTACCGTATCGTTTCCTCGGGGCTGTTGTGGCCCGACCTCGGCCTGTCGCGCATTGCGACCATCACGCCCTCCACCGGCGACCGGCCGGAGCGACAGGAAAGCCCGACCGCCGACGTCTTCCGCGTCACGCTCGACCCCGGCGCCGTCATCACCTTCGTCGCGGAGCTGCGCACCGACAAGCTGCCGCAGCTCTATCTGTGGGAGCCGGAAGCCTACAAGGACAAGGTCAACTCGTTCACGCTGTACCAGGGCATCGTGATCGGCATCTCGGGCCTGCTGGCGCTGGTGCTGACCATTCTGTTCGTGGTGAAGGGCAGCATCATGTTCCCGGCCGCCGCGGCGCTGGCCTGGGCGGTGCTGGTCTATATCGGCGTCGATTTCGGCTTCTGGGGCAAGGTGCTCGACATGTCGAACAACGCCGAGCGCATCTGGCGCGCGGCGGGTGAAGCGATCCTGGCGGCAACGCTCTTGGTGTTTCTGTTCGCCTATCTCAATCTCAGCCGATGGCACGTGCGCTATTCGCACATCACGGTGGGCTGGCTCGCGTTCCTGGGCTCGCTGGTGGCGCTCGCGCTGTTCGACCCCGCGGTGGCCTCCGGCATCGCGCGCATTTCGCTGGTGCTGATCGCCTTCGCGGGCTTCGCGCTGATTGTCTATCTCTCCACCCACGGCTTCGACCGCGCGGTGCTTTTGATCCCGACCTGGTTCCTGCTGGTGGTCTGGGTGGTCGCGGCTGGCATGACGGTCGCGGGTTCCGTGACCAACGACATCGTCGGCCCGGCCCTGCTCGGCGGCCTCGTGCTGATCGTGATGCTGATCGGCTTCACGGTGATGCAGCACGCCTTTGCCGGCGGCGGCGCCACCACCGGCGTCGTCTCCGACATCGAGCGCCGCGCCCTGGCGCTGGCCGGCTCCGGCGATCTGATCTGGGACTGGGACGTTTCCGCCGACAAGGTTTTTACGAGCCCCGAGACCGAAGCCCTGCTCGGCCTCAAGCGCGGCACGCTCGAAGGCCCGGCCGCCTCGTGGCTCGAGGTGCTGCACCCGCTGGACCAGGACCGTTTCCGCGCCGCGCTCGACAGCGTGCTCGACCAGCGCCGCGGCCGCCTGGTGCAGGATTTCCGCCTGCGCACCCCCGACGGCCATTTCATGTGGTTCGCGCTGAAGGCACGCCCGGTGGTCGGCTCGGACGGCGAGGTCTCGCGCGTGGTCGGCACGCTCACCGACGTCACCGAGCTACGCAACGCCGAGGAACGCCTGTTGCACGATTCCGTGCATGACAACCTCACCGGCCTGCCCAATCGAAAACTGTTCATGGACCGGCTGGGCGCGGTCGCGCATTTCGCCAAGACCATGCCGACGCTGCGCCCGACGCTGATGGTGATCGACCTCGACCGCTTCAAGCAGGTCAACGATTCCGTCGGCATCGCGGTCGGCGATTCCATCCTGCTCACCCTCGCCCGCCGCCTCACCCGCATCCTGAAGCCGCAGGACACGCTGGCGCGGCTTGCCGGCGACCAGTTCGGCCTGATCCTGCTCTCGGAGCAGGACCCCGCCCGCATCACCGCCTTCGCCGAGACCATCCGCAAGACCATCCGCGCGCCGATCGCCTTCAACGACCGCGAGATTTTTCTCACGGCGTCGATCGGTCTCGCGCTTTCTGATCCGCAGGTTCAGCTCACGGACGAGATCATCAAGGACGCCGAGCTTGCGATGTATCACTCCAAGCGCATCGGCGGCGACCGCATCGACGTCTACAAGCCCGCGATGCGCGCGCGGAAGACCGATCGCCTGACGCTGGAGAGCGAGCTGCGCCGCGCCATCGAGCGGCAGGAGCTCACGATCCTGTACCAGCCGATCGTGCGGCTGGAGGATCGTTCGGTCGCCGGCTTCGAAGCGCTGGTGCGCTGGGATCACCCTAAGCTCGGCCGCATGGCGCCCTCGGAATTCATCACCATCGCCGAAGAGACCGGCCTGATCGTCGACCTCGGCATGTTCGTGCTGGACCAGACCGCCAAGCAGCTCTCGATCTGGCAGCGCGCGATGCGCTCGCGCGAGCCGATCTTCGCCTCGGTCAACGTCTCTTCGCGGCAGTTGCTGCGCCACGATCTGATCCACGACATCCGCACCGTGCTGTCGCGCTCCTCGGTGGCGCGCGGCACGCTCAAGCTGGAATTGACGGAATCGCTGGTGATGGAGAATCCGGAGCACGCAGCGCAGATGCTGACGCGGATCCGCGAGCTCGGCACCGGGCTCTCGCTCGACGATTTCGGCACCGGTCATTCGTCACTGGCCTATCTCCAGCGCTTCCCGTTCGACACCATCAAGATCGACCAGTCCTTCGTGCGCACGACCAATCGCGGCACGCGGCCGGTGATCCTGAAGTCGATCATCGCGCTCGCGCACGACCTCGGCATGGACGTTGTGGCCGAAGGCGCCGAGACCGATTCCGACGCGGTCGAGCTCTACCAGATGGGCTGCGAATACGCGCAAGGCTTTGCCTTCGGCGAGCCGATGGACGCGGACGCCGCGATGCGGCTGCTGACCGAAGTGCGGCTCGAAGCGGCGAGCTAGGCTTCTCTTTTCCCTTCTCCCCTTGTGGGCCTGTTGCGTTATCGGTCTTGGAGGCTGAGGACATGAGGAGAGAGGGGCGCGGTCACGGCAATTGCCAGCCAAGTCTGTAGTGTTCGCCCTCGGCGGGCGGTTCAGGCCGCGATCGTGGCCCACCGCCTCATGTTGAAGGCGATCGAGGCGAGCAGGACCTGCCCGCTTGCCT